>JBQELO010000003.1:0-300285 GCA_052103955.1 Paenalcaligenes sp. | reverse complement strand
ACTGCCTGTAGAGGGCTTGCGGACGCGGGTTCAATTCCCGCCGGCTCCACCAGTAAACAGAAGGGCACACTGAAAAGTGTGCCCTTTTTGTATGTGGAAAGGGGGTTAGCCTACCCATTCATCCCCTAAGGTTTCTGCCTGCATCAGTATGAGCTCGACAGCGGCATCCGCCATATCCGGTGGGTATTTATACTTACGCAGGATACGTTTAACCATCAACCTCAAACTTGCTCGTACGCTTTCACGCCTTGACCAATCAACGCTGATATTTTTGCGCAGGTTTTCGGTCAGTTCGTGTGCAATTTTCTTGAGAGTTTCGTCAGTTAGTTCGCGTACCGCCGATTCATTGTTGGCCAAGGCATCGTAGAAGCGGACCTCATCGTCGGTCAGTCCCAGCTCCTCTCCTCGTTGAGAGGCTTCTCGGAATTTCTTAGCCATATCAACCAGCTCTTCCATGACCTGAGCGGTTTCAATACTGCGGTTTTGATAGCGTTTGATGACGTTTTCAAGCAGGTCAGAGAACTTGGCTTGTTGTACGAGGTTGCTAGCAAACTTGCTTTTGATTTCCCCTTCAAGCAGACGCTCTAGTAGTTCGACGGCCAAGTTGCGTTCGGGAAGATTACGGACCTGTGCTAGGAACTCATCATCCAGCAGGCCAATGTTTGGTTTTTCCAGGCCTACGGCATCAAAGATGTCGACAACGCTATCGCTGACCACGGCTTGATTAATGATTTGACGAATCGCTGCTTCGCGCTGCTCGTCATTTTTCTTTTGTGTGCTGATGTCCCGCTTGGTCAGGATGACTTTGACGGCCTGCATAAAGGCCACCTCATCACGCAACGCTTTTGCTTCATCTAAGGTGCAGCACAGGGAAAACGCTTTGCTTAAGGCAAGCGTATTGTCGGCAAATCGTTTTTTGCCATCCAGTTTGCTGTCTTTTTCACTTGCTGGCGGACGTATCGACAGAATATGGTTGGCGGCTCCTGCTAGAACCCTATGTCCACCCGTTTTGAATCCTGAGTAATCAAAGCCATGTAGCATGGCGCGTAGCACATCCAGCCTTTCCAGAAGCACAGCTAAGGCTTCATGCGCATCCACTGTTGGTTTGCCACGGCCCTTGCTAGCGGTGTACTCCTTCATGGCTGCTTTAAGCTCATTACCAATGCCGATGTAATCGACCACCAAGCCGCCTTGCTTGTCGCGGAACACCCGATTGACGCGGGCAATAGCCTGCATCAGGTTGTGGCCCTTCATGGGCTTGTCGATGTACATGGTATGTACACACGGTGCATCAAAGCCGGTGAGCCACATGTCTCGCACAATGACCAGTTTCAATGGGTCTTTCGGGTCTTTAAAACGCTTTTCCAGCCGTTTTTTGACCTGGTTGCTGTAGATGTGAGGGCGCAGTAATGCCTTGTCGCTGGCGCTACCCGTCATGACGACTTTGATGGCACCTTTTTCGGGGTCTTCGTCGTGCCAATCAGGACGTAGTTTAATGATTTCGTTGTAAAGGTGTACGCAAATATCTCGGCTCATGGCTACCACCATGGCTTTGCCATCTTGAGCTTTATTGCGTTCTTCGAAGTGCTGGACTAGGTCAGCCGCGACACTGGCGATTCGCGGTTCCGCACCCACCACCTTTTCCAAAGCCGCCCATTTTGATTTGAGCTTCGACTGAGTGTGTTCTTCTTCGTCTTCCGTTAACTCATCAACGGCATCATCTATATCCTGAGTTTCCATGATAGGACGCATCTTGAGTTTGGCTAGCCGTGACTCATAGTAGATGGCGACGGTAGCGCCATCTTCCTTGGCCTGCTGCATATCATAGATATGGATGTAATCACCAAACACCGCACGAGTGTCGCGGTCAGTGCTGCTGACAGGGGTACCAGTAAACGCGACGAAGGTGGCATTAGGTAAGGCGTCCCGCAGATGCTGAGCGTAACCTGCTTGATAGGTGACAGTAGGTTCAGCGACGGCAGTCTCGATGAAAGTAGCGTCATCATTCGCTGCTGACTGGTACGAGTCGGTAGGGGCTGCAAATTTACTCTTACGGGTTTTGAGTTTGGCCTCAAAACCATATTGCGTGCGATGGGCCTCATCGGCAATGACCACGATATTGCTGCGCTCGGACAAGATAGGAAAGGTGTCCTCATCTTCCCCAGGCATAAACTTCTGAATCGTGGCAAAGACAATACCGCCAGAAGGACGATTGGTGAGCAGCTCACGCAATTGTTGACGGGTATGGGCCTGTACAGGTTGCTCTCGTAACAGGTCTTGCGCGAGACTAAACACACCAAACAGCTGCCCATCCAAGTCATTGCGGTCAGTGATAACCACAATGGTGGGGTTTTGCATGACAGGGTCTTGCATGACTCTGGCGGCAAAGCAGGTCATGGTAATGCTCTTGCCACTTCCTTGGGTGTGCCAGACCACACCGCCTTTACCGCGCTGGCTCGCATCACTTTGCAACAGAGAGGCTTCAATGACGTGCTCTATGGCCAGTCGCACCGCATGGTACTGGTGGTAGCCGGCAATTTTTTTGATGAGGGTGCCGTCATCTTCAAACAGTACAAAGTAACGTAAGTAGTCCAACAGGTACGTGGGGTCTAGCAGACCTCGTACCAAGGTTTCCAGTTCGTTAAATTGACCTAACGGGTCCAGCTCCACACCATCAATGGTGCGCCATTGCATAAAGCGTTCCGCATTGGCTGAAAGTGAACCAAAGCGGGCTTCGCTGCCGTCCGAGATAACCAGAATCTCGTTGTACTCAAAGACATCTGGGATTTGTTCTTTATAGGTTTGAATCTGGTCGTAGGCTTTCCAGATGTCAGCATCTTCATTGACAGCATTTTTTAGTTCCACCAGTACCAACGGTAATCCGTTGATAAACAGAATAATGTCGGGACGGCGTGTATGGTGTGGCCCTTTGATAGTGAACTGGCTGACAGCCCAGAACTCGTTGTTCTGAGGCGTGTCCCAATCCACGAGACGAACGAAATCGCCGCGTGTTTCACCATCCTTTTGGTATTGGACATTGACGCCATTGGTGAGCAGCTTATGAAAAGCACGATTGGCAACCAACTGAACAGGTGTGTCGAGGTTTTCCACCAGCTTGAATGCATCCTCGCGCGCTGAGGCAGGAATGTGTGGGTTCAAACGGTTGATGGCCTCTCGTAGGCGTTGAGGCAGAATGACTTGGGTGTAGCCAGTGCGCTGCGGGTCCGAGCCATCATGGGCGATGTCGGGGCCATTGCGAAGGGTGTAGCCCACATCGGCTAGCCAGCCTAAAGTTTCCTGTTCCAATTGGTCTTCGGTCATGACAAAGCGTCCTCTACTTTTTCTTGGGCTTCAGGTAAGCGTAGTTGGCCAGATATGAGGCGGGGAAGAAGGGTATCGCGAATAGCCTCAAGCGAAGCGCTGGTGTGAGAGTTGACGACAATTTTGGATTTTAGGGACAGGGATATTGTTGCAAATGCGAGTTGTATAGCTGAAGGTGGGGTTAATAGCCGTAACTCCCCGAGTTTGACTCTGGATAATTCGGTTTGGCCAGTTGTGCCTTCCCCCATGCTCTCAATAATTGTTTGATTTCGTTGCATCCATTCCCCCAGATATGCAGGGTTCATGGTGCTTCCTGCTCGAACAATCGTTAAATGAGAGTCAGCGATAGTCGTTTCAGGAAGGTCGAGAACTTGAGCGACTCGACCAAGTGTTCCAACTCCCGTTGAATTTACTAAGACATCTCCTACCTCGATTGTTCGCCCAGCAATTGCTCGCTGAGAGTTGTCGTGACGACGTGCCTTTTTAAAATCTATGGAGAAATCACGCACACATTTTTGGTTGAGGACAAGCACTCCACCTTTCTCTAGGTACTTAGGCGATAGCCCTCTTTTTAAGTAGGAACAGCTTTCAGCAAGTGAAGATGTTTGCCATCCCTTCGGCACCAGCCCCAACTCAGATTCTTCCAGCGAGTTCGGAAATAGTGTTGCAGTTTCTTCATCCATCCCTTCCGGCTGACGGCCTTCCATTTTGGCGCGCACGGGGTCAAAGTCCACGAACCAGGACTTGAAGATGGCCTGAGCGATGGACTCAAGAGTTTTGTTGGTTTCGCGTAGGAGGGTGATGCGGTCGTCGAGTGCAGCACCAATACTGGCGATTTTTCTCTGTTCTGTGAAAGGTGGGATGAAAACCGGAATTTCACCAAAAGTAGTTTTGTTGACGATAGGGGTTCTTGTCGGTGTGGCGCCAAGCTCAAAAATTTTTTCCCGCATCGAAGCGAGCAAGTAGTACACAAAGGATAAGTCGAATTTGGACTCATCTACCACGATTGTGTTTATTTGCTGATTAGTTACCGTCGGTGTGTTAATTAGTACCGTTTTTCCCATTTGCCAGCCAATACATGAAACGGCAACGCCTTTAGGAACCAAGCAATTTTTGACACTTTCTAGTCCCGCGGTAGTTAAAGTACGGCTTGTCCTAACAGTTTTTCTGCCGTCCAGCATGTCTGTAGGAGTTAGAAAGGGAATAGGACCTTCGAAAAAATCAGTCCGCACTGTAGGCGGGGTTTTACCCGTAACAATTCGCCCAAAGTCCTTGATTTTTCCTTTTTTCCACTCAGAGGTCATATCCCAGGCCCTCTAGTTTTTGCCGAATCAACGCGTCCAGTTCGGCCCCCTTAGCCATCTGCTCACCGAGATTTTCAGTTAGTTTCTGCATTTTCTCGGCGAAAGCTTCATCGTCATCCTCGACTTCCTCTGAGCCCACATAGCGCCCAGGTGTCAGCACATGCCCATGCTCGGCAATTTCAGCCAAAGGCACGCTACGACAAAATCCCGCTACATCTTCGTACTCGGTAATGCTGGCGCCTTCTTCTACCTCGCCACGCCAAGCGGCAACGGTTTCAGCGATACGTGTGATAGCGTCATCATCAAGCTCAGCCTGTACGCGTGAAATCATGGTGCCCATCTTGCGAGCGTCGATGAATAGCACCTCGCCTTTACGCTTTTTCTGTTTAGCCAGGAACCACAAGCAGGCAGGAATCTGGGTGTTGAAAAAAAGCTGGCCAGGTAGTGCCACCATGACTTCGACGACGTCCGTATCCACCATGGCGGCACGAATGACGCCTTCGTTGTTCTGGCTAGAGCTCATCGAGCCGTTAGCCAGCACAATACCGGCGCGACCTATGGGCTTTAAGTGATGCAGCATGTGCTGTAGCCACGCATAGTTGGCATTCCCCTGCGGCGGGTCGCCATATTCCCAGCGTGCATCGCCTTCCAAGCTGCCATGCCACCAGTCGCTGATATTAAAAGGCGGGTTGGCTAAGATAAAGTCGGCGCGTAGGTCTGGATGCTGATTGCGGGTAAAGGTATCCGCAGGTTCTTTCCCTAAATTGAAGTCAATGCCACGAATGGCCAGGTTCATGGCTGCCAAGCGCCAGGTGGTGGGGTTGGATTCTTGCCCATAAATGGACACATCACCAATTTTCCCACCATGGGCTTCGATGAACTTCTCTGACTGCACAAACATACCGCCTGAGCCGCAGCAGGGGTCGTACACCTGGCCTTTGTGTGGAGCAAGAATGGCAACCAGAGTTTTGACGATGCTGGCAGGGGTATAGAACTGACCACCTTTTTTGCCTTCGGCACTGGCGAACTGGCCTAGGAAGTATTCATACACTTGGCCCAGAATATCTCGGGCTACGTTGGCATCGTCACCAAAACCTATAGTGGAGACTAGGTCAACCAGCTCCCCCAGTTTGCCATCGGGCAACTGAGCTCGACCATAACGCTTGTCCAGAATGCCTTTGAGCTTGGGGTTCTCTGACTCAATCGCTGTTAGAGCATCGTCAATACGTTTGCCAATATCGGGCTGCTTGGCAGCAGCACGTAGGCTTTCCCAGCGGGCCTCCTCAGGAACCCAAAAGATGTTGGCGGCGATGTAGTAGTCACGGTCTTCCAGCTCCGCGGCTAAGTCATCCTCACTAGCGTCGGGAAAGTAGTACTCGTCGTTCTCGTCAGCAAAGCGTGCGCGCAGTTCATCCTGGCGCCCAGCAAACGTGTCTGAGATGTATTTCAGAAAAATCAGGCCCAGCACAAGGTGCTTATATTCGGCGGCATCCATGTTGGCGCGCAGCTTGTCTGCTGCAGACCATAGCGTTCTTTTTATGTCGTCTATCATCAAATATATCTTTTTTGCGTATAAGTAACAGTATGCAGGTGAAGGTAGCACATTCTGTAAGAGTCGGGTGTTAGATAGTAGGTAAACTACACGTTTAATGTAGGGTTAGGGGGAGTGTGTTTAAGAGCTCAAGTAGGCACAGAGGTAATACTGGAGGTGTCTTAGGATACAATTTCTACTAGCTCAGAGATTGTTAAAATCTAGGTTATGCTCTTAGGGGGTTATATCATAACCATAGGATGGGTTTTTACATTTCTAGCATTGATGTTTTTTAGGAAAAATGTTGCTTCTCTGTACTCATCAAAGTGTTTCTCATTAAATTCTAAGTTTCTTGAAATGAACTCCATAAGAATAGACTCAAAGAGAAAGCAATACTCATCAGAAATTTCATGTTTGTAGGAAAATATTCTTTTTGCTTTTAATGCGTCCTTGTATTTTTTTAGTAGCTTTAGGTCTTTTCCTATTCCACACGCGGCAAAAATAATAAATTTGTTTTCTGTGGTTTTTTTAATATCTATCATTTCTAAATCTTCAGGCATTAGGGACTCGCCATTGCTTAGTATGAAGCTAGGTGATCTGCCGCCATGACCTGAGAATATGATGACATCCTCGGAAATTGTTTTACTCAGAAAGAAATTGGCATCGGATAGTGAGTGCATTCTTTCATAAAAAAATTTCCACCCCTTTAGCTTTGTATATGCGTTCCATATTTCCTGATAGTTTCTATCTGTAGTGTTTTTTTTGTTGATATTAAGAATGGTATCAAATAATCTTATGTTCATTGAAATTTCCAATAATTTATAGAAGATATGATAAAAATACCATGAAGAATCATTGCTCTATATCGAGATCTAAGCGGTAATTTTTCCCTACTTAACTACATAGTCATGAAAATATTATCACGCCCTCAAACTATTCAAGTTTTTTTACCTTCAGGTGATGCTAGAGGGATTCGTATTGCAGAGGTCACTACAAGAATTGTGCAAGCTATTGAGATCCCTCGTAGTGCACTTAGTGATTTTTTCTCTATGCCTGAAAGCCAGCAAATAGCCGTTTACTTTTTGTTTGGTCACTCAGAAGAAGGAGAGTCGTTGGTCTATATAGGCCAAACTAGCGACTTAAAAACTCGCTTAGGGCTACACCACAAAGAGAAGGATTTTTGGCAACGCGCAGTCGTGATTGTTTCTAGAACGAAAAGTTTAACCAATACACATGCACTTTACGTAGAGTGGAAGGCGCTTGAGGAAACAGAAAAAGCAGGGCGTTATCAAAAAACGAATGTGAATAAGGGTTGCCGTCCTTATACCCCAGCACCCTTGGAAGCGGATTGTTTAGAAATTCTGGATACGATGCGAATCATCCTAGGGACTTTGAGTTACCCCATATTTGAGCCATTACTTAGTCAAAAGCAGAAGCATAGTGATACTGAGCGATTTTACTGTATGCGAGCAGGTATCAGTGCTGTGGGGGAATATACTGAGGAGGGTTTTGTTATTATGAAAGGCTCAACAGGAAGGGCGGATGCCAGCCCTAATTTTCAAAGTAGAGCCTACACGAGGCTTAAAGAACAGTTATTAGCCAAAGGGAAAATAAGCATTGATGGTGAGAATTTACTGTTCAACGAAGATGTGCTTTTTAACAGTCCAAGTGGGGCAGCTACTTTGGTAATTGGTAGTGCTGCAAATGGATGGGTAGAATGGAAGCGTAAGGACGGACAGACGTTAGATGCAGTGAAAAGAAGTTCCTGATGTAACGATAAAGTAGAGTTTGTGGGAGGATTTCACATCACGCCTAAGGACTGTCAGCTTTACTTACGTTGCCGCATGACACTGGGTCGCTCAATGCTACATAATGCTCCTACCTTGTTTCTTGTTTGTTAGGGATACGTTTATGTCAGCTTTACCTTCGTCTATTGCTAGGCTTCGCACTACCACTCAGTTAGGTCTTACTCTGAGTCTTTGCTTGTGGGGAGGCGTAACGTGGGCAGATTCTATACGTGAAATTAGCCTGTCTACAGCAGGGATTGCCGAAGTAGTACGCCAAGTAAGCATTCCTGAACAAGGTCCAGTCAGCTTAACCGTGCCGTTGGATCAAGTTGACGATGTGCTTAAGACCTTGCTGATTAGCGATGCAGAGCAACGTATTCAAAGCCTAACCTTGGCGGGTAAAGCACCGCTAGACAGCAGTTTGGCAGGATTGCCTTTTAACGAATCTAGTCTTAGTTCTATTCATGCCTTGGCCAGCAGTTTGCGTGGGGTAGAGGTACAAGCGTATTCGCAAGGGCGTAGTGTGCGAGGCACGCTATTGGGTGTAGATGCTCAGGAACAGGATCAAAAAACGGTTTATTCCCTGTCGTTACTGAGCGCGGAAGGGCAAGTGCAAACGGTAGAGCTGGGCCCTGACAGCAGCTTGCAAGTACTGGATTCCCGTATTCAGGCCCAGTTACAGCAAGCTAGCCAAATTTTGGCACGACAAACCAACGACAACAGTCGAGAATTGCATCTCTCTTTAGCGCCAACCAAAGCCAAAGAGCTAGAGCTGCGCTACCTCATCGCGGCACCCATCTGGAAAACTACCTATAGGCTGTTGCTAGACAGCGAGAATAAAGCGCGCCTGCAGGCATGGGCCGTTGTAGAAAACACAACGGGTGAGGACTGGAAGGATATTAGTCTGACGCTGAGTTCGGGGTCGCCCGTGGTGTATCAGCAAGCCTTGTTACAGCAGTATTGGCATACGCGCCCCGAGCTACCTATAGCGGTAGGTAGCAGTACCGCGCCGGCACCGGATAACTTTGAGGCTAGTGTTGCCAGTTTTGCGCCAGCACCTATAGCGGCCGCTAAGATGGTTATGCGAGAAGAGCGCAGTATGGACATGAGCGATAGAGTACGGCAGCGTAGTGGGGCTTCGGCAGGCGTTGCCGGAGGTGCAGCAGCCATTGCGGATGAAGGCCAAACGGTTGTGCGTTTTACCATTCCTAATCCCGTGAATGCGGCAAGTGGCCAGACTATTTCTGTGCCTTTCCAGGATCAGCAAGTACAAGCCGAGGACGTGTCTGTTTATTTTCAAAACCAAAATAGCCCTCACCCCAGTGCAGCGATTTATCTGAAAAATACCTTAGACAGTAGTTTGCCACCCGGGATTATCACCGTGTTTGATCGTCAGTTAGGTCATATTGGCGATGCTCAGCTAACGGGCTTGCCTAGTGGTGAGGCACGCTTGATTTACTTTGCTAGGGACAACAAAGTACAAATTCAGCAAGAGCAGACCTCTGCTCGTGAAATCACGCAAACACAAGTTGCCAATGGTGTGGTGCTAAGCACATGGAAGCAAAGCCAGCTTTGGTCGTACAACGTACAGGGAGCGGCGAAAGAGGCGCGTCAGGTCATTATTGATATACCGCGCCAAGAGGGTTGGGAGTTTTCTAGCTCAGCTACTACAGAGCAAACCAGCCAGAGCTACCGCTTAAGAGTCACTGTGCCAGCAGGAGAAACAGTACAAGTGCAGGTCACCTTTAGTCGCCTTGATGCAGAAGAGCTTAGGTTGGATGAGGTTGACGAGAGCGTACTGTATAACTGGAATCAGGGCGGGTTAAATGCAAAATGGAAAGCCGCTATGCCAGAGCTTGTTGCCTTGCGAGAAAAGCAAAGTTTAGCGATGCAAGAGTGGCAGCACACCCGTTCGTTATTGGATGAGCAGGTCTCTGAGCAACAACGTGTACGTGAGAACCTAGGTGCCGTGAGTGATCAAAGTAATTTGGGGCAACGGTTTGCACAACAACTAGAGGCTTTGGAAGACAGTATTTCCGAATTGCGCAAGAAAGCACTGGAGCAGACAGAGGTGTGGCAAGCGGCGCGTAAGAAATTCCAAGAAGCGCTAAGTAAGCTGTAAATTCGTTTAAGCAGGGCTGTGTGTTGCAGCCCTGCATTGTTGGTCATGGTGTGCTAAATGCGTTCAATTAGCACACTAATATCCGCCGGCGGACCGTAGTACAGGCTGCTGGTGACTAAGCCATCAACGCCACAGTTTGCGTAGTTTGCGGCGTTGTCGTTAGTGATTCCACCTGCAGCCAGTAGTTTTAGTGCGGGAAATTGCTGACGTAACGTCGCGCACCACTCCTGCAATGGGGCCGGAGCAACTTTATCAAACTGTATAACGTCAGCGCCTGCGTCAACGGCGAGTAAGGCCTCTTCCAGAGTGTTGGCCTCAATTACTACTTTTTTTTCTGCTAACCCATTAGCGTTGTGACTCAGCTTTTCTTTGACCTCAACCCAACCGTTGCCAGCTAAAAGTGCACGGTGTTGGGGGAAAACCAAAATGGTTTCAGAGAGTCCCAGTCGATGTGGCCACGCACCGCCAGCCATGGTGGATTTAACCGCAATACGACGCAAGCCAGGCGGGTGCTTGCGGGTAGTGAGTATGCCTACATTAGGGTTAAGGTGTTTGACAGTTTCTACGAGTTGATGGGTGCGCATAGCAACAGAGCAGGCGTATTCCAGTAGGTTTTGGCCTACTTTCCATACGTCTAATAATGCGTGTGCAGGGCCTTCGGCTGTGACTAAGGCTTGGCCATCGCTGGCGTGCTGCCCGCTAGGTAAGTGTTGAATAGCGTTGATCTGACGAGATTGTAGTAAGCGTACTACCTCTTCAGTACAGGCGCTCACGGTGGCGCCGCGAGTACGCCATGTAATGCGTGCAGGTTGATTGCCTATATGCAGTAGGGTACTAGTAAGATCAAGGTAGCCTATATCTTCTTGAAGCCAGCCGTCCAACATAGACGTTTCAAAAAATACGTGGGCGTGGTTCATCGTGGGCTACCTCAGCAGAAAAAAGATTAACGCTATAAGGTATTGTAGACAGCGCTGAGAATAAAAGGGAAGCTCAGCACTAGCGAGGCGAGGGGCGTGTTACGGTGATGCACACACATGGCGAAGCGACAGGCATGAAAAAACCGCCCATAGCGTGGGCGGTTGATACGGATCTATTGCGTGGTTACAGCACTTCATTTACCCCAATGATTTTGGTGTGGCTCATGCAGTGTGCGTTAATTTTGTACATAAAAATCAAGTAGCCCAAGCCTAAAGTCAGCACACTAATAATGGCCCACAGCACAATGTTGCCAATGATGCTGGCTAAGTCTATGGTGCACACCAGTCTACCCACGCGTTGGCCTTGCTGATCATAGGCATAGGTTTGGCTGATGATAAATTTCTGCATGTAGTACGGAAACACAAACAGGGCCAAACCAAAGGTAACAATACTGAGTAGTATCCAAATAATCCCGTGGCCAATGATCTCTGCAATCGTCAGTTCGGATTTTAATTGCAGGTTAGTAAAGGATGTAGACATGCTGATTTCCCTATGCGCAAATATGGGTGAGTGAAAGTTTAAAGCTAGGGGAAATATAGCTAAATTCGCACTAGGGGTAAGGATGCATGTATTACAAATTGTTAATACCATAGGCGCGTTATGACGCGCCTATCATCATGCATGTAGAGATTTAGTCTTCATCCAAATGAAACTTGTGCATGATTCTGTGTGCTACAGGAGCTAGGATCATGCCTATAGAGGCAATGAACAGCAAACCCGTCACAAAACCATAGATGGCAATAAAAAGTTTGCCTGCAATGCTTTGAGGCATGCTGTGAGTACCTATACCACCCAACAATAATGCCGTATTTAAAAACGCATCGTGCAATGAAATATCTTCAACGGCTACTTGGCCCAATACACCAAATAAAAACACCAGCATAATTAATACTAATGCTGCAAGCGTGTGCCAGAGCATGCGCTTGAGAAAGTCGCCCCGGGTTAAAAGAGGGCTTCCTTTTTTCTCATACATGTCAGTACTCTCCCATAAATCTACAGCCTGATCAGCGAGAGTGTACCCCGCAGCCTAGGTAGAGTGTATGGATGAGAGTTTTAGAGCAAAGTACTGATGCAAATGCCATGCTTTACAGGTGTTTTTTATACCAGTATGAGCAATGGTCTTGTACTGGTTTATAGACCTGTTAGGGTAGAGCTTCTTTAACTGGAGAACGACATGCGCACCCATAACGAATCTGTGAACAGCCAATTTGACTCACAAGCCAATGCTTACTTAAGCAGTGCTGTACATGCTCAAGGCGACGACTTGAAGGCTGCCGGAGCGTATGTGGCGCAGCATACAGCGCCTACAGGCGTGGGCTTAGATTTAGGCTGTGGGGCAGGGCATTTAAGTTTTGCATTGGCCCCTGCTTTGGCAAAAGTGGTAGCCGCCGATGCGTCACCAGGCATGCTAGAGGTGGTAGAAAAAGCCGCTACGCAGCGTGGTTTGTCGCACATAGAAACCGTGCAGACTATGGTAGAAAGCTTGCCTTTCGCTGATGCATCGTTTGATGTGGTGGCAACTCGCTATAGCGCTCATCACTGGGGCAATGTACCCGCAGCATTGTTAGAAGCGCGTCGGGTATTGAAGCCGGGTGGTGTATTGTTAGTGATAGATGTATTGGGTTATGCCAACCCCTTAGTTGATACGCACTTCCAAACCATTGAATTACTGCGCGACACCTCGCATGTGCGTGATTACGCCGAAACTGAGTGGCAACGTATGTTGGCCGATGCAGGCTTTAAGATAGAAGGCACGCAAGCATGGCCAGTACGGTTGGAGTTTAGCAGTTGGGTAGAACGCATGCGCACACCTGACTTGAACGTACAGGCCATACGTGATTTGCAACAGGTAGCGCCTAAGCAGGTGCATGAGGCATTGCACTACGAGGACGAAGGCAGCTTTACCATGATCACTGGTTTATTTTGTTGTCGTGGCGTAGCCTGAAACAGTGTGTTTGGGAAAGTGTATAAAAATTGCTCTTGCAACCCCAGACACGCGCCGTTACTGGGTTGGATGAAGCTGTTATAAAGCAATCCCCAACCTTATGCACAGTTTGTGGGGATAACTGTGCCTAAGCCTAAAGTGCTACAGCATAGAGGCGCCAGCGTGCGTAGTTGCGTGCTGGCGTATGCTTTGAGGGTTGACCTTAAAGTGCAACTTGAACTCTCTGGAAAAGTGCGATGTATCAGCAAAACCGCAATTTAGGGCGATTTGTGTGATGCTGTCAGAGGTATTCATTAACCACCATTTGCCATATTCCACACGCATCTTTTGATAAAAGCGGGTGGGGCTAGTGCTGAGCTCTTGTTTAAAAAGCCGCTCTAATTGCCGCACACTCATTCCTATGTGCGAGGCTATATCTTGCACGCGTAACCTATCATCGATGCGCTGCTCAATGTAGTGCACGGCTTTGTGTATACGCGTATCTTTGACGCCGTCCAAGTTGGCAATGAAATGGGCTTGCGGCAGCCTCGCCGGTCGTATGTTGTGCAGCATCATGTGACGCAAAACCTGTTGAGCTTTTTCGCGCCCAAAGTGCTGCTTTAGGATGTGTAAGGCTAGGTCTATTGCAGCGGTAGAGCCAGCGCAGGTAATAATTTTTCCTGCATCAATAAAAAGACTGTCTACGCTGGTTCTGGCAGTGGGAAAGCGTTTAGAAAACTCATCTACTACGTTCCAATGCACGCATACTGGAAGTGAGCCAATAAGCTCTGCTTGCGCCAGAGCAAAGGTACCCGTGCAAATGCCCAGCAGGCTCACTTGCTTAGCTGCTGCATCTTGTAGCCACTGCAGAAGTGGAGTGGAAGGTGAACGCTCTATGTAACTGTTGCCGCCGCAAATAGCGATGTAGTCAAAATTTTCTGGCTCTATCAGTGGGTGTAGTTCTGTCATTAAGGTGCCAGCACTAGACCTTCTGTCTTTGCCGTCCATGCTCATGACTACCCACTTCACATGTATTTGCCTGCTGTGACCACCGTAATCGCCCCCAAGGCGTAACACATCCAGAAAACCGGCAAAAGCTGTGAGGGTGAACTGATCCAAAATGACTATTCCTACCCGTAGTGGGGTAGGGTGAGCGTCAAGGTTCGTCTCCATGTGGGCTCCCTTTTTGGGTGTCGTAATAATTCATTTTTTTGTCGTTATCGTTCAATTTTAAATTGAGCTTTGCTCCCATCATAGTGAGTATGAAAAGAAAATAATAGGAGACAACCATGAAAATAGGTTTTGCCACAGCCTTAGCGGGAGCAGTTTTATTTAGTCAAAGTATTCAGGCCGAAGAGGTACGCGTGGCTTGGTATGGCGGCAACTGGGGGGAGGCTTTCGATGCGTGTATTGCCCAGCCGTTTACACAAGCCACTGGCATCCGTGTGATTCCAGAAATTGGTACCTCCACCACCAGCTTGGCCAAAATGCGTCAGCAGTCGGCACGTCCTGTGCTGGATGTGGTGTTCTTGGATGGTGGGATTAGTGAGATAGCCGAGGCAGAGGGCCTATTAGCACCGCTGGATAGTAAGGCGCTGCCGAACATGAGCGCTATGCAGCCACAGGCTATTTACCATGCGAACGGACAGCCTTTTGCTGTCAGCGTTGGGTATTACTCATTAGGTATAGCGTACGACACACGCGAGGTGCAGAAAGCTCCTGATAGTTGGGAGGCATTGTGGGATAAGCAATACGCGGGGGCTGTGATTCTGCCATCGTCAGCTAACTCATCAGGTATTCCATTCTTGGTGTTTTTAGGAAACTTGTTTGGCGCAACGCCACACGATATGACCCCTATGTGGGCGAAATTGAAACAGTTGGATGTAGCCTCGTATTACGACAGTTCCGGTGCAGCAAGTAATGCATTTCAAGCAGGTGAAGCTGTCATAGGCGCTCACTTTAACGTGGGTGCATGGGACTTGGCAGATAAAGGGTTGCCCATAGGTTTTGCTGTGCCTAAAGAAGGAGTATGGGCGACGGATGCCAGGGTGCATCAAATCAAAAACGCACCGCATCCAGAGGCTGCTCAACAGTTTATTAATGCTGCGATGACACCAGCGGCCGCGGCATGTTTAGCAGAAAAACTTTACCTAGGCCCAGCTGTAAAAGGTGTAGAGCTACCCGACACTTTGCAGCAGCGTATGCCGTGGGGGTTGAACGGCTCGGTGGATACGCTAAACCTATCGGATTGGACGGCTGTAAACCAAGCACGTGCTGAGATGACCGATACGTGGAACCGTGAACTAGGTCGTCGCTAAGTCGCACTTTTTACTCTTGATACCGTGTTATCCGGATGGGCTTAAGCCCATCTGGCGGGCTACTCGTGCAGTTTGAACATCTAGGCAGGTAAGCAAGCTATGAAGCCGTTGTTATCCATCCAAGGCATTAATAAAACCTATTCCAACAATTATCGAGCGTTACGCGACATTCATTTGGATGTGATGCCAGGAGAGTTTTTGACGTTGTTAGGACCTAGTGGGTGTGGCAAAACGACGCTGCTCACCACGATCGCTGGTTTTTTGCATCCGGACAGTGGCCGCATTGTGTATGACGCTACCGATATTACGTATCTGCCTGCGCACCGACGTCAGTTAAATACGGTGTTTCAAAGCTATGCCTTGTTCCCGCACATGAGCATTGTGAAGAATGTGATGTATGGGCCGCAGCGTACTGGCGTATCTGCGGTCGAGGCTAAAAAACGAGCGCTAGAGGCCTTGGAGTTAGTGGGGCTAGAAGGCTTTGCCGAGCGTATGCCGTCAGAGCTTTCAGGTGGGCAACGTCAGCGTGTAGCGTTGGCACGTGCCATTGTGAATAAACCCAAACTGCTGCTGTTGGATGAGCCGTTATCAGCATTGGATTTGAAACTGCGTAAACGTATGCAGATGGAGCTAAAAGCACTGCAGGAAAAACTGGCGATCTCTTTCATTTTTGTGACGCATGACCAGGAAGAGGCATTGGCCATGTCGGATCGCATTGTGGTGATGAACCAAGGCAGCATTGAGCAAATAGGTACGGGGGATGAGGTGTATAGCCAGCCTGCCACGCGTTTTGTTGGTGAGTTTATTGGTGACGTCAATATTTTACCCGTGTATCACCGTGATACGCAGTGCTGGCTAACTGCAACGCAACAGCCCATACCGCAAGCAACTAAACAGACGCAGGTGCTATTAGTGCGCCCAGAGGATGTGGGGATCAGTCTAGACAGCAAGGAAGGGATAGCAGCTCAGGTTAACGAGATTGTGAATTTGGGTAGTCACAGCATGTTCTTTTTGCGCGCGGGTGAACTAGAGGTGACGGCTAGATGTATGGGCGCAAACACCTTGCATCTACAGAGCGGCCAAACCGTCTTTATACGTATTGATATCAGTAAGGCATGTCCGTTGGAGGCATAAGAAATGCGTCACTCAAGTTTAGCCAAGCTGCTTTTCGTACCCATACTGTTTTTTGCGTGCTTCTTTTTGTTCCCCTTGGGGGTAGTGCTGTTGTCTAGTTTGACTGAGGGGCAGAGTTTTAGCTTTGTGCACTACAGCGAGATTTTGCTGGATCAGTATCACTGGAGTGTGATTTGGGTCACGGTAAAGCTAGGTCTATACACCACGATTATTTGTGCGCTGTTGGGCTATCCCTTGGCGTGGTTCATTGTGCGGCTTGTGCCTAGCCAAGCATGGCGTCGTGCATTAGTGATCTTGCTGTTGGTGCCTCTGTTTACTAGCAATATTGTCCGCTCGTTTGGTTGGATGGTGCTGTTGGGTAGAAATGGTTTTTTAAATAAAACGCTGCAAGACGTAGGGCTGATTGATACGCCATTGCGCTTGTTAGGCACCGAAACCGGTATTTTGATTGGTTTGGTCTACATCCTGCTGCCTTTTATGGTGATTTCAGTGGGGGCTTCCATTAGCAATATGGACCGCTCTTTGGAATATGCGTCGCGAGATTTAGGGGCGAACCCCATGCAGACTTTTTGGTTTATCAACCTGCCACAAACCATACCAGGGTTAGCGTCGGGGGCAATGATGGTATTTGCCTTGTCGGTCAGTGCATACGTGACGCCAGCGCTGTTATCAGGTGGCCGAGTAACGCTGTTGTCTATGCTGATCTTCCAGCAGTACAGCACGGTTTTTAACTTTAATTATGGGGGGGCACTCAGCATCGTGTTGCTGGTGGCTACCTTGGTGTTGGTCGCCTTTGCAAATCGCTTAGGGCGTACTACAGGGAGGCCGGCGTAATGGCTAGAACCATAGTGTCCTTAATTGCTTTTCTGGTGATCTTGTTTTTGATCTTACCGTTGGTGGTGATCATCGGTTCATCGCTAACCACTAGCAGCTATTTAAGCTTTCCGCCAGAAGGTATCAGCCTGCAATGGTATGTGAAAGTGTTCGAGGACCAAGCCTACATACAAGCATTCATTTTGAGTACGTGGTTGGCCTTTTGCGCCACGGTGATTGCCATCGTTTTGGGCATACCGGTTGCGTTGATCACTGCTAGAGAAACGTTCTTTGGTAAAGACTTTTTGGCGAGTTTGTTTAACGCGCCCTTGATTGTGCCTTATTTGGTTATAGGTTCGGCGTTATTGCAGTTCACCTCGCAGCTAGGGTTTTCACAAACATTTTGGTCATTGCTGGTAGGTCATGTGGTGATCGTGACTCCCTTTGTGATACGTGCCGTATATGCCTTGTTCAATGACAGCCAGTTGCAGCTAGAACGAGCTTCGGCTGACTTGGGGGCTACGCCGTGGATGACGTTTAGATATATCACTTTGCCCTTAATTCGACCAGGCATTGTGTCGGGTGCATTCTTCGCTTTTATTACGTCGTGGATCAACGTGGAGCTATCTATGTTCCATACCAATGCGTCGTTGAACACCACCCCCGTGCAGTTGTTTAACTACGTGCAGTATTCCGTAGACCCAATGATTTCCGCTGTTTCAGCAATAACAATATTTATATCGTTGATTGTTATTGTGGTTTTGGATTTAACGATAGGTTTGGATGTTTTTGCGAGTGATAAAAAATGACTATGCCAGCGCCTGCATTAATTGGAATGCAAACTACAGATGTATTTGATGTGATTTACACGCATACGGAAGGGGAGCCATTATGCATTATTCATAGTGGTATTCCATATCCATTTCAGTCCACTGTTCTGGAGAAAAGACAGTTTCTTACCCAGAACTATGATTGGGTGCGTAAAGCCTTAATGCGTGAACCTCGTGGGCATAATGATATGTTTGGGGTGTTTCTAACACCACCATCTAGCCCCGATTACGATGCTGGTTTGATCTATATAGACGGTGAGACATACTCGCACATGTGTGGTCATGGCACCATTGCGGTGGCGATGGCCATGGTGGCGCATGGTATGGTGCCCCGTCATCCTAGTGGTGTGACAACCATCCGTTTTGAAACTACAGCTGGTTTGGTGGTGGCTGAAGTCACAAGCGAAGGTGCAAAGGTATTGCATACTAAGTTTGAAAACGTGCCAGCCTATGTAGAAGCACAAGATATCAAAATTGAACTGCCTAAATATGGTGTGTTGCATGCAGATATCGTATGGGGTGGGAACTACTTTGGCATCATTGATTTGTGCAAAAGTGATCTACGTATTTCGCCAGATAACGGCCGTGAGCTTATTGAGATGGGCTTGCTAGCACGCCAGCAAATTAATGCCGTGTACCCCATACAGCATCCAACCCAAGCACATATTACCGACTTGAACTTTATTACCTTCTGGCATCAGCCTACGATTGAAGGTGCTATGTACAAAAATGTACACGTGTTTAGTGCGGGGCAATTGGATCGCTCACCGGGCGGTACAGGCACTAGCGCGATGATGGCCATGTTTGAGGCGCGTGGAAAAATGGGTATGAATCAACCTATACGCTCTGAAGGTTTGCTGGGTAGCGGCACATTTGAAGGCTGCTTGCTGGGTGAGGTAGACCTTAACGGTAAGCGTGCAGTGCGCCCAACCGTGAAAGGTACAGCCAGTGTATTGGGAACAGCACGTTGGCAAATCAACCGCGATGACCCAGTGGCTGCTGGTTTTATTGTTCGTTAATAAACGGCGGTCATCACACGCTGCGCCGTACTTTTAATCAAAGTACGGCGCAGTTGTTTTATAAACCACCTAAGGAGTAAAGGTTGTCATCAGGCTGCTGCTGTTGAACTAATTGCGTAGAAACTTATCTAACAATTACTTTCTACTGTTTTCGGAGTACAAGCCTCATGTCGCTACAGAATATTTTGCAGCAATTGTTGCAGTCAGCTCAGGCTTATACCAAATCGGCGACTACGCCTAACAATGAAGAAACGTCCTCAAACTCTTTTTCGGGAAAAAGCTTTGCGGGTGGTGCCTTGTCTGGTGGAGCGCTGGCATTGCTGCTGGGCAACAAGAAATTTAGAAAAATGGGTGGTAAGGTTGCCATGTATGGTGGTGTGGCAGCAGTGGGTGCGTTGGCGTACAAAGCCTATGGTGATTGGAAGCAAAAAGGTGGGCAGTCCGTAGCCGGTTCCACGGCGAACGCTACTACACCAGCAGCATTTCAACAATTACCTGCACCAGTAGTTGAGCAACAAAGCCGTTTGATATTGGCAGCCATGATTGCTGCAGCTAAAGCCGATGGTCATATTAATCAAGAAGAACAAAACCTGTTGGACGCTGAGTTTGCCAAGCTGCCAGCAGGCGTGGCCGAACAACAGTGGTTGGCCGCACAGTTAGAGGGGCCAGCAGACCCTGCTGCTATCGCAAAACTCGCCCATACCCCTGAAGAAAAAGCCGAGGTGTATTTGGTGAGTGTGTTGATAACAGAAGCCGATACATTTATGGAAAAAGCCTATTTAGATGAGCTGGCTAAACAATTGCAGCTAGAACCAGGTTTGAAAGAGCATTTAGAGCAAACTGCTTTGCAAGTGACCGTGTAACGACAAACGCATAGCGGGTTGCGGGAGGACAAGAAGCGTATCTTCTTGTCCTCTTTTTTTGTCTGTTGAGTAGCGGTGCTATGTGTTGGGGCGTGGTGGATGGTGTTGTATAAAAACTGATCAGGCTAAGGCAAAGTGTGATGGCGTCTGGCTTTGCTCAGTCTGTTAAAACAGTATCCCCAAGCTTATCAACAGTAGCAGTGGATAACCTGTGGTATCTACCATCTAGATGCGGTACTTTGTACATGCAACACTAATAAGTTATTTTTCTAGCCACAGACACCGGTAATACGCTTCATAGAATAAACGAGCAGTTTGGGGAAAACACATTGCTAGCAGGGCCGTGTTTTTACTTTTGACTATAGTAAAGGTTGAACTATGCTGTTAACGCCAGAAAACGAGATGGTCCGCGACTCTATCCGTGAGTTTGTACATCAGAAAATCACGCCTTTTGCAGCCAAGTGGGACAGGGAGCATATTTTCCCTGCTGAGGCGTTGAAAGGGCTGGGGGCATTGGGGGCGTTAGGGGTGGCGATCCCTGAAGCAGAGGGCGGTGCAGGCATGGATTACATGACCTTGGTGCTAGTTCTAGAAGAAATAGCAGCGGGTGATGGTTCTACTTCTACCATTGTGTCGGTACAAAATTCGCTGGTGTGTGGCATTCCTTATAAGTACGGCTCAGCAGCGCAAAAGAAAGCATGGCTGCGACCCTTGGCGAGCGGTGAAAAACTGGGCTGTTTTTGTTTGACCGAACCTCAGGCTGGCTCAGATGCTTCTGCCTTGTTAACGACGGCAGTGAAAGAGGGTGACGCGTGGGTGTTGAATGGCGTAAAGCAGTTTATTACGTCGGGCAAGAATGCCGATGTGGCTATTGTGTTTGCAGTGACGGATAAAGCGGCCGGCAAAAAAGGGATTTCCTGCTTTTTAGTGCCTACATCTACACCGGGCTATATCGTATCCAGCATTGAAGAAAAGCTGGGGCAAAATGCATCGGATACAGCGCAAATTGTCTTTGAAAACTGCAGGGTGCCATTGGATGCCTTGGTGGGCAAAGAGGGTGAAGGCTACAAGATTGCCCTGTCAAATCTAGAAGAGGGCCGCATTGGCATTGCTGCACAATCGGTAGGGATGGCGCGTGCGGCGTTAGACGCGGCAACGGCCTATGCGCGAGAGCGTGTGACCTTTGGTAAACCCATTATTGAACATCAGGCCGTGAATTTTCGCTTAGCGGATATGGCGATACAGTTAGATGCTGCTCGCTTAATGGTATGGCGTGCAGCACAACTTAAAGATGCTGGCAGGCCATGTTTAACCGAGGCGTCTATGGCTAAGGTGTTTGCCTCTGAGGCGGCAGAGAAAATTTGTTCTGATGCGATTCAAATTCACGGTGGTAGTGGTTACACCAAAAGTTATTCAGTAGAACGCATCTACCGAGATGTACGTGTTTCCCAAATCTATGAAGGTGCTAACGATATACAACGTATGTTGATAGGCAGGGCACTTATCAAGGGCAGATAAGGCTTAGGGTCGCTAGGGATATAATCGTGGCCAAACAGAGGGGTACCACGGTATCAACAGCGATATATAGATGAGATTTGGACATAATCATTACTATGAAAAATAAATATGGGCAGTTGTCTTCACTGGTGTATGAGGCGGATAAACCAGTGGGGGTTTCGTTTGGTGATGTGGAGTATTACGTAGACCGTTTGCGTGATGTGCAAGGGTTGATTTTGGAGCCCGGCGTAGGCAATGGGCGATTTTTAGTGCCGCTATTAAAAGCGGGTAAAACCGTTGTGGGCTATGACGCATCGCCCAATATGCTAGAGGTGGCTCATGCCACGTTAGCGCAGCACAACGTAAAAGCTGACTTAGTGGTGGGGGATTTCGCCAGCTTCCAAACAGATCAGCGTTTTGATGCCATTGTGATACCGGCAGGTACCTTTCAGCTTATAGACTCTTTTAATGTGGCGATGCTGGTATTGGCGCGTTTTTATCAGCAGCTCAATAAAGGTGGTAGGTTGATGCTGGATCTAGATGCAGCACAAGCTATCTTTAACAGCAAACCGTCTATGCGTAAGTGGCAGATAGGCGATCACGCTATTGTTACCTTGGCTAGCACACCGTTATCTATTGATTATGCGAATCAAGTTAGCACCGAGTTGCATCGCTATGAGCTATGGGAAAACGGGCAATTAGTACGTACAGAACTAGAAGAGTTTTCGTTACGCTGGTGGAGCCCTAGTGAAATTAAGATGGCCATGCAATTAGCAGGCTTTTCTAATGTGGTGGTCTCGGGTAGCTATGAGTATGGACGTGCGCCACAAAGCAGCGACGAATTGATCAGTGTGGAAGGGGTAAAAAACTAAGGCCACACTACACGGTGTGGCCTTGGTGTGCGTGTTAGGACTATGGCTTGCGTAACATCGCGGCCATAGTCTACGTACTTAGATCTCAGTACCCATTTTGGCTTGCAAATAGTTTGCCATACCAACTTGTTTGATCAAGTTGATCTGTTTTTCCAGCCAGTATGTGTGGTCTTCCTCGGTGTCACGCAGTTGTGCCAGCAGCATGTCGCGGCTGTTGTAGTCGCCTAAGCGTTCGCACAATGCCATGGCAGCTTTCAGGTTGTCGCGCACACTGTATTCGGTGTCCAGATCTTTTTGCAGCATCTGTTCTACAGTGTCGCCTGGTGTGAATTCGTGGGGGCGCATATCGGCCTTACCACCTAAGAACAGAATGCGGCGCAAGATAGCGTCAGCATGCTGTGTCTCTTCTTCCATTTCATGATTGATGCGCTCGTAGAGTTTCAGGTAACCCTGATCCTCGTATTGACGTGAGTGCACAAAATACTGATCGCGAGCCGCCAGCTCGCCACGCAGCAGCTCATTCAAACATGCGATGATTTCCGGGTGGCCTTGCATATACGCTCCAAAACGATGAATTATCAGACTATGGCGTAAGTATAGTGTGATCCGCAGCCTTGAGGAAACACGTGGGCGGGGTAAGGTGTTTCTAATCGTTGATAAGAAACAAAGGTGTGGAAATTATTTATGGCCAGTAGTGCGCTTTAGCTAGGCTCATCGCTGCTGTCGTCACTCATTTTTTTCAGCAAATAAATGATAGCAACTTGCTCGGCAGGGTTTAGCCGTTCAACGGTCAGTTGGCTAATTCGCTGTGCTTTGGGAATGATGGACTGAATCTGTGCCAAGCCATCGGCGCTTAAGCTAATAATGACTTTGCGCTTGTCGTCTTCGCTAGTGGAGAGCTGCACCAGCCCACGTGCTTTCAGTCTAGTAATAATGCCACGAATGGTGGCTTGGTCTACAGCGGTGGCTTCTACCAGCTCTATCTGTGAGCTTGGTCCCCTATCGTATAGCGCGCAAAGCGTGACGAACTGTATGGCCGTTAACTGAGGGTCGCCAATATTGTTCTGAAAAATGGCAGTGTGCCGTTGAGTGGCACGGCGTAACAAGTGGCCGATTTGCTCAGTAACGTCATAGTCCGAACTGCTATCTATAGTCTGATTTTCTTCCGCCATCTGCATGTTTTTATGTGTTTGAGTGAGACAGAAGCTAAGTATAGCGCGTTGCTTGAGGGCGTGCTAACACAACTCATAAAAAGTGTGTGCACTACAAAGAGTATGGTTTTATTAGAGAAAACCCCTAATATCATTTGATTTTAATCAATATAAATAGTGTGTACACTTTAAATGTGGATGTTTGAAGCATAGACAGTTATTGGAGTACATATCAAATGGTTAAAAAAGTTGGCATAGCAATTGTGGGCGCAGGGATTGGCGGAGCCGCCGCTGCGGCGTTGTTGCAAAAGGCGGGTTTGGATGTGGAGCTTTTTGAGCAAGCTGATACATTTTCGCGTTTGGGCGCTGGCATCCATATTGGTCCCAATGCCATGCGAATTTTCAGAAAAATCGGCTTAGAGAAGCAACTGGAAGAGATGGGTTCACACCCTGATTTCTGGTTTAGCCGTGATGGCGTAAGTGGCGACTATTTGGCACGTATCCCACTAGGTGAGTTTGCTAAGAAAGAATACGGCGCATCCTATATCACTATCCACCGTGGTGATATGCACGAGTTGCAGATCAATAGCTTGAAACCAGGCTCGGTGCATTACGGTAAGCGGTTAGAGTCGTTGCACGAAGAAGATGGCTATGTGCGCTTGATGTTTAAAGATGGTACCGAAGTGCACGCCGATCTGGTGATTGGTGCCGATGGTATTCACTCCAAAGTGCGCGAAACCTTGTTGGGGGTGGAAGTACCTACCTACAGTGGCTGGGTGGCGCACCGTGCGTTGATCCGTGGTGAAAGCTTACGCAAGTTTGCCGACGAGTTTGAGCCTTGTGTGAAGTGGTGGCGTCCAGATAGCCACATGATGGTGTACTACACCACCGGTAAGCGTGATGAGTACTACTTCGTAACCGGTGTTCCGCACGAAGCATGGGACTTCAAAGGGCCGTTTGTGGACAGCAGCCAAGAAGAAATGCTGCAGGCGTTTGATGGTTACCACTCTACGGTGCAAAACCTGATTCGTTCCACAGAAAATATTACCAAATGGCCTTTGTTGAACCGTAACCCCTTGCCGTTGTGGAGTCGTGGTCGTTTGGTGATGTTAGGCGATGCGTGTCACCCTATGCGCCCACACATGGCGCAAGGTGCATGTATGGCAATTGAAGACGCCGCTATTTTGGCACGATGCTTAGAGGAAACGGGTGTAGAAGATTACGCCACAGCATTCTCGTTATACGAGGGCACTCGTAAAGAACGCGCCACCAAAGTACAGGCGGTTTCTAACGGCAATACATTCTTGCTGCAGCAGGAGGATCCAGCTTGGGTGTATGGCTACGACGTGTATGCCGACCCACTGAAAGTGGCAGATTTACAAGCTTAATAAAAAAACATACGCATTCCCAACAGGGAATGCGTTCATGATTTAGCAGCATTAGGGGACAAATAATGCACACAGAAACTGCTACGGTTTTTACGAAAACCATCGATAACAAAAACAATGATCTTTATAAAAAAATAACGTGGAAGCTCATTCCATTTTTATGTTTTTGTTATTTAGCTGCTTATCTGGATAGGATCAACGTGGGTTTTGCCAAGTTGCAGATGTTGGAAGACCTGCAATTTAGTGAAACCGTTTACGGCTTGGGTGCGGGGCTGTTTTTTGTTGGGTATATCCTCTTTGAGGTGCCTAGCAACTTAGCCCTAGAAAAGGTGGGGGCACGAGTGTGGATTGCCCGCATTATGATCTCGTGGGGGATTCTGTCGGGTATGACGATGTTGGTGAGTACACCAGCACAGTTCTATACCATTCGATTTTTGTTGGGGGCAGCAGAGGCAGGCTTTTTGCCTGGTGTGTTGTACTACCTCACAACATGGTTTCCTACTTACCGACGCGGCAAAATTATCGCGCTATTCATGATAGGTTTGCCCTTATCTAGCGTGATTGGTGGCCCAATTTCAGGTTGGATCATGAGCCATTTTGACGGGCTGTATAACTTCCGTGGTTGGCAGTGGCTGTTCATGATTGAAGCGGTGCCTAGCATTTTGTTGGGTATTCTGACATTTTGGGCGCTGCCTAATAATTACGACAAAGCAAAATGGTTAAGCGCAGAAGAGAAAGAGCTGCTACGCCAAGACCTGGAAAATGACGATAAAGAAGGTAAAGGCATTAAAACCAGTTTTAAAGATGGTTTCTTTAACATCAAAATTTGGATGCTAGGTGCTATAGACTTCTCTATTTTGTTAGGTGCTTACGCAATTGGCTTCTGGATGCCCACGTTCATTCGTAATACCGGCGTTGTGGACACTTTCCATATTGGTTTGTTGTCTGCCATTCCTAGTATTGCTGGGGTAATTGGTATGCTGGCGATTGGTGCAAGTTCAGACCGTCATCGTGAGCGTCGCTGGCACTTGTGTATTCCGTTGTTGGTTGGGGCGGTAGCCTTGGCAACCAGTACCTTTGTAGCTGATAACTTAGTGTTGACGGTGCTGATGTTTACCATTGCATCGGGTGTGCTACTGGGGGCGGTGCCGGTGTTCTTTAGTGTGCCTGCAACCTTCCTTAAAGGTACAGCAGCAGCAACGGGGTTTGCATTGGCATGTTCGTTGGCAAACATTGCTGGTTTGGTCAGTAACTCCTTAATTGGTGTGGCGACTGACTTAACCGGTACCAGTCATGCAGCATTGTGGTTCTTCTCGGTGTGTTTGGTGGGCAGTGGCTTGTTAGCACTAGCCTTCCCCGCAAAAGTGGTGAACCGTTAATAAAGCCGTGTTACGCAGTTAAAAAGCCCAGAGTAGCTACTCTGGGCTTTTTTTGGTGCATGAGATATCAGAGTATTACGGCCTGCGTGCTGCTATCTGAGGCCACTTCCATCCCAAGACCATCGCTGCAGCGGCAAGTAAGATAGCTGTAATACCAAGAATCTGCAGAGGGTGTAAGCGATGCCCAAAGGCCAATGCATCAACTAGAAAGGCGACTACCGGATAAATGAAAGAAAGGGCACCTGTCAGCGAGGTGGGTAAGCGTTGTATAGCGCTATATAACAAGATATACATTACCCCAGTATGTACGACGCCTAATGTAATAAGGAAGGTCCAACTGGCAGGGGCAATAGTGTCTTGATTGCCTACTACAACGGGTAGCAGCAGTAGTGTTCCTACCAGCACTTGCACTAAGGCGATGAGGTGCGGTGGCATACCTTTGAGTTTTTTGGTGATGAGCGCCGCCACGGCATAACAAAATGCTGCGCCCAGTGACATCAAAATCCCAATCAGGTAACTGCTACCACTAGTAGAGGTATCAGGTTTAGCCAAAACAATCAGCAGTACCCCAGCAAAGGAAAGCAGCAGCCAACCTACTTTAGAACGTGTGAGCTCTTCTCGTAGGAGTAGAGCGCCTAGCCCTACCAACATGAATGGCTGTGTGTTGTAGACCGCTGTGGCAATGGAAATAGACGAGCGAGAGTAGGCGGCGAACAGTAAGAGCCAGTTGATAACAATAGCGACGCCACCCAGTGCGGCAAGTAGTAGTTGTTTGTTGGTGGCGTGTTTGCGTCGCAGTAGCCCCATGGCCGTACACACTGGCAGTAGTATGGCGATGGCAAATAAGCAGCGCCAGAATACGACTTCGGTTACAGGGCGCCCCGATAGTACGACGAACCAGCCTATGGTACCGGAAATCACCATTGCCGCAGTCATCTCTATGGTGCCACGCGTGTTGTCTTTCATTGCATATCTCGTTGTGTAGGGGAGCACAGTGTATAAGGATTTTAGAGGATATGGATCATGGCATTAGGGCGTGTGTTGTTGCATTAAAAAAAGAAGCCCAGAGTGTTTGCTCTGGGCTTCTTGTGCATCGAACTGAGGAAGGGGCTTAACCCAGCAAGGCTTTGGTTTCTTCCAATGTGGCCACGTAGGCGTATTTCTGTTTCATATCGAACAGGTTGGCGTTGTGTGGGTCAATGGCGCGGTCGCCTACGCAGTCTGACACCACCAAGGGTCTAAAACCTAACTGCATAGCATCTACCACTGAAGCGCGTACACAACCGCTGGTAACGGCACCAGCAACTACCAGAGTTTGCACGCCACGTTGGGTTAACCATGCAGCCAAAGAAGTACCAAAGAAAGCGGAAGGTACTGTTTTACGTACCACCAGCTCACCAGCCACGGGCGTAAGCTCGGGCACGATGTGGCTGATCTCGGCGTCTTCTAATAAGGTCAGCATGCTGGGTACTTTGATGCTGAAAATATTATTGTCAGATTGATCATCAGCAAACACGATACGTGTGTGGGCGACCGGCCAGTTTTTTTCGCGGGCAATAGCCAATAGTTCTTGGGTTTTCTCTATGGCTTGGGGGATGTTCCCGCCACCAAAAACCTCGGGGTCAGCAAAGCCGTTTACTAAGTCGATAATCAACAAACCAAAAGGAGCTACTGGCTCTAGCGTGGCACCAAAGCCTTGCTTGGCGTAGACATCATTACTGCTCATGGGATTCTCCGTCTTGTACTTTGCCTGCTTTGACTACGCAAAGATCGTCTAGGTAAACATCGCAGCGACGCAAAGGTATATCAATGTGGCACGCGGTGGTGCGATCACCGCCAGCTTCGTTATTGGGGCCTAGTGAGAATAAAAAGTTGCCTTCAAAGGCGCGGGCATCCATGCCTATGGTTTGTTCTTTGTCGTAAAGTTCTAGCGTAGACCAATGGGCGCGCGGTTGTAGTCCCCAGCCTATGTGCGAAATAGCAAAGCCTTCGGGGTCGTTGAAGCTGAGCATGTATTCATTTAACAGCTCGGCATCAATGCCGCCTTCGATTTTGGTGGCATAGCCATTTTCTACGGTTAGCGTAATAGCTTCAGAGGCGTACTTTTTCTGTGGCAGCAAAATGTCGCCTTTATCGATCACGATCGTGCCCGATGCACCGCCTTCGTTGGGCCATGTCAGCACGAAGCCGCTAGGCCAGTGGTCCCAGCGCCCAGGTTCATCCACAAAACCGTATTCACTAATGGCGGGGAAGTCACCAATAGGGCAGTACAGGTTGGTGCCGCCAGGCGAGGTCACGCGCATAGATTTAGCATGCTCAATCAACTTGGCTGCTTTCAGCACACGAGTGCGGTCTTGGGCGCTAGGCACGGTACGTACCAAAATTTCAGGCGGCTCAACGGCCAGCAAAATCTTTGTGCCAGTTTCTAGAATCTCACTCTGCTCGGGGGAGAACAGCAGCGTCATCAAATCCAGCACCAAGTCGCTGGCTTTAAGGTTGGCGATGGCAGCAGGGTTGTTGGTAATGGGGGTGGTACCCAAGTACGATAACGAGTCTCGGCTGAGGGCTTTTTCTGCATTGACCGGCGGCAGATCAAGGCGGTTCACAATAGCGCCTTTCAACTGTGCTGCAATGGTGGCGCAACGCATGGTTTGTTCGTTGGTAGAGTTACTGGTCAAGATCGTAACGACTTGGTTTTTCTCTAGCTTGGATAGCGTTAAGACTTCTAGCCAGGCATTAATCAGTTGGTAATCACTTACGGCCATGTTGAGTCTCTTTTAAGGGTTAAGGGCTGTACCCAAGAAGTCACCAAAGGCTTGGTAAAAGCCTTCCTCGTTGTCCCAAGGGATCATGTGGCCCGCATTAGCAACGTGGCTAATCGTCAGGTTTTTGATCAAGCCTTGAATTTCTTCGGCGTCCTCGGGGCGCACTACATCGCCACGCTCCGCAATCATCAACATGGTGGGCAGCGTGAGGGTGGCAAAGTTTGTGTGCACGTCATCGTTTTGGAAGTCGTTAAAACTTTGGATGATGGCACTTTCGTTGCAGGTGTGTAGCCATTGGGCGCGCAATTGCAATTGCTCCTCTGTCCACGTGGGGCAGAAAGCGCGCATGTCATCGGCGTTGCAGCCTTTGCGAGCCATAGCCATGGAATCCACATACCATGGCAGTTTAGCTGGGTAAGGGCGACGGTCTGGGCCGGATACGGGTGGGTCAACCATGACCAAGCGTGTGACCGCATCGGGGTGGAGCGCAGCAGCGCGCGCGCCAATGCGCCCACCCATAGAGTGTCCTACTAAACTGTATTTTTCCAGGCCCAGCGCTTTGGCAAAAGCGATCACATCTTCGGCTTGGGCCGTTAGGCCGTAGTCTAGGCCATCTTCGGCAGAACTTAGACCACGACCACGTACGTCTAGCACGTACGTATCAAAGTACTGGCCAAAACGTTCGGCGACAAAGCCCCACGTTACGGCTGGGCTGGTAATGCCCGGAATAATGATGATGGCTTCGCGTTGCTGTTGTGCGGCATCGTTGGGATTGCCATAGCGTAAGTAGTGTTGGCGTATGCCGTTGGCATGCACATTGCCGCCATAGAGATAGGTGCTCATTGTGTAATTGCTCCTCTAGAATTTATAAGTGATGACTGCAGGCGCTGGCTGACGTGTTGTGCCGTGAAAGGCGTCTCGTAAAAACGGATATTGGTGGCGTCAAAAAGTGCGTTCGCTATGGCGGGTGCGCATGGCAGTGAGCCTGACTCGCCAGCCCCTAAAGGGTCTTCGTCTTGCCTATCCATCAGAACAATGTCTATGGGTGGCAAATCAGTAAATTTCAAAATGGGGTACGAGCCCCATTCCAAAGTGGTGGTGCCTTTTTCATCAAAGCGTACTGATTCAAATAGGCTGCGGCTAAGCGATTGGATAATGTTGCCGTGCAATTGATGCTGTACACCGGCGGGGTTCACCATTTGCCCGGTGTCTTGCCCAACCACAATGTGTTTAATCACAATTTTCCCGCTGGCTGCATGCACCTTAAGGTCTAGTATCCATGCCGACCACGCAGCACCAAAACCTGGAAACTTACTGTGTATATAGCGGGCGTATGCTACGCCACGACCGTGCATCCAGCCTTCGTTATCGGCGTGCCCGCGTGAGCCTTGTGCAAACGGCACCCATTGGGCCTTTTCAGCAATGCTGGCCAGTAGTTCTTGGGCGCGGGGGTCGTTATGCAAATGCTTCAGCCTAAAGGCGACTTGATCGTGGCCCACGGCGCTCGCTAATTCATCCACCATGCAATCATGCGCAAAGCTGTTAGGCAGAGCAGACACGCCGCGCAGCCACGAGGCCCGCACAATAGGTGGCATGTCATTGCACACAATACGTTGGCTAGGGTATTGGTACGGCGGGACGGCGGTGCGATCCCCCATTTGCAAGGTGCGTGGGTTCGCGGCGACTCGTCCAATCAGTAACGCGGCGAGCAAGGGCGAGTCATTAGAAGGGTAGTGTGTGGCGAAGTCATAATGCAGTAGCTCGCCGTCAGGGCTCACGGACGCTGTATTGAGCATCAGTTGTGCTGCACCCTTTGGTTCCCAGGCGTGTTCTTGTTCGCGGCTAAGTTGTACGCGTACAGGTTTGTTGATGAGTTTGGAAATCAGCAAGGCATCTGCGCACACGTCATCCGCACAATTTCGACCATAACAGCCCGAAGCTTCGTGCCGAATGATCTCTATGCTGCCTTCTTCTAACTCAAATAGTTCTGCCAGTTGTGTGCGCAGCATGTGCGGGTTTTGTGTACCAGACCAAATGCGCGATAGTTGCGGGGTAAATTCGGCCACGGCGCACGACGGGCCAATAGAGGCGTGCAGTTGAAACGGCCACACGTATTCGTTGCTAAGCGTGATGCTGCCGGTAGGGGCGGGTTCGGTATGTTCGTGGGTGGTGTCTTTTAACAGGCGAGCTGTTTGTGGATTCGCTTTCAGTGCATTGCCTAAGTTCTCTAGTGAAGGCAGGGCAGGAATATCACGCCAGTTCACCTTTATCATGCGGGCAGCTTGAATAGCGTGCTCTTCTCGTTCTGCTACCACTGCCACAAAGTCGCCTTCAACAACGACCTGTATGGTAGGGCTAAGGTGTTGAACCGAAGCGGGGTCTACTGCCACTAAGCTATGACCAATAAAGTCACCGCTATCGCGACCAGCATAGGGAGGGCGTATTACCCGTGCGTGCCACATATGAGGGACTTCTACATCATGCACATAGGTAAACTGACCCACTGCTTTTTTGGGGATATCCACGCGTGGTGACGAGGTGCCGACTATAGTAAGCAGCTCACGCGGTTTGGTGGTGGTATCCATGTCCAAATAAGCGCGTAGTGATGCACCTTTAACCGCTTCGTGGTAAGACGTTACTAACCCATTTGGGCCTAGTATCTGGCCGTTTTTAACCTGTAGTTGCTGTACATCTACCTGCCAGACAGAGGCTTGGTGTTGTAGCAGTAATTGTTTAGCTTGTGCTGCGGCTTTACGTAAGGGAATAGCAGAAATCTGTATAGAGGCACTAGCAATGGTAGGGCCTTGGTTGGGCGAGGCTTCGGTGTGGCCTAGCACCATACGTAATTGAGTTGTTTGTATGTCTAGCTCATCGGCCACAATTTGGCCTAAGGCTGTTTGTATGCCGGTACCCAGATCCACATGACCGTTAAAGGCATAAACATGCTCGGTGGTGATGGCGACAAAAATATCGTCGTGACCTTGCAGGTAAGTTGAGACCACTCCAGGTTGGCCAGCTACGGGTTGTGGCGGCAAACTGGGGGCGCGCAAAATCAACAAACAATCGTTGTTGTTAAGTAGATGTTGCTGCAGAAGCCGAGGGGAGTGCTCAAGCATGGGTGATCCTACAAGTGAAACGGTGCTCATTTCTGGTTATTAGAGCGTATACGCTTGATATTGATTATAGGGAAAACTTTGGGTTATGGCGTTCATAAAAATTATTTTAAGTATAAACCCTTATCTATATTGAGTATCCATCCACTCTTAGATTGTTTATATTTTAAGTAATTTTATAGTTTATTGTTTTTTTAGAGCGTATAGACTTTTTTTGGTGTGCAAATGTCTAGTCCGGTTTTAATGCGATTAAGGGTGAACGATCAAGAGCGGGAAGTACAGGTCAGCCCTGACACACCGTTGCTATACGTATTGCGTAATGATCTTGGTTTTAAAAGTCCAAAATTTGGCTGTGGTTTAGGAGAGTGTGGTGCTTGTACCGTGCTGGTGGATGGTGTGGCAGCACGTTCATGTGTGGTGACATGCGCGGCGGTTAAAAACTATGCCATTACCACGCTTGAGGGCTTGGCGAGCGATGGTGAACCTAACAAGGTTCAACAAGCGTTTATTGATCATCAGGCCGCACAGTGTGGGTACTGCATGAATGGCATGATCATGACGGTGCAAGCGTTATTGCTTCGTAATGCGCACCCTACAGAAGAAGAAATACGCAACGAGCTGCGTCACAACCTTTGTCGTTGTGGCACGCATATGGAAATTTTAGCAGCGGCGCGTGCAGCAGCTCTGGCGGTGTAGGATGCAGGCAATATATTCAGTAGTACAGCATGGTGACTCTGCGTTAACCACAGAGCCAGAAATGGTGGTTTTGCCCTCATTACAATACGCGTTGTATGGAGCGGTGGTGTATCCTCCGCTTTCGCTATTGCAGCAACCTATCACAGCAGGGCAAGGAAATTTCTATAGCACTATAGATTGGTCCGCGGCTGAGCGTGTGCCGGGTGTGGTGAAGTGTGTAGCCCAGAATAATTTCGTGGCGGTATTGGCATCCCAAGAAAGTGCAGCCAAGCAAGCTAGGGCGTTGGTGCAGGTAGAGTGGGTGGGCGCTAGCGCTACGGGGGCAGACGCTGCCTCTGCTTCTGATTACAGTTGGGATGCCTCGGTTGATAACAGCTTGGCATGGTCTGTCGCACAGTATGAGCAAGAGCAATTACGTGTTTGGGTAAGCACTGCTTTTCCTCATCAATTACGAGATGAGCTGGCGGCATTAACGGCGTTACCGACTGAGCGCATACATCTCTATCAATGCGTAGAAGCATTAACTGAAGCTTACGACGAAGCGGTGCAAGCGGCATTGTTAGCCTTGCAAGTAACACAGCCCGTATTGGTGCGCGCTGAAACCGGTTTGCAAACCATTACATTGGTCTTGCGTGATCAGCAAGCGGGTGATTGGCATAGCAATGTGGTGCCAGGCTTAGGGTGTTCGGTGGCAGCCAGATTATTAGGTTGGCATGGTTCACGCGAGTACGGCGTGCAAGTAGCAACAGACTATGTAGGCGCGGGTAATCATGATGATGCGCAATGGTTGGTTCCTGTGGGTGCGCAGCGTAATTATGCGGCAGCACTAACCTTTGCCGCCGAGTCGGAATTTGATGAAAGTCTGCGTGCGAGTGGTAGCGATCCCATACAAGAACGTTTATCGCAAGTAGGCGATGAACGTGGGCGACGTCTCATACAACGGGCTGCTGAGCAGGCGGGATGGGTGGATGCAGAGGGTTTGCCTTGTACGCCTAAGAAACAAAACCACGGTTACGGTTTTGCTTATGTGAAAGCCTATGATTACGAGCAAAAACCAGCGCAAGCGGTGTGGTCGGCGTGGGCAGTAGAGCTGGCTGTAGATGCACAATCACAGCAGTTACACCTGCAAAAAGTGACGGTGGCGTTTGATAGTGATCAGCATGTGCCACAGGATCAATCGCAGCAGGTGCAGATTAAGCATCGTATTTCGCAGTGGACGCAGCGATTGTTGGGGCATGCGACACCTCCTGTGTCCCAGTCATCCACAGCCATGCAGCGGGAAGCGGTAGAACCCCCCGCTACTGAAATACAGGTAGTCAACCAAAGTGCGGTGGTGGGCCAAGCCTTGGCGTGGAGTGCAACAGCAGAACTGCCAGCTGCTGCGGCTATTGCGAACGCTGTTAAAGATGCAACGCAGATTAGGTTGCACCATGCCCCCTTAGATTTGTCACTTGCAACGCAGCGTTGGGCATTAGAAAACAAGGCAGCCGCTAAATCTACGGCCTCTAAGAGATGGTTGGGTTGGTTGGCGGGTGCAGCCAGTGCGGCAGCAGGCTTGTTGGTGGTGGCATCGCCGTGGCGACCAGCCATTCCCCCTGTACCTAGAATTGATACGTCTATTTTTTCGGATATAGCCATCGAGCGAGGGCGCTTAGTCGCGTTGGCGGGCGATTGTATGGTGTGCCATACCGCAGATGGACAACCCACAAATACAGGCGGTTTAGCCCTAGATACACCCTTTGGGAAAATCTTCACCACTAATATCACCCCCGACCCTGAAACAGGCATAGGTGCGTGGTCGTATAAGGCTTTTGAGCGTGCCATGCGCGATGGTATTCACCGCGATGGTTCGCATCTGTACCCGGCATTTCCGTATACCTCGTATGCCAAGCTTAGCGATGAAGACTTGCAGTCGTTGTATGCGTATTTAATGACGCAAGAACCCGTGCACGCCCCCAACAAACAGCACGAGTTGAGTTTTCCTTTTAACGTTAGGCCAGCTTTAGCGGGGTGGAATGCGTTATTTCATACGGATAGGCAGGCGTATCAGTATGACGAGGGGCAAACGGAGCTGTGGAATCGTGGTGCCTACTTGGTAAATAGCAGTGGGCATTGCATGGCCTGTCATTCACCGCGAAATAGCTTGGGTGGCGAGAAAAAAGGTAGCTACTTCTTGGCAGGTGGTGAGGTGGATGGCTGGGAGGCCCCCGCCTTAAATGCATTGGCCAATGCCAAGGTACCGTGGACGGAGGACGCCTTGTTTAGCTATCTACGTACAGGGCAATCTGTTGAGCATGGTGTGGCGGCAGGGCCGATGGGGCCTATTATTGAAGGCTTGGCTGAACTTCCTGAATACGATGTTAGGGCAATGTCGCACTACTTGTTGAATTTGTCAGGACGTACTGAAACTGCGTCGGCTGAGTCTCAGCAAGCAGTGGTGGCCACACAGGTTCAGCAGTTAGAGCAGCAAGCGCAAATGCCGCCTACTGATGTGTGGCTAATGCCGGGTAGAAGCATTTACGAGGGGGCGTGTATGGTGTGCCATGACAGTCAGTCTGGGCCTGCGTTGTTTGGGGCTAGGCCATCGTTAGCCTTGAGTACCTCCTTACATAGCGATTCGCCTGATAACGTGATTCAGGTGATTTTGCATGGCATTACTAGACCCTCTTCGCCAGCGCTGGGTAATATGCCAGCGTTTAAACATAGCTTGAATGATCAGCAAGTCACAGACTTGCTGCAGTATCTGCGCAAACAATATGCGCCAGATAAGCAGCCATGGCAAAACATCACTGAAAAAGTGCAGCAGATCCGTCAACAGCCGGGGCATTTGTAAACCGGTAGGGATCGCAGTGCCTTTGGTGCAAGGTGCGCAACCGCTGTGCATCTTGCTACTATGCTGAGTAGCTAAGATGGGCGCAACGTTATCTAAAGGGCATAAGTTAGGTGCAAACGACTACGCATTTTTATGAGCCTAGCCAAGGGCATGGGCTAAAACACGATCCTATGAGCGCTATAGTAGGGCCACGGGTGATTGGTTGGATTGGTACGCAGTCTACCGATGGGGTGCTGAATTTAGCGCCTTATAGCTTCTGTACGATGTTTAACTACCGGCCACCCATTATTGGGTTTTCCAGCGTGGGCTACAAAGACAGCGCACGTAATGCGATCAGCACAGGCGTGTTTACCTGGAATCTGGCAACCCGAGCGTTGGCCGAACAAGTGAACCTAAGCAGCATAGAGCAGCCCGTGGATGAGTTTGCGTTCACGGGCTTGACGCCACGTATGGGCGACAAAGTGGCTGCGCCCTATGTGGCAGAAAGTCCGGTGTCGTTAGAGTGCCGAGTGTCGCAGCATTTTGAGCTTACCGGCAGCGATGGCAAGGGGGCGGGTGCATGGATGGTGTTCGGTGAAGTAGTAGCTGTGCGCATTGCTACCGAGCATATACGTGATGGGGTGTACCACTGTGCTTCGGCGCACCCGGTGTTGCGTGGTGGTGGCCCCAAAGACTATTACGAAATTACCGACGATACGCTTTTTGGTCTATACCGGCCGCGTTAAACGTAGCCACTAGCGGATGCGTGTTACTTAGGTGCTTCGGCCAAGAGTAAGGCCAACAGACTAGCCGCGCTGGGTGAAAGTTCGCTTTGTTTGCGTACCCCTACCAGTAGTTCGCGTGAACGCCATGCATCGCGCAGAGCAATGGTGCGGGTATTGGGGATATGGTAAATCTGCGTGCTTTCACGCGGCAAAATCCCAATGCCTATGCCAGCATTAATCAGCAAGCACATCGCATCGTAGCCAGAGACTTCGGTTTGAATGGATAACGCACGGTTGTGCTCCATCGCGATTTTGCTGATTTGATAATGAATATGCGTGCCCGCAAACAGCGAAATGTGCGCGTAATCCAGTGTTTGGATGAAGTCTATTTCGGTGTACTGGGCTAACGGGTGAGATTGAGGTACCAGAGCTACGAGCTCATCGTGCCTAAAGGTGAAGGTTTCAATGCTGGCTTGAAAAGGTAGGCGTGTGAAGATGCCTATTTCGGTTTTGCCCTCAGACAGTGCATTGATGATATCTAAGCTGCTTTTTTCTTCCAGCTGCAATTGCACCTGCGGAAACTGCTGAGCAAACTGCCCCAACACAGAAGGCAAAAACTGCGTCACCGCCGAGGTGTTCGCCATGATGTGTACTTGGCCGTGTTGGCCTTTGGCGTAGGCGTGTAGACGCGTTTCTAGGTCATACGCATTATTTAATAATGCACGCGCACGGTATAACAGCTCTACCCCGGCGGGGGTGGGGCTAATACCTTTGTTGGTGCGATAAAGCAGGGGGGTGTCTAGGTGATGCTCTAGGTCAGCAAGGCGGCGACTAACGGCTGCACTAGCAATGTGCTCAAGTTCAGCCGCCTTACTGATGGTCCCTTCTTCTAATACACGAACGAATAGCTTTAATGTCAGCAGATCCAGTTTCATGCATGACATCATAGCGTTTTTTCGCTGTATTCAGTATTGGAAATTACGGTTTAACGCCGGACAAAATGCGGCCTGCGTTAGGTACGCGAGTCTCTAAGCCCAGCGTTTTCAGCATTTGGTAAACCGTACATACAGCGGCTGACAGCACAGGTTTGCCAATCATGTCTTGTGCGCGCTGAATGGCGGCTAGCGATGGCATTTGTACGCAAGCAGACAGCACTACAGCATCAGCGTCCTTGTAATCCAAGCGCTTAACGTGCTCCAGCAGGTTTTCTGGGTTCAGTAAACCCACTTCTAGGTTATCGGCTACTTCTAGGCTGATGGTATCCAGCACTTCAACCCCTTCAGCGCGGATGTAATCGGCTACGCGCTGAGTCAGTGGTTTCATGTAAGGCGTGATAATAGAAACTTTGTTGAAATTGAACTCTTTCAGTGTTTCAACCAAGGCACCAGCAGAGCTTAGTACAGGAATATCCACGCCGTTGTCAGTTACGACCTTTTGCAGACGTTCTTGTGATACGCGGTGGTAACCATCGCCTTGAGCCATGATGGCGACCAAGCATGCGTAGGCCATCACATCCATGCGGGCATCGCTAAGTTCTAACACGCAGCGGTCGCTGGCAATGTCCATGGCTTTGAGTTCTTCGGGCGTTACTTTCATCATGCGCATACGCGATGAGTGGAAGGTAAAGCGCTCATCTGGAAACTCAGCATAGCGGGCTTGCAGCATCGCTGGAATTTCAGTTTCCATGGTGGTGTTAGAGCTAGGAACGACTTGTCCGATACGGTAGGTTTTCATGTTGTGTCCTCGACTGGATGAATAGTTATGGTTCTATTCTGCGAGGGTAGGGCTCAAGGGTAAAGCACCATTCGGTCAACGTGCTATCGCAAATGGCGATGGCGGGTATGTGCTTGGCTGTTCCGCTAAGCGGAACGTGTTGACGGTGTTGAAAGGAGGGTGGCATAGTTTTCAAGGGGTGTGACCCACGCAAACAACTGTTCAAGTATTTGAATCACTACAACAAGGATAAGGAGACACATATGCGTCCATTAAAAATTGGTCGTTCTGCGCTAAGTATGTTGTGCGGTGCTTGGGTGGCAATGAGTGCTGGCTATGTTTATGCCAATGAGCCTGTTACTCGTTTCAGTCCACAGATAGATCAGGTGATTTCCAAAAGCTATCCCCAATGGGATGCGATTTATAAAGACTTGCATCAACATCCAGAGCTGGGTTTTCAAGAAACCCGTACCGCAAAGGTGTTGGCTGAACGGATGCGTGCTTTAGGTTTCGAGGTCACCGAAGGGGTGGGTGGCACGGGCGTAGTGGCTATTTTGCGTAATGGGGATGGCCCAACGGTGATGGTGCGTACAGAGCTTGATGCTTTACCCATTAAAGAGGATACGGGCTTAGCGTATGCCAGTCAGGCAATGTCTACCTTTAAAGGAGCAGACACCGCTGTGATGCATGCGTGCGGGCACGATATTCATATGGCAACGTGGCTAGGTACCGCCGAGGCGTTGGTCAGCTTGAAGAATGACTGGCAGGGTACGTTAATGTTTATTGCGCAGCCTGCAGAAGAGTTGTTAGGTGGTGCTCAGGCCATGATTGATGATGGTCTTTTTACGCGTTTTTCTAAGCCTGATGTCGCACTTGCTTTACATACCTGGAATGACTCAGCTGGCTTAATTGGTCTAACCGAAGGCCCGGTGCTCACAGGTAGCACGCAAGTTGAAATTGTCTTTCATGGTGTGGGCGCGCACGGTGCCATGCCGCACACTGGCATTGATCCCATTGTGCAAGCGGCGCAGTTTGTGACTACCGTTCAAAGTGTGATTAGCCGTGCTAAGAATCCAGCCGAGTTTGGCGTTTTCACCGTAGGGGCAATACATAGCGGGCAAGCGGGTAATGTGATCCCCAACCAAGCAACACTGATGGCCAGTGTGAGGTTCACGAATGATCAAACTCGTGATGTCATTCATGAGGGTATTGTGCGCACTGCCAAAGGGGTGGCACAAATAGCGGGTGCGGCAGAACCAGAAGTGAAGTTTGGAAACGAGGTGCCACCTACTATTAACGATAAAGCGTTAGTAGATGGTGCCGAGCAAGTTCTGCAGCAGGCGTTTTCTGAAAACGCGGTAGTCCGTATGCCTATGGCTCCACCTTCTGAGGATTTTGCGTTGTACGGTAAAGCAGGAATCCCAAGCTTGTTTTTCTTTCTGGGCTCACTGGATCCTAAGTTAGTCGACGCATCACGTCTTCCCGAGGGGAAGCCGGTGCCAACGCAGCATTCCCCATTTTTTGCACCCGTGCCTGAGCCTACTATTCGTACGGGGGTGAAAGCGATGGCGTTAACGGTGTTGGAGCAGTTGGATGCTAAGTAAGGCGTGTCGCTAGCATTGCTTGCATAGCGTTTACGACGTTAGCAGGGCCCGGGTTCTGTTTGTAAGTAAACAGTCTCGGGCTTTTTTCTAGGGATATAGTGTGGGTTGCTCAGATGTGAACTAACGCCACATACTAGTGTAAATGCGTAGTTGAGGGCTAAAGCATTCCTCCGTATACTTTGTTTAGTCACACTAAACAATAAAGCGCAAAAGCGCGACAGGACGGACGAGACATGCAGAACCCACACACAGCCTCTGTGCAGTCAGAGGTGTCGCCCTGGCGGGCGGCCAGTGCCGCAGGCTTGGGCACGATGATTGAATACTACGATTTCCAACTTTACGGTGTATTGGCGGTGACGCTAAGCATGCTGTTTTTTGTGGGCGAAAATGAAAACGCCGCCTTGCTGTCTACCTTAGCCATTTTTGGCGGTGCTTTTTTGGCTAGGCCCTTGGGTGGTATTTTCTTCGGCTGGTTTGGAGACCGGCATGGCCGTACTGCTGCCTTAATGGTCACGATCATCGGTATAGGTATAGCCAGTGCATTGATGGGGCTGTTGCCTACGTATGCCACCTTAGGGTTAATGGCTCCCGCTTTGCTGTTGTTGTGCAGATTGCTGCAGGGGTTTTTTGCGGGCGGTGAAATTACCGGTGCAGCGACCTATGTGGCCGAGTGTTCACCAGCAAATAAACGCGGTTTCTTTGGTGCGTTCAACCCTGCCGCCGCTACCCTTGGTTTGTCGTTGGCAACCGGTGTAGCGGGTTTGGTGAGTACCATTTTTGGTAAAGAGGCGATGCAAGAGTGGGCATGGCGTATTCCTTTTCTGCTCTCTATACCGTTAATTCTGTTGTGTGTATGGGCACGTTCTCGTATCGAGGACTCCCCTCGATTTCAAGAGTTGCTTAAAGCGCATAAACCAGAGCATTCACCCATATCGGTGATTTTTCGTGAGCATCGTCGTCCCCTGCTGCAGGTGATTGCTATCGGTTTTGCACAAAATGCGGCTGGCTATGTGGGGGTGGTGTACCTAAGTACGCACCTGACGCGTACCTTGAAGTATGACGCTTCAGCCGTGTTTTGGCTGGTGTCTGTGGTCACACTGATTTCGGCTTTTGTAATGCCGTTTGCAGGTGGGTTGTCGGATCGTTTTGGGCGTAAACCGCTATTAACCATAGGTTTTCTGGGTTATATGCTACTGGTGCCATTAACCATGTGGGTAGCATCGTGGGGTAGCTTTGTGATGGCGGCTATGGCTGTAGCCATTTCTATTATTCCCTTCATTATTGTGCAGTCAGTGGGGTATCCGCTGTATGCCGAATTGTTCCCTACACGAGTGCGCTACAGCGGGGTATCGCTGGGCTTCAATATTGCCACTATTTTGGGTGGTGCAACGGCCCCTTTTATTGCTTCATGGTTAAGCACGCAAACAGGTTCTAGTATGGCGCCAGCCTTCTATGTGATGGCTGCCGCACTGGTAGGCATTATCGCGTTGCGAAGTGTGCAAGAAACATCCGGCCGTGCATTGGCTGATTGATTATTAAGGAAGTACAACGATGTCAGGTTATTTTCTCTATCACTCCATTGGCATGTTTGAGGGCAAGCATGCTGCCATGCAAGCGCAGTTGGATGAGTTCACTAAAAGTTGGTCGGCACTGGATGATGGGCAGTGGGGCTATGCATTAGGTCAAAAACAAGCCTTTATCAATGGCTGGGCTGAATTAATTGGTGCCCGCCCGCAAGATATTGCTTTGAGTGAAAACGTGACCGGTGGACTGTATAGCATTTTGGGCTCATTGCCGGATCACGTGCTAAAGGGGCGTACATTGCTGGTGGCGGGCGATTGCTTTCCTAGCCTACATTTCTTGCTGCAGAAGCTGTCACAACGCTTAGGTTTTAACTTGCGTACCGTGCCTCTAAGTCAGGGGTGCGCCTACGTGACCGATGATGATTTCATCAAGGCGTGGGATGACTCTGTGGGGCTAGCGCTAGTAACGTGGGTAAGCTCTACGACCTCGCACCGCGTGGATGTAGACCGCATGGCGCAGTGTGCGCGTGACCATGGCAGCTTAATGGCGTTGGATCTTACGCAAGCAGCAGGCTTGGTGCCATTTACGGTGCACGACGACGTGGCTTTTACCCTGTCTGCGTCATTGAAGTGGGTGTGTGGTGTGGCGGGGGCGAGTTTACTGCATGTACGACCCGATTTAATAGAACAGTGCGAACCCGAGTTCCGAGGTTGGTTTAGTCAAGACAACCCCTTTAATTGGAACTTAGATCAATTTAGCTATGCCCCTGATGCGCGTCGTTTTGATCATGGCACACCAGCGGTATTAGCGAGCATTGCGTCGTTGCCAGGTTTGCAGTTTGTGTTAAATACAGGAGTGCATAGCTTATGGGAGCAAAATCAAGCGCTAACCCGCATTATTTATGAACGTGCTCAGCAGCAGGGGTGGCAGGTGTTAACACCGCTTTCAGCGGCAGAGCGAGGCGGTAGTGTCATGCTTAAAGCCAGTAGCGCAGCGCGCGCTAAAGCCTTGGTGGATGCGTTGCGAGAGCAAGAACTGTATTGTGATCACCGTGATGCCGTGCTGCGTTTATCGCCCGGTAATGTGTGTGTGGAGCAAGATGTGCTGCGCTTGTGCGATACCTTACAGGCAGGCTGGTAATGCAAGGATCAGCAATGGAAAAAACATGGGCACACCAAGCTAGCCGCCGTATAGAAAAACCGGCCTCTGAGGTGATGGCTTTTATGGCTGATTTGCAGCTATTAGGCCAATGGTCGCTAGGGTGCTTTGATACGAAAGTGGTAGCAGATGGCGTAGTAGTGGGCACGTCTCTCTTTGATGGCGGGCAAACCCACGTTAGCGTAGAGGTGCTGTCAGAGCAGGGCTTACTACGTTATTGGGTTGGCGGTGCAGAAAAGCGCAGCCCACGTATCAGTGCATGGGTGCAAGCCGTAGATGAGCAGTCGTGTGTGTTGGTGATGATGGCTACGCGTAGCAGCGATATGAGTGAAGAGCGCTGGCAGCGGCTGCAGCGTTGTCATGAAACAGAGTTGGATATGATTCAGTCACAACTGCATAGCGGCTGGCGTCGCTAAGCAGCTTTAGTAGCTAGGGGGCGTAATGGCCACAATAAACCGCACATCTGCATCATAGGGGTTGCGGTAGGCGTGGGGTAGGCTGGAGTCAAAATAACAGCTATCCCCCACCTCTAGCGAATGGGTTTGCGTATCCACATCCACCAATAAACGGCCTTGCGTCACCACCACGCATTCCTCGGCGGGGTGGCTCCATCGCTCTCCAACGGAAGCACCGCCCGGTGGCAGAAAACCTTCTAGCATTTCAATCTTGCCCAGCCCGGGGGAAATACGGCTGTACTGAACCCCTAAAGCTGACTGCAGCCGCATACGTTCCGTTTCTCGCACGACCGCAACCTGTTGCAGGCTGTCGCCTAGCAACGAGAAAATAGGCGTGTCTAATGCTTTAGCGATTTGACGCAACGTATCTAAGCTAGGCTGCGTCAGCCCGCGCTCCACTTGGCTAATCAAACCGGGAGACACGTGAGCTAATTCAGCGAGCTTGCGTAGCGAGAGCTTTTTGTGCTCCCGCAGTTCGCGTATGCGTAGAGTAGTCATGAGGGGTCGTTGCTTGTTGTCGTGTTATTTGAAATTATTAAACGCCGCGCTACTACGAGTTTACAACGAAGGTGGAGCTGCAACGCTTAGTCGCACATTAACAGTGCGATAGATACAGCCACGATAGGTAGTACACAGCAGGCAGCAACCACCAAAATCTTATCCATTTTTGAGCGTAGCTGTGGCTTGTTAGGTGAAGAAAGTTTACGGGTGGATTTTGCGATTTGGTACAGCACTAAATACGAGACCATCGCGATGAGGCCGGTAGTCCACCCTAGTTGTGTTCTGGGTGTGAAGTTGCCGGGTATGCCTAGTACCCAAGGAATAACAAGCAACCCACAAAGCAGCGCTACAAGGTAGGGAATAAAGGTCAGCACGATTTTTAGCATGGTGTATTTTTAGTCAGAGTACTAATCAGACAGTGCTTCGGCGTACCACATAGTGCCCGGTTTGGCGGCGTAAGGGTCGACTTTCTCAATAGCGTTCAGCGGGGAAGTGGTGGCTTCGGAGTACAAGTGTTCCTGATAGATGCACAAGCACTCTAGGAACTGGGCCAGGCTAGAGTTAATCAAAATGCGCTGGTTGTTATTGTCGTGATTGAAGTAGATGACTTCCTTGGTGACGGTATCAATGCCTAGTAAATCACCATAGGAAGTTTGCCCTAGCGGAAAGAACGGTGCAGGGATATCACCAAATTCTCGTAGGCTGGCTATATCTTCAGTAGCGTAACAAGAAAAGTTCAGAAAGGGTGGGGCGCTTTCTGGTAGGCCTTCTTCTAACAAAAGTTGTGCAGTCTCGGCATCAAGCTCGGCTAAGGCCTTGCTTTCGAAGGTAATGAAAGCATCAAGTTGTAGGTCTAGCTCTGGCGGTGTTTGCGGCAGTCCTGCGCAAAACCTTTGTTTGAATGGCATGCTCATGTGGCGATCTTTCTTGATGCGTTCTGGGGCGTTGAGGTGGGGGTGATTCTGCGTTTCTGCGTAGAGGTAGAGAACGTAGGCAAATTCTACTCTTATTGCTTGTTCTGCTCATGGGCTTAGCCTTGTACTACAGAAAACAAAAAAGCCACCCATGAGTGTGGGGTGGCTTCATTGTTTCTAGCAAGTTTAAACAGACATAAAAAAACGGCCTACATTGCTGTAGGCCGTTTTTCTTTATCTTGGTGGCTCATCCCTGATTCGAACAGGGGACCTGCGGATTATGATTCCGTCGCTCTAACCGGCTGAGCTAATGAGCCAAGAACGTTAATATAGCACCATGACTTTCATCTTGGCAAGCATTTTTTGAAGAAATATTACAAAAGATGAAAAAAGATATAAAAAAATCCCCTTCACTTAGTCGAAGGGGATTTTTAGGTGCTTAGGCTTGTTCAGTTTCAGCGCTATTGTCTACGTCTCTAGGCTTTACTGTTGGGCCTTCTGCATTGCTGTTTAAGTTAGCAGGGCGGTGTTTTGTACCTAGGCCGGACAGTGCAGCACTGAGGCTGTACAGTGGTTCAAAGGACTCCGCTTGTGCCATAGGCCAACCCACTCGGAAAATAGTTTGACGGTATTTCTCTTGCAGCAGCTCGCCTTTTTCCAGATCAGGGAATATGGCAGACAACACACGAATCTCACCGTTAGGAATACGCTTCGCAATGTGGTGCGGGCGCAGTTCGTTAGGGTGATGCAGGCCAGCGGCTTTAAGCAGGTCGGCCAAGGCTTTAAGTGTGTTGTTGTGGTAGTTGGCCGCGCGGCGTGATTTATCGGACACTACCAGTGCTTCTTGTCTGCGTGGATCTTGGGTAGTCACGCCTACTGGGCAGCGACCTGTGTGGCAAGTTAGGGCCTGAATACAGCCAATCGCAAACATGAAACCACGTGCGCTGTTACACCAGTCTGCACCTAGGGCCATGATACGAGCCATATCAAATGCACTGATGATCTTGCCGGATGCGCCGATACGAATGCGCTCACGCAGGCCAATACCAACGAGCGTATTGTGTACCAAACGCAGAGATTCGCGCAGTGGTGTACCCACGTGGTCAATAAACTCTACCGGAGCTGCACCTGTACCACCCTCAGCACCGTCTACGACGATGAAGTCAGGGGTGATGCCTGTTTTAAGCATGGCCTTGGCAATGGAGAACCATTCCCATGGGTGGCCGATGGTTAGTTTAAAGCCTACCGGTTTACCGCCAGACAGCTCACGCAGCTTGGCAACAAACTCTAATAGTTCAATAGGGGTAGAGAAGGCACTGTGTTTGGCAGGTGATAAGCAGTCTTGCCATACCGGTACTTCACGTGCAGCAGCTATCTCGGGCGTAACTTTAGCGCCAGGCAAAATACCGCCTTGGCCAGGTTTTGCGCCTTGAGACAGCTTGATCTCAATCATTTTAACGTTGTCTTGGCGAGCGCGCTCGGCAAAACGCTCGGGAGAGAAGTTACCTTTGTCGTCCCTACAGCCAAAGTAGCCAGAACCAATGTTCCATACCAAGTCACCACCGTACATGGTGTGGTAACGGCTGATACCGCCTTCACCAGTGTCGTGTGCAAAGTTACCAATCACGGCACCTTTGTTTAGCGCCATTACAGCGTTTGCGGACAATGCACCAAAACTCATGGCAGAGATATTAAATACCGACATGGAGTAAGGTTTGGTGCAATCAGGCCCGCCTACTAGTGTGCGGAAGTTGCTGTCCGGAATCTGACAGGGTTGCATGGAGTGGTTGATCCACTCGTAGCCACTGCCATAGATTTCTTGTTGCGTACCAAAGGGGAGTTTATCTTCTTGCTGCTTGGCGCGTTGGTATACCAACGAGCGTTCGGCGCGCGAGAAGGGGGACTCTTGGTTATCACCCTCAATAAAGTACTGGCGGATTTCCGGACGGATGAATTCGAATAGGAAGCGCAAGTTACCAATAACAGGATAGTTCCTGCGGATGGCGTGACGCGTTTGTTTTAGGTCGACTAGACCTAGGATGGATAGACCAATAAAAGGCAGGGCCAAAATAAGCCACCATGCCGTATTGGTGATAGACAAAATAGTGAACACGACGGTGCCCAGGAATACGACGTAAAGGGCGGTGTAGCGCGTCAGTAAGCGATGCATGAAAAAAGCTCCAAGCTTCCTAGTAAATTTACAGCGGTTTTGGTGAATCTGCGGTACAGAAAATAAAGTATATACAGGAATGATTAGCGGAATACAGAGGGACTACCCTCGGCAATGCAGGCACAACGTAAAGCATAGACAAAAGCTATGTGAATAAGTTGCAGGCTGTATATATAACTATCTGTTATCTATGAATTTTATGGGTTTTGGGTGGGCGTAGCAAACTTCTGCGGTTGTGACGAGCCGTCACGCTGTGGGAAGAGCGTTAAAACGACACTGGTTCTGTGCAATTTTTATAAAGTGGCTCTTTTCTCTAATCAAGAAAAAAAGTTATGAAAATATAAAAAAAATTACAGAATGCGTTATTGCGTTGCAGCAAAAAATCAGGATTTCAGCAAAAGATTACGTAAGGTGCTGAGTATCTTTTCATGGTTTGAGAGGGGGTAGGGCAGCGCTGGCTGTTTACCCCAGACAGGGCTAGGCCATGCAGGGTCGTGGTGATGGCGAGCAATCACGTGCATATGCAGTTGAGGAACCATGTTGCCCAGTGTAGCCACATTCATCTTATTAGCTTGATAGTATTCGTGCATGCGTTGTGCAACGTGATTGGTCTCTTGCCACAGCAGTTGTTGGTCTGTGTTGCTTAGGTCAAAAATCTCACGAATATCGGCTTGTCTGGGAACCAGAATCACCCACGGGTAGTGCTGGTCGTTCATAAGTAGAACCTTGCATAAAGGCAAGTCTCCAATGTCCAGTGTGTCGGCAGCCAGTGTGGGGTGTAGGGTAAACATGATTCAGTTGCTCTATTGAATATGCAGGGGAAGGGTGACAGGGCCATTATTGACTAAGGCCACTTGCATGTCGGCACCAAATACACCAGCGCCAACGGTGTGATGCATGGTTTTGGCTTTGTCTACTAAATAGGTAAAAAGAAAGCGTCCAAGCTCCGGTGCGGCGGCACGCATGAAGCTAGGTCTGTTGCCTCTGCTGGTGTCGGCAGCCAAGGTGAACTGACTGACGAATAACAAACCGCCTTGTGTTTGTTGTAGGCTCAGGTTCATCTTGCCTTCTTCGTCATCAAAAATGCGTAGTTTCAGCAGTTTGTTCAGCAGTTGGTCGGCTGTTTCGGGGGTGTCTGTAGGCTCGGCACACACTAATACCATCATGCCCGCTTGAATGCGGGCAACTTCTGTATTAGCGATGGTGACGCTGGCCGATTTCACGCGTTGTACCAGCGCTAGCATGCCGTATGCTCCATAAAACGGGAATGGGTTTGAATCGAGAATGAGAATAGTTTACTATTTGTAGTCACGATCAAAGACTAGAAAGAGATAGTGGCAAGCAGATTGTGCATGCTGCGATTTGTAAGGAAGATTACTGTGCAAGAATCATCGTATCACATTGAAAAACAGATCCATCCCATTAAAGTACGTAGCGCATGGGTTAAGGCTATTGTTAGGCCTACGCCGCATATGGCGCGTATTACGTTGCAGGGCGATGATCTGCAAGATTTTCACTCTCCAGGCTTTGATGACCACGTCAAACTCTTGTTTTCTGAACAGGCGGGCCACGAGTTTGCGGTGCCACAAGTGGGGGAACGTGGGCTGGTGTTTGAAGAAGGGCAAGCCAAACCGGTTATGCGCGATTACACGCCTTTGTCTTATGACAACCAAAGCCGTGAAATGGTGATTGATTTTGTATTGCATGGCACCGGGGTGGCCTCTACATGGGCCGAGCACGCTAAGGTGGGTGATCGCCTCGTCATGGCAGGCCCTCGCGGTTCTATGTTGATCCCTACGGTGTTTGATTGGCAGATTCTGGTGGGCGACGAAACAGCGTTGCCAGCGATCAGTCGGCGATTGCGCGAACTCAAGGCTGGTACGCAGGTCACCGTAGTGGTGCAACTTAACCATGCGGATGCCGCATTGCCGCTTGTGAGTGACGCGGCTGTAGAGGTGCGCTGGGTGGTAGAGGCTGATGCCGAAGCAGCGAGAGAAAAAATGCTGCAAACCCTGCAAACGTTAACTGTACCTGCGCAAGGCGAGGGTTTTGCGTGGGGCGCTGTAGAGTATGCGCAAGTAACGCCTGTGCGTGAATTACTCATGCAGCGCTTTTCGCTGGATAACGCTAGAGTGAAAGTATCTAGCTACTGGCGTCGCGAAGACTAATACCGACGCCAGCGCAGGGGGGGGGCTTACTTGTCAGTATGTAAAGTCAGGTCACCCGCCTTAATCCACCCTAGGCGTCTGCCAAACCAGGCAAACAGCAAGCACAACGTTGCTGGCAAAATGAAGTGCAGCAGGGCAATAGAAAGCCATACCGAACTGCTGTAACCCATAGCTTCTAATGTCCCCACTTGACCCACTAAACCGCTGGTACCCATGCCGGATCCGGTGGGGATGTTACGCATGTCAAAGACTAAAGCCCCAATGGGGGCCAAAATCGCAGAGGCCAACACGGGTGGAATCAGAATAAAGGGGTTGCGTACTATATTAGGCAGTTGCAGCATACTGGTGCCTAAGCCTATGCCTAATAGCCCAGACGTGCCGTTTTCTTTGTAGCTCATGGCGGCAAAACCTACCATTTGAGCGCAGCAGCCAATGGTAGCTGCCCCGCCGGCAAGTCCCCCTAACTGTAATGAAATGGCGAGTGCAGCGCTAGACATGGGGCTGGTCAGAATAATGCCCATGACTACAGCAATAATGATGCTCATGAAGAAGGGTTGTAGGGTAATGGCCCATTCTATGGTTTCACCCGTGGTGCGCATCATGTCGCCCAACCATGGTGCTACCCAGGATGCAATTAATGCACCGCTAATGAGTGCGCTGGCAGGGGTGGCAATAATATCGATGGGGGTGCTTTTGTGTACCAGTTTGCTGAGCTCGGTACTAATCGCAACCGCGACAAAGCAGCCTACAGGGCCACCACCCACTTTGACGGCTAACGTACCCACGATGGCACTAGCAAATAGCACCATAGGTGGTGCTTGTAAGCCATAGGCAATCCCTACACCAATAGCGGCCCCCATACCGGATTGGGCCATGGCGCCCACTTCTATCAGCCATGGCAAATCCATCCAGTTGCCCACGGTTTTTAAAATCAACCCAATGACCAGTGAGCTAAACAGCCCCAGTGTCATGTAATTGAGGGTTTGGATACCGTATCGTTGCAGGGAAAACTCAATGTTCCGTGAACGTAGAAAAGCCGCTACAGACATATAAACTCACTTTGAGTATAAATAAGATCTGCTAAGTGTATAGGAAGGAGGGCCTAGTTAGATAGAGCTTGTTGCAGTATTTGTGCGAAAAACACAGTACGACGCACGTCTTTGCCGTTGCGCATTTTGCGCGGCATCAGTGGTAGCAGTAGGCGTTGCAGCCGTTGTAGGTGGCGATTGACCTGTTGTAGTGCTTGAATGACCAAAGGGTTAGGGGCGGCGAGTAGGTACTGTGTGAGTAGGCTGCTGCCCATCTTTAGGTCGTCGTGTAAGTAGTGCAATAGCGAGTTAAAGCAAAGCAGCACATCATAGGCTTGGGCCAAGTGTAAAGGCATGGCATTGCCGGTGTTTTCCTCGAAATCAATGCGGTAGATTTGTTGTTCGCGTACGGTCAGGTTACGTACCTGAGCGCCACCGTGCCATTGACCACAGGTATGCAGCTCTACGAGTGATTCAACAATACTGTGTAGCAGTATAGGGTTTTTGGGTTCTTGGTTTAGACGGCTTTGTACCGACAGGCCTGTGTGGGTCATAACTAGATAGTCTGGTGTTAGCAGTAGTACCTCTGGTACAGCGATGTGGTGCTGCTTAAGCTCGATAAGGCGTTTGGCTTCATACGAGATACCACCCAAACGTAGCTGCTTGGGGTTAATCCACACGTTAAATAGCAGCGAACCAAAAAGGGCACTGCTAATTTCTCGCCACCTACGTCCAGCTTCTTTGCGAGCAAACTTGACGACGTAATCAACCCCCTCATAATGCAGCAACTGAGGCCGAATGGGATTTTGTTGCTGTAAGGGTGCAATTTGGGCGATTAGCGCTTTAGTAAGTGGATGGTTTTCTGTAAGCATTTGTTCATTTTAATTCGTATGACAAATTTGTGAATGCATAGAGGGATAGTTCTTGCTTTGCGTAACGAGTATCGCTATAATCTTTTCTTCTTTGGTAAAGCAAAGATTTGCCCAGGTGGCGGAATTGGTAGACGCGCATGGTTCAGGTCCATGTGCCGCGAGGTGTGGAGGTTCGAGTCCTCTTCTGGGCACCAATAAAAAGAGTAATCTTTTAGCCGCATAACACAGTTATGCTATTTGCTTTATTTCAAAGAGGTAGTGTAGTAAAAATGCCCAGGTGGCGGAATTGGTAGACGCGCATGGTTCAGGTCCATGTGCCGCAAGGTGTGGAGGTTCGAGTCCTCTTCTGGGCACCAAATTCCAAAAAAAGCCGATTGTTTAAATAACAGTCGGCTTTTTTGCATTGAACTTCCCGTGAGTAGGTGTGATTGCCATGCAAATTTCACCGACTGGGCTGGATAACCATTGTATGCTATCACTTTGATGAGCGACTTCATCGCGAGGAAGCTGGGTGAGTCATACGCTGCATCCGCCTTCCAGTGCTTAATTTGAACGGGAAGCCTTTTGCTGAAAAAAAATCAAAAAACTCCTCACCGGGGCAAAGCCCCTGAGTCTGTGTCAGAGCAGGGTGCCTACGCGCCACCTCCTGATTTCGATCCTCATATTCCCAGTCGGGAAGATTTCTTGCAGTTCTTGCGAACATGTCCCAAAGGTATTTCTGTCACGGCGTTGGCAAAAAAACTGGGCATGAGTTTTCCTTTACCTGTAGGTGCAGAGCGTCGTTTGGCTGCTATGCAACGTGATGAGCAGATTATGGTTGATGATTCAGGTCATATTTCTCTGAATACGCGCTCACAGTTTATAGAGGGCGTAGTACAGGGACACCGAGATGGTTTTGGTTTCCTTATTCGAGACGACGGCGGCCCGGATCTTTACTTGTCGCAACGTGAAATGCTGCGTGTGTTGCATGGCGACCGCGTGCTGGTGCGTGCTGATGGTGAGTACCGAGGCAAACCCGAGGCTGTTATTGTCGAGGTGCTAGAGCGCCATACTAATAGACTAGTAGGTCGCTTGGTCATGGAACACGGTAATTACACCGTGGTACCAGAAGATCAGCGCATTAAACACGATATTTTCGTAGCACCTGTTGATTTGGCCAATGCCAAACCGGGGCAAGTGGTCGTGGTCGAGATCACCCGTCAACCTGCGCGTCACACTCAGCCTATGGCTAAAGTGGTAGAGGTGTTGGGCGAGGTGGATGATCCGGGTATGGAAATTGAAATTGCTGTACGCAAATTCAATGTGCCTTTTGAGTTTAGTGATGCCGCTCGTCGCCAAGCAGAGCGCTTGCCAGACGAGGTGCGTCCTAATGACCTTAAAGACAGAGTAGATCTACGCGATCTGCCATTTATTACTATTGATGGTGAAGATGCTCGCGACTTTGATGATGCGGTGTACTGTGAGTCCATCGATATAGGTCAAGGTAAGCGCCCCCGTGCGGGTTGGCGCTTGTTGGTCGCTATTGCGGATGTGAGCCACTATGTGCGTCCTGGTGATGGCTTGGATGGCGATGCGCTAGAGCGTGGTACCAGTGTGTACTTCCCGCGCCGCGTTATTCCTATGCTGCCCGAGTCACTATCCAACGGTATTTGTTCGTTGAACCCTGGCGTAGACCGCTTAGTGCTGGTGTGCGACATGATTATTCCGGCTGACGGTGCTACCGCTGGCACGGTTACGGCGTACCAGTTTTATGAAGCGGTTATTCACTCGCATGCACGTACTACGTACACCGGCGTGTGGAGTGCATTGCAGCAGCCAGATGGCCCAGCAGCACAAGATATGGCGGCCATTGTGCCTCAGTTGCATACAGCGTACGAGCTGTATAGAAAACTGGCAGAGCAACGCAGGGTGCGTGGTGCTATAGAGTTTGATACGGTAGAAACCAAAATTGTCTGCAATCCATTGGGCCGTATTGAGCGCATTGAGCCTATGGTGCGTAATGATGCGCATAAGCTGATTGAAGAGTTTATGTTGGCAGCCAATACATGTGCTGCTGACTTCATGAGCCGTAGCCGTAGGCTGGGTCTGTACCGTATACACGAAGGTCCTACGCCCGAGAAGCTGCAGAAACTACGTGATTTCTTGCGTACGCTAGGTTTGTACTTGGAGGGTGGTGATGAGCCGGGTACAGAAGATTATGCCAAGCTAATACAGAGTGTGCGCGGCCGTAGCGACTTTGAAATTATTCAGACCATGTGTCTGCGTTCTATGCAGCAAGCCGTATATAGCCCTGAGCGATTGGGGCACTTCGGGTTGGCATATAAATCGTACACGCATTTCACATCGCCCATTCGACGCTACCCCGATTTGTTGACACACCGTGTCATCAAAAGCATTTTACAAGGCAAGCCCTACGAGCCCGATTTGCCTGATGAGGCGGGTGATGCATCGCTTAGCCCCAGCAAGCGCCAGCAGGCGAAGTGGGAACGCTTAGGTGTGATGTTGTCGGCGCGCGAGCGACGTGCTGATGAGGCGTCGTACGATGTGCAGGCATGGCTGAAGTGCTACTTTGTTAAAGAGCACATAGGCGAAGAGTTCAGCGGGAAAATCACTGGTGTGGCAAACTTCGGTTTGTTTATTACGCTGGACTCTTTGTACGTTGAAGGCTTGGTGCATATTTCCGAGTTGGGGGCAGATTATTTTGTCTTTAACGAGGCCAGCCATGACTTACGTGGCGAACGTACTGGCATACGCTACAAGCTTACCGATGCGGTGCAGGTGCAAGTGGCTAGGGTGGACCTAGAGGCACGACGCATTGATTTTCGTTTGGTTAAAGGTACTGGCTATGAAGCCTTAATGTCACCTTCTAACGAAAATGCACGTGGCAAGCCTCAGAAAAAAGCAGCACCAGCCAAACCTAAAGCTTTAAAAGGTACATCCAGTGAGCGGCGTGCTACAGCGCGTAAAGCAGCTAAAGCGGCCACACGCGATAAAAACATTAAAGCCCGCGCAGCAAAAAAGCGGGTTAAACGCTAGTAAGAAGGAACAGTATGTCATTGCAGGTATTGGCGGGTTTTCATGCCATACAATCGCGCATGCGTCATGCGCTTGAGTCTATTCAAGAACTCTACGTAGAAGAGGGCAGACGCGATAAGCGCATGCAAGCTTTTGTAGACCAAGCTCAAGCACGTGGGCTGCGCGTGATGTTCGTGGACAAAAAACGCCTGGATGGTATTAGCCAAGGTGTACGTCATCAGGGTGTGGTGGCGTTGGCTAAAGAAGTGGCGCTCGCTTTGGACTTAGACGAGTTGCTGGATCAGGTAGAGGATCGTAAAGAAAAGCCATTCTTGTTGCTGTTGGATGGTGTAACCGATCCTCATAACCTGGGGGCATGTTTGCGTACGGCTGATGCGGCAGGTTGTCATGCTGTGATTGCTCCGCGTGATCGTGCGGTAGGATTGAACGCAACTGTGCGCCGTGTGGCGTGTGGGGCGGCAGAAACGGTGCCGTATCTGACTGTGACGAACTTGGCCCGCACGATGCGCGAGCTAAAAGACCGTGATATCTGGCTGGTAGGTACCGATGACGAGGCTACGCATAGCTTGCATGCCGTAGATGCGCGTGCAGCGATGGCGTGGGTGATGGGTGCGGAAGGCGAGGGTATGCGCCGTCTGGTGCGTGAAACCTGCGATGAGCTGGTTTCTATCCCTATGTTAGGTTCTGTAGAGAGCTTAAACGTGAGTGTTGCCAGTGCGGTATGCTTGTACGAAACGGTGCGTCAGCGTCAGGTGAGTGTGTAACCGGCTATATACATATATAGCCATAATGTATAAGTAACTAACTTCCCCTATGCAGATAAGCCGTCATAATAAATAGTTTGATGACGTTCATATGTAGGCATAGGGTATGCCTACATATATTGGCTGAGTACATATATGTCTGCAAATGGGTTTACCACAGAAGTAATTCATTCCGATCGCCGCCAAGGTAGTGAGTGCGGTGCAGTACACCAACCGCTGCACCCCTCTACCGAATATGCTTTTTCTGATGCGCGAGAACTGGCGGCGGTGTTTCAAGGGAAGGCGGGGTTTAGTTATGCTCGCCAAGGCACGCCCACTACAGCGGCGCTAGAAAAACAAGTCACCAAAATGGAAAAAGGCACGGCAAGTGTCAGTTTTGCTTCAGGCATGGCTGCGTTGAGTGCTATTTTCTTGACCCTGCTTAAGGCGGGCGATCACCTGATTTCCAGCAAATATATTTTTGGCAACACCAATAGCTTGTTTTTGACATTGCAAGGCTTTGGTGTGGAAGTGACCTTGGTTGATGCAACCGATTTAGAGCAAGTAAAGGCTGCACGCAAAGCAAATACTCGCATGGTGTTTACTGAAACCATAGCGAACCCAGGTACTCAAATTGCTGATTTACAGGGCATAGGGCAGTGGTGTGCGCAAGAGGGGTTGCTGTATGTGTTGGATAACACGCTGTCTACGCCGTGCTTGTTAACCGGGCGCAGTGTAGGTGCCGGTTTAGTGATGAACTCGCTGTCCAAATACATAGCAGGCCATGGGCAGGCGTTGGGCGGCATGGTAACGGACACAGGGTTGTTTGACTGGACCGACTACCCCAATATCGCCTCAGTCTATAGGCAAGGCAATCCGCAGTCGTGGGGCTTAACGCAGATTAAGAAAAAAGGCCTGCGCGACATGGGTGCAACCTTGTCCTCTGATGCGGCGCATCGTATTTCGGTGGGGGCGGAGACGCTACCACTGCGTATGCACAAAGCCTGTGACAATGCGAACAGACTGGCACACTTCCTTTCGCAGCACCCACGCGTGACGGCGGTGAAATACCCAGGCCTTAGCTCGCATCCACAGCATGCGCGTGCTCAGCAGCTGTTTGGTGGGCAATTTGGGGCATTGCTAGCGGTGGAGTTAGCTGCTGATATTGATGTCTTTGATTTCTTGAACCGCTTGCGTGTGTTGGCATTGGCTACGCACTTAGGTGATACCCGTAGTTTGACTCTTCCTGTGGCCCATACTATTTACTACGAGATGGGAGCAGAACAGCGCGCTTTGATGGGGATCGCCGATAATTTGCTGCGAATTTCTGTTGGTATTGAAGATTACGCTGACTTAGAAGGTGATTTTTCGCAGGCTCTAGAGCAGCGCTAAGGGCTTTTAGCATATTTTTGGACCAGAGTTAAGGGTTGAGCTTAAAAATCGTTCCATGAATATGAGAAATATGAAAACATCAGTAAATATGCGGGTTACAGAGCATTAATTGCTTGACAGGGTACTGATTCAAAGGCTTAATACGGCTTAGCTCGCTACGAGACACATCATGAACCGTCAGGTACAGCGCTCAAGTTTTTAGGGCGCTATGTGCACTTGAAAGGCGTGGCTATTTTTTAGCTTAAGCTGTTCCGAATTTTGTGGGCGGCAATTACAAACATCAGGGGTATTCCTTAAATGAACAAAACCGAGCTTATCGACTTCATTTCTAACAAGGCTGACCTGTCCAAAGCAGATGCTGGACGCGCATTGGATGCGTTCATCGATGCGGTTACCACCACATTAAAAGAAAAGGACACCGTAACGCTGGTAGGTTTCGGTACTTTTGCTGTATCCGAGCGCGCTGCTCGTACAGGCCGTAACCCACGTACAGGCGAAACAATCGAGATCGAAAAAGCTGTTGTGCCTAAGTTCCGTCCAGGCAAAGCACTGAAAGATGCAGTAAATTAAAAATCTTTCAAAAAGTACTTGCAAGGTTTGTAAAACGATCCTATACTTCTGTTTCTGGTTCGTAACACAACAAACCAAATGGGTGCTTAGCTCAGCTGGTAGAGCGGCGCCCTTACAAGGCGTAGGTCGGGGGTTCGATCCCCTCAGCACCCACCATTTGATTTGATGTGAAAACCAAGCAAAGTAAAGCCCTAACGTGAAAGCGTCAGGGCTTTTTTGTTTTTGGTGTTGCCTGTGGATTTACGTAGGCGTTGTGGCAGTGTGCTGCTGTATGAAATACGTCGTCAACCTTCTTGCGCTAGAGGCAAGGTAGTAGTTTGGGGGCTGAGAGGCGCAGCACGCTTACTAAGCGTAGAGATTACTAAGGTATGTAAACTAGTTTAGAAAAAAATGCATTTTTCTCTTGACGAAGGTTTCAAATCTATACTATAGTTATGTTCTTGGTTCAGTACGAAGCAAACCAAATGGGTGCTTAGCTCAGCTGGTAGAGCGGCGCCCTTACAAGGCGTAGGTCGGGGGTTCGATCCCCTCAGCACCCACCATTTGATTTGAAGACTAACCAAACACAGTAAAGCCCTAACGTGAAAGCGTCAGGGCTTTTTTGTTTTCTGCGCAGCAACTGCGTAGGATGGCGCATGGGGAGGGTAACCCATGCTAGTCATTGAGACAAAAACCGCCCTAAGGCGGCTTGAGTCTAGGCGGTGTTGAAGGGCCTCTACATCGTTGAGCATCAAACTCCTGTTTGATGGCAGGGAAGCTTGCGAAAATACGGTCTTTGGCGCGTGATATGTCTACATAAGCAGAGTGTGCGGCTGCCTCGGTGGCAGTTTCTAACCTAGCTTGCATATCGCTTTTAGGGCCAGTTAATAATTCTTGGCGTACCTCGTAGAGGTGCACGATCAGTGTGCTGTCTCCAGACGGATTTTGCGTGGCATGCGGCACCGTAGCGCTCCTTCCATTTTGTCTAGTAAGGCGGAAGGGTTGGTTAAGCAGCCATCGGCGACTTGGTCTATGAGCTTAATGTTGAAGGCATTGATGGTGCTTAGCAAGGCCTGCTCGCCACTGTTGTAATGCGTAGTACGGCCAATGATTACTTCACAGCAGGCTTGGCTCTAGGTTGGCGCATAAAAAAGAGCCTCATGCAGAGGCTCTTTTTACTAGGGCTGATCAATGGCCGCCCTGTGTTACTAAGCGGCAAGGAAGCGGCCTTAGAACGAGTAGGTCACACCTACGCTACCAAACACGCTGGATTTATCTTCTACGATTGGGCTATCCGCGGCATCACCTAACAAGCGTTTAAAGCCTAGCACACCAACCAGATTCCAGTTTTGGCTCAGTTCTTGGTTCCATGTACCAAAAATGGAAGCGGATTTAAAACCAGAGGATGGGTTGTAGCGTGTTAAACGGCCACCACTAGCATTGGCTTCATGTTGCTTCACGCCGAAGAAGGTTTTCATGGAATCGCCACTGGCCCATTCGGTGTTTGCGCCCACGCGGAATGTTGTGCCTGCTGCGGACCATACTTGGTAGGAGCCACGGAACTCAGCCACACCACCGTAACCATTGTGCAAAGCTTGGTAGTAGGCAGCGCCTAAGGCCCAGTCGCCAGGACGCCATTCTGTGAACACACCAGCATTACCGTGGAATTTAATGCGATCAGTACCCGTTAGGTGGGAGGACATGCTGGCGCGACGGCCCAGACCCATGCCTACAAATACACCAGCAGTCCAGTCATTGGTAATGGCAGTTTGCCAACCAGCGCTAGGTAGACCAGCGCGTGGGGAGATGAAGAAATTGCCGTTTTTGTAGTCAATGATAGGGGAGGGAAGTGCACGGTAATCTTCCGCACCTTCGTACTTAGGAATGAACCCTACACCCACACCAATGGTATTTTTAGCGTAGAGTCCAGTGGATACCAGACCTAGTGTTAGCGCTGCGGTGGAGCACAGCAGTGTTTTGCGCGCAAATGAATATACAGACATGATAAAAAAGAATTTGGTAAGTGATGATAGGCAGAGGGCAAGCATCTAGGCTGCCACACTCTGTATCGTAGCCCCCTTATATTACCGTGTTTTATGCATCAAAGCGACGCGCTATTCGTATTGTGTTGTTAAGAGTTTTTTCTTTTGCTTGACATGTTTCGTGTGAGTTCTAAAGATCTAAAAGTAATAAGTAAAAATTAATTTATTCGTTCTTGAATATGAAGGGCCTTGATAGACTTGGCTTTTGATCACGCTCACCGAGATGTACTCATGAGTATAGAAGTACGGAATTTACGTAAACAGTTTGGTTCATTTACCGCGTTAAACAATGTCTCGTTGGATTTTCCCGATGGCGAGTTAGTCGCTTTGCTGGGCCCTTCTGGCTGCGGTAAAACCACGTTGTTGCGCATTGTGGCTGGCCTAGAGCACGCTGACGCGGGGCAAGTGGTGATTAATGGCCAAGATATGGCAACGGTAGGCACACGCGAGCGCCAAGTGGGCTTTGTGTTTCAGCACTATGCGTTGTTTAGACACATGACGGTGTTTGATAACGTAGCGTTTGGCCTACGGGTAAAACCACGTAAAGAGCGCTTGGACGAAGCCGAGATTAAACGCCGTGTCAAAGCACTGTTGGAATTGGTGCAACTGGACTGGTTGGGCGATCGCTATCCGGCGGCTCTGTCGGGTGGTCAGCGTCAACGTATAGCCTTGGCACGCGCGTTGGCGGTAGAACCTAAAGTACTGCTGTTAGATGAGCCTTTTGGTGCGTTGGACGCTAAAGTACGTAAAGAGTTGCGTAGCTGGTTACGTCGGTTACATGACGAGTTACACATCAGTACCTTATTTGTCACACACGACCAAGAAGAAGCCATTGAGGTTGCTGACCGTATTGTGGTGTTGAATAAAGGGCATGTAGAACAACAAGGTAATCCGCAAGAAGTGTATGAGCATCCAGCGTCGCCTTTTGTGTATGAGTTTTTAGGTGCCGCGAATAGACTGCCGGGTATTTTGCAATCGGGAACCTTTAAAGCAGATCCTAATTTAGGACAGTTTTCTGTAGCATTAGACCCAGCCCAAAAAGAAGGTAATGTGGTGGGTTTTGTGCGCCCCCACGATATTGAATTGCTAAACACTACATCGGCTTCTGGTGTATCGGTACATATAGATAGAGTCATTCCTTTAGGTGGAATGGTGCGTGCTGAATTGAAATTACCGCATCAGGATCAGTCGTGGGAAGTGGAATTCGACCAGCTTACTTGGGCTGGTTTAGCGTTAAAAGAAGGCATGCAAGCTGTTGCTAGGCCACGGAAATTTAAAGTTTTCCCTGCATAAACAGCACGTCAGAAGCGAGAATAGACAACTATCTATTCTCGCTTTTCTTTATTCTGTTATTGAGAATAGTTAGCATTACTGTTATTATGGCGTTTTGCTTTTAAGCATGTTCCCAACTTAGTGGGCTAACATTTCCTGAATTGATTATGCAGCAGCTTCACACCTCCTATACCGGTAGCTCCCGCTGGATCCTCAAAGGCACAGCGCTCGCTATAGCTCTGGGTTTACATGCAGGTGTTTTGGCCACCGTGTTCATGAGTGATGAGCCCAAAATGGTTGGCGAACCGGCCATGGAGCAAATTGTTGGGGTGGACCTCTTAGAGTTTCCTGATCCTGATCCCGGTGAACCACAATTGGCACAAGCGGAAATTGAACAGCCGCCAGAACCCGAAGAAGTGGTAGAAGAAGAGCCGGAGCCCGAACCGGAAGAAGAAGTAGAGCCAGAACCTGAGCCAGAGCCTGTGGTCGAAGACCCTGTGATTCCTGAGCCAGTTGTTCAGCCTAAACCTAAGCCAAAGCCCAAACCAAAACCGCAGCCACGTCCAGAGCCTACGCCTAGACCTGAGCCGGTAGAACAACCCGCAGCCCCTGCCACGCGTAATGTGGCTACAGAAACACCCGCAACAACGCAGTCAGGCGGCCAGCAAGCGGCACAAACCGTAGACCCGAATAGGCCTAGAGTAATTAGCCAAGTGAATTACTTAGGGCCGCCCCCGCAGCCTGTATACCCACGTGCGTCAGAACGTAGACGTGAACAGGGGCGTGTGATTGTGCGCGTATTAATCTCCACTGAAGGTTCGGTGATTGATGTGAGTGTGCGTACTTCATCAGGGCATAGCCGATTGGATGATGCTGCGATTAGTGCGGTACGTCGTGCGCAATTCAAACCTTATACTGAAAATGGCGTGGCATATCGTGCTATGGCCGATATCCCATTTGACTTTGTTTTATAGGACGTAAATATGATGCAGGAGCTTCTTGAGGCTGCTCTGCTAGGACTGGCGCAGGTGAGCGCAGCGACAGCAGATGCTCAACCCCTTGTTGATGCGGCAATACAGACACAGAATGTAGCCCAGCCTGCAGTAGAGGCTGCGGCTCAGGCTGCGCAACCGCTAGTTGGCGCGGCTGTGGAACTGTCTCAAACCACAGAAATGATTGCCCCCGCCTTGGCTGGTGCTGCAAATGTTCCTGTGATGACACAAGAGGCCGCCTCTACTGGTATGTTGCACTTCATTGCGCAAAGTGACATGGTGGGTAAAAGCCTATTTGTGATTTTGCTCGTGATGTCGTTGGCAAGCTGGTATCTGATTTTTGCCAAAGCCTTTGTGTCCTACCGCTTAAAACGCCGTTCAAACAACTTCCTGCGCGAGTTCTGGGCAGCCAGTTCGTTAGAACAAGTAGAAAACGAAATTGCTACGCACGGTGCGAATGAACCTTTTTCGCATTTGGCAAGCCACGCTATTCATTCCCGCAATCATCATGCACGTTACGGCGCGCTGAAGCTGGAAGAAAAAGGTTCTACTGATTCATTTGTAATGCGCATTATGCGCAAAGTCATTGATGAAGAAACCGCACGCCTAGAAAATGGCTTAACGCTGTTGGCATCCGTGGGTTCTACTGCACCGTTTGTGGGTCTGTTCGGTACGGTGTGGGGCGTATACCATGCGTTGATTAATATTGGTCTGTCCGAAGAAGTGGCCTTGAACAAAATTGCTGGCCCAGTGGGTGAGGCACTGATCATGACTGGTTTGGGTCTGGCTGTAGCGATTCCTGCGGTATTGGCATACAACGCCTTTGTGCGTACAAACCGCGTGTACTTGGCCAAACTGGATGCTTTTGCTCATGACTTGTTTACCTTCCTGACTACTGGCCAACAAGTGCCCGATTCAAATGGTAATGGTCGTGGTCCTATTGGTACTGCACCACGTGTTGATGAACCTGTAGGCGTAGGGGCATCTGTAGCACCTGTACCTGCAGGGGGTGAATAATCATGTCTTTTGGAAGCTTTGATAGCCGTTCCTCATCACAGACAGCAGCCGAAATTAATATGGTTCCGCTGATTGACGTGATGTTGGTGCTGCTGGTGATTTTTCTGATTACCGCACCGTTGCTAACGCATAGCATCAAAGTGCAATTGCCTCAGGCCACCGCTCAGCCTATAGAGAAAGACGCTAAGTCCTTAGACTTGGCGGTGACCCTCGATGGCGCATTGTTCTTGAACAATGATCCGGTTGCCCTGGAGGACTTGACTCAAACCTTGGCTATTTACGCTCAGGAAAAACCACAGCCAGAAATTCGTATTCGTGCTGATCAAGAAACACGTTACGAAATTTTGGCACAGGTAATGAGCAAGGCTAAAGCCGCAGGTATGGTGCGCTTAGGTTTTGTGACGCGCCCTGGTGCGGAGCAAGGTGCTACGGCTCCTGCTGCGGCAACGGATAAGCCAGCGGGTAATACCGCTGCGCCGTAAAATCCGTTATGCTGTTAAGCCGCAGAGTAGCGGCAGCATTCACCCCGTTGAAGCTTACGCCTCAGCGGGGTTTTTCTTTTTAGCACCTACTAGTCACGGTGAAATCCGCGTATGCGTCTATTACTTATAGAAGATGATGTCAGTTTAGGGCCTGCATTGCAGGAGTACTTAATGAGCCAAGGCTATGCGGTGGATTTGCAGGCTGATGGTGCAGGAGGTTTTAGTGCCTTGTCTGCGGCAGAATACGAATTGGTGATTCTGGACTTAAACCTACCCGATATCAGCGGCTTAGATTGGTTGCGCAACATACGTCAAAAAGCGATGACGGTGCCTGTGCTCATTCTGACAGCGCGCGATGAGTTGGAGGATAGAGTAGCGGGCTTAGATGCCGGTGCCGACGACTATGTGGTGAAACCTTTTGAACTGGCGGAGCTTGCGGCTCGTATACGTGCTTTTGCACGACGCAGTGTTGGGCAGGCACAGTCTGTGCTGGAGGTAGGCCCTCTGCTATTTGATATGGTGAGCCGCGAACTGCGCGTGCATAACCAGCGCTTGGCCTTGTCGGTACGTGAGCTTTCTGTATTAGAAATGCTGATGGCCAGAGTAGGTAAGGTAGTGACGAAGCAGCAGATTGTGGCGTCGCTGTCTGCCAATGATGCTGACTTCAGTGAAAATGCCGTAGAGGTGTATGTGTACAGGCTGCGTAAACGATTAGAGGGTTTGCCGTTGCAAATTCAAACGGTGCGCGGCTTTGGGTATTCACTAGAGCTTTCCAGTGACTCGTAGAAAACGTAACGTCATTCCTGCGTTCTGGCAGCAAAACAGCTTAGCACGCCACTTAGTGGTGCGGCTGATGCCGCCTATAGTCATGCTGGTCATTCTGGATTTGGCTGTCACGTGGATGCTGACACGCAAAATGCAGATTGAAGAATGGATGCTACGTGACATTTTCTGGACAATGGCACTGACCCAACTGATTTTGGTGGGGTTGTTTACGTGGGTGTTAATACGTGGCGTACGTAGCGGGCTAGCGGCTATTCACGACTTAGCAGAACAAATTACCGAACGTGATGAAGAGGAAACGCTCAGCCCATTGAATGTGGCCGGTGTACCTAAAGAGGTATTGCCTTTGGTCTTGCACGTCAACACGTTGCTGGCGCAATTGGATGATACGCTGCAAGCTCAAAAACGCTTTATAGGCCATGCAGCACACCAATTTCGTACGCCATTAAGCAGCTTGCGTTTGGAGTCCGAGTTAATGCTGGCGCAGAACTTACCTGATGAGGTACGTACACGTGCAGAGCGCATTAAACGCATTTCAGACCGCATGATACGGTTGGGTGAGCAGTTGTTGGTGTTGGCGAAAGCCGATGCCTCTACCAGCCCGCGTGATAGCCTAGAACGTCTGGATCTATGTGAATGGTCCAGAAACACGGGAGGGGAGTGGTTCACCTCTGCCCGAGAAAAGGGCATGCAGTTGCAGTTGATTGCACCAGATCAGCCGGTATGGATAGATGCTGATCCTATATTGTTGGGTGAGTTGTTATCTAACCTGATCGATAACGCCTTGAACTATGGTGTGGGTGGGAACAACCAGCTATCCATACGTATTAATGCCAATCCCCCATCGCTTGCGGTAGAAGACAATGGAACGGGCATACAAGAGCAAGAGGCGCAGCAGGTGTTCGAGGCTTTTTATCGTTCGCCGTCACAAGCTCACAAAGGCCGTGGCGCTGGCTTGGGGTTAGCCATTGTTAGAGAAATTGCGGTAGTGCACGGAGCATGGGTGAAGTTAAACAGCCGTCCGCATTTTCCGGGAACCCAGATTATGGTTATTTTTCCAGGTCCCCGTATCGGTACACGTTTACGCCGTCAACGCGTTCAGTCTGACGACTGAGTAACTGTAGACGCTTCTTCTAGGTCACTGTCAGTGTCTGTGCGGCTGATGCGCACCTCGCCGACTCGGCGGTCTACCATTTCTACGATCTCAAAGCGTAAACCTTCGCTTTCAATCACATCACCTACTTTAGGCAGAGCGTCTAGGCTTTCCAGCATGAAGCTAGCAACGGAGTTAAAGTTGCGTGCAATGCTAAGGTGGTTAGGTAGATTGAGCTCTTGCGCTAAGTGGAAGAGATCAGTGCTGCCTTCTACTAGCCATTCGTTATCGGCTACTTTACGGATCGCTGGTTGCTCGTCTTCGTCAGGGAATTCGCCTGCAATGGCCTCTAGAATATCGATGGGGGTAAGCAAGCCCTCGATGGTGCCGTACTCATCAGCGACCAAGACAAATTGTCCCTTGGACTGTTTAAGCATTTGAATCACCATCAGTGGGTCAGTGTGCTCGTGCGCAATAATCGGGGCGCGCAACTCTGACCATTGGGTGACGCCATCGTTCTCTTTTAGGTCTGCCAGCAAATCTTTACTTTTCGCCACACCAATAATGTGATCGAGCTGACCATTGCAGACTGGCAAGAAACTGTGTGGGGTGTCGCGTAGTAGTTGGCGTATTTCATCCGAAGAGTCTTCGGTGTTCACCCAGGTGATTTCGTTTCTAGGTGTCATCAACGAACCTATAGGGCGTTGACTAAGGTTCAGTACACCACTAACCATTTTTCGTTCTTCGGCTTTAAATGCAGAAGAGTCTAGGGCGTTGTGAATGTTATCGCTAGAGGCGGAGCCTTCGTTTTCGTCGTCAGTAGGTTTGTTGCTGAGTAAGCGCATCACCGCATCGGCAGTTCTGTCACGCATAGGAATGCGCTCTTGATGGCGCAGAACACTGCGTCTCGCCAATTGGTTGAAGAACTCAATAACAATAGAAAAACCAATGGCGGCGTATAGGTAGCCTTTAGGTATGGTTAGGCCTAGGCCTTCTGCTGCCAAGGCCAAACCAATCATTAGCAAGAAGCTCAGGCACAGTACGACTACAGTAGGGTGGGCATTCACAAAGCGTGTTAATGGCTTAGAAGCCCACATCATCAAGCCAATAGAAATCACTACCGCTGTCATCATGACAGCAAGGTGATCCACCATACCTACAGCCGTAATGACGGCATCCAACGAGAACACCGCATCCAAGACCACAATCTGGGCGACAACAATACCAAAGCTCGCGTAGGATTTGTTTTTCTCACGTACTACAGGCGGGCCTTCTAAGCGTTCATGTAGTTCGCTGGTGGCTTTAAAAAGCAGGAATATACCACCCAGTAGCAAGATCAGGTCACGCCCCGATAGGCTGAAAGGGCCTATGGAAAATAAGGGGGTTTTTAACGTCACTAGCCATGAAATCACACTGAGCAGCAGGAGTCGCATCACCAGCGCGAGCGATAAACCGATAATGCGCGCACGGTCCCGCTGATGCGGAGGCAGTTTATCGGCCAAGATGGCGATAAAAATAAGGTTGTCTATGCCCAGAACGATTTCAAGGACAATTAGTGTAACCAAGCCCGCCCATATGTTCGGGTCTGCAAGCCATTCCATGATTATGTGTGAAGCGAAAAATAAAAAATAATAGGGTCTTTATATGACAGCAATGTCATTAGAGCGTAGATTCTGCATCAGTTTCCTCTATAGGAGGGGATTTATGCGGTAAATCCATGTGACCGGGCTCGTTGGGGGCATAGGTAACAGTACGTTGGCTAAGTTCGCGTTTGATGGCAGCGCGCATCAGCAAAATAGCGGTGACAGGTGACGTGATCACTAATAGCAAGGTGATCAGCAAGGGGTGAACAATAACGTGATCACTGAGGTAAGAATACATCAACACCATAGCCAGCAACATAAAAAACACGCCTAAGGTGTTACCCAATGTTGGTGCATGCATACGGCTAAAGAAGTGTCGTAATCGAATAAGTCCCAACGACCCCACCAGTGTAACAATGCCGCTTAACACCAGCAGTAACGCTGTGGGGATACTAATCCAGAGTGGAATGTCGTTCATGGTTCAATGACCTCACCACGTAGCAAGAACTTGGCCATGGCAGCAGAGCCCACAAAGCCAAATAATGCAATCAACAAAGCAATATCAAAATACAAACGCGAGTCAAAACGCATGCCCAATGCCAACAAGGCCAGCATGCCGTTTACATACATGGTATCAAGCGCAAGCACGCGATCACAGGCCGTGGGGCCTGTAGATATTCTATAAGCAGCCACACTCATACCAATGACAAAACACGCCAAGGCAAAAAGGCTAGACCAGTAAATGATGCTGTTCATTCAAAAATCTCTATAAGTGGCTGTTGATAGCGTTTTTGTATGGTATCTAGCCACTGCTGTTCATCTTTGAGATCCAACACATGCAGTGTCAGGATATTTTTTTCTTCATTAAAGCCAGACCACACCGTACCAGGGGTGTAGGTCACAATGCAGGCCAAAGCACTTAGCCCATGTGGGTCGGTAATGGTGAGCGGTATATCCAGAAAACCAGGGGTAGCACCTGACTTATCGCCTTTAAGCACAATTCTGCCCACGTCGATATTGGAGTTCACAATGTCTACAAACACGTGCCACATCAAGCGCAAGGCAGTGAAGGGATGACTCAAACTGGCTCGTACGGGGCGAAAAGGAATGGCTGCCAACGACAGCAAAATCGCTAGTACTGCACCCAGTGCAATGTTACCGGGTGATAGAGAGCTATTAAGTAGTAGCCAAAATACCAATAAAAACACAGGGAGAATCAGGAAGCTGAGTTTCTTTCTCATGGTGTTTCTCCTGTGTTGACGGGGCGGTCGGAGTTTTTCATGAGCACTGCATTAATGTAAGCGCTAGGTCTGTCTAAGTAGCGAGCCGTATCTTCTAGGTAACTAGTAATAGGGCCTGCTTGAATACTAAGCCAGACGCAGATAGTGATCAGAACCGTTACGGGCAATGCTTCGGTAGGGCGCAAATGCGGCACACTGATGTTGTTGTGGCTCCAGAATAGTCGGATGCCGGTACGAGACAACGCAATAATGCCTATGAAACCAGCCAGCAATAATGTAGCCGTGAAGATCCACGCGTTCAGCGGGTCAGGCGTATAGCTAGAGGCTTGTAGTGCGGCCAGAATTAACGAGAACTTTGCCACGAAACCTGATAGTGGAGGCAGCCCGATAATAATCAAGGCGCAAGCAATAAAGCTCATACCTAAAAATACCAAAGCGGCAGGAATGGCTCTACCTACCACATCACTGCTGTCGTCTTCGTCGTCGTTATCGGTTAGCGCAAAAGCCTCTGCACTCGCGGCCAAGAAATCTGAACCGAAACTTTGGGCACGGTTAACCATTTCTAGCAGCATGAAAAATGCGCCTAAGCCTAGAACAGAACTGATCATGTAATAGAGGGCAGGGCCGGTTAGTATCACTCCGGGCATACCTAGTGCGGCTAACAATGTGCCGGACGATAAAATGACACAATAGCCCGCCATCCGTTGGGTGTTATGGGCAGCCAGAGTACCTACAGCACCAAAGATTAGGGTGGCAATACCGGCAGGGAACATCCACGCCCCCCCAAAAGCAGCGGGTGCGCCGGTGGGTTCCAATAAGGTACCTATACGCAGCAAGGCATAAATCCCTACTTTGGTCATGATAGAGAACATGCCTGCAACCGGTGGGCTGCTATTGGCGTAACCATCAATCAACCAGTAGTTCAGGGGCCATGCAGCGGCCTTAATTAAGAATGCTATACCCAATACCGCGGCAGCACTCTCAAACAGTAAACGGTCAGGCCCCGACAGATGGCCTGCAATGACGGCCAAATGTGCCATGTTCAGCGTGCCAGTAACACCGTAAATCAGTGCTAAGGCAATCAACAACAAGAACGAAGCAATAAGGTTTACGGCAATATAGTGCAAGCCCGCATTCACGCGAGCGCGGCCGGAGCCGTGCAGCATAAGGCCGTAGGAAGCCGCTAACAGCACTTCAAAGAATACGAACAGGTTAAACAGGTCGCCAGTTAGAAATGCGCCGTTTAAGCCCATCAGCAACAACTGAAATAACGGGTGGAAATGCACACCCGAGCGGTCCCAGCGTGCCGTTGCGTAAACCCATGTGGTGGCGCCCAGTACGGCAGTCAGCAGCAGCATGAGGGCAGATAGCCTATCTACCACCACCACAATACCGAAGGGAGCCGGCCAGTCGCCTAGCAGGTAGACGCCTACACCGTCAGGCCACAGGGTTTCGATGGTGCCATCGGCCATATTTAGCAGCAGTACGGCGACCAGCAATTGCAGCGCAAACGAGATAACGCTGATGACTATCTTGTAACGACGAAACTTATCCTGACGCAGCAGCATTAAGCCTGCTGCAATCAACGGAATAATAATGGGGAAAATGGGCAGGTGTTTCAACAGCATCACAGCTCATTATCCTCGCGACCGTCTACGTGGTCAGTGCCGCTTAAACCGCGGTTAGCCAGTAGTACTACTAGAAAAAGGGCAGTGGTAGCAAAGCCAATCACAATGGCGGTAAGCACCAGTGCTTGGGGCAGAGGGTCAGCGTAGCTGCTGGGGTCTGCACCCAGTTCAGGGTTGATAACGGCCGGTGCGTTAAGCGTAATGCGCCCCATGGAGAAGATGAACAAGTTCACCGCGTAGGACAGCAAGGATAGTCCCATGATGACCTGAAACGTACGTGGACGCAGCAGTAACCAGACGCCTGAGCCTGCCAAAATACCTATAGCTAAAGAGAGAACGATTTCCATTATTCTTCGGTACTTAGTGAGTTTTGGGGAGCGGGCAATTTGCGGTAGAAACGCAGAGACTGGTGAGCCAGTGCCAGCAACATCAAAATAGCAGAGCCAACCACCAACATATATACGCCTATATCAAACAGCAGGGCGCTAGTGGCGTGTACTTCTCCCACCCACGGTAGAGTAATGTGCCATTCCAGCGCCGCCAAGAAGGGGCGGTTAAACCACCAGACGACCATGGCGGCAAAGCCAGCAAGCAACATACCCAGAGAGATCCACGTTTGTGGATGCAGCAAGGGGCGGGACTCTACCCACACAATGCCGTTCACCATGTACTGTATCAAAATGGCGGTGGCCATAATTAAGCCACCCACAAAGCCGCCGCCAGGCAGGTTATGGCCCCGCAGCAGGAAGTAGATGGAAATCAATGCGGCAATGGGCAATAAGAGTCGCATCAGTATGGCGGGGACTTTGGTTACCCCATAAGGCACATTCTGATTCGGATCAGGCTCTTCAAAGGTAGCGGACTCCAGCGGAGAAAGTACCTCGGCTTTTTGCACTAGCTGACCATATTTATGGCGAATTTCCAGCGGTGTGGTGATGGTTTCAACCGGAGGGCGGAATCGACGCAGCAACGCATAAACGCTCAGAGCCACGATACCCAGTACGGTGATTTCACCAAAGGTATCAAAGCCACGGAAGTCCACCAGAATAACGTTCACCACGTTGGCACCACCGCCTAATGGCAAGGCTTGTTGTACCAAGAAGGGGGATACGCCATCTTCCACCGGTGGGCGGGTCATGATGGTGTACGCCAGTACTGATAAACCGGCGCCAGACAGAACTGCAATGGTTAAGTCACGGCCACGGCGTCGTAGTGCTTTAAAGCGTGATAGTGGCGAGATGTCGTCTTCGTCGGTAGGCAAACGCTTAGGCAACCAGCGCAACCCCAACAGAATCAGCACGACGGTAACCACTTCTACTGCTAACTGCGTCAAGGCTAAGTCGGGAGCTGACAGCCATGCATAGGTCAAGCTGGTGATTAAACCGGCAGCGCCAGATAGCAGCAGCGCCGCAGGCCTATGGAATTTCGCTTGATACGCTGCGCCAATTGCACACGCCGCACCAGCAATCCACATCAATGCAAAAAGCGGATCCATGGTGGTGAATTTCTGCGGAATAAACCATGTGCCACGGAATAAGGGCAGGGCGGTAACCACTAAGGTGGACAGCAGGATCAACAGAACTTGGCGCTGTAAGCGTGGCGAGTATGTTTTATCGATGATGAAGTCGGCCGCTGTTTCTGTCCAACCTAAGAAAGCCTCAAAAATGCGTTGGCCATCTATACGGTACAAGATAGGTGCACGGTCGGAGCGTCCTTGTCGGTAGTTATCCAACAGAAACACCAGCATCACACCTGCCAGCATGGCGATAATGCTCATCACCAAAGGCAGGTTAAAACCATGCCAAATACGCAGACTGAAGTCTGGCATGTTCAGGTTCAGAATAGAGTGCGCTGCTACGTCTAAGAATGGGGCAACGGTGTAGCCAGGGATGATCCCTACGGCTAAACAGATCAACACCAAGATGATGCTAGGAATCAGCATCTGTATAGGCGGCTCGTGTGGCTCACGCGGTAGATTTTTAGCGGGTGGGCCAAAAAATACCTGCATGATAAAGCGCAAGGAATACGCCACACTAAAGGCACTGGCAATCACGGCAATCAGCGGAATGACGTAATCCCACGAACTATCGTTGGCGGTTTCTATGGCTTCGGCAAAGAACATCTCTTTAGAGAGAAAGCCGTTCAACAGTGGCACGCCTGCCATCGCTGCCGCGGCTACGCTGGCGAGTAATGCCGTAATGGGCATGGCATAACGTAAGCCCGACAGTCTGTTTAAATTACGAGTCCCCGTTTCATGATCCACAATACCCGTCGCCATAAAGAGCGATGCCTTAAAGGTGGCGTGGTTAATAATGTGGAAAATGGCGGCAATCAGTGCCATGGCGCTGTTCATACCTAGCAATAAGGTAATCAAGCCCAGATGGCTAATTGTTGAATAGGCTAGGACGCCTTTCATGTCACGCTGGAAGGTAGCTAAGTAGGCCCCTAACAGCAAGGTAATCAACCCAGATCCGCCAATTAAGATGGCCCATTCAGTGGTGCCCGCCAATACGGGCCAAAAACGAGCTAGCAAGAACACACCCGCTTTCACCATGGTGGCGGAGTGCAGGTAGGCCGATACCGGAGTCGGTGCAGCCATGGCTCTAGGTAGCCAAATATGGAAAGGGAATTGGGCACTTTTACTTAATGCACCAGCTGCTACCATTAACAGCAGTACGGGGTACCAGGCGCTTTGGCGTATGCGGTCACCCGAAATCAGGATTTCACCCAGATCGTAGGTGCCGGCTACTTGCCCCATCATGAGCACACCAGCGAGCAAACACAGACCACCGCCACCGGTGATAATCAGCGACATACGGGCACCACGGCGCGCGTCTCGTCGGTGATACCAGTAGGCAATCAGCATAAAGGAGGACAGGCTAGTGAGCTCCCAGAACACCACTAACTGTATGACGTTTCCAGATAGCACTACACCTAGCATCGCCCCCATGAAAATTTGCAAGAATGCAAAAAATCGGCGCACAGGCTCTTGGGCTGAAAGGTAGTAGTGGGCATAGAGTGCAATGAGTGCACCCATCCCGGTGATGATGATACTGAACAACCAAGCCAGACCATCCATGCGTAAATTGAAGTAGATGTTATACGCAGGAATCCAGTCAGAGGAGAACAGTAACACCTCATTACGTGAGATCGCCGGAAAGTTGGCTAAAGTAAAAAGGGCACAGGTTAAGGCAACCATCCCGGCAAGCGGAGCCTGAAGTTTTCGGGAGTCGGCAGATAGTAACGATGAGATCAGCCCACCAACGAAAGGGAGGGCTAGAATGACAAGCAAAGACATCGGGCTCCGGGGAAGACGAGATGTATAGAACCTAATAACGGGTGATGTTCTAATAATACGATATTACTGGTAATTTCCACACATAATCTGCTAAAAAAAATGAAATTGCTCTGAACGTGCTTGATAAAGGTCAATGAGGAATTGTCCTATTGCGGTCAAAATAACCGATAGCTAGCAAAAGATTTTGTAGGTTTTGGAGAGTTTCATGGATATTGCATTGGCACAAACCCCACAACAGCGTGCCACTAAAGAAGCGACCGCTTCATTTCAAGTTCCAGAGGCGCTAATCCGACGTTTCAATAGCTCGGGCCCACGCTATACCTCGTACCCTACCGCAGATAGATTTCAAGAAGAGTTCGCACAGCAACACTATTTAGAGGCGTTGTCTAGGCGCGCGAGTAACCAGCAGCAGATGCCGTTGTCGTTGTACTTCCATCTGCCATTTTGTACATCGCTGTGCTATTTCTGTGCCTGTAACAAAATCATCACACAAGATAAGTCACGGTCGGCGGAATACCTGCAATATTTGTTTAAAGAGATGGCAATGGTGGTTCCTCACCTAGGTGAGGATCGCAAAACTGGACAATTGCACTTGGGTGGTGGTTCGCCTACGTTTTTATCCAACGAGCAAATGTCGTTGTTGATGCAAGAGGTGAGAAAACATTTTGATTTCACGGATGATGCAGAAATCAGTGTGGAAATTGATCCTCGTACTATAGATGACCAGATGCTGGCGCATTTGGCGAGTTTGGGTTTTAACCGTACCAGCTTCGGGGTACAGGACTTTGATGTGGCCGTACAAGAGGCCATACATCGTATACAGCCTTACGATATGGTGGCTAAAGCGATTGAAACCAGTAGGGCAGTGGGCTTTGAGTCCATTAATACCGATTTGATTTACGGGTTGCCTAAGCAAAGTGTGCAGAGCTTTAGCGTTACGTTGGATCAGTTAATTGCCCTGCGACCTGACAGGATTGCCTTGTATAACTATGCGCATTTGCCGCAGCGTTTTAAGGCTCAGCGTTTAATCAACGAGCAAGACTTGCCTGATGCGGAAACGCGTTTGCAGATCTTCTTAATGGCTACGCAGCGCTTGTTGGACGCAGGCTATGACTACATAGGTCTGGATCACTTTGCATTGCCTGATGATGAGTTAAGTCGTGCACGTTTGGATCAAAGCTTGCATAGAAACTTTCAGGGCTACACCACGCGAGCAGACAGCGACTTGGTGGCGTTTGGCGTGTCGGCCATCGGTAAGGTGCAAGGCACCCACGTGCAGAATGATAGGTCCCTTAAGGCCTATTACGCCTGTTTGGACAACGACCGTTTGCCGGTAAGTCGAGGCATACAAATGACGGCTGATGACGAACTGCGAGCAGAGGTCATTATGCAATTGATGTGCAGTATGCCGGTAGATAAAGCAGAAGTTGAGCAACGTCACGGCATTGTGTTTGATGCGTATTTTTCCGATGAGCTGCAGCGGTTGAGCCAGTTTGAAGAAGCAGGGCTGATCACTGTTGATGAACGTATGCTGCGTGTCACCGACACGGGGCGTTTGTTTGTGCGAGGTATCAGCATGGTGTTTGATGCCCATCTGCACAAACGTACAACCGCGACTTACTCGCGGCTTATTTAGATTACTAAAAGTTAAAGGACTCCCTGTGTTAGAAACCATTGTTGAGCGGTTACGGTTAAAGGGTAAGGAGTTGCTGCCTGTAGTTCAGGGTGGGATGGGTGTAGGTGTGTCCGCACACCGTTTGGCTGGCAGCGTAGCAGCGTTGGGGGCAATGGGTACCATCTCCAGTGTGGACTTACGTAGGCACCACCCTGATTTGATGCAGCGTACACATAAAAGCAAAGATAGCGGCCTGATTGATAGAGTGAACTTGGAAGCCTTAGATAGGGAAATCCAAAAGGCGAAGGCACTGGCAAAAGGGTGTGGCGCAGTGGCGGTGAACATCATGCGTGCTGTGTCTCAGTATGCGGCGTATGTGAAACAAGCCTGCGAAAGCGGTGCTGATGCGATAGTGGTGGGAGCAGGGTTGCCGTTGGATCTACCTGAGCTCACAGCGGATCACCCTAATGTGGCGTTGATTCCTATTTTGTCGGATGCTCGTGGTATTCAATTGGTGCTGCGTAAATGGATGCGTAAAAACCGTTTACCAGACGCGATCGTGATCGAGAACCCTAAATTTGCTGCCGGTCACTTGGGATTGGCCGATTTAGAGCAAATGAATGACCCCATGTACGCTTTCCCTCGCGTGTTGGAAGAAACGCGTGAGGTATTCAAAAAGCTGGATCTGGAAAAAGAAAATATTTCTCTGATCGTGGCGGGCGGAATTAACAACCCTGATCAAGTTAAAACTTTGTTGGGCCAAGGCGCAGATGCCATTCAACTGGGTACCGCATTTGCAGTCACAGAAGAGGGCGATGCCAATATTCGTTTCAAGCAGGTATTGGCGCAGGCTAAGCCTGAAGATATTGTGACCTTTATGAGTGTGGCAGGGTTACCTGCACGTGCTGTACGTACGCCATGGTTAGATTCTTACTTACATAAAGAATCTAAACTGCAAGCAGTAGCACAAGAACGTGCTTGCTCAGAAGGGTTTGATTGCTTGGCGCATTGCGGTTTACGTGATGGGGTGGCGCGCAGTGGTCAGTTTTGTATAGACCGACGATTAGCCTATGCCCTAGAAGGGGATGTGGATCGTGGCTTATTCTTCCGTAGTTCGGAAAGGCTGCCACTTGGTGAGCAAATTGGATCTGTACGCGATTTGATGGAGTACTTATTGCAAGCAGTGCGCGTAGGCGTTCCAGCCCACGCTTAAGGCTTACTTGGCGACAACAGCCTCGCTTGGGGCTGTTGTGGCATCGGCTGGGCTACTGCGCTCATACAACTGCTGAGCCTGTGTAGAGTCCAGCTTAAAGTTGGGGTCGTCAAAGGTGGCCTGAGGGCTGCTGGCCATTTTTTGTAGAAAATTCTCCCAAGGTTGCGAGGCAGGCTTGGGGGCTTCGGGTACTTTGCGCAGTACGCGCGATGGGGTTTGTTTTTGCTCAGGCGAATAATGAGCAACATCAAATTGCCCAGTCATAATGCCTATTTCTCGTAATACAGCAAAGGCTTGCACGGGATTACGAAACTGGCGTGGTTGACGGCTTTTGCTGGTAATCAATATAGCCGTCTGAGTGGAACGCATTTGAATCTGAATGAAAAATGCGTCACCTTGCCCTTTCACAATGACATTGGTTACGCCGCCCGCCTGGGTGGCAGCACGCAATTGTGGCAAAGTAAAAGATTGCAGGGTACAGGAGGCCGAGAGGGTGCTCATTGGGTGATCAAAATTACGGTGAAAGTTGTGACAAGTGCACATTATGCCGTGTATCGCCTGATTTCGCATCTTCCGGTAAGTAGAAGCCCCCGTATGACTGTGGGGGCGATATAATGAAAGATTGTTTATTTAGCGTACCGGTCCTTTCTCATGACAACGACTATTATTGAAAATCTTCCAGTAGGTCAAAAAGTGGGCATCGCCTTTTCTGGTGGCCTAGACACCAGTGCGGCCTTACTGTGGATGCGTAACAAAGGGGCTATCCCTTATGCTTACACTGCAAATCTGGGTCAGCCTGACGAGTCGGACTACGAAGCTATCCCACGTGCTGCTATGGCCTATGGTGCCAAAGATGCGCGCTTAGTAGATTGCCGTATGCAGTTGGTGGCGGAAGGTATTGCTGCATTGCAAAGCGGTGCATTCCACGTTTCTACTGCTGGCGTTACTTACTTCAACACTACACCTATTGGTCGCGCGGTAACCGGCACTATGCTGGTAGCGGCGATGAAAGAAGACGACGTCAATATTTGGGGTGATGGTAGTACCTACAAAGGGAACGACATCGAGCGTTTCTACCGTTATGGTTTGCTGACCAACCCACAATTGCGTATTTACAAGCCGTGGTTGGATCAACAGTTCATTGATGAACTGGGTGGTCGCTCGGAAATGTCTCAGTACATGCAAGAGCATGGCTTTGATTACAAAATGTCTGCTGAAAAAGCGTACTCCACAGACTCCAATATGCTGGGTGCAACGCACGAAGCTAAAGATTTGGAGTTCCTGAACAGTGGCATCAAGATCGTTAAACCTATTATGGGTGTGGCGTTCTGGCGTGATGACGTAGAAGTAAAAGCGGAAGTAGTGACTGTTCGCTTTGAAGAAGGTCAGCCTGTAGCTCTGAACGGTAAAGAGTTTGCTAACCCTGTTGAGCTGATGCTGGAAGCTAACCGCATCGGTGGCCGTCATGGTTTGGGTATGAGCGATCAAATCGAAAACCGTATTATCGAAGCGAAAAGCCGTGGTATTTACGAGGCTCCTGGTATGGCATTGCTGCATATTGCCTACGAGCGCTTGGTGTCGGGTATTCATAACGAAGACACTATCGAGCAATACCGTATTAACGGTCTGCGCTTGGGTCGTTTGTTGTACCAAGGCCGTTGGTTTGATCCTCAAGCCATCATGCTGCGTGAGTCTGCACAGCGCTGGGTAGCTAAGGCCGTTACGGGTGAAGTAACGCTAGAGCTGCGTCGTGGTAACGACTACTCTATCTTGAATACAGAGTCGGCTAACCTGACCTACAAACCAGAGCGTTTGACCATGGAAAAAGAGGGTGATGGTACCTTCTCTCCGCGTGATCGTATTGGTCAGCTGACGATGCGTAACATGGATATCATCGATACCCGTGAAAAACTGTTCACGTATGCCGAGTCAGGTTTACTGACTTCGTCTGGTACAGAAATGCCTAAGCTGAAAGGCTAAATGTAGGTAAGTGGGCAACCCAAGAGGTTGCTCTACTTTTACTGTACAAGAGCAATAAAAAAGCCACCCATTGGGTGGCTTTTTTGTGGGTGAAGCAGTGCGCGTGACTTAGTCGTCTAGCTGGCCCAGCAGCAAGAACTCCATCAGTGCTTTTTGTACGTGCATACGGTTTTCAGCCTCATCCCATACTACGCTTTGGTCGCCATCGATGACGTCAGCGCTAACCTCTTCGCCGCGGTGGGCAGGTAGGCAGTGCATGAAGAGGGCGTCTGCATTGGCTTCGGCCATCATTTCGCTATCTACGCACCAATCGGCAAAGGCTTTGCGGCGCGCTTCGTTTTCGTCTTCAAAGCCCATGCTAGTCCATACGTCGGTAGTGACGAGGTCGGCCCCTTTGCAGGCTTCCATTGGGTCAGTGAACTCTTTGAAGTGTGCAGGGTTAGGGGTGCCGATTAACTGCTGATCCAAGGTGTAGCCTTGTGGTGCGGAAATATGCAGTTTGAAACCCAGTAATTCAGCAGCTTGCAGCCAGGTGTAGGCCATGTTGTTGCCATCACCTACCCATGCCACGGTTTTGCCTTCAATGCTGCCGCGGTGTTCTATATAGGTGAAGATATCGGCCAGAATTTGGCAAGGGTGGTATTCATTCGTTAAACCGTTGATGACGGGTACGCGAGAGAACTCAGCAAAACGCTCCAGGCGGCTTTGTTCAAAGGTGCGGATCATCACGATATCCACCATGCGTGAAATCACGCGTGCGGTGTCTTCTATAGGCTCTGAACGGCCTAGCTGAGAGTCATTGGCCGTCAGGTTGATGACTTCGCCGCCTAGTTGATACATGCCGGCCTCAAACGAGACACGGGTGCGGGTGCTGGCTTTCTCGAAGATCATCGCCAGTGTGCGGTCGTGTAGCGTGTGATGGGGCTGGTAATTCTTGAAGTGGTCTTTGATGACGCGAGCTCGGTGCAGAAGATAAAGGATTTCTTCTTTGTTCAGATCACTAAACTGTAGGAAATGCCGTATCGGCGCTGCTTGAACCGTGGTACTCATAAAAAACCCTAGGCAAAAGAAAACATATTACCCTGTAGTCGGCTATTGAGCAAAATTTGCTGTGTATGACAGCTATAAAACCATGCCTTATGAAATTATGTTCATAAAGGTGTAGTGTTGCATGCAATGCGATACAATGCCGATGACGAAAATTTTTTATGATTAAGCTAAAGGCTATTGGGCATTTTGAATTAGCATGACAGGGCAACTCCAGCTTACGATTCACGGAACAACTAATGAAGGTCAGCGTTTCAGACCCAGCGATTGGGCGGAGCGTTTGGCGGGCGTGATGTCTCAATTTAGGCCAGCAGGTGCTGCTGGTGGACACTTAACCTATTCCCCTTATGTGGTACCCCGATTAATTGATGGGGTGCGCTGCGTGGTTGTGGATGCACGACTTAGGGATTTAGAACCACTGGCGTGGAAATTTGTTGTGGGCTTTGCGCAAGACAACAATTTAAAAACGTCCGGCATGCCGACGGACTAATACGGCCAAAATAAGTGGCTCTTTGTTTTTAGTAAAAAGTGGCGCTATAAATATATACAGCAGTAAAGAGAAAGAAGTTGGGTTTGGAAAATATTTGGCAATAAAAAAAGGGTGCTTAAGCACCCTTTTTTACGACCAGGTCGCTGCCAATTAAACCCAACTTTCAATCATTAGGCAGCCATTGCCTTAACGGCAGCGGCTAGGCGGCTTTTATGACGAGCGGCCTTGTTTTTGTGAATGATATTTTTGTCAGCAACGCGATCGATCACGCTGGAGGCTTTACTGAACACTTCGTTGGCAGCAGCCTGATCGCCAGCTTCGATAGCTTGACGCACACGTTTGATCGATGTGCGCAGCATGGAGCGGATGCTGGAATTGTGTTTGTTACGTGCCACTGCTTGGCGGGCACGTTTGCGAGCTTGTGCGGAATTAGCCATATGTATAAATTGATTAGTAAGTTTAATTGGCAAAGACTTATATTCTAAAGCCTTAATGAGGCCTTGTAAAGTGTCTAAGCCGGAATCCGCACAGTAGTAGCGGAACAAAATAGCTAATGGCACATGCAAGCATGAGCCCTAGCAGATAAAGTAAGCGTACAGCGGGTTGTGCGCGTAGTGTTGTCCAGTCTATATAGTGGGAGCCAGCCCACAGTACTGTCCCTAAAATTAATAAGGCGGGCAGTACGCGTGCAATAAACAGCCCCCAACCGGGCCCGGGGCGGTACAAGCCACGCTTATGCAGCAAGGCAAGTAGTACCAACGCATTAATGCTGGCACCTATACCAATAGATAGAGCAAGGCCAGCATGCGCAAATAGGGGTACCAGTACGAGGTTTAACAGTTGCGTCAGGACCAGTACGACTATCGCAATTCTAACCGGGGTGCGTATGTCTTGGCGCGCATAAAAGGCAGGGGCTAGAATTTTCACCGCCAGTAAGCCCAATAAGCCTACCGAGTACGCGGCTACGGCTGTGCGTGTTTGGGCCACGTCGTAACTGCTGAATTCACCGTAGTGAAACAGACTAGCGACCAATGCGTCAGCGATTAAGGCTAGTGCAAGCGCGCACGGTAAGCCAAACAAAATAATCAGCTTTAAGCCCCAGTCCAATAACTGTTGGTATTGTTGCGTAGAGTCACCTGCGTAAGCGGCAGAAAGCTTGGGCAACAACACAGTGCCCAGTGCTACGCCTAGTAAAGCCGTGGGGAACTCCATCAGGCGATCGGCAAACGATAGCCACGTTACGCTACCGGGAGTAAGCCAAGTCGCAATATTGGTGTTAATCAGCAAAGAGATCTGTGCTACGGATACCCCTACGATGGCAGGGATCATCTGCTTCATGATGTGTTGCACAGTACTGTTTTGCCAAGCGCCACGTATATTCAAGCTAAAGCGAGGTAGCAGCCCTAAGCGATGCAAGGCCAGCCATTGCACCGCTAATTGCAGTACACCACCTATCATTACCCCTACAGCGAGCGCATAAACGGGGATTTCAAAATACGAGGACAGCAGCAGGCTGGCTCCAATCATGCTGATGTTTAGCAAAATTGGCGTGAAAGCTGGTACAGCAAATCGGCTCCAGGTGTTTAATACACCCGAGGCAAAGGCCACCAACGACATGCACAAGATGTACGGGAACATCATGCGAGTCATCCAGATGGCTGCATTAAATTCGGTTTGTCGCTCTGCGGCACGTAAACCGCTGGCCATAATGCTAACCACCCATGGGGCGGCTACGATGCCTATCAGGCTAACCAGCATGAGTATGGCCGTTAGCAGCAGGGCTACCTGATCTAACAGTGTACGTACTTCGTCGTGGCTGTTGTTCTTACGTGCATTGCCTAAGATAGGTACGAAAGCTTGTGAAAATGCACCTTCGGCAAATAACCTGCGTAGCAGGTTAGGGATGCGAAATGCCACCCAAAAAGCGTCAGTGAGTGGCCCGGCCCCAAAGGAGCGAGCAATAAGAATGTCGCGAGCGAGGCCGGTAATGCGGGACAGCAGCGTAAAGCTGCTGACCGTTGCTGCTGATTTAAGTAAACCCATTAGCGCGGAGCCATGCGGATAGCGCCATCCAGTCGAATGGTTTCACCGTTAATCATGTCGTTGTCAATGATGCTTAATGCCAGTTTGGCGTAGTCTTCCGGTGTGCCCAGTCGGGATGGGAAAGGTACGCTTTCAGCTAAGGAGTCTTGCACTTCTTGAGGGAAGCCGAACATCATTGGGGTGCCGAAAATGCCGGGAGCAATGGTGACGCAGCGAATACCTAATTTGGCGAGGTCGCGTGCGATAGGCAATGTCATGCCCACTACACCACCTTTGGATGCAGCATAAGCAGCCTGACCGATTTGGCCTTCGTAGGCGGCAACGGATGCGGTGTTGATCAACACGCCACGCTCTTTAGTTGGCAGAGGCTCGTTGTTGCTCATGGCCTGGGCTGCCAGACGGTTCATGTTGAATGTACCGATCAGGTTAATACCAATTACTTTTTGGAATAACGCTAAGTCGTGTGCGCCTTCGCGTCCTACAGTGCGGGATGCGGGGGCAATACCTGCGCAGTTAACCAAGCCGTAGAAGTTGCCCAGTTCTACCGCTTTATCAATCACGCGCTGCGCGTCGTCAGGGCTAGTGACATCGCAATGCACGAAATGTTGGTTAAGTTCTTTGGCCAGTGCTTCGCCGGCTTCATCTTGTACGTCTGCAATCACTACTCGGGCGCCTTGTGCGCAAAGCTTTCTGACCGTGCCTGCTCCCAGACCGGATGCTCCGCCCGTTACAACAAAAGTATGATTTTTTACCTGCATGAAAGTCTCCGTTAATTACAAAAAAATCCGGCTTTGCCAGTGCCGGATTTATGAATGTAACGTTCTCTGGTTTAGCTGTTTAGCGCTGCCAGAATACGTGCCTTGATTTCCTCTACTGTGCCTACTCCGGAGATTTTACGGTATTTAGGCGCTTTGGCGTCACCTGAGTTAGCCCAGCTAGAATAATAATCAACCAAGGGACGTGTTTGATTGGCGTATACCTCCAATCGGTGGCGTACTGTCTCTTCGCAATCGTCGTCGCGTTGAATCAGTGTTTCGCCTGTAACGTCATCCACACCTTCGGTTTTGGGTGGGTTGAAGCGTACGTGGTATGAGCGCCCGCTTGCTGGGTGTACGCGACGACCACTGATGCGCTCAATAATATCTTCGCTTGGCACATCAATTTCAATGACGTAATCCAATGATACTCCGGCATTTTTCAACGCATCAGCTTGAGGAATCGTACGAGGAAATCCGTCGAACAGGTAGCCGCTGGCACAGTCTTCCTGAGTAAGACGGTCTTGTACTAGACCAATAATGATGTCGTCTGATACCAGTTTGCCGGCATCCATCACAGCCTTAGCTTCCAGACCTAATGGTGTCTGCGCTTTAACGGCTGCACGAAGCATATCGCCCGTGGAAATCTGAGGAATGGAGAATTCCTGGGTGATGAAAGTGGCCTGGGTGCCTTTCCCGGCACCGGGTGGACCGAGCAGTATCAGTCGCATACGTTCCTCCTGAGGAAAGTGATTTTTTGATTTGTGGGTATGCCGCAATGAATGCGACAAAAAACTAAATAATATGCGCTAGCGGAAAGGCCTTATAGGCTATTCCTCACGATATTCCGTACTTTTTCCAGATCTTCGGCAGTATCAATGCCCGGAGCTGGTGGGTGAGCGGAACGGCTAACCACAATGCGGTAACCATGCTCAAGTGCACGCAATTGCTCCAGCAGTTCTATTTGTTCCAAGCTGCCACGAGACAGGGTGGGGAACACTTGTAGAAAACTGGTGCGGTATGCGTAAAGACCAATGTGCTGAAGGGCGGGTAGCCCATCAGCCACGCGTTGTTTGCCATCAGCCAATGCTTCACGTGCCCAAGGGATGGGGGCGCGAGAAAAATACAGGGCGTGATCAGCGTGATCCACCACGATTTTGACGGTATTGGCGTTAAAGAGGGTCTCGACCTCGGTGATAGGTACGCCTAATGTGGCGATGCTGGCGCTGGGCGTTTGCGCCAGTGCGTGGGCAACCTGATCAATCAGCGAGGGATTAATAAGCGGTTCGTCACCTTGTACGTTCACAATGATTTGCTCAGGTGCTACACCTAGGGTGCGCACAACCTCGGACAAGCGGTCTGTGCCTGTGGGGTGGTCTGGGCTGGTGAGTACGGTTTCTAGGCCGGCTGATCGCGTGACGTGTGCGATTTCTTCAGCATCGGTAGCAACAATAACGCGGCTGGCGCTAGATTTCAGTGCTTGCTCGGCAGTGCGTACCACCATAGCTTTGCCACCTATGTCTAGCAGTGCTTTATTGGGCAGGCGCGTAGAAGCAAGTCTAGCGGGGATAACGGCAATGAAGCTCATGCGTTATCAGTCTGGGTATCCAGAGAGCGAGCTTCATTGATCAACATGACGGGTATGCCATCACGTACGGGAAAAGCCAATTGATCAGCATCGCAGATCAATTCCTGATCCTCGGGTTGATACCGCAATTGGGCCTTACATTGCGGGCAGACCAGAATATCGAAGAGGCGGCGTTCCATATGGGCTCCGGCTATACAGCAAAACAAGTAATCAAACAGTAACCCAGCAGTAATGCTGGCAATGAGCATATTAATGCCGTTGCAGTATTTCTAACAGGGGGGTGTACCAGTCAGCTCTGGAAAAAAGCGCAGAAACTTCGGTGATCCAGATGCGTTTATCAGCAAACTTTTTACATTTTACGGCATCTTTTGGGGTGATTAGTATGAAATCTGCGTCAATTTTCCCAAAAGGGCTGTAACTATAGTCGTAGTGGTCTGGTAAAGACAATGGGGATCGAGGGTTTACCCCAAATTTTCGCAGCATAGAAAAAAAACGCTGCGGCTGTCCTATAGCGGCGACGGCGCCAACAGTTTTGCCACTAAATAGGGCAAGTGCTTCGTCGGGGGTTAGGCATTGTCCGGTTTCTAGATTACGAAAGGCGGTAGGCCAAAGTTGCATGCCTACGTGAGGTACACCCTGTATGTACTCAGGCGATGTGCTGATATCGCTGCCTGTTTGTTGCGTCACAATGACGTCGGCGTGTTGCAACTGCGAGGGTAAGTCTCTCAGCGGGCCAGCGGGAATTAATCGGCCATTACCGAGGCCGCGCGCATCTTGCACAATCACTTGCGCAGCACGCCCTAATGGAAGGTGTTGTAGGCCGTCATCGGCAATCACGACATCTACGTGAGGGAAGGCGCGGTTAAGTGCTTGTAGGGCGAGTATGCGTTTAGGGTGTACGGCTACAGGTGCGCTGGTTTCTTTGGCGATTAAGGAGGGCTCATCGCCTAGATAGTTGGCTTCTGAGCTGTGTGCCGAGAGGTGGGCGTGTTCGCCTATGCGCACACCATAACCACGACTAATGACGCCAGGGGTATAGCCGTGCTGACGTAAGGCAGCGATTAGAGCCAAAACAACGGGGGTTTTTCCTGCGCCACCCACCACTAAGTTTCCCACCACAATTACAGGGGTATGGCTGGTATATACGGCCTCAGGGTGTTGTTGGTAGTAGTGTCGCTTGCGCTGAACAATACGCTTGGTAATGCAGGCTAAGGGAAGTAAAAGGGTGCTGAGCAGGCCTTTGTGTTGCCACGCTTTGTGTATGTGTTGGCTAAGAAAGCTGTGAATGCTCATGGCGTGGCTTGGGTGGCAAAGCTAATTTTGGTGAGTTGCAAGCGTTGCGCTGCTTCCAGTACGCGCACAACCGATGCGTGTGGTGTGGCGCTGTCGGCATAAATCAGTAGTGGTTGTTGTGCGGATAGCGCTTGCAGTGCTTGTTCTAGGGCTTGGGCAGAGTGGCCGTTGATGCTTTGGCCATTCAAGGCGTACAAGCCGTCTTGGCTGATCGCCAAAATGTTACTGTTTTCAAGTGCGGTGGCTTGAGTAACCTGAGGTAGGGTTACGTCTAATTTTTGTATTTGTGTAAATGTTGTTGTGGCCGTTAAGAAAATCAATACCACAAGCAAGACATCAATCAACGGAATAAGATTGATGTCTATGGGAGATGCTGAGGGAGAGAAACGGCGCTTGAAGTTCATGATTGTCGCGATTCTATTAAGCGGTTAAGTCGGCTGGCTTCGTACTCCAGTCTATGCAAAATAAAGTCGGCGCGTGCACTGAAGAAGCGGTGTGCAATCAATGCCACAATAGCAATCAAAATACCAAAACCGGTGTTGTATAGGGCGATGGATATCCCGTGTGCGAGTTGGGAAGGATCGCTGCCTTGAGGCTGGTAGGCGCCAAAGAGTTCAATCATGCCTATTACCGTACCAAACAAGCCTAGTAGTGGGGCGATTACGGCAACAGTAGCTAGCGCACCTAGATAGCGGTGTAACCGGAACGCTAAGTCGCGACCAACTTGTTCGGCGGCTTCTTGTCGGGTGCTGGGTGATTGGTTTTGTAAGCTGAGGATTTGGGCGCTTAGCATGCCAAAACCGCTGTCCTGTTGCAGTTCTGTTAATTGATTTTGAGCCACGATGGGTTGGGCGGCTAAATCGAAAGCGCGCTGTAAAGAGCGTTCAGAGAGGTAATAGCGATGGCGTAAGGCCAAGCTGCGTTCAAAAATCAGCGCCAGTCCTATAACGGATGTGGCAATGAGCAACCAGATAGGCCAGCCAGCGGCAGCCAGAATAGAAGACACGTTAATTTCCCTGCGTAACGGTGGCGGGGCCATGAAGCCCAAAACTCTTTTTATTATAATAGAGGCTATTCTAGTGGGGGAGTTTTGGTACAGATCTCTGCATTTTGTGAAGAAGTGTTTTGAGTTCAGTAGCTTAGCTCGTCTATCCACAAAATCTGTGGATAATTATGTGCATAAGAGCATTCAAAGGCCGCTGCGACAAGGCTTGGAAGTTCACTGGTCAAAAAAGTCCCATTTTTTTGTTTTTTTGTTTTTTTGTTTTATATCAATGGCTTGTGTTTGGTAATTGTGGCGAGTTCTGTAAATGATGAGTCATCTAAGCGCAACATAAGAAAATAATGAGCAGGTGACTACATGTGGAAAAAACGGCATCTGTCAAGCTCTGAGTGAAAAGGATAGGGATATGGAATCCGTCATTACTGTAGGGGCGTTGGCGCGTCAGGTTAGTACGTTATTGGGTGAGTATTTTTCTCGCGTATGGGTCAAGGGGGAAATCTCCAACTTTACGAGGGCAGCATCCGGGCATTGGTATTTCACAATTAAAGATGATCAGGCAGCAGTGAAGGCGGTCATGTTTAGGGGGCGTGCTTCTACGGTTTCCTTCACACCTGTTGTGGGTGAAAAGGTTGAGTTATTAGCTGCTGCTAGCCTTTATGAGCCTCGCGGTGACTTTCAGCTACAAGTAGAAGCGATGCGTCGCGCTGGCGTGGGGAACCTGCATGAGGCCTTTTTGCAGCGTAAGCAGAAGTTGCAAGATGAAGGTTTGTTTGATCCTGAGCGTAAAAAAACAATTCCAAGTATGCCCCGTACGCTAGGGGTGATTACGTCGCTGGGTGCTGCAGCCCTGCGAGATGTATTAACCGCAGTGGAACGTCGTTTGCCGCATGTGGAGGTTATTGTTTATCCTGCCTTAGTGCAGGGTGATGCGGCTGCCGCTAGTTTGTGTAAAGCGCTAGAAACGGCTATAGAGCGCAATGAAGTAGATACCTTATTGCTGGTGCGTGGTGGTGGAAGCCTAGAAGATTTGTGGTGTTTTAATGATGAGGCATTAGCGAGACTGATTGCGGCAGCACCCATACCCATTATTAGTGGTGTGGGGCATGAAACCGACTTCACTATTGCGGATTTCGTGGCAGATTTACGTGCGCCTACTCCCACAGCGGCAGCGGAGTTGGCTGGTCATAGTCAGACGCAATGTTTGCAGCAGTTGCAAGGACTGGTGAGCGCGTTGCAACACAGGCAGGGGCGTATTTTAGAGCGTGCTTGGTTGCGCTTAGATCGTACACGTGCTGGGTTGATTTCGCCTGAACAAAAACTACGTCAGCAACAGCAGCGTTTAGAGGCGTTGCAGCATAGATTGAAGCAGCGTGTGCAAACACGGCTGGAGGCAGATAGGTGGCGTGTGACGAAGCTGGTAAAGCAACTGCAACAAGCCACACCCGAAGTGGCGTGGCAGCAGCGCTTATTAGGCACATTGGAAAATAGGCTGATACAACATCTGCCTACAGAATTGAAGCGTCAGCAGCTGCGAGTAACGGCCTTACAACAAACCCTGCAAGCATTAAGCCCAATGCATGTTTTAGAGCGCGGCTATGCTATTGTTCGCAATGAAGCAGGGCAAATTGTAAAAAATGCGCTAGACTTGAGCAATAAAGAACAGCTTGATATTCAGCTGGCTCAAGGCAGTTTACAGGCCGAAGTGAAACAAACTCGGGTTCTGTTTTGAGCTTCTAATCGGGTGAGTGTTCACCCTTTTTTCTATAACATCAATAGGGAATAGATCATGGCTTTTACTCTTCCATCTCTTCCATACGATATGTCCGCTCTGGAGCCACACATCTCCAAAGAAACGCTGGAGTATCACTATGGCAAGCACCACCAAACTTACGTGACTAACCTGAACAATCTGGTTGCTGGTACAGAGTTTGAGAACGCTTCTTTGGAAGACGTGGTGAAAAAATCCTCCGGTGGCGTATTTAATAACGCTGCTCAGGTATGGAACCACACTTTCTACTGGAACAGCCTGTCTCCTAACGGTGGCGGTGCTCCTACTGGTGCATTGGCTGATGCTATCAATGCAAAATGGGGCAGCCTTGAGACGTTCAAAGATGCATTCACAAAATCTGCAGCAGGTAACTTCGGTTCCGGTTGGACATGGTTGGTGAAAAAAGCTGACGGTAGCCTGGATATCGTAAACACTAGCAATGCTGGTACTACGCTGACTACTACAGATGTAGCGCTGTTGACCTGTGACGTATGGGAACACGCTTACTACATCGATTACCGCAATGCTCGTCCTAAGTACCTAGAAAACTTCTGGAACTTGGCGAACTGGGATTTCGCAGCGAAGAATTTGGCTGCTTAATGCTATTTTCATAGCATTTGCCCAACAAGAAAGGCCCTGATCGTTTGTAGGTCAGGGCCTTTTTGTTTGATGTGCTTTGCAGGGCTTACAATAGTAGCGTGACAGACTGCATTAATGAGCTATGCCTGTAACGCGGTCTCCTACCTTAATGTTTTGCTTGGTGAACCATCCTTGGTTCATTTCTAGTGCGTAGAAGGCTGGTTGGGTGGGGCAGTGTGAGGTTAAGTCTAAAGGCGCCATATCCAAAATATCGGTAATGGTTCCGTTGGGCGATATGAATGCAATGCTAAGTGGGATAAGCGTGTTCTTCATCCAGAAGCAATGATAAGCGGCTTCTTCGAAAACAAATAACATCCCGCTGTCAGGGTTTAGGCTTTCTCTGTACATTAAGCCTATGGCTCTGGATTCGGGAGTGTTGGTTATCTCGATATTAATTGTTTTGTCATTAATTGTAATTTCTTGAAATTTATTTGTTTGCTCTGCAAAGGATATGTTTGAGCCGGTTATGAATAAACAAATAACAAAAAATAAGAAATAAAAAACAGGGCGATTTCGCCCTGAGTAGTCTTGTTGCATAATGGTATTAGCTATTATTGTTTATGAGGCATTAGGCCGCAGTGATGTTCAGCGCTTGCTGACCTTTAGGGCCTTGAGCAATCTCAAAGAGGACCTTTTGGCCTTCCTTCAAGGTTTTGAAGCCATTCATCTGGATTGATGAGAAATGTGCAAATAGGTCTTCACCGCCATTGTCGGGGGTGATGAAACCGAAGCCCTTTGCATCATTGAACCATTTCACGGTACCAGCGAGTTTGGGTGCTTCAGAAGGAGTTGCTGTGGTTAAATCAGACATTACTAATGCCTCTCAAACAAGTGAATTACATACTACATACCCGATAATTCGGGCAGAGAACCTAATCAAGAAGTTGATATATTAATTCAAATCTTGGAATAGTTGCATATTAGATTAAGAATGAATAAATAATCAATTATGGAAATTACCTAGCTTTATGGTTACGCATTTAGAAAATCAGAAAGAAACGGTGCTGGAAAGAGAACATACTGATTTAGCACCACCTCCTAAGTATCAAGTTGTTTTATTGAATGATGATTACACGCCCATGGATTTTGTTGTGGCTGTGTTGCGCAGGGTTTTTCATAAAACGAATGCAGAGGCCGAAAGTATCATGTTGAAAGTGCATCATGAAGGGCGAGGCATCTGCGGTGTTTACACGCGAGATATCGCAGCTACTCGCGTAGAAATGGTGCGGCAACTAGCGGTTGCACATGAGCATCCACTTCAATGTATTATGGAACCAGTGTCAGATCTTTGATGCACATCATGGATGTTTATCTTTAGGCTAGAATAAGGTCTGATGCAGTGTTAATTTTTGCCGTGCAGGAGGAAGCGTGATCTCCGAAGAACTTGAAGTTAGTTTACATATGGCTTTTGTCGAGGCCCGTGCGGCACGACATGAATTCATCACGGTAGAACACCTGTTATTGGCATTATTGGATAATGCTGCGGCAGCTGAGGTTCTGCGTGCGTGTGCAGCCAATCTAGAGACATTGCGGCAAAACCTGAAAAAGTTTATTGCCGAAAATACCCCTATACACCCAGGTGAAGGGGATGTGGATACGCAGCCTACCTTGGGCTTTCAGCGAGTGATCCAGCGTGCCATTATGCACGTCTCCTCTAGTGGGCAAACCAAAACCGAAGTGACGGGTGCCAACGTATTGGTGGCCATGTATGGCGAGAAAGACTCCCATGCGGTGTATTACTTGCAGCAACAGGGTATTAGCCGCTTAGATGTGGTGAATTACCTGTCGCATGGCATTGCTAAGTCCGGTGCGGCGGCCGAGCCCACAGCACAAGCAGCCAACAAAACAAGCGGTCCTACCGATGCCGGTGCGCAGCGCAGTACATCGGATGCTCAAAAGTCCCCTCTAGACCTCTATACGACCAACCTTAATGCCGAAGCTAGTCTTGGACGCATTGATCCGTTAATCGGGCGTGAAAAAGAAGTAGAGCGCGTGATTCAAGTCTTGTGCCGTCGCCGTAAAAATAACCCTTTGTTGGTGGGCGAAGCTGGCGTGGGTAAAACCGCGATTGCCGAAGGCCTAGCGCTACGTATTGTGCAGGGGGCTATACCCGACTTGCTAGCGGAAGCTACGGTTTACTCATTGGACATGGGGGCGTTGCTAGCAGGTACTAAATATCGTGGTGATTTTGAGCAGCGTCTAAAGGCCGTACTCAAAGATTTGAGTGAGCAGAAACAAGGCATTCTGTTTATTGATGAAATTCATACCTTGATTGGCGCAGGTTCTGCTTCAGGTGGCACGTTAGATGCTTCTAACCTGTTGAAGCCAGCGCTGTCTTCAGGGAAGTTGAAATGCATGGGTGCGACTACTTATGCAGAATACCGTGGAATTTTCGAAAAAGATCACGCCTTATCACGACGTTTCCAAAAAATAGACGTGGTAGAGCCTACTGTGGCTGAAACCGTGCAAATTTTGCGCGGTTTAAAAGGGCATTTTGAAGCGCACCATGGTGTGCGTTATACCAATGCGGCGATTGCTGCTGCGGCCGAACTGTCTGCGCGTCATATCACAGATAGGTTCTTACCCGATAAGGCTATTGATGTGATTGACGAGGCAGGGGCGGCTCAGCGCTTGCTACCAAAGTCGCGTCAGAAAAAAACCATAGGCAAACAAGACATACAAGCAACCGTGGCACAGATTGCACGTATACCGCCTCAAAACGTTTCTAGCGACGATAAGCACAAGTTGGCAACGCTAGAACGTGATCTGAAGTCTATGGTCTTTGGGCAAGGTGCAGCGATAGAGGCCTTGGCGAGCGCTATCAAAATGTCGCGCTCTGGCTTGGGGCGTCCTGACAAACCCATTGGGTCTTTCCTGTTCTCTGGGCCTACTGGGGTGGGGAAAACTGAAGTGGCGCGTCAGCTAGCGTTTGTACTGGGCATAGAGCTATTGCGCTTTGATATGTCGGAGTACATGGAGCGTCACGCCGTATCGCGTTTGATCGGTGCGCCACCAGGTTATGTGGGCTTTGAACAAGGTGGTTTGTTAACCGAAGCCGTGACCAAGCAGCCGCATTGCGTATTGTTGTTGGATGAGATTGAAAAAGCGCATCCTGATATTTTCAACATTTTGCTGCAAGTCATGGATCACGGAACCTTAACGGATAATAATGGCCGCAAAGCTGATTTCCGTAATGTGATTTTGGTGATGACTACCAATGCTGGGGCCGAGACGCTCAGTAAATCCAGTATTGGATTTATGAAGAGCCAATCAGCTGGTGACGAAATGGCCGATATTAAGCGTTTGTTTACGCCAGAGTTCCGTAATAGGCTTGACGCTATTGTGAACTTTAAGCCGTTGTCTAGAGAAGTGATTCTGAAAGTCGTAGATAAGTTCTTGTTGCAGCTAGAGCATCAACTGAACGAGCGACGCGTTGATGTGGTCTTTAGTGATGCATTGCGAGAGCACTTAGCCGCTAATGGTTTTGATCCAGCGATGGGGGCACGACCTATGCAGCGCTTGATTCAAGACACGATTCGTAGAGCGTTGGCTGATGAGCTATTGTTTGGTCGCCTAAGTGATGGCGGGCATGTAGAGGTTGATCTGGACGACGGTGGCAATGTGGTGCTGAAGTTTGGCGACACTAGCAAACCCAGTACCGAGCATGCTCAACCATCAGACACTGAAGCTGAATTAATCGACTAACCCACATGAGCGCGAATCACCTGCACGCATGCCCACAATGCGACGCATTGCACATAGATGTGGACTTGCAGGCAGGTGAGTCGGCCGTGTGCGGCCAATGTGCCTCAGTATTGGACAAGGCCTCCTCCCTGACGGTGTCGGGGTGGTTGGCATTAGTGCTGGGTGCCATCATTTTGTTTTTATCGGCCAACGTGGCGCCGGTAGTGCATATCACATTGCAGGGGCATCATATCAGCCCCAATTTTCCTGAAGCGATCGCTTTAAGTTGGCAGCAAGGGCATTATTCCTTAGCGATCATGGGCGGCTTGTTGGGTGTGGTCTTCCCGCTTCTGATGCTGCTGTTTCGCTTTTGGGCATTGCTGGTCATTCGTAGCGGGCGTACACCATTAGATTTTTCGCTGGGGCTGCGTGTATTAGGCATTTTGCAGCATTGGTCATTGGTGCCGGTGGTGTTTTTGGCGATGATCGTAGCGTTGGTGAAGTTCGCTGGTTTGGCTCAAGTAGAACCTGCTTACGGTTTGTGGGCTTATGCTGCTTTGATGCTGGTGTATACTTCGGCGTCGCGTTTAACTGTGCAGAAACTGTGGAACTTGGCGGCTGAAAAAGGCATGGTGTTGCCCAGTGTGTCAGTAGATCCCGAAGATTATATTGGTTGCTCGGCGTGTGGATTGGTGCAAACCACCCCAGAAGAGGGGGATCAGTGTTTGCGTTGTAACGCTACGCTGCACAAACGTAAGCCAGATATGCAAAACAGGGCATGGGCCTTTTTGCTCACTGCAATGCTGTTATATTTGCCCGCTAATATCTTGCCTATTATGGTGTTGAATACGCCTATGGGAGCCTCGTCTCATACGATTTTAGGTGGGGTGATTGAGCTGTGGGAAAGCAACTCTGCCGATTTGGCGTTGATTGTATTCACTGCCAGTATCGTGGTGCCATTTACCAAGTTTGTAGCGCTGGTGGTGTTGCTATGTGGTGCGCATCGTTGGAAAGGGCGAGTAGTGCAACGCCAACGTACCCGTATCTATGAGTTAGTAGAGTTTATTGGCCAGTGGTCCATGTTGGATGTATTTGTGGTGCTGTTACTGGGGGCAATGGGTAACTTCCCCGGACTTTCACAAATCATTCCGGGGACGGCGGCCTTAAGTTTTGGTTTGGTGGTGGTGCTGACCATGCTGTCAGCGCTGAGTTTTGACCCTAGGGTAGGCTGGGATTCACGTACTGCACAGCAGAAACCTGTTCATGCTATTCGGAAAAGTAGCGATTTGAAGGTAGAGTAACTATGCAAACAGACGATCAGGACGGCGTATCAACGCAGCCCGAAGCGCCTACCGCACGACCGGTTCGTGAGCCTACGCGTGTACAGCGTGAGAAGAGACGGTTTTCGTGGATATGGCTAGTGCCTATAGTGGCATTGGTGGTAGGTGCATCGGTATTGATTAGGCACTGGGTTAACACGGGGCCGGTCATTACCGTGAGCTTTATTGCTGCTGAAGGTATTCAGGCCGGGCAAACAGAGCTACGTTATAAAGATGTGGTGATAGGTAATGTCACCGCGGTGACTGTGGCCCCTGATCGTAAACAGGTATTAGTGCATATACAGCTGCATAAAAATGGCGCTGACTATATCACTCAGGCTGATTCTAAATTTTGGGTGGTGCGCCCGCGCTTAGGTATTAGTGGTGTGTCTGGGTTAGGGACCATCTTGTCTGGCGCTTTTATCAGTGTGGATGCACCTTCAAAGCTGGATACTAAAGCTGATCCGGTCACATCTTTTGTGGGCGTGGAAGTCCCCCCCGAAATTAGTAGCAGCAGCCCAGGTACGCGCTTTAGTTTGTTAGCGCCAGACTTGGGCTCGCTTGAAATTGGCTCACCGGTGTACTTCCGTCAGATTAACGTGGGTCAAGTGCTGGGTTATAGCTTAGACGACCAAGGTAGAGGGGTGAATATTCAAGTATTCATCAATGCGCCTAATGACCGATTTGTGACCGAGGCCTCACGATTTTGGAATGTGAGCGGTATTAATATGTCGTTCAATGCCGATGGCTTTGCGGTGAGCACAACGTCGGTGATTTCGTTACTTTCGGGCGGTGTGGAATTCAGTATGGGAGACGAAGGTGAGGCTGCGCCTCGCGCCAAGTCAGGTGCAGAGTTCGAGTTGTTCCCCGGCGAAGCACAAGCACAAGCCAGACCAGATGGCGAGCCGTTTGAGCTGGAGTTCCACATGTATCAAAGCGTGCGTGGGCTAAAAGTGGGTGCATCCATTGACTTCCAGGGTATGGAGTTAGGGCGCGTGACTAGCATTGCCATGGATTTGGATACCGAGAACAAACGTTTCTACACAGTGGTGCGTGGGAGTATTTACCCACGACGCTTGGGCTCAATTTATGAGCACATTAAGAGCAATCTGGCAGGTGATGATGAGCCTGTGCGTAGCTTTGTGTCTACCTTGGTTAACAATGGCTTGCGCGCGCAGATGCAGACAGCGAACTTGCTGACTGGTCAGCAGTTTATTGCCTTGGATTTCTTCCCCGGCGCAGAAAACGTGGAGTTTAATGCCCGTAGTACGCCGTTAGAAATTCCGGTGATCAAGGGTGATTTTGATCGATTGCAACAGCAGATATTATCGATTGTGAACAAGCTGGAAGCCCTGCCATTAGACCAGACGGTGAAGTCGCTGAATGCTAGTTTGCAGCAGCTTACAGACCTGACTAAAAAATTGGATAACGGTTTAGTGCCTGTAGCAGCTGATACGTTGAAAGCAGCTCAGCAGGCGTTGGCAAGTGCAAATATGCTGTTGTCAGAGAATTCACCTATGACAGGTGGGATAGAGCAGTTGATGCAAGAAATGAACCGTACCTTAAGAACTGTAAACGGCTTGGTTGAAGAGCTGCAAAGTCAGCCCTCGTCGTTGTGGCGAGGTAGATCAGCAGATAAGTTACCGGAGGCTAACTGATGAAAGCAAAACTTGGTGTGATTGTCTCTTCTCTGCTGTTGGCGGCTTGCTCTACCGTTCCTGCCCCGCGCTTTTTTAGTTTGGTGCAGGAGCAGCCGGCTCCTGTCACTCAAGCAGCAAACAAGGCGGTGCTTGTGCAGACTGTAAAAGTGCCTGCGCAGTTGGATAGAAAGCAAATCGTGCTGGATTTAGGTGCGGCGCAAGAGGTACAGTTGCTGAATGACTATCAGTGGGTAGCCGCCTTGAGCGAAGAGTTGCAGCAAGCCTTAAGTGTGAACCTTACGCAGGGTTTGGGCGTGCCTAGTGCTGAAATGAGCCGTCAGGAAGACCGTATCCCTTATTGGCGTATTGATGTGGATGTGCAGCGTTTTGAGTCCAAGTATGGGCAGTCTGTACGCCAAGAGTATTCGTGGCGATTAAGCCCTGTGCATTTTCAGGGGGCTACTATGCTATGCCGCATCAGTTTGCAGCAGCCTGCAGGTCCTGGGGTAGAGGGATTGGCTCAGGCGCACCAAGAGTTGGTGCAGCGTTTCAGTCTGGTGATGATGCAACAAATGCAATCTGGGAAAGCACCACAGGCTGAAGGAGTCATCCAAAGCCTGCAGTGTTTGAATTAAGCTGTAGGCTTACGCGCGGCCAGTGCTGCCAAAACCGCCAGCGCCGCGTGAGCTATCTTCAAAGTCTTCTACGATGTTCAGGTCTAGCTGAACCACTGGTACCACTACCATTTGAGCAATACGCTCCATAGGGTTGATCGTGAATGTGGTTTGACCACGGTTCCAGACGGACACCATCAACGGGCCTTGGTAGTCAGAATCAATTAAACCCACCAAGTTACCTAGCACTACACCGTGTTTGTGGCCTAAGCCTGAGCGTGGCAGGATCATGGCTGCATACGCAGGGTTGGCAATGTGCATGGCCATGCCTGTAGGGATCAATTCACAGGCGCCTGGGGCCAGTTCTAATGGTTGGTCCAAGCATGCACGTAAGTCTAAGCCGGCAGAGCCAGGCGTAGCGTAAGTAGGCAATTCGGCGCGTAGACGCTCGTCCAAAATCTTGATGTTAACGGTTTGCATAGTTAAGAATTAGGGTTCCAGTTGAAGGGCAATGCGCTGTATCAGCTTGCGGGCAGCGGTAAGCTTGTCCGTAGCGGGCCACGCGTCATGACCTTGTTCATCAAAAATAACCAGTTCGGTGTCGTCAGCATGCATGGCGCGTTGTGCTAAGTTGCCGACGAGTAATGGAATATTTTTACGGCGACGCTTTGCTTCAGCAAAGGTTAGCAGCTGTTCAGTTTCGGCAGCAAAACCTACACAAAAAGGTCGGTTGTTCAGTGCTGCAACCTCGGCCAGAATGTCGGGGTTGGGGGCAAACTCTAACTGTGGGCTGTCTTGCGTTTGGTTTTTCTTCAGTTTTTGATCGCTAGCATTGGTCACATACCAATCAGCAACTGCGGCAACGGCAATGAATACATCGCTATGAGGGGCGCGTTGCATAACGACTTTGTGCATGTCGCGGGCACTTTCTACGCTAATGCGTTGTACGGCGTAGGGAGCTGCCAGATTAACAGGGCCAGACACCAGTTCTACCTCGGCACCCGCCTCCCTAGCGGCTTGTGCAAGAGCGTAGCCCATTTTTCCAGAGGAGCGATTAGTGATCACACGTACAGGATCAATGGCTTCGCTGGTGGGGCCGGCCGTAATCAGCACTTTTTTACCTTTCAGCAGCTTAGGCTGAAAGAATGCACGTATTTCGCTAAGTAGCTGATCGGGTTCTAACATGCGGCCATCACCAAACTCGCCGCAAGCTTGATCGCCATGACCAGGGCCTAAAATGATGACGCCGTCTTCACGCAGTTGTTGAATATTGCGCTGTGTGGCAGGGTGTGCCCACATTTCACGGTTCATGGCAGGAGCAACCAGTAAAGGGCGGTTGCCACGCGCCACGCAGAGCGTGCTAAGTAGGTCATCGGCAAAGCCGTGAGCCAGCTTGGCAATAAAGTCGGTACTGGCTGGTGCGATCAAAATGGCGTCAGCCTGACGGCTAAGCTGTATGTGCGCCATGTTGTCATTAGGTCGGGAGTCCCAGATATTGCTAAATACAGGGCGCCCAGACAGGGCTTGCATCGTGACAGGGGTGATGAATTGCTCGGCAGCAGAGGTCATGACCACGTCAACGCTTGCACCTAAATCTTTAGTGCGGCGTACCAGTTCGGCAATTTTGTAACAGGCAACGCCTCCAGTGAGGCCAAAAACCAGGTTTTTCTGGGTCAGCTCGCGCATGGTCGTATGTCCTGAAAGATTAATCGTCTTGGGATTGACGCTGTTTGCGAACGCGAAGAAACTCGTCAATCAACAATAGAATAGCACCGCAGGTAATGGCGATGTCTGCAATGTTGAATGCCGGAAAGTACCAGCCTTTCCAATGGAATAGTAAGAAGTCTACGACATGGCCATGTAGTAGGCGGTCGATGACGTTACCCAAGGCGCCACCCAAAATGAGGCTTAACGATGCGCAGAACATCCGTTGACCAGGATTGCGGCGTAGCCAATACAAGATAAGGGTGCAGGCAACTGCAGCGATGCCTAAGAAGAACCATTTTTGCCACCCAGACCCACCCGCTAAGAAGCTAAATGCCGCTCCGGGGTTGTAGAGTAAGGTAAAGTCAAAAAATGGGAATACATTCCAACGTTCTGCATACAGCAGGTTCTGGTTGAAATAGCTTTTGCTTTGCTGGTCAATCAAGACGATGACCAGCGCAAGCAATAGCCACCCCCAGAACAACCGGCGATCTGCCGGCTTACTGGGGGTGCTGAGGTTGTTAGCGACTGGCTCAGGCATAGTGTCTAGGTTCGCCGTCACCAAATAGGTTTTCTACGCAACGCCCGCACAAAGTGGGGTGGTCAGTATGGCTACCTACGTCTTCGCGGTGGTGCCAGCAACGCTCGCACTTCTCTTCTTCGCTAGCGGAAACCTCAATACGCAGTGCATCAGCTTGATGCAATGTCGCGCGGGAGACCATCATCACAAAGCGTAGATCGTCGCCCAAGCTTGCCAAAATTGGGTAATCCGTTGCGTCCGCATAGATATCCAGTTCAGCGGCTAAGGAAGAACCAATTTTGCCTGCGCTACGTATGTCTTCGATGTGTTTCATCACGTCGGAACGTATGGCGCGTAGACGCAGCCATTTTTGGCTTAACGCATCGTTGTCTGCCATCTCTGGGAGCGAGTGGAACAACTCGGTAAAGATAGTCAGCGGAGGTGTGGCTTCGTCGCAGTGCAGATCTTTCCAAGCTTCTTCTGCCGTGAAGGACAGTATAGGAGCCATCAGCTTCAATAAAGCGTGGGTGATATGCCAAAGCGCTGTCTGCGCAGAACGACGAGCCAAACTGTTAGGCGCGGCGGTGTATAGGCGATCTTTCAGGATGTCTAGGTAGAAAGCCCCCAAGTCTTCAGAGCAGAAAATCTGCAGGCGGGAAACGATAGGGTGGAATTCGTACACGTTGTAATGCGCTTGTACTTCGGCCTGCATGCTGGCTGTCATGTCCAGAGCGTAGCGGTCGATTTCCAGCATCTTGTCTAGGTCTACACCGTCTTTGGCGATATCGAAATCAGCCACGTTTCCTAGCAAGAACTTCAAGGTGTTACGAATACGGCGGTAGCTTTCTATCACCCGCTTCAGGATCTCGTCGGAAATGGATAGCTCACCGGAGTAATCGGTAGAGGCTGTCCACAAACGCAGGATCTCGGCACCCATCTTGTCTGCTACGGTTTGCGGCAGAATGATGTTGCCGACGGACTTACTCATCTTACGGCCTTCGCCATCCACCACGAAACCGTGTGTTAGCAGGGCTTTGTAAGGAGCGCGGCCATACAGCATGCAGCCTGTAAGTAAGGATGAGTGGAACCAACCACGGTGCTGGTCAGAACCTTCCAAGTACAGGTCGGCAGGCCATGTCAGTTGCTCGGAGTGCGAGCCTTTAATTTGACCATCATGATCGCCACCTAACACCGTTGCGTGTGTGGAGCCGGAGTCAAACCACACATCCAGTGTGTCACGGTTTTTCTCGTAGAACTGGGCCTCTTCACCTAAGAAGGTGTTGATGTCTAGTTCTTGCCACGCTTCAATGCCTTTAACTTCAACGAGCTTCGCGACTTCTTCCATTAGCTCGGGAGTGCGTGGGTGCAGTTCGCCAGTTTCTTTGTGTACAAAGAAGGCCATAGGCACACCCCACTGACGCTGTCTGGACAGTGTCCAGTCAGGGCGGTTAGCGATCATGGCATGCAATCTAGCATGACCCCATGAGGGGTAGAACTTAGTAGCGTCTACAGCTTCAAGCGCCATTTCACGTAATGTGCGGCCTGTGCTGTTCGCTTTATCCATACCAGCAAACCATTGGCTGGTAGCTCTGTAGATAATGGGTGTTTTATGACGCCAGCAATGCATGTAGCTGTGCGTGTTCTTTTCGAACTTCAGCAGAGAGCCAGCTTCTTGCAGTGCTTCAACAATTTTCGGGTTGGCATCCCAGATCATCATGCCACCAAACAACGGCAAGCTACTGGCGTATACACCATTACCCATCACTGGGCTGATGATGTCTTTGTCGTCTAGGCCGTGTTTTTTGCAGATTTGGAAGTCATCAATACCGTAGGCAGGTGCGGAGTGCACTACACCGGTACCGGAGTCCAGTGTGACGTATTCAGCGCAGTACGCAGGCGACAAGCGCGCGTAACCAGGGTCTACGTCGTACAGAGGGTGACGGAATTCCAGGTTTTCTAATTCGCTACCAAGCGTGCGTGCAACGATCTTGCCGCTGAGTTTCCAGCTTGCTAGGCAGCTTTCTACCAAGTCAGAGGCTAACAGCAGGTATTTGCCTGTGCTGCGCGCTTCGTCCAGTTCGACCAGAGCGTATTCTTCTTCTGGGTGAATGTTCAGTGCTTGGTTAGAGGGAATGGTCCACGGTGTGGTGGTCCAAATCACAACAGCGCCATCTACCGCTTCTGGGTGCTTGAACGCCTTAGCAACCAGCTCAGGCTGATCAAAGCGGAAAGCAACGTAAATAGAAGGGTCTGTACGGTTGGAGTATTCCACTTCGGCTTCAGCCAACGCGGATTGACAGTCAAAACACCAGTTCACGGGTTTCAGACCACGGAATACGAAGCCTTTTTGCATGATTCTGGACAGCACGCGCAGCTCGTCTGCTTCGTTGCTGTAGTTCATGGTCAGGTAAGGGTTATCCCATTCGCCCAGCACGCCCAGACGTTTGAAATCTTTACGTTGGTGGTCGATTTGCTCCAGCGCATAGGCGCGAGCTTTTGCCTGAGTTTCAGCTACGGGTAGGTTTTTGCCGTACAGTTTTTCGATCTGTACTTCAATAGGCATACCGTGGCAATCCCAGCCAGGTATGTATTGCGCATCAAAGCCAGCCATGTTGTGGCTTTTAACAATGATATCTTTAAGAATTTTGTTGGCAGCGTGCCCGAGGTGCAGCGAACCGTTGGCATAAGGAGGGCCATCGTGCAATACGAATTTTGGGCGTCCTTTGCTGGCGGCGCGAATGGCCTCATAGACTTTATTCTCCTCCCATTCGGCAATCCAGCCGGGTTCACGTTTAGGGAGGTCTCCCCGCATTGGAAAGGGGGTGTTGGGCAGGTTTAAGGTGTTTTTATAGTCCATTGACAACAAAATACTCGCGAGCCTGTTGCGCATCGTTTTCGATGGCAGCAGTCAAAGTTTGGAGATCAGGGAATTTTTCTTCTTCCCGTACAAAGTTTAAGAAATCAACCTTCACCAGTTTACCGTAAGCGTCGATATTGATGTCGAGTAAATGCACTTCCAGCAACAGCGCGCCGGTGTCGGTGACGGTGGGGCGTACGCCAAGGCTGGCTACACCGGGTAGTGGGGTAGGGCCTAGGCCATGCACGCGTACAATATATATACCAGAGCGCGCCGCACAATGCTGGGGAACAGCAATGTTTAGCGTGGGGAAGTTCAAGGTGCGCCCCAGTTTTTTGCCATGAATAACATGGCCACTTAACTGATAGGGTTGGCCCAGTAGTTCAGCGCTACGCGTCATATTGCCGACGGCCAATAACGAGCGCAGTTCACTACTGGAAATGCGATGCCCATGGGAGTCGGCAATGTCTTCAATGGTTTGCACCTCAAAGCCTAGGCGTTGGCCGTACTCTTGCAGTAAGGCAACGGTGCCTTGGCGCTGGTGACCAAAGCGAAAATCTTTGCCTACTAGCAGCCAACGTGTGTTTAAACCTTCAACCAGAAGTTGTTGTATAAACTGCTCGGCTCGCATATCGGCGAACGCATGATCGAATTTTGCCAGTACAATTTGCGCCATTCCGTGGCATGCGAGCAACGATAGTTTGTCACGCAGACTGCTAATTTGGGTGGGTGCAAGTTCGGGTCTGTTGCCGCGTTGTGCGAAATACGCCCTTGGATGTGGCGTAAAGGTAATAGCAGTAGGCGTAAGCTCGCGAGCAAAAGCTTCGCTGCGTACCTTTTCCAATATGGCCTGATGGCCTAGGTGTACACCATCAAAGTTGCCAATGGTGACAGCGCTGGGCTGTGATGCGTCAAAGCGTGGCAGTGTGCGATAAATGGATAAAGCGGATTTCACGGTTTGATGAAGGTTAAGCCAGTTTGAGTAAAGGAAAGGTTTTGACAGAGAGTGCAACAGCGCGCAGGCTGGTTATTTTAATCTCAGGTCGTGGTTCAAATATGCAGGCTATTGTAGACGCAATACGTCACAACGGTTGGCCAGCAGAAGTTTGTGCCGTGATCACGCACAGAGCAAACTCAGAAGGCATGCAGTGGGCACAGCAACAAGGTATAGCAACCCACTATATTAACCACACAGAATACGAAAGCCGAGAGCACTTTGATGCCGTGCTGCAAGAAACCATAGATACTTATGCACCAGATTACGTCTTGCTGGCCGGTTTTATGCGTGTGTTAACGCCAGGGTTTGTGCGTCATTACTTAGGGCGTTTGATTAATGTGCATCCGTCATTGCTGCCGTTGTTTCCCGGTTTGCATACGCATCAGCAGGCGTTAGATGCGGGTGTGCAGTGGCATGGGTGCACGGTGCATTTCGTCACTCCGGAGCTAGACAGTGGCCCCACTATTGCCCAAGGTATTGTGCCGGTATGTGAGGAGGATGATGCGCAACAACTGGCGGAGCGTCTTTTGCCAGTAGAGCATAGGGTCTACACAGAGGTGGTGCGTTGGCTGATAGAAGGCCGGGTACAATGTGTGGATGAAACGCGTGTGCAGGTTGCGGGTGTGACCTCGCGCGGATTTATATAAATTTGTTGTAATTTGCTGTTAGGTGGCTATGTCTCAGGTTTCTCCTTCTCGTTTTATCCGTGTTCATCAACGCGTCCAGCAATTGCAGGAAGTGATGCTATTGCTAAAAGGTTGGCAGCAGCCAGCCGATGCCGTGTTGGCACAATGGATGAAAAATCAGTCTGCCTTGGGTGGGCGCGATAGGGCAGAGCTGAGTGATGCTGTTTTTGCATTGTTGCGCCATTGGCGCCTGTTTGAGCAGCTTACAAGCGAAGCAGGTGAGCAGCAGCCACGAAAAATGGCGTTGCTGGCGTTGGCTGAGTTGCATGGTATAGAGGCAGTTAGCCAAGAGCTAGAGGCAGAAGATCAGCAGTGGTTACAACAAGCCTTGCAGGTAGATACAGCCAGCTTGCCATTTGCAGAGCGTTTTAGTTTGCCAGAATGGTTGGCTGCTGAGCTGCAAAAGCAAGCTGATCCTGAGGCCTTGGCTGCGGCTTTAAACGTGGAAGCGGGCGTAGATATACGCGTGAACCCCATGCGTGCTGATCGCAAGAAAATGCTAGCGAAGCTGCAAACGGGTGAACGTGCAGCGTTCACACCTGAAGCCATGAGTTATTCGCCATGGGGTATTCGTTTGGAAGGGCGTCCTACGCTGCGCCACTGGCCTGAGTTTGAAAAGGGCGAGCTGGAAGTGCAAGACGAGGGCAGTCAAATTCTAGCGGCATTGGTTGCACCACGCCGCAATGAACTGATTATCGACTTTTGTGCGGGTGCTGGCGGTAAAAGCCTTCTGCTAGGTGCATTGATGCGCGGCACGGGAAAACTGTATGCCATGGATGTATCCGCTGCCCGTTTGGAGCGGGCTAAGCCTCGTTTTGCTCGTTGTGGCTTGGATAATGTGAACAGTATGGCCATTGCTGAAAATGACGATAAGCGTTTGCAGCGCTTTTACGGCAAGGCGCAACGTGTATTAGTGGACGCTCCGTGTAGTGGTTTGGGAACTTTACGTCGCAATCCTGATCTAAAATGGCGGTTACGGGCAGAAGAAATCTCGCAATATGTTGAGCTACAGCAAGTGATTCTGCAACGTGCTGCCAAGTGCGTAGCACCAGGTGGTAGACTGGTTTACGCTACGTGTAGTGTGCTGCCTCAAGAGAATGAGCAACAGATCCAGGCATTCTTGCAGGCATGTCCAGACTTCCAAGTGGTACCGGTAAATGAGGTTTTAAAAGCTCGTATACCTAATTTATTAATGCAGGGTGATTATTTAAGCCTGCGTCCGGATTTACATGGAACGGACGGTTTTTTTGCAGCAGTTCTCGTGCGAACGGCGGCTAATTCTTGATGGGGTTGACATTGCAATTGAAATATTGCTGTCTTCTATACCTCAAGTGAGCTACACTTTTCGTGTCTTTATCTTCATGGATCATCTATAAAAGGTCTATGCAAAATTTTCTGAATTTTCTAGCTGGTGGGTTCTTGCAACTGTCTTGGTGGCAGGTTGTCTTGATTACCCTTGTGCTTACCCATATTACTATTGTGTCGGTGACAGTATTCCTTCACCGTAGCCAAGCTCACCGTGGCTTGGATTTGCATCCGGCTGTGATGCACTTTTTCCGTTTCTGGCTTTGGATGACTACCGGTATGGTCACCAAAGAATGGGTGGCTATTCACCGTAAACACCATGCGCGTTGTGAGCGCGAAGGTGATCCACACTCGCCTGTAGTCTTTGGTTTAGGTATGGTGTTCTTCCGTGGTGCAGAACTGTATCGCTTGGAAGCAACAAACGAAGAGACATTGAAACGCTTCGGTCACGGTACGCCGGATGACTGGATGGAGCGTAATGTGTACTCCAAACATAACCTGTTCGGTATCTTGATCATGTTGGTCATCAACATATTGCTATTCGGCCTAGAAGGCTTGGCAGTATGGGCAGTGCAGATGGCATGGATTCCGTTCTGGGCAGCTGGCGTTGTAAACGGTTTGGGCCACGCTGTGGGTTACCGTAACTTTGCTAGCCCTGATACCAGTACCAACGTGTTCCCCATTGGGATCATCATTGGTGGTGAAGAGCTGCATAACAACCACCACGCGTACGGTACATCTGCAAAATTTTCCAGCAAATGGTACGAGTTTGACTTGGGCTGGTGCTATATCAGTGTGCTGAAGTTCTTGGGACTGGCACAAGTGAAAAAAGTAGCGCCTAAGTTGAAACTGGAACCAGAAAGCAATGCGCAAGCAGACGGCATTAGTTTGTCTACCTTGCAAGGCGTGATCACACACCGCTACGAAATCTTGGCACGTTATGCTGACATCATCAGTAATACGGCTAAAGAAGAGTTGGCACGTTTAAAGCCCTCTGTTAATGCAGCAGATCCTAACTGCAAATGGAGCTTGCTGAAACGTTGTGGCGATTGGATTGGCCGTGGTGACGAAGTTCTGGACCCAGAACAACGCGCACAGTTGCAAACCGTGTTGGAAGAGGATACTCGCCTGTCTACCGTGGTGCGTATGCAAATGGAATTGTCCCGTATTTGGGAAAGCTCCACTGCATCCAGTGAACAGTTGTTGGCTGATTTGCGTGGCTGGTGCCAGCGCGCACAGCAAAGCGGTATTGAGAGTCTGGAACAATTTGCGCAACGTTTGCGCCGTTATGCGGCATGATCGATGGCCTAAACTCTCAGCAGCAACAGGCAGTCACACAAGCTCCCGTCCATACCTTAGTGTTGGCGGGAGCAGGCAGCGGAAAAACGCGAGTCCTGACTACCCGAATGGCTTGGTTGATGCAAACGCAGCAACTAAGCCCTTTTGCTTTAATGGCAGTTACCTTTACCAATAAGGCAGCTCGCGAGATGCTGACGCGCTTACAAGCGCAGATGCCTATCGAGACACGAGGCATGTGGGTAGGAACCTTCCACGGGTTGTGTAATCGCTTACTGCGAGCACACCATCGTGATGCCGGTTTACCTCAAAGTTTCCAAATTCTAGACAGTGCAGACCAACTGTCTGCGATCAAGCGTTTGCTCAAAGCGGGCAATGTGGATGATGAAAAATATCCCCCTCGCGATGTGCAGCGCTTTATTAACTCCAGTAAAGAAGACGGCTTTAGGCCGGACGATTTGGATGAGTTTGATCAGCACCAGAAAATGCAGGTGGGTCTGTATCGACAATACCAAGAACAGTGTGAACGTGAGGGCGTCGTAGACTTCGCCGAATTGCTGTTGCGCGCCTATGAGCTGCTGCAACGCAACGAACCTATACGTAAACATTACCAACGACGTTTCCGCCATATTTTGGTGGATGAGTTTCAAGATACCAACCGTTTGCAATACAAGTGGTTGCAGCTCTTGGCGGGCGATGGTGCAGCGGTTTTCGCCGTAGGTGACGACGACCAGTCTATTTACGCATTCCGTGGCGCTAACGTAGGCAATATGGCAGATTTTGAGCGCCAGTATGCCAAAGGTAATGTCATTCGCTTAGAGCAAAACTACAGGTCTAGCGCTCATATTCTGGATGCGGCGAACGCGCTGATTGCCCAGAATAAAAATCGCCTAGGTAAAAACTTGTGGACGGACTCAGGCGAAGGTGAACAAATACGAGTATCGGAGCAAGCTTCCGATACGCTAGAAGCCCAATGGGTAGTAGACGAAATTCGTGCTTTGATACGTGACGGTTGGGCGCGCGATCAAATTGCTATTTTGTACCGTAGTAATGCGCAATCGCGCGTGCTTGAGCACCATTTGTTTAGCTCGGGCATCCCTTACAAAGTATATGGCGGCCAGCGCTTCTTTGAGCGCCAAGAGATCAAGCATGTACTGGCGTATCTGCGACTGATTCATAATCCCTTCGATGATACCTCGTGGTTGCGTGTAGTGAACTTTCCTACACGTGGCATCGGCGCTCGTTCACTTGAGACTTTAGGGGATCACGCGCGTCAGTATGGTATTAGCTTGTATCAAGCGGTGCCTTACATGAGCGGTAGAGCTGCCAGCAACTTGCAAGCCTTTGTGGAGCTTATTCATAGGTTGGCTAGCGAAGCACAAGTCGTGTCATTGCCCGAACTGATTGAGCTAGTTGTACACGAAAGTGGTTTGTTGGCGCATTACCAAACTGACAGAGAAGGTGCGGAGCGTTTAGAAAACTTGCAAGAGTTGGTGAACGCGGCAACAGTCTTTGAACAGGAAGAAAACTTTGCGGGTTCGCCGGCAGGTCGTATTCCCGAGGCGGTACCTGGTTCAGTGCCAGAAACCGAAAGTGGCTTACCGGCATTAGCACCTATGTCCGCTTTGGGAGCCTTCCTGACACACGCATCCTTAGAGGCGGGTGATAACCAAGCCCAAAAAGGGGAAGATGCGATTCAGTTAATGACCACGCATGCTGCTAAAGGTTTGGAGTTTGATGCTGTGTTTGTGACAGGCTTAGAAGAAGGCTTGTTTCCGCACGACAACAGCATTGGCGAGCCGGGTGGCTTGGAAGAAGAGCGACGCTTGATGTATGTTGCCATTACTCGTGCACGTAAGCGTTTATACATCACCCTAGCGCAAAGCCGTATGTTGCATGGCCAAACGCGTTACGCCATGCGCTCTCGTTTCTTAGATGAAGTGCCAGAACAGCATTTGAAGTGGCTAACACCGCAGGTGCGCGTGCAAGAAAGCACGGCATCGTCAGGTACTAGCTGGGGCGGTGGGGCATTTAGGCGTGGTTCTAGCTGGCAAGGCCAGCAGGGCAGCAGCATGCGTGTGAATACGCCTAATTTCAGCGCCAGTGGCGGTGTGGTGGTGGGCGATAAACACTTCCGTATAGGGCAAGGCGTGCACCATCAGAAGTTTGGTGATGGCACGATTTTGAACTTAAGCGGTAGCGGTAATGATGCGCAGGCTCAAATTCAGTTCCGCGATGCGGGGATGAAAACCTTGGCATTAGGGATCGCGAAGATAGAGATTATTGCCGGCTGATTGTTGCTGCTAGAGTCGGTTAGGAAAGGCTTCACATGGGATTCTGTGTGAGGCCTTTTTTTATGGGTGTTGGCGGCAGATGTGAGGCTGTATTCATCGCACTCGCTGAGGGACTGCGGAACAACTTTTTGTGATTTGAGATACCAAATCAAAAAAGTTTTCCTCCGCCGCCTCCGAAGTATCGCAATTGATAGGCTTCAGCCCTTTCTTATGAGGAGGGTAAGTGGGCTTTGAAGCGCATTGCATTCGTTAGAGGTATTCTTAAGCTACGGCAGACAGTCGTCAGTGAGCAGGCTTTTAACTCCAAAAAGCCGCAGAGATATTCATAGAGTCAGTTGAAAGGGGCAGTGGAAGAAACCTTCTGATATATCAAATCAAAAGATTTCCTCCACCCATGAAGCAACTGCTATCTAAAAATGTACAGCGCCAGATTTACGCGACGCTGCAATAGACAAGCTACACCAGTGCTTCAATCTGCTCTTGCAGTTCCAGCCATTCCTCTTCAAGGCTAGCGTGTTTTTGACTGCACTCGCCGTGTTCGGCCAAGAGGGCTGGACGCTGTGCTTTGTACGCGTCGGTGTAGAAGTCAGGATCAGCAATAAGCGTATCCAGCTCTGCAATGCGTACGGCCAGTTTTTCCATGCTGGTTTCTATCTTCTGCACCTGTTTTTCCAGCGGCCTGCGTAGCACAGCCAACCGTTGGCGCTCTTGTGCTTCGTTTTTGCGCTGTTGGCGTCTATCTACTGCGGGAGCCTCTGTGCCATCCTCTAGAATGACAGTGGAGCCACTCGTTAGGCTTTGGCGCTTTTGCAGCCATTCGCGGTAGTCTTCTAGGTCGCCATCGAACTCTTGTACTTGCCCGTCAGCCACAATCCAGAAGTCGTCTACCGTGCTACGTAGCAATTGCCTATCGTGCGAAACGATAATGACACTGCCTTCGTACTCGGCCAGCGCTTGGCTAAGTGCCTCACGTGTTTCTACGTCTAAGTGGTTGGTTGGTTCATCCAGCAGCAGCAAGTTGGGTTTACGCCAAACAATCAGTGCCAAGGCTAAACGTGCTTTTTCGCCACCGGAAAAACCTGCGGTGGTGTCCATTGCCATATTGCCGCTAAACCCAAAGCGCCCTAGGTAGTTACGCAATTCTTGTTCGCGTACTTCGGGGGCAATGCGTTGTAAGTGCAGGATGGGGGAGGCATTGGCGTCAATCATGTCCAGCTGGTGCTGGGCAAAGTAGCCCACTTCTAGGCGGCTTGAACACACCAGCTCACCAGACAAGGGTTTTAGCTCTTGAGCTAGGGTTTTGATCAGCGTGGATTTACCTGCACCGTTCACCCCCAAGATACCTATACGAGCGCCACCGCGTACATCCAGTTTGATTTTGTTTAGGATGATGCGTGGAGCGTCGCTAGCGTGCTCGGCTTGGTAACCTAAATCAGCATCTACCAGACGCAGTAATGGGTCTGGCATGGATTGGGGTTCAGGCAGATGTATGTCTAGCGTACTGTCCGTTTTAAGCGGCGCTAAGGCTTGCATACGGGCCAAGGCTTTCACTCGGCTTTGTGCCTGTTTGGCTTTGCTGGCTTTGGCCTTAAACCTATCAATAAAGGCTTGAAGCTTAGCGGTTTCGCGTCCTTGACGTTCGTGTGCCAGCGTTAGCTGTCGTGCTTTTTCTGCACGCTGCATCAGGAAGTCTTGGTAGGTGCCGCGATAGCGCTCTAGTTTCTGGTGATCAAAGTGCAAAATAATACGTGCTACGGCATCCAAGAATTCGGTGTCGTGAGAAATAATTAGCACGGTGCCTGGGTAGGAAACCAGCCAGCGCTCTAACCAGAGCATGGCGTCCAAGTCCAAGTGGTTGGTGGGCTCGTCTAGCAGCAGAAGGTCAGAAGGGGCCATCAGCGCACGGGCCAAGGCCAAACGCATTTGCCAACCACCAGAAAACTCACCTACCGGTCGCATCCATTGATCGGGCTTAAAGCCCAAACCGGCCAGCAACTGTTCAGCACGTGATGGGGCAGACCAGGCATCGGCTTCTATTAGAAGGGCTTCTAATTCAGCAATGCGTTCACCTTCGGCATCACTGCACTGGGCGCGTTGCTGTTGCAAGCTGCGTAAGTGGGTATCGCCATCGATGACGAACTCGCGCGCAGGGCGATCTCGGTCGTTGATTTCCTGTTCAACGCTGGCCATACGCCAGCTTTCTGGCATGTCTAACTGGCCGCTATCGGCATCCAGCTCGCCTTTCAGTAAGGCAAATAGGGTGGATTTACCCGCGCCATTGCGACCGACTACGCCAACACGCTCACCGGGGTGAATGGTGAATTCGGCTTGATCCAGTAAGACTTTAATGCCACGGCGTAATGAAAGATTAGAGGCTCTGATCACGCTTCCAACTGCTCCTTGGTCAGTAGCAGAATTTGATCCTCTGCATTTTCTGTGCTTAGCCAAACAGGGTCTAAATGGGGGAAAGCTTCTACGAAGTTGGCGTATTCGTTGCCAATTTCCAAGACCAAAATACCATCGTCAGTAAGGTGTTCGGCAGCACCTTCGATAATGCGGCGTACCAGTATCATGCCATCGTCGCCACCCGCTAAGGCGAGTCTAGGCTCGCGCAGGTATTCTTCTGGCAAGGCCTGCATGGAGTCCTCATTGACATAGGGAGGATTGCTGATAATGATTTGGTAGCGGCTAGGAGGCAAGGCTTCGTAGAGATCACCTTCAAATAGCTGTAACCGCTCCTCAAGTTCGTAGTCTTGTACGTTTTTCTGTGCCACAGCCAATGCATCAGGAGACAAATCTACGGCATCGACTAAGGCATTTTCAAACATATCTGCCGCAATGATAGCCAAGCAGCCACTGCCTGTGCAAAGGTCTAGCACACTGCTGATGTCTTCGGGCTCTTCCACCCACGGTGTGAGTTGCTGCATCAGCAGTTCAGAAATAGGTGAGCGTGGAACAATGCAGCGTTCATCTACCGTGAATTTATAGCCTTTCAACCATGCTTCACCTGTTAAGTAGGCGGCGGGAAGGCGTTCGGTACAACGGCGAGCAATCATGTCTATGCAACGTTGACGCTCTTGCTTGGTTAGCCTGCAATCCAGAAAGGGTTCCAGCGTATCGGGCGGCATGTGCAAGCTGAACAGCACCAAGTATACGGCTTCGTCCCATGCGTTATCGCTGCCATGGCCAAAGCTGAGTTTGTGAGCATTGAACTGGCTGACAGACCAACGCAAGACATCGCGTAGGGTACGCAGTTCGTCTACCGCGTTGTGGCAGTGTTCTGTAAAAGAGGAATGTGACACGATCAATCCTAGAATAGGGCAGGCCATTACACCCTGTAGAGAGAAGGGTGAGGCTAAAACTAACAATGTCCTATTGTACTGGCTCTATGCGGCAGATCAGGAAGAAAAACGTGCTGGTAACAGCTTTTTCAGTGGTAGACGTTGCACAATGAGTGCGGCCACTAATGAGATTGCCAGTGCGCCCAGCATGTCGAAGGGGAAATGCACACCCAGATAAATACGAGCCCATGCAACCAGTACTGCTAGAAAGAGAATGATGGCGCCAGTGGTACGTGTAGCAGAGATGAGTAATAGCGGGAAACCCGTTGCTAATACTAGTGTCATGTGAATGCTAGGGAAGGACGAGGTAGGCGCATGATCCGTTAAGGTGCGGCCCAAACCCATCACAAACGGGCGTGCGTGTTCGATGTTATAACGAAATAGGTAGGCAACAGTAAGGGCGAGTACCAGGGTGTACCCTACACGTACCATAATGAATGGTGCTTGTTGACGGTGCATGGGTAGGGTCAAGAGGGCGAGTAGCGCCGCCATAATCAGTGGCCATTCGGCTAAAAATCTACCACTTTCTATTAGCCACGAAGGGGCATCAGCACTGGCATTGATCCATAAAAATAGTTTTTGGTTAAACGCTTCCACTACAAACAACCTTTTCTAACATCTACAGCAATCCTAAATTATACGCATGTGACACGACTTGACTGATAGGGTATTGCAAGATGTTACGTAGCCCCCGTTTTACGGCGATCTAGTTACAATCTATAACCGTGGGATAATGTTGTCCTAGTTGGGTAAAGAGGGGGAACAATGCAACATGTATTGCGCGGCTTAAAATCGTTAGCAGGACCATTTGAACCTTTCGATATTACTTCTGCACCTGCACGGCCTGTAGTGCTGTTCAGGCAATGGTTGCAGGCAGCACTAGATGCGGGCATTGCTGAGGCTCATGCGATGACCCTCTCTACGGTGGATGATCAAGGTTGTCCTGATGCGCGGGTGTTGATTCTTAAGAATCTTGATGAAGATGGCTGGTATTTTGCGACTACCCGCCGCAGTCCAAAGTCTAAACAGATAGAGGGCAACTCACAGGTGGCGTTAACGTTTTATTGGCAGCCTTTGGGTAAGCAGGTACGTATACGTGGCAAAGCTATCGCGGCCTCTGCTGAGGTGTGCCAGCAAGACTTTCAAGAACGTCCATTGGGTTCTAAGGCTGGAGCGTTGTTAGGACGACAAAGTGATGTGCTGTTATCTGACGCTGAGTTGCTAGAGGGGCTAGCAACACAACGTCAGCGCATAGAGCAAGATCCCGCACTGCTTAATCCTGAATGGGTGGTCTATAGAGTAGAGGCCCATGACGTGGAGTTCTGGCAAGGCGATACGCAACGTAACCATACACGGTTGCGCTACACCCGTAGTCAGAGTGATGGCCAGACGTGGGATCAAGAACGCTTGTGGCCCTAATGTGATAGCTATGGGGCAATAGATGCTGGGCTGTAGGTGAGCAGTAAATGCTCAGTACAGACGGTAGGCGCATGAATAGTAGCTTAGCGCTATGCATCCATAGGTTTCCCCCAGCGTTATGCACAGAGCGTGGGGATAAGTTGCAAGTATGTGTAGAAGGATAACGATATGAATCTAGTTGCGTTAGAAGCCATGCTAGCAAAAGGTATGGATTCGCCTTTGCTACGTTTTGGTTTAGGCAAAGCCTATCTGGACCAGCAGCAACCAGAACAGGCGATAGCGCATTTGCAAGCATGCGTGCAGCAAGATCCCCAATACTCTGCTGCATGGCAGATATTAGGCCAAGCCTATTTGGATTATGCAGATCATGAGGCCGCGCGCCAAAGTTGGGAATCAGGCATAGCGGTGGCCCAAGCTAAAGGCGATAAGCAGGCAGAGAAAATTATGAACGTGTTTTTACGTAGGCTGGATAAGCAGCAGCGTACAGATTAAGAGCAATGGTTTAAGTAAAGCCAGCGATAAAAAGTAGTAAGGTAGTAGCAGGAAGTAATGGCAGAACGGAAAAAAACGGGAACATCACGCGCAGCAGGTAAGCGACGTGTGGCGCGTGGCGCAAGTGGCGGTGGGTTGGTGAAGTTTTGGCGTACTGTAAGCCTGACAGCCATTGCTGTGTTTAGTATCAGTAGTGTGTTGTGGCATGCAGATGGTTGGCATGTGAAAGACGAGCTGGAGCAGAAGTGGGCTGAGTTGCAAGCTATTTTGCAGTCGGTGGATGAGCCTACTTTGCCAGCGCCAACCGTTTCGCAACATGTACAAACGTCTTTCTCGCAGTGCACGCAGATGTTCCCGGGGCCTAGGCCTATTGTGCCTAGTGGTGAGCGGTTACGTGAGCTATGTTTCAGCGCTTTTGCGGTTTTGCATAATGGTCAAACCAAAACCCCGGTTTTTGTGGCACAGCGTTTAAACCGACAAATACTGAATAATGCGAAAGGTCTGGCGCGTACAGATCGCTTCTATGAAGAGGCACGTTTGCCTAAGGTAGAGCGGGCCACACTCAATGATTATCGGCGCTCAGGCTATTCGCGTGGTCACATGGCCCCTGCCGGGGATATGCATACTGCTGATGCGATGGCGCAAAGTTTCTCGCTGGCCAATATGGTGCCGCAAGACCAGCGTCATAACTCAGGGGCGTGGAGTCGTATAGAAAATGATACGCGTAAATATGTGAGCAGGGCACAGGGCGATGTGTATGTATTTACCGGCCCTTTTTATGGCAATCAAAATACAGCCGTAGGCGATGGGCAGGTGATAGTGCCTACGCATTTGTATAAAGTTGTGTATGACGCGACTACAGGGCGTTCGTGGGTGCATTGGCATGAGAATCAGCCAGGCACTAAAGCTGGGCCACCCATTAGTTATGCAGACTTTGTTCAACGTACTGGACTGCATTTGTTACCTCAAGTGTTGCCTTCTCAGTAAGAAAAGGTGTTCAGCTTTGGTAACAACAATCTAGAAGAGCTCAAAAGTGGCTATGGCATGATGAGGGTAGTCTTTAAATCAAGGAGAATACTAGCAATGAAAAAACTACAATTGGCGATGGTTGTTGTGTTATCCAGCCTGGCGTACTCGGCCTCTGCACAAAACCACGGCTGTGATCGCAAAATGCAATCACTGGAAACGCAGATGAACTATGCGAAACAGCATGGTAATGTGCACCGTCAACGTGGTTTGGAACGTGCTATGGCGAACGTGCAAGCGCATTGCTCAGACGCTTACTTGTTGCGTGACCTGCAAGAAGATATAGATGATCAAGAAGAGGATATCGCTGATATTCTTGAGGAAATTCAAGAAAAACAAGCTGAAGGTCGTTTGGATAAAGTAGAACGACTGCAACGTAAGCTAGAGCGTAAACGTCAGCAGTTGTCTGATTTGCAATCCGAGCTAGCCGATTTGCAGTCTATGCCTAATAGTCCAGACACGCGTCACCGCATGCCGCAGCAACACCGATAGAATGCTTTGCCAAAAGGCCTATAACTCGTTAAGGGTTATAGGCCTTTTTTATTAATGCGTGGTTTTCTTTGGTGCTGAAGCATCTTGTTTGCCCAGCACGGCTCTGGCAAGTTCGGTAGTTTCTTTGATGCGCGATTTCATTGTTTTTTTAGCTGTTTCTGGCAAGTTGTAGCGGTCAGAGATTTCGTCTGCAATAGCATACAGCAGGTTCAGCGTTTCTTGAGCTTGCCCAGTTTTTGCGGCAAACATAGCCAAATGAGCAGACAGCAGTGCTTGGTCTGCTAGGGCGATGCCCAGTAAGGTTTGATGATCTTGTGTAGAGGTGGTTTGGCTCATGTGTATTCCGAAAAAGCTGGCAGAATCTGCAAATATAAATAAGCCATTTTAGCAGGTTGGAATAAGGCTGTAGTGCCGCTATAGCTGTGTAAAATGCAGAATATACCGACGAATTTTTGATAGACGCAAGGAGCGGGCATGACTTTTAGCAAATCCGTAAAAGCGATAGCTGTAGCACTACCTCTATTGTTATTGGCAGCATGTAAGACAGTACCGTTAACGCCCGAGCAAGAGGCAGTATTGCAAAGCGAAGAGTGCGGAGCACCTACATTTCAATATTTGGTGGGTACACCGGCTGACAATCTAAACACAGATATGTTGCCACCCTATACTCGTGTGATTTACCCATTTTCAGCCGTCACCATGGACTACAACCCCATGCGTTTAAATGTGTATGTGAATGAGGAAGGCTTTATCACACGTTTGGCATGCGGCTAAGTCTGACAGCAGTAAGGAGATAGTATGAAGTGGGTGAAAAAGAGTGTGTTTGTGGCGTGTTGTGTAGCTGGTTTTTCTGCATGGGCCCAACCCCAAGTACAGCAGCACTATAGTGTGGGCGAACTAGAGGTACGCGCTGACAACATAGAGGTGCTAGAGCCATCGCTATTACATGCCAAAGGCAACGTAACAATTACGCAAGGGGATTCGGAAATTAAAACCGATGAAGCGCGTGTGAAAGTGCCTGCACAAGCAGAGCTGTTTGATGCGAGCTTGCTAAAAGGTAAAACAGAAATGGATGGCGAAATTAAGCTTTATAAAGAAGGGTTTCTGCCAATGAGTTCATCCAGACAGGAAACGTATTGGTGGAATCCTGATAAAAAAGTCTGCCTAAATACTAAAGTCGAAGCCGGCTATTATTCTGAATTGACACAAGTCGACAATAATGAGTGTGAGACATAATTCTGTTTAAAAACAATATAGTAGAGATAAATAAGGCGTAGCAAATAGCTACGCCTTATTTTTTGATTACAAAAAGATAACTAATAAAGTGCAAATATTGGTCAATGTGGTTTCATTAGGTGCTAGAAATGAATGATGATAAGCATTGAATTGATTCTATAAATCAATGCATAAAACATTCAGCAAGCAATAGCTTCCAGTACGTAAATCTTTGTATTTAACGTGGAGTAGTTATGGACACCTACAAGCCTTACGAGCATCCAGCCGGTGGTTGGGATGCCCTTAAAGCGATGGAAATAGCCTTGATTAAGCAGGATATCCCTGCAGAAGGGATGCGCATCCTATCGCGAATGAATCAGCATGATGGTTTTGACTGCCCAGGTTGTGGTTGGGCAGACCCTAAGCAAACTTCTAAATTTGAGTATTGTGAAAATGGCGGAAAGGCCATTGCATGGGAATCCACGAAAAAACGATGTACGCCCGAATTTTTCGCTACCCATACCGTAACGGAGTTGGCGGCGTGGGATGATTATGATTTAGAGATGGTAGGGCGTTTAACGCATCCCATGCGTTATGACGCACAAAGTGATCGTTATAAGCCTGTTAGTTGGGATGACGCGTTCTCTGTTGTGGCGTCACATTTACAAGCGCTAGAGGACCCTAATCAAGCAGAGTTTTATACTTCGGGCAGGGCCTCAAACGAAGCGGCGTATTTGTTCCAGTTGTTTGCTCGTGAGTACGGAACGAATAATTTTCCTGATTGCTCGAATATGTGCCATGAACCTACCAGTGTTGGGCTGCCCCAATCCATAGGGGTAGGGAAAGGTACAGTGCTGCTTGAGGATTTCGACAAAACCGACTGCATTTTCATTTTTGGACAAAATCCGGGTACGAATAGCCCCCGTATGATGACATCGCTGCGTAACGCCGCTAAGCGTGGTGCGACCATTATGTCATTTAACCCTTTCAGGGAAAGGGCGCTTGAGCGTTTTCAAGCACCACAAGACCCTGTGGAAATGGCCACCTTTAGTTCTACGCAAATCTCCTCCAAGTTGTTTCAGGTGAAAGTGGGGGGAGATGTGGCAGCGATTAAAGGGATGATTAAATGCTTGTTGGTGATGGATCAGCAGGCCAAAGCACAGAATCAGCCCGCTGTGCTGGATTGGACTTTTATTAATGGCCATACCAGTGGCTTTGAAGAAATGGCAGCCGATATAGAGGCGACAGCGTGGGCTGACATAGAGCGCGTTTCAGGCCTATCGCAAGCAGATTTACAGGTGGCCGCCGAGGCTTATGCCAAGGCAGATAGCGCGATTTTGGTGTACGGCATGGGTATTACCCAGCACCGTCACGGCACGCATAATGTACGTCAGGTGGCGAACTTGGCTTTGTTGCGCGGTAATGTGGGTAAGGAGGGGGCAGGTATATGTCCGGTGCGGGGGCACTCTAACGTGCAAGGTGATCGTACGGTAGGTATCACGGAAATTCCCGCTAAAGACTTCTTAGACAGGTTGCAAACGCATTATGGGTTTGAGCCTCCTCGCGAGCCAGGCCATAACGTGGTATCAGCATTGGAAGCGATGGTGCGCGGCGAGAGCCGAGTCTTTATTGGCTTAGGTGGAAACTTCTCTGTGGCGATTCCAGATTGGGATCAAACACAGGCTGCCATGCGTAAGTTGAATCTGACGGTACATATTTCCACTAAGTTGAATCGTAGTCATTTAATTCACGGTAAAGATGCTTTGATTTTGCCCTGTTTGGGGCGCACAGAGCGTGATGAGCAAGAAACAGGGCTGCAAGCAATGACCGTGGAAGACTCTATGTCTATGGTACATGCGACCAAAGGCACGTTTACGCCTGCGTCGGAGTTCTTACGTAGTGAGCCAGCCATTGTGGCAGGTATGGCTAGTGCCACCATGGGGGCGAAATCCAAAGTGAGGTGGGATTACTTGATCGCTGATTACGCTCGTATACGTGATGATATTGAGGCTGTGTTTCCTGCATTGTTTCAAGCCTATAACCAGCGTATTCAACAACCTGGTGGGTTTCACTTGCCTTCTGCTGCCCGTGAGCGTGTGTGGACTACAGCCTCAGGTAAGGCTAACTTCTTGGTGAGTGAAGGGCTGTGCGAAGATACGCAGCAGCGTGATGCTGACGTGTTGTGGCTGTCTACGGTACGTAGTCATGATCAGTACAATACTACCCTGTACTCGCATTCAGATCGCTATAGAGGCATACACAATGCCCGCGATGTGCTGTTCATGAATGAAGGTGAAATTGCGCGGTTAGGATTTACATCAGGCGATAGGGTGGATTTGGTAACGAACTCTACGGATGGCATGGAACGTAGAGTGAATAATTTCCAGATTATCGCCTATCCGTTTCCTGACGGTAGTTGTGCGGCTTACTACCCCGAGACGAATCCATTGGTACCGCTATATGATCATGATCCACAAAGTAATACTCCGGCATCAAAAGGTGTGCCAGTGCGTTTAGTACGATCAGCCTAACGCAGAGGAGTTTGCTGGGGTGTGTACTAGGAAGGTTACACACCCTTTTTACTGGATCAAAGGTAGGCGGTGTATGATGAAAGAGGTCTTAAACAGGAGCTTATATGAATATCAGTACACGCAATAAACTGTCAGGTACCGTGAAAGAAATCCATACCGGTGCCGTGAACGACGAGATTGTTATTAGCGTATCTCCATCGTTGGATATCGTCGCGATTATCACAGATAACAGCACCAAAAGTTTGGGCTTGAAAGTGGGTTCTAGTGTAGTGGCGCTAATTAAAGCGTCTTCTATTGCATTAGCGACGAATGTTGATGACCTGCTGTTTTCTGCACGTAATCAATGCAAAGCGAAGGTTACTGCCGTCCATAAAGGCGCCGTAAATTCAGAGGTGCAAATGGATGCTGGGCAGGGCGTGAAATTAAGTGCTGTGATTACCAACACTAGCGTAGATGAGTTAGCGATTGCCGTGGGCTCGGCAGTTACCGCCATCTTCAAAGCCTCTAGTGTTATTGTGGCAGCCAAAAAAGCCTAAGCAGCGGCGATTGAAGCCTCTTGAGCGGCTGAGCTCTGCTCAAGAGGTGTGTTTTCCCTGAACCACACTATGCAGCTATCAATGTAAAACAATGATAAATCAATGGCTTGTTTGGTGTTTCTAGACTGTTTGGTTGATTTTTTGTCTATTTTCGGTATAATGTCAAGTACACCTCATGCTTTGGTGTTGTATTTGTCCTCATACATGCTATCCATCAGGAGCACGTCATGCCTGAATTTTCAGGTCCTCGAATAGGACTGAATCAGGCTAGTGATGGCATGCGCTAACTGCGACTGTTTTGCAGACCAGACTGCGCACTAACTCTGGCCTGACTCTTTTCCTATTCACGCTTATATTTTAGCGAAATGCTAAGGGCTGTTTGTTGCCCAACGCTTTATCTGTACCCGTGGTTTTTGTGGGTACAAAGGAGAAGAATCATGATTAAAAAAATCTCTTTCAATACATTCCGTCCTGCCGTTCTACGTAAAGTGAGCGCTCTGTCTTTGGGACTGAAAAAACGTCGCACCTCCACTCACGCCGTGCGTACTACTCATCACCAACCTATGTTTGGTCTATTGATTAACGACCAGAATCGTTAATTATCTTTAAAGCAGGCGCCTTGATGGCGCCTGTTTTGCGGATGGCCTATGGCTATGTGCTATATTAAAATCCTATCTTCATGATATGAATGGATATTGTGTATAGTTCCCGTGTTTTCCCTCGCTCTAGCTTGGCACTGTCGTTTTGGCGACGTTGTGTGTGCATGCTACTAGGCATTTTGCTGAGTACCTCGGCATTGGGAATGCAATCGGCCCTTGCACTGCCTTTGGTATCTCCTGCCGAAGCTACCCATTTCTCTCATCACAGCCCTGAATTACCCTGTGCCGATTGCTCGCCTGAAGAGCACGCTGCCTTGTGCGAGCTGCAAGCATGCGCAGGCATGATGTGCAATGTGCACCGAGGGGCTATCTCTTCCTCTATGTTGCTGCCATTGAACCTAAGCCACGATCAATCATCGTTGCTTAAGTCGGTGGCGGTGTCTGCTTTTTATTGTCCTGATTTACCGCCTCCTCGATAGCCTTCACGTTTTATTAGACTGAACCTATTGAATTTTTGCGCCATGGCCATGCAGGTCGTGGTGCGTCGAGGAGTTTTAGATGAAACGTAGACATGTATTAAAAGCAACTGCCGCTAGCTTGTTATTGGTGCACCCTGCTGTACGGGCGCAAATGATGAATCATGGCGCAATGATGGGGCAATCGCATGGAATGGGCATGAGTAATGCGATGCCAGGAATGGGCGGCGGCATGATGTCGCATGGGGGCGCTAACCTGATGCCTGTAGACAGTATGCCTGCAGGAGTAGCGTTAGAGGCGTTGCCAATACTCAAAAATACGAGCAACAACGCTAGCGTATTTAAAGCAACCATTGAAGCAGCGCCTTCTACGCTTACCGTTGCAGGGCGAAAACCTACCGAGTTTTGGCTCTACAACGGTCAACTGCCAGGGCCACAAATCACCGCTTACGAGGGTGATGAGGTAGAGATTACCTTTGTGAATAATTTGCCTGAGCCTACAACAGTGCACTGGCACGGTATGCCGGTGCCGTCAGACCAAGACGGAAATCCACAAAATAGTGTGGCCCCGGGTGAGCGGCGGGTTTACCGGTTTACGCTGCCAGAGGGTAGTGCGGGAACCTATTGGTATCACCCCCATCCACATGGCAAAACAGCTATGCAAGTAGCGCGAGGTTTAGCGGGGACATTTGTGGTGAAATCCAAAACCGATCCGTTGCGTGCTTTACCTGAACAGCACTGGATGATTTCAGATTTGCGTTTGAACCAGCAAGCAGAAATCCCCCCCAACACCATGATGGACTGGATGGATGGGCGAGAGGGCCAGTTTGTATTGATTAACGGTCAGCGTAATCCTGCTATTCAAGTCGGTACAGGCACGCGCGTACGTATTTGGAACAACTGTGCTGCTCGTTATCTGCAGTTGGAAATCCCGGGGTGTCAGTGGCAAATAGTGGGTACGGATGGGGGCTTGCTAGAACAAGCACAGCCACCTGTAGATACCTTATTTTTAGCCCCAGCAGAAAGAGTGGAGGTATTGATTACTGCGTCAGCAGATATGCAAGCACCGCTTATCAGTCGTTATTACGATAGAGCGAAAATGATGATGCGCGAGACGCCTACCGATCTATCACTGGCACACGTCACCGTGCAAAAGCAGGCCACTCCTGTATTGCCAGTAATGCTAAGAAAGTTCGAGGCGCTAGGGGTGCCAGTGGCGAGTAAGCGTGTGGAGTTCAGTGAGCACGAGATGCCGCATGATATGGGGCAGGGGATGCCTGCAAACATGATGCAAAACATGTTTTTAGTGAATGGTAAAAGCTTTGAGATGGAGCGTATAGATTTACGCAGTAAAGTAGGGGATGTAGAGCAGTGGCATATCTACAATAACTCACACATGGATCATCCTTTTCACTTGCATGGCACGCAGTTCATGGTGACCGATCGCGAGCAGAATGGCGTGAAACGAACTGAGCCGTTTAAGGCGTGGCGCGACACGGTAAACCTACGCCCTTACGAGACGGTGACATTTTTGGTGAAGCAAAGCATGCCCGGATTACGCATGTTTCATTGCCATATTCTTGAGCACGAAGACTTAGGCATGATGGCTAATCTACTTGTAGAGTAGACGCGGCTAGTTCATGTGGGAAGATAAAAAGCACGCCTTAGGGCGTGCTTTTTTTATATCCGTTTGCTTACATTACGTTTCTTTTTGGTGATTGATATTAGGAGTTTTCTTAGGTTTTTGTCGTTTCCTGGTTACTAAAATAATTGTTCCTATCAGGGATAAGTCTGATTTATAAGGTTTTTTGGCGTTTGTTCATGTCTTGAAGTTTGTGTAGTAAGCCCAAAATTACAAATAAACATCAGGTTTGATTCTTTGAACTAGATTATTTAGTAACTGGGTATATCAAATGAAAGCAAAAAAATATTTTTCAGCAATGGCAGCTACTTTACTGATGGCTATGGGTACTACTAGCGCTTTAGCACAACAAACAGGGGAAATACGTTTTTTTGGCGAGATAGTAAATGGTAGTTGCAATCCTACAGAGCATATCTCAGGAACGTATTCAGGCAAGGATAAATTGAACTTTGACTTGCAGTTTAATGATTGTTTGGGCGAAATACAGCAGGCTGTTGAGGTGTCCGTGGATGCCAAGTACTCGGATGGCGATAGGCTAAGCGTGGCGTTGAATGCTCTAAGTTCGGGTGTGGATATAGTAGTGAGTCCCTCAGCACAGCACGCAACGCGACAACGTGAACGTATGAGTTTTCACGTAGGGGGGGAAAACAAAGTGGCTCCGCTGGGCATACGTTATCACGATGCCGCCGGGCAACCTACTACGGCAGCAGAGAAGGTTTATGTGATCTTGAATCTGCAGTATGCATAAGGAAGTACCGGGTACGCTTTTATGGCATTTAAGAAAAACGTCATAAAAGCGTAACCCCCCTGAAATACACACTCTCTACCATGTCGACATTGCAAGACTTTTCTTGCCAGAAAAGGATGAACCACAATGTCGGCAATTCAGGTACAGGCGCTGAATAAGACCTTTCATACGAAGAAAGTACTCTCAGCACTTGATCTCTCTATTCCTCGTGGTGCCATGGTGGCACTGATCGGAGCCTCTGGCTCGGGGAAATCTACATTATTGCGCCATTTGGCAGGTTTGACCAAAGCAGACTCCGGGCAGGATTGCCGCGTAGAGGTGCTGGGACAAACTATGCAGAGCAACGGCATTTTAAGCCGTGATGTTCGCCGTTTGCGCGCCAATATCGGTTACGTATTCCAGCAATTTAATTTGGTAGGGCGCTTAAGCGTACTGCAAAACGTGCTTTTAGGCTGTTTGGGTCGTATGCCCAGACTGCGCGGCACTCTAGGCTTGTTTAGCCAAGAGGACAAAGAGCGAGCGTTGCAGGCGCTAGAACGCGTAGGCCTGCTGGAACATGCATACAGACGTGCTTCCACTTTGTCGGGTGGTCAACAACAGCGCGTGGCCATTGCTCGCACACTCTGTCAGCAGGCAGATGTGATCTTGGCCGATGAACCTATTGCCTCTTTAGACCCTGAATCCGCACGCAAAGTGATGGAGAGTTTGCGTCGCATTAATCAACAAGATGGCAAGACTGTCATCGTGACGCTGCATCAGGTGGATTACGCCGTGAAGTATTGCCGTCATGCCATCGCACTTAAAGATGGTGTGAAGCACTTCGACGGCCCCGTGTCTGATCTGAGCAATAGCTTCTTGAACAAACTCTATGGTTCCAGCATGGAATCTAGTTTTATCGCAGAAAAAAGCACTGAAGAAGAGAGTGCTCCTTTTCTGAATTTTGTCGCTGCCTGATTTTTACTGTACGCAGGAATTGAACATGAAATCTATCGTGAAAACGTTTGCTACAACGACCCTGTTTGGTGTGTTGGCCATGGGTTCGGCTGTTGCGGAAGAAGTCAAAGAACTGAATTTTGGCATTATTTCTACTGAGTCCTCACAGAACTTGAAACAGTTGTGGGAGCCCTTCTTGGAAGATATGTCCGAGCAAACTGGCTACAAAGTTAATGCGTTCTTCTCTTCCGACTACGCCGGCATTATTCAAGGCATGCGTTTCGATAAAGTGGATGTGGCTTGGTATGGCAATAAATCTGCCATGGAAGCCGTGGATCGCGCCAATGGCGAAGTGATCTTCCAAACCACTAACGCTGACGGTACTAAAGGCTACTACAGCCTGTTGATTACACATAAAGACAGCCCTATCAACAGCGTAGAAGACATGCTGGCTAATGCAGGCAGCCTGACTTTCGGTAACGGTGATCCAAACTCCACGTCCGGTTTCTTGGTGCCTAGTTACTACGTGTTTGCACAGAACAATGTAGATCCTAAACAGATCTTCAAACGTACGTTAAATGCGAACCACGAAGTGAATGCTTTGTCGGTAGCCAACAAACAGATAGACGTAGCTACTAACAACACGGAAGCAACGGTGCGTTTGCAGGCAGTGAACCCAGAAAAAGCGTCTCAGATTAAAGAAATCTGGCGCTCTCCTTTGATCCCCGCTGATCCAATCGTATGGCGCAATAACTTGCCAGATGATGCCAAAGTCAAAATCACAGCTTTCTTCGAAAACTACGGTGACAAACCAGAAGAAGCACAAGTGTTGGAAAACTTGGCTTGGGGCAAATTCGAGAAATCCAGTAACGATCAGTTGATCCCTATTCGTCAGTTGGAACTGTTTAAAACACGTACGCAGGTTGCCAACGACAGCAGCCTGAGCGAAGCCGAAAAAGCTGAAAAACTGAAAGCGGTAGATGATCAGTTAGCCGCTTTGGCCAGCCAAGCTAAATCGTAATTTCAGGTAAAGAGAGCATGACGACACTTGTTTCGCAAACAGTACTACTCAAGCCTAAAAAGAATTGGTATCTGAGTCTATTGGGCTGGGGGCTGTTTCTAGCGTTTCTAGCGTGGTCCTGGGAGGGGGCAGAGATGGCCCCTCTCAAGCTCTGGAAAGATGCGGATAACATGAAGCAGTTTGCCGCAGACTTCTTTCCCCCCGACTTCACGGATCTGCGTTATTACCTGAGTGAAATGGTAGTAACGGTGCAGATCGCTGTGTGGGGTACGGTGCTGGCGGTGATTGCCGGTGTGCCGTTAGGGCTGATGTCTTCTTCCAATATTGTGCCGTGGTGGGTGTATCAGCCAGTACGTCGCTTGATGGATGCACTGCGTTCTATCAACGAGATGGTGTTTGCCATGTTGTTTGTGGTGGCAGTGGGCTTGGGGCCTTTTGCTGGGGCATTAGCGTTGTTCATGGGCACTACAGGTGTGCTGGCAAAGCTTTTCGCAGAAGCGGTTGAAGCCATTGATCACGGACCAATAGAAGGCATACGCGCCAGTGGTGCAAGCGCCTTGCAAGAAATTATTTACGGTGTGATTCCGCAGGTATTACCGCTGTGGATTTCCTATGTGTTGTATCGCTTCGAGTCCAATGTGCGTTCTGCCACGGTTGTGGGCATGGTGGGCGCAGGTGGGATTGGTGTGATGCTGTGGGAAGCTATCAGAGGTTTTCAGTTTACGCAGAGTGCAGCCATTTTGTTAATCATCATTGTTGTGGTGAGTGTGATTGACATGATCTCGCAACGACTCAGACGTTTATTTACCTGATCACACAGGGAAGGCAGGCAACTGCCTTTTAGGTTACATGAACTTGTCTAGACAGGATGGACCCATTTACCAGCAGATCGCCACGGTGTTAAGGGCAGAGCTGGGACAGTATCAGCCCGGTGATTTTTTACCTAGCGAGATGCGATTGGCAGAGCGGTTTCAGGTAAACCGGCACACCGTTAGAGGTGCGTTGCAGGTGTTGGAGCAGGAGTCGTGCATTTTGCGCATTAAGGGCAAAGGTGCGCAGGTATTGGGAAGTTTGCTTTCCTACCCGTTATCGCAAAACACGGCGTACAGCAGTTGGTTTGAAGCCAATGGGCACAACGTACGTACGTGTTTAGTGACAAAACGCTCAAGACTCGCAACCGCGGTTGAGGTTAAGCATTTGGCACTGAAAGAGGGCGATAGCTTGTTGGAATTCAAGACGTTGCGTTTTTTAGAGGGTGAGGCAGTGAGTTTGATTAGTCACTGTTTTGCGCTACGTCACCAACTGATGCTGGAGCACTATCAAAACGGGTCTATGCGTGATCACTTGCGCAGTTATGGGCATGAGTTAGAGCGTGTATTCAGTGCAATTGGTGCGCGTTTGCCCAGTGTGGATGAAGCGGCGCGATTACGCATGGCCGTCAATCAGCCGGTATTAACCGTGGAAACCTTGTCTAGAGACCAACATGGACACCCCATAGAGCTGGCTTTTACGGTCAGTCGATCAGATCGTTTCCGTTATCACGTAGTGATGTGAGCATGAGGATAGTAGGAAAAACATGGAACAGAACATAGTCAAAACACGACAGCACTGGATGAAAGTGCTGTCACGAGCCGGCAAGGCACTGCTGCCGTTTCAAGAGCAATTGCTGGCAACGCCACACGAGTTTATCCGCGCTCCAGAAACCGGCATGGTGATGGTGCGCGGACGTGCGGGTGGTACCGGCATGGCCTTTAACGTGGGTGAAACCACCGTTAGTCGTTGTGTGGTGCGCTTAAGCAATGGCTGTGAAGGCTATAGCTATGTGCTGGGGCGTAACGGGCAGTTGGCAAAACTGGCCGCTATTGCTGATGCCTTATTACAGGGCGCAGACCAAGCGCATTGGTTAAACACATTGATTCAACCGTTGGCACAAGCACAAGCCGAAGCGCGCCAGACGCATCAGCAAGATGTGGCGACATCTAAAGTTGATTTCTTCACCATGGTGCGAGGGGACTAGGATGACACAACCTTCTTTACAAGCTGCTTTTACGGATCCCGTACACCACGCGCAGCAGTGTTTTAGGCATATTGCTCAAGCCTTGGCTGAGCCAGGTTTGGTGGAGCACATTGCGTTGGTAGACAGCATGCAAGCGTTAGATGCAGCAAGCCACGCTAGTGCCTTGACCTTGTTAGACAGCGATACCCCTATTTGGATTAGTCCTGAGCTAGATTCTGCAGCGTTGCGTCGTCATCTGGTTTTTCATTGCGCTTGCCCAATTGTGGAGCAGCCAGAAGAGGCTCAATTCGTATTCATGGGCCTAAGTGACAGCGCTGTATTACCTCGTTTGGATGCGGGTACTGATAGAGATCCCGAGTTCTCATGCACGGTGTTTTTGCAGTTGCCTAGTCTGAACGGTGGAACTAGTACCCAGTGGTCAGGCCCAGGTATTCAGCACAGCCGAGAAGTGAGCTTACCTGTGGATGCGTCCTTTTGGCAGCAGCGTGATGCGATTACCGCGTTTCCGCGTGGTGTAGATATTTGTTTTGTGGCTGGTCAAGAAATGATGGGGCTGCCACGTAGCACCCGCGTTTGCCAGCAGACTAAGGAGTAAGCCATGTATGTAGCAGTTAAAGGTGGCGAGAAGGCGATTGATCATGCGCACCGCCTCTTGGCACAAAAACGTCGTGGCAACACCGATGTTCCTGAGCTTAGCGTGCGTCAGATTCAAGAGCAGATGCCTTTTGCCGTATCGCGCGTGATGACGGAAGCGTCGTTGTACGACCGCCAGTTAGCCGCGTTAGCGATTAAACAAGCGGCGGGAGATTTGCTAGAGGCAATTTTCTTGTTGCGCGCTTACCGTACAACCTTGCCTCGCTTTATGAATAGCTTGCCGTTGGATACGGCTGGCATGTTGATAGAGCGCCGCATTTCAGCTACCTACAAAGATTTGCCGGGTGGACAAATTTTAGGGCCTACCTTCGACTACACCCACCGCTTGTTGGATTTCTCGCTGCTGGATGAGTCGCGTAGCCATACGCCTACAGTGGCGGCAGAAGAAAGTAGCGAAGTCGGGCATTGCCCACGTGTGTTGGCGTGGTTAGAGCAAGAAGGCTTGATGCGCACGGAACAGCCTAGCACTCAAGTCGTACCTGACATTACTCGCGAACCGCTAGATTTCCCAAGCAACCGCCAGCAGCGCTTGCAAATGCTGGCACGCGGCGATGAAGGTTTCATGATGGCGTTGGCCTATTCCACGCAGCGTGGCTATGGCCGTAACCACCCCTTTGCTGGCGAGATCCGTATTGGCGAAGTGGAAGTGTGGATAGAGCCTGAGGAGTTGGGTTTTGCTGTGTGTTTAGGTGATTTGGAAGTCACCGAGTGCGAAATGGTGAACCAGTTTATTGGTACAGCCGAGCAAGCACCACAGTTTACACGTGGCTACGGTTTGGCTTTTGGCTACAACGAGCGCAAAGCGATGAGCATGGCGTTAGTAGACAGAGCGCTGTGTGGTGAAGAGTTGGGTGAAGAAATTCTGTCGCCAGCGCAGCAAGAAGAGTTTGTGTTGATGCACAGCGATAACGTTGAAGCAGCAGGGTTTGTGGCTCACCTGAAGTTGCCGCACTACGTGGATTTCCAATCTGAACTGGAACTGATTCGCAAAATGCACAAACCCGATGCGTCGGGCGTGGCACAGCAGGAGCAAGACGCATGAATGCAGTAACTTCCCACGAAATGGCCGCACAAAGCGAAGGCTACAACTTTGCGTACTTGGATGAGCAAAGCAAACGCATGATTCGTCGTGCGCTGTTAAAAGCCATTGCCATCCCCGGTTACCAAGTCCCGTTTGGCGGTAGAGAAATGCCATTGCCGTATGGCTGGGGCACGGGCGGTATTCAGGTAACGGCCTCTATTTTAGGCCAAGACGATGTGCTGAAAGTGATTGACCAAGGCGCAGACGACACCACCAACGCGGTGTCTATTCGTCGCTTTTTTGCGGCGACTGCGGGGGTGAGCACAACAGAGCAAACGCAAGCCGCCACCATTATTCAAACCCGTCACCGTATTCCGGAGTATGCCCTGACGTCTGGGCAGATTATGGTGTTTCAGGTACCAATCCCCGAGCCGCTGCGTTTTATTGAGCCGTCAGAAACTGAAACCAAAACCATGCACGCGCTAAACGATTACGGCGTGATGCATGTGAAGCTGTACGAAGACATCGCGACTTACGGTCACATTGCGACTGCCTATGCCTACCCCGTATTGGTGGATGACCGCTATGTAATGGACCCATCCCCCATTCCTAAGTTTGATAACCCCAAACTAAACCAAAGTCCGGCCTTGATGCTGTTTGGCGCTGGTAGGGAAAAACGTATTTATGCTTTGCCGCCGTACACCGATGTGCAAAGTTTGGATTTTGAAGATCACCCCTTTAGTTTGCCTACGTGGGATGGTGGCTGCGTGATTTGCGGTAGCCATGATTCCTACTTGGACGAAATTATTGTGGATGACAACGGTACGCGTGAGCTGGTGTGTTCCGATACCGATTATTGTGCCCAGCGTGTGGCAGAGCAGGAGCAGCAGGTATGACAACGTTGCATAACGGTGAGGCAGTGCCTCTGTTACAGGCCCGTCAGGTGTCTAGATTGTTTGGTCACGAGAAAGGCTGCCAAAACGTATCCTTTGATTTATACCCTGGTGAAGTGCTGGGTATTGTGGGGGAGTCGGGTTCCGGTAAGTCCACCTTGCTAAGTGTGCTATCTGGGCGGTGCGCCCCCTCGGATGGACAAGTGCTGTTTTCTACGCCAGAAGGCACACAGAAAAGCTTGTACGACAGTACCGAAGCCGAGCGCCGTACCTTGTTGCGTACGCAGTGGGGCTTTGTAGAGCAGAACCCTCGTGATGGTTTGCGCATGAGTGTATCCGCAGGTGCCAACATTGGTGAGCGCTTGATGGCACAAGGCGTACGTAACTACGGCGAATTGCGTGCTCGCGCGTTGGAGTGGCTGCAAAACGTTGAGATTGATGGTTCGCGTATTGATGATTTGCCACGCACTTTTTCAGGCGGTATGCAGCAGCGTTTGCAGATCGCTAGAAACTTGGTGTCAGGCCCGCGTTTGGTGTTTATGGATGAGCCTACGGGCGGTTTGGACGTTTCGGTTCAGGCGCGTTTGTTGGACATGCTACGACGCTTGGTACGCGAGCTTAATTTGGCGGTAGTAATTGTCACGCATGATTTGGCTGTAGCCCGTTTATTGGCAGACAGACTATTGGTGATGCGACGTTCGCATGTAGTGGAAAGCGGGTTAACCGATCAAATTCTGGACGACCCTCAGCACCCCTACACCCAGTTGTTGGTGTCTTCTGTTCTGCAGCCCTAGGAGCCAGTTGTGAGTCCCATTCTTGAAGTTAGTCATTTATCTAAGCAATTTACGTTGCACCAACAACAAGGCGTAGTGCTGCAGGTTTTGCATGATGTGAGCTTTGCCGTGCAGCCAGGCGAATGCGTGGTGTTGGCCGGGCAGTCCGGCGCCGGTAAGTCCACGTTGATGCGCACACTGTACGGTAATTATCAGGCCGAGCATGGCAGTATTTTAGTACGTCATCACGACAGCGCTGTAGAGCTAGTGCAGGCTGATCCGCGTTTGATTATGCAACTACGTAAACAAACCGTTGGGTATGTTAGCCAGTTCTTGCGTGTGATCCCACGAGTGTCGTGTTTGGATGTGGTGATGGAGCCTGCACTATTGCGTGGTGAGCCTGCAGATCAAGCCCAAGCGCGTGCTGAGCAGTTGTTAACTCGACTGAATATTCCGCAGCGCTTGTGGTCTTTGGCACCCGGTACGTTTTCGGGCGGCGAGCAGCAGCGTGTGAATATTGCGCGTGGCTTTATGGTGTTCTGGCCATTGCTGCTGTTGGATGAGCCTACTGCTTCGTTGGACGATAAGAATCGTCAGGTGGTGTTGGCGCTTATTAATGAAGCCAAGCAGGCCGGTTCGGCCATTGTAGGAATTTTCCACGATGCCGTTGCCCGTGAAGCGGTAATGGATCGTTATGTAGAGCTGAATGTACAGGAGTCCAGTCATGTCGCGTGAGCAAATACTGAATAATGCCCAAATCGTGTTGGCCGACGAAGTCGTGCGCGGTTGTGTGGTGCTAGAAGAGGGTCGCATACGCGAGATCAGTAGCACGATGAGTCAGTCGCCTGCGGCACAAGATATGCAGGGCGATTACGTGATGCCGGGGTTTATTGAACTGCACACCGATAACCTAGAGCGCTACATGAACCCCCGCCCCGGTGTGGATTGGCCTTCTAGTGCAGCCGTGTTGGCGCACGACGCACAGTTGGTAAGTTCTGGTATTACTACCGTGTTTGATGCGTTATCCATTGGTGATGTAAGCCCTAAACAAACTCGCTTGGCACAGTTACCCAAAATGATTGAAGCCATTGGGCAAGGAGTGCGTGACGGGCTAACACGTTCAGACCACTTGCTGCATTTGCGCTGTGAAGTCAGCCATGAACTGACACTGCAAATGTTTGAAGAGCTGGTAGATCACGAACTGGTAAAGCTGGTGTCAGTGATGGATCACACCCCCGGTCAGCGCCAGTTTGTGAAGATAGAAAAATACCGTGAGTATTACCAAGGCAAATACCACTTGAGCGATGCTGAAATGGAAGCCTTTATCCATAAACAAACGACGAACGCTGCGAAATACAGTGAAGAGTTCAGAAAGACCATCGTAGGCATGTGTCAAAGCAAAGGCATTGCCTTGGCCAGCCACGACGATGCTACAGCAGCGCACGTGAATGAGTCTGCCGCAGCCGGTATGACTATTGCTGAGTTTCCCACTACCCGCGAAGCCGCAGACCTTAGCCATAAACTGGGGCTGAATGTCTTGATGGGGGCGCCTAATATTGTGCGTGGCGGTTCGCATTCCGGGAATATCGCTGCAGCAGAACTGGCACGTCACGGTGTGCTGGATATTTTGTCCAGTGACTACTACCCCTCAAGCTTGCTGCAGGCGGTACATGGCCTAACGACTATGGAGCAGGGCTACAGCTTGCCTCGTGCTGTGTCTACCGTAAGTTTGGCACCTGCTACGGCAGTTGGATTACACGATAGAGGCGAAATTGCTGTAGGCAAGCGAGCTGATTTGATACAAGTGAAAGACGTGGGCAAGCAGTTCATCGTTAAGCAGGTGTTCAGCCAAGGGCAAAGGGTGTACTAATGCACGGGAAATTGGTCTACATGGTTGGGCCATCCGGCAGTGGTAAAGACAGCGTGTTAGGGGCACTAGCCGCTGACCTACCACCGGATTGGATCATCATGAAGCGCACGGTAACGCGCGAGGAAAGCCCTGCCAATGTCTATGCGGAATCCCTCAGTTCCGAGGTATTCCGGCAGCAACAACGACAAGGTGCTTTTGCCTTAAGTTGGGAAGCGCATGGCTTGATGTACGGTATACGTTCAGAGCTAGATACTCACTTGCAAGCCGGTAAGTTGGTATTGGTGAACGGCTCGCGTGAGCACTGGGAGCAGGTGAAGCGGCAGTATGCACAGGCGGCGCTGGTGTGGCTAACCGTGGCCCCCGAATTGTTGCTACAACGTTTGCAACAGCGAGGACGTGAGTCGTTGGATGCCATCTCATTACGCGTGCAGCGTAACCAGCATATAGAACAGCAGTTTAGGCATAGGTTAGGCGCAGATGCCTCGCGCAGTGTCTATATGTTGGATAACTCGTATACGCTAGAGCAAACGGTGGCGAATTTACGAGTACAGTTACAGCAATGGCATAAGCAAAGCGTAATGATGAGGACGGCTTAATGAAGTTGCGTTTTTTGGGCACCGGGGATTCGGCACAAGTACCCGTCTATAACTGTGAGTGCAGTGCATGTGTACGAGCGACGCATGACAATAGTTGGCGCAGGCGTCCCTGCAGTGCAGTAATAGAATGTGGCGATCAGCGCTGGTTAATAGACTCTGGTCGTATGGACTTAACTGAGCTGTTTCCACCGGGTAGCCTGAATGGTATTTTGCAAACGCATTACCATGCGGATCATGCCCAAGGGCTGTTGCATTTGCGGTGGGGGGTGAATTGCCGCATTCCGGTGTATGGGCCAGAAGACCCTCAAGGTTTTGCTGATTTATTTAAGCATTCAGGCATTCTGGATTTCTCGCAGCACTGGGTACCTTTTGAGCAACGGCAACTGGGCGATATGTTGGTGACGGCTATACCGCTACAGCATTCTAGGCCGTGCTTTGGGTATGTGTTTAGCCACCAAGGCAAGCACATTGCGTATTTAACCGATACGGTAGGGTTGCCACCCGAAAGCTTGGTCTATCTGCAAACCCTAGGGTTAGAGTACTGCATTGTGGACTGCTCGCACCCACCACAAGACACAGCACCTCGCAATCATAATGACTTGAATATGGCCTTGGAAATAGGCAAGCAACTCACCGTGAAGCATCTGGTGCTGACGCATATTAGCCATAAAGTGGATGTATGGTTGATGGAAAACCCTCAAATTTTAGGGGACCATCTTTTGCTGGCTAAAGATAACGGTATGATTGCGGTGTAATCCTTTTTTATGCTTTTATTGGGCACATCTTATGTCATTGCATGTACGAAAAATCACCAGTGAGGATTATCCAGCTTGGCGCCAGCTGTGGGCCGGATATCATGCTTTTTACCAGAACGATATTAGTGATGAAGTAACGCAGAGTACTTGGTTACGCATCCTGGATGACAATAGCCCGGTGCAGTGCATCGTGGCCGATAGCGCCACAGAGGGCGTCATTGGTATGGCTAACTATATTTTGCACGACAGCACGTGGGCAGTAGCGCCTATTTGCTATTTGCAAGACATGTTTGTGCGCCCCGAAGTACGTGCTAAAGGTACTGGTGAAGCCATGTTGGATTGGCTGAAGGCCGAGATGACAACACAAGGGTGGGCGCGCCTGTATTGGCTCACCAAAGAGAACAACTACCGCGCCAGAGGCTTATACGACAAATACACACCACACAGCGGTTTTGTGCGTTATGTGGTGGTGAATGAGAACGTGTAAGCCTGCGGTCTAGCGAGCCCAGAACTGCTTACTATGCCTTTAGGCGAGTAAGCAGTTTTTTTATGGGGTATGGAAACGGTGGGAGGGTTCTCTACTACATAGACGTGGGTACAGTGTTTTCTCGTGCTGTGGCTCAGTGGTAGTATGCCTCTTTAATGCAGAGTGGGAGAGTGCTAGCGTGGGTAAACAACTTCGCGAAGTGCAGCAGTTACGACGTATGAAAATCATCGCATTGGCCTTATTGGCCAGTACGCTCTCGGGTTTCATACTCAGTCACCACATGGGCGGCCAAGGCATCTGGGCATGGGTGCGAGCATTTTGTGAGGCGGCAACCGTAGGTGCGCTGGCTGACTGGTTTGCGGTAGTAGCATTATTTAAGCATCCGTTAGGTATCCCGTTTCCCCATACGGCAATTATTCCACGTAAAAAAGATAACCTAGGCCAAAGCTTGGCTACCTTCGTGCGTGACCACTTCTTGGACCCACAGCAACTCTTAGACAGGCTTAAAGTATTAGACCCTGCCATGCGCATTGGGCAGTGGCTAAGCCAACCTGAACAATCACAACGCTTAAGCCGATGGACGCGACAAAGCTTGTTGCCCGCGTTGGACTTATTAGACGAGCAAGCGGTAAAAGCCGCTTTGTTAGATGCCTTACGCTCGCGCTTGGCGAATTGGAATATGGCAGGTACTGCGCACGAGGTATTGGGGCTATTAACGCGCGATGGTCGTCATCAAGTATTGTTGGATGAAAGCTTGCGTCAGTTGGGTGGCTACTTAGACAGTACAGATGTCAAAGAGCGTATTGCCAAGATGATGACCCGTCACGCTGAACGTGAATGGCCTAAGTTGTTAAAGATGGTAGATGTGGTGACATCCGTAGACGATCTGTCTAAAAAACTGTCTGATCGTTTAGCGGCTGCTTTGGTGGCTGAGCTGCAAGATGTGTTGCAAGAGCCTGATCATCCGCTGCGCAAAGATTACGAGGCGTGGGTAAGCCAATACATAGAGCGACTAGGTAGCGACCCCGATTTAATACGCCAAATCGAAAAGATTAAGCAGCAAGTATTAGAACATCAGCACGTGCAAGCCTACCTAGATAGTGTGTGGCGCGACATCATGCAATTGTTGAAAGATGACCTATCTAGCGAGCAGTCTACGATTTCTCAGCATTTAGAAACGCTGTTCCAAGGTTTGGGGCAACGCTTGCAGGCCGATGATGCACTACGCGATGCGTTGAATCAGCACTTATTAGAAAGTGCAGCCAGCATGGCAGGTAGTTTGCGCACTGGCGTGACGGAACACATTACCCGTACGGTGCGTAATTGGGACGAAAAACACTTGGTGCGTGAACTAGAGCTTAGCGTGGGCAGCGATCTGCAGTACATACGCTTTAGCGGTACGGTAGTAGGCGGCATGATAGGGTTGTTGCTACACGCCTTGGTGCTGTGGTGGACCGCGTTTTCAGCTTAAGCCAGCAAAGTACGCATAGTCGATAGAAACAGAGGGTGGGCCGCAATATGGTTGTTAATGCGTGTCCAGTCTCTAAATTGGGTACCGTTCTGACTAAAGAAGTAGCCGGGGGCGAAAATGATTTTTTTCTCCATGCCCTTACGTATGGTCTTTTTGTCAAAACGCAAACCGGGAAAACGCACCCAGAAGTACAAGCTGTTGTCGGAATAATGAAAAATCTCGCCTCCTAAGGCGTGTATATGATCACGGCTTTTTTGGCAGACGGTGCTGAGCTGTTTGGTGAAGTGACGCAAGTGCATAGGGTAGGACTTGCTGGCCAAAATACGGTGAATAAAGCGTTCAGAATACTCAGAGCTATTGATATGAATAATGGCTTTGAAGTCAGCCAGTCTATTGATGAGTTCTTGATTACCGACGATAAAGCCTACGCGAATAGAGGGGCTAATGATTTTAGAAAAACCGCCCACATACAGGTGATGGCTAAAATCACTGCCGGAGCATAATCGGCGCTTACTTTGCGTATAGGCAGAAAATATATCGTTCTCTATCAGCAGGCAGTTGTACTGTGCGCAAAGGCTATTAATGCGCTGCAGTTTTTCGTCGCTAATATGTGTACCCGTTGGGTTGTGAGCAATGCTTTGCGTGAAGAACATCGCCTTAGGGTACTGCTTGAGACGCTCTTCCAAGACCTGACAATCAGGGCCATCAGGCTGTCTGGGTATATCAATGATCTTGCAGTTCGCTAGTTGCAGTTTTTTCAGCAACGGGTAGTACACCGGCGAGTCCACTAACACAGGGGTGTTGCTGCGTACAAAGAAGCGAATGATTAAATCAATGGCGTCATTTACCCCGTTATTCAACAAAATATTATCGGGGGTAAGGCTCATTTTTAGCGTGCCCAGCGTTTTAGCGAGCTTTTCACGCAAGGGTAAAAAACCATACTTATTCCCATAGCGCAGCAGCTTTTCGTTCTCTTCTTGTAGTGCGCTTTGCAACAGTCGGTTTAGGGGTAAATCCCTAAACCACTCTTTGCTGGGGTAGCCGTCTCCCACGTGCAAAACGTCACCAAAACTCTCTAATTGCCGCCGCATTAGCCACAGCTCATCGATGTCATCAATGTCTATAGTAGCAAGGTGTGCCGTGCTGGCAGAGTGCTGTTCAGTGATGTAAAAACCGGAGCGAGAACGCGAATGTATTAGGCCGTCATCTACCAGTTTCTCCAATACGGTGATGATGGTGTTCTTAGAAACTGAGTACTGTTCGGCCAGTAACCGAATAGAGGGAAGTTTCTCGTTGTCCTTATACAGTCCAGACTTAATTTGGTAGGCCAGGGTCTGATGGATTTTCTCGTATAACTGCTTGTGTTGCGTCGCCATTGGCTAACCCTGATCTGTAATCTGTCTGTAAAAACTGTACCTTGTTCGCGAATATCCTGCATCTTACATTACTGGCTGTTGATAGTAACAAGAAGATCGGAGCCGCTTATGAATTCCAAACTACCTAATTTCCGTTCCCTCTCTGTAGCGGAACGTCTGGATGAAATCTGCAAAATTGCAGACTTGTCCGAAGCCGAAAAACAATTGTTGGCTGACGATGGTGCCTTGCCCATGCAGTTGGCAAGCAGCATGATTGAAAACGTTGTAGGCAAGTTCGAGTTGCCTATGGGTATTGCGGCGAACTTTACGGTAAATGGCCGTGATTGCCTGATCCCTATGGTAGTGGAAGAGCCCTCTATTGTGGCAGCCGCTTCTTACATGGCTAAGCTGGCCCGCGATAACGGTGGTTTCCGCACCAGCAGCACCGAACCGCTGATGCGCGCACAGGTTCAGATCGTAGGTCTGAAATCGGTAGAGCAAGCACGTGACGTGCTGTTGGCTAACCGTGCTGAAATCATCGAACTGGCCAACACCAAAGACAAGTTCCTGATCAGTCTGGGTGGTGGTTGTAAAGACATTGAAGTTCACGTGTTTGAAACCAGTGCCGTAGGTCCAATGGTGGTGATGCACTTGATCGTGAACGTGTGCGATGCCATGGGTGCAAATACCGTTAACACCATGGCTGAAACCGTGACACCGTTGGTAGAGAAACTCACCGGTGGTCAGGTACGCCTACGTATCTTGTCCAACTTGGCAGACTTGCGTTTGGCTACAGCTGAAATGACTGTGCGCCCAGACCAGTTGAAGCAAGAGGCCTTTTCTGGCGAAGAAGTGATTGAGCGCATGCTGGAAGCGTATGAGTTTGCTGCTATTGACCCTTACCGTGCTGCTACCCACAACAAAGGCATCATGAACGGTATTGACCCCGTGATTGTGGCTACCGGTAACGACTGGCGTGCAGTGGAAGCGGGGGCGCATGCCTACGCCGTGAAAAATGGCCGCTACACTTCCTTGAGCCAATGGCGCAAAGATGAAAACGGCAATCTGGTAGGCCGTATCGAGTTGCCTATGGCGGTAGGTTTAGTGGGTGGTGCAACGAAAACTCACCCCTTGGCACAGTTGTCCTTGAAGTTGTTGGGCGTGAAATCGGCTGACGAATTGGGTGAAATTGTTGCTGCTGTGGGCTTGGCTCAAAACATGGCTGCTATGCGTGCATTGGCAACAGAAGGTATTCAACGTGGTCACATGGCTTTGCATGCCCGTAACATTGCGGTAGTTGCTGGTGCTGAACCGCATGAAGTGGATGAAGTAGTACAGCAAATGGTTGCAGAGAAAGACGTACGTAATGACCGTGCCCGTGAGCTGCTAGAGCAGTTGCGCGCGCGCTAATAGCCTATAAGTGCTTGCTGGTGGACTGGTCCAAAAGGCTGGTCCACCATTTTAAGGAGAGTCATCGTGGAGAAGACCATGAACAATAACAGTGCAGGCGCAACGACTGCATCCACGGCAACAGACGTACCAGGGGATCTGGTCGAAGTATGGGGCGACACGGTTAGTTATGCCCAGTTAGTGAAGGCCATCCTGATCGGTATTGTGCTGAGCACCGCCACTTTTTATTTGGGCAGATGGTTCTTACTGCCACGCGTATCTGAACCTGCGTTAGCCCATGCCTACAGTATGTTGTTTGGTTTGTTTGGGTGCTTATTGGCTGGTTTTGTGTGCGCCAAGATGTTTAGCCCTAAACGTGAAATTCTGCAGCCCGATGCCCAGAGCATGGAGTGGTTTGACCATTTGGTTGCGCAGTGGAAAGAAGAGGGTAGAGAGCTGGGTGATGTGACGCAGGTACCTGAGTCCGTCAAACGCGAGCTTAAAGAGCTGAATCTTTACGACGCATTTCTGCAAAAACAGAAAGAACAACAATAACAATAGGAGGCTTACATGGAAGTTTTTATTGAGCAGTTTCTCTATGCTTTTGCCTTTGGTTTGGCAGGGGCGGTGCTATTTTCAGCCATCGGTTTGATTTCCGGTACGGACGAAACCACCACGCTAGCACCTTTAACTTTGTTGGTAATTTTGCTGGGTGCACCACCAGTGGGGGTCTTTACCTTCTGGATGTCGGCAGCTATCGCTAAGCACATGACACACGCTATCCCTACCGCCTTGTTAGGGATTCCAGGTGATACCTTAGCCACACCATTGGTGTCAGATGCGAATGCCATGCGTCAACTAGGCGCGCCGCACATTGCCTTGCGTAAGATGATTTCAGGGGCGATTATCTCTGCCTTCATCGCTGTACCTAGCGCCATGTTGTTTGCTTCGTTGTTGGCGCCGTTTGGCGGCACCATCACTAAATTTGCGCCGTGGATTTTTGCCTTTGCTGCCATTCTGATTACGTGGTTCTCGCCGGGTAAAGTGGCATCAACCATGCTGTTGATTCCTTTTGTGTGCTTGATCATTGCTCTGCAAAGTTTTACTGCCAAGTTCGACGTGAAATTGTCGGTGAGCTACTTCTTGGGTATTGCGATTGGTCCACTGATTGCTGACTTGTTTACGGTGTTTTCCCCGCAAGGTAAAAAACACATGCGCCGAGAAAAAGTGAATCAACTCTCTATTGCGCCAGAGCTTAAAAGCTGGGATGGTTACTTCCCAAGCCCATTCAAAGTGCTGGATAAACAGCAAGTAAAATGGACCGCTATTACGTCTGTTATTTCCAGTGCTACCTTTGTGTTTAGCCCTGTAGCGATGACGGTCGCTTTGGGGGAGTTTGTGGCGTCGCGCTTCAAACAAATCTACCAACGTTTGACCACCAGCTTGGCGGTTAAAAATGGTGTGACCGAATCCACCTACATTGCTGAAGCCTTAATTCCGCTGGTTGCCTTTGGATTGCCATTAAGCCCGGTAGCAGCAGGCCCTGCAGCGCCATTGTTTAATGCACCACCGGTGTATACCGTGGGCGGTGATGGCGTAGAGCCTTTTAACTTGCACAACTTATTAAGCCAATGGGAATTCCTAGGCTACGGTATGTTGTCGGTGCTGATTGCCGCCATTGTGGCTTACCCATTTGCGATGAACTATGCACGCCGTGCTGCCTTGTTCGTGTCCAAACGTATTAGTCACGAAGCCATCATTGCCACCTTTGTGGGCCTGATTGTGGTCATCAGCTTGTGGGAAGGTGGTATTCTAGGTCTGTTGGTTATTCTGACCATGGGTCTAGTGGGCGGCATGCTATCACGCCATTTTGGCTTTAATACGGGCTGCCAGTTCATGGGTTACTACATGGCTATTTTGACAGTTCCAGCTTTATTGGTATTGGTAGGTTGAGATGAGTGATACATACGTCAGACTCACTGAAGTGGGCGCAAGGGACGGCTTACAAAACGAGAAAGCCGTTATTACCTTGGAACAACGACTGGAGTTTCTAGAGCATCTAGTACAGTGCGGTTTTCCAGCTATAGAAGTGGGCGCGTGTGTGTCGCCTAAATGGGTGCCGCAAATGGCACAAAGCGACGAACTCTACCAACGACTGGTAAAGCCCGATGGTATAGATTTCAGTTTGCTTACACCCAATCAAAAGGGTTTTGAGGCAGCGGTGGCCGTACAGTGTAAAGAGGTGTCTATCTTTACGGCGGCGTCGGAAAGCTTTGTGCAAAAGAACATTAACAGCACCATTGAAGACAGCTTGGCGCGCTTTGCTGATATTGCAGCACAAGCCAAAGCGCTGGGCATCAAAGTGCGTGGTTATGTATCTACCATTGTGGACTGCCCTTACGATGGCCCAACAGACCCAGCCAAAGTCGCTTACGTGGCTAAAAAACTGTACGACATGGGTTGCTACGAAGTATCGCTGGGTGACACCATCGGCACCGGTACACCAGAACGTATTCGTACCGTGTTGAAGCACTGTAGTGATGTGATTCCTGTAGCTGCTTTGGCGGGCCATTATCACGACACCTACGGCATGGCTATTGCCAATATCTATGCTTCCTTAGACTTGGGTTTGCGTAGCTTTGATGCGTCTGTTGCAGGGTTGGGCGGTTGCCCCTATGCCAAAGGAGCATCTGGCAACGTAGCAACGGAAGACGTGGTGTATCTATTAGAGGGTTTGGGTCTACAAACCGGTATTAACAAAGAAGCCATGCTGAAAGCAGGGCAGTACATTAGCCAGGTATTGGGGCGTCAAAATCAGTCCCGTTTTGTACAGGCTACATGCTCCGTATAAGGTAATCGTTTGTTTGCTGCAAACGAAGGGCCCACAACCCGTGTTGTGGGCCTTTTTGTTTTTAAAAGTCAATCTGTGAACACTGATAGACCAGCAAGGGAATCCCTTATACCGAAAGAGTCACTTTGCTCGTAGCATCATGCCGGGAATAAACATGTTTGTATCACGAGTTTTTCATGCAGATCGTGACCGTGTTTTTATCAGTAATCATGACATTAAGGATGCTGCCATGCTGCAATTCTATTTAGTATTTGTAGGGATTACGTTGTTTGTAAACGGGGTGCGCATCTATAACAGTTACTCCACCGATGCGAGTAAACATGTAGGCGTTAAAGATGCCGCTGTTGTGAACCTGTTTACGGGCTTTATGGGGGTGGTGCTGCTAACGGTGATGGTAGTGCGTTCTACCACCACCGGAGAAAGTCTAGCTCCCGCTGCCTATTCTGGTTTGTTCGTGCTGACCTACCTTTGGTTAGCGATGAATGCCTTTACGGCTGCTGATGGTAAAGCCTTTGGCTGGTTCTGTTTGTTAGTGCCGTTTATCGGCATACCCGTGGCGATTCTGACTTTCCTTTCTGCCGTGACGGGTTTTGACTACTGGATGGTGTTTAGTTGGCTGGCGTGGTCGGTGCTGTGGTTTATGTTCTTTTTGCTGCTGGTGTGCCAGTTACCTATTGGCAGGCTGACGGGGATGATGACGGCCGTACAGGGGGTTACTACCGCTTTGATGCCAGCGTTGCTGTATTTTTGGGGCATTATTTAAGCGTAGGGTGTTTGGGCTTGTTGCCACCTGTAGAGTCTCGTACTTCTGAGAGGGAAGGGCTGTCAGCTCTTCAGCGCGTGCGATGAACACGACAGTGGCCCCCTCTGTAGGAATTATCCTAAAGTGGTTAGGAATTTTGCAGTAGCACTTAAGAAAAAAAAACGGCTGCCGTTATCACAACAGCAACGTGCTCAAACTGGGATTTAGCAGATTGATCACGTAGGTGGAGCAGAAAAATATTTTTGATGCCCCTAAAGCTTTAGTGAAGTATGTCGTAAACAAGTTAATACAGGAAATAGCGCAGCACCCAACACGCTGTGATGGTTAAGGCGCTACCTAAACAGGGCTTTCCTGATTAACTAGCAGTTAAGTGCTGCAATTTTCCTCAAACAGGAGTCATTCATGTCTGTTATTAATACTAACTACTTGGCGCTGGTTTCTCAGAACAACCTGACCAAATCCCAAAACTCCCTGGGCACCGCTATTGAGCGTTTGTCCTCCGGTCTGCGTATCAACAGCGCAAAAGACGACGCTGCTGGTCAAGCGATTGCTAACCGTTTCACCGCCAATATCAATGGTCTGACACAAGCTGCTCGTAACGCTAACGACGGTATCTCCATCGCTCAGACAACTGAAGGCTCGTTGAATGAAATCAACGAAAACTTGCAGCGTATTCGTACACTGACAGTTCAAGCCTCCACTGGTTCCAACTCTGATTCCGACCTGCAATCCATCCAGAACGAGATCAACGAACGCCTGAGCGAAATCAACCGTGTTTCCAAAGAAACTCAGTTCAACGGTAAGTACGTGTTGGGCGAAGATGCTTCTAAACTGACTGTGCAAGTTGGTGCTAATGACAATGAAACTATTACTATCGATTTGAAGAAAATTGACAGTCATGAGTTGAATTTGGCTAACTTCAACGTTACTAAAAGCATTAGCACAGGTAAAGTTGATACTACAGCAGCTACTACTGTAGCTGTTACTAAAGAAGTAGGCAGTCAAGTTGGTGCGTTTACACATGCAGCGACAGAAGCGGCTGATGTGAGCGGTACAGGCCGTTTTGGAGCATTGGAAACAGATGGTAATGGCGGTTATTTTGTAAGATATACAGGAGCAACAGATGGGGCTAATCCTGTTGCTGATGTGACTTTTGATGTTGATGTTAATGCTGCTGGTGAGTTGGAGCTAGGGGCTGTAAATACCACAGTAGATGTTGGAACCCTGAATAGTACAAGTACTTATAAAGCAGATGTCGCTCCTTCAGGCGCAGATGCAGATAAATTGTTTGCTTACAGTGGTTCTGACCGTGACTACGTGATTCAAGATGGCGAGAAATACTTTGAAGCTAAATTGGATAACGAAGGTAAAGTGACTCGTGGTGCTGAGTTGAGTACAGCTCCTACTACAGAAGATCCTTTGGCCACTCTTGACTCTGCCTTGCAACAAGTTGACGATCTGCGTAGCCACTTGGGTGCGATTCAAAACCGCTTCCAGTCCACTATCGCTAACCTGAACAACACTGTGAACAACTTGTCCGCAGCACGTTCACGTATCGAAGACGCAGACTACGCTGTTGAAGTGTCCAACATGACACGTTCACAGATTCTGCAACAAGCTGGTACTTCTGTGTTGGCACAAGCTAACCAAGTTCCACAAACTGTTCTGTCCTTGCTGCGTTAATCTTAACGAAAGCAAAGCTGATCAGATGGGCAACCTAGGTTGCCCAGCAGTAAAAAGCCTCCATTACTATGGAGGCTTTTTGTATCTGCCTACCGAGTAGGCCGTACAAGCCCCCATTCTCTATACACTCTCTGCACGCATCTCGTGCTATCCAGTAGCAGCTTTGGCCCACTCCAGTCTTGATAAAGTTGTTGATAGCGCTTTCTGTTTTTTGGTGTAGTGATAACCAAATGTTTGATCATGCTCCATTTGATGCTGTCTTGATCACCTGCTAAAGACCCTATGTGGCCTGGTTCAAACAGGCTACGACGCACATATCTAGCAAGGCTTAGTGCTGTAGAGCTTTCCATCACAATCAATCCAGTAGTTCTAGCCAAGCGCTGAGGCATGCTAATAGAGTAGTTGCCTTCTATCACCCAGCGTTCTTCAGCAATGGCGGCATCGTGCAGCGCTATAAATTCGTCAGTTGCTCTAGGTACCCAATTGCTATGCGGTTGATGGTAGAGCTGATCCAGATGCGTAAGCGGGCAATGTATTTTTTGGCTGATGGCAGCGGCTAACGTAGATTTTCCACTGTTAGATGGGCCTATGATGCAGAGGCGTGGGCCTAGTTGTGCAAGAGTCGTCATAATGCATTGACCCGGTAAGGCTGGCTTTTTAGAATGCCTGCCTATATAGAAAATAACAGAAAGGAATAGTTAGCATGATACATCCTGCTCCAAAGGTTGTAGTAGTAGGTGGCGGGATCATGGGGGCTTGCATAGCCTGGAACCTAGCCAAAGCTTGTGTCGGGGTTACTGTGCTGGAACAGCATGCCGAGCCTGCGCGTGGTGCCACGCATTGGTCATACGGCTGGGTAGGGACTGCCAGTGCATTGCCCTCAGAGGCTCCAGAGGCCTTTGCTTTCAAACAGCAAGCATTGAGTGAGTTTGTGGCGTTTGAACGTGAGTTAGGAGGTTTACCTTATGCCGCTAAGGGAGCACTAGTGTGGTGTGACAGCGAGCATGAAACCGCTACGTTGGTTGCAGAACAAACGGCAGCAGGTGTGGTGATGAGGTTAATAGACCAGCAAGCTATTCGGAAGCTAGAGCCTCGGTTATGTGCATTGCCTAACTGTGCAGCATGGGCTCCGGATGATTTCGCTCTTGAGCCTATAGCGCTGACACAGCAGCTTTTACAGGCTGCGCAGGCATTGGGTGCGGAGGTGCGCTATAACGTGGTTGTAGAGCGCCTATTAACGTGTGAGGGTAGGGTTATAGGTGTGCAAACCCCCGTGGGGGATGTGCTGGCAGATCGAGTAATGCTGGCAAATGGTATAGCGGCTAAAGACCTGCTGTCTTTGCACGATATTACAGCACCTCTTTGGGAGGCGCCGGCCGTATTGATGCGATGGCAAAGCACTGGTCAAGCGGTTAGGCATCTTGTGTGTGCTGATGACATAGAGCTGCGTCCAGACCCTCAAGGCGGCATCGTTGTAGCGACTGATTACCCAGAGGAAGGCGAAGCAGGGTTGGATGCCTTAGTGCTAAGCGTTCAGAAACGTCTTGAGCAGCTTATTGCTCCTGAGTCCACGTTAACCTTGCGCGCTATGGCTGGTGCATGGCGACCGCTAACAGAAAGCGGGATGCCCTATAGACAGAGTTTTTCTGAAATACAGGGTTTATATGCGACAGTAGCGCACCCAGGAGTTATTTTAGGGCCTTACTTAGCAAGGTTATCAGTAGAGGATGTATTGGCAAGTCTCCAGTGATACATTTTTATTTTAAATAACTCGATGATGCATTCTTATAACGACCGTCTTTTTATAAAGACGGTTTTTTGTTTTCTTGTTTTTTAATTAATGAAGCTGCTTCTCGTTCTTTTATTCGTTGCTTATTGATTTCTATTGCGACTTTAGTAGGGGTCCAATCGTTCCAGTAGTGTTCAGGAATAAGAGGATAGTCTTCGCGTTTTACGCCAGAAAATGATGGGTTATAGCCCCTACGTTTCATCTCGGCGATCAGAGCTGCATGCCGCTTCTGTAGGTAACCAAGTCGCGTATAGAAAAAAAGTACATGGCCTTTACCTAGTGTGTAAGCCTCGGGTTGTATAAGCTTTGCACGCTTTACGGACTTTTCTGCTAGGGCAAATACGCGGGGCAGCTCACGATACTCGGCCACAAGGTGGGGACCGCTTAGCTCTTCTACAGGGATACAGTTGATACGGGTCACAATACTCTTCTTGGGTGATGGGGAACTATTCTACTAATCAATTATTGAGCTACTTTGTTTTGTTTTTTTATTAACTATGGAAATTAACAAATATTATCAATTCAGTGTTTGTTTTAGTAATAGATTATTAACAATTGGTGTGGCGGTTTTTTTATTGTTACTGCTTTTATATGGTTTGCTTGTTATTTATCAATATGGCTATTTGTTTTGGTGGTAAGGTTTGAACATATCTGATTGATATGGTTACATGATAGGTAAGAATATGTTTTTATCCTCCGGTTGGTGGGAATTATGGATGCGGGTTATAGGCATTGATTTGGCTATTGTACTGATGGCCTTCGCCCTAGCGTGCTGTGTAAAAATGTACCGTAACAGGCATTGAGTGTATATGAGACAAAACGAAACCATGAAAAAGAAGCTGCCAACTAGGCAGCTTTTTTTATGGGCAGACGATTACTTATGAGTTAGTCGTCATATCGTAGGTCATCAGGCGAAACATTCACAAAGTCTGGCGTTGGTAATGAGGGTAATCGTATGGCTTGGATGTGGGGGTGTTTAAGCAGTAACGCTTTGACTACCCTATGCATGCCATCAATGACTTTACCCGCAGGGCACAGCAAAATGGGGTAGGCTAAATCGGCTGCTTGCACTAGAGCCATATGGCTGGCGATAGAGCGACACGTAGGTGTATCTCCCCCTATGTCATACCAGTAGGCTTCGTTTAGTTCTTGTATGGCATCCAATGGCACGTTTTCCACGGGTAGTGACTGGGTGGATGTGAGCAGTTTATTCACGTCCCAGATATGGGTGTCTGAGCCTATGGAGCGGAAGTGGTACTGTTGTCGCATAGATTACTTGTTGCTAGGTGCGGGGTTGGTTGTGCTGGTTTGTTTACTAGAGGCATCCGTCTGTTCTTGAAAATCTTTCGCTAATTGGTCAAAGCACGCTAAGCGTGCAGTACCGTCTTCCATGGCGGAGCACGTTGCTAGAGCCTCTTGGATAGTGGCTGCATGTGCTAAAGGTGTGCATAGTGCGGCTAGTGTTAGTGTAGCGAGGTATTTTTTCATGACTACTCCTGAGACGTAGTAGGGGAAGCGGCTAAACCATTTTAGCTGCGCCACGGATGCTGCTACGGTAGTTTAGGTGCTGCCGCAGACGTTGATGAGGTCTTGTAATGCCGTGTCAGCGCCTTGGGTGGAAAAATTAACCACCACGCTGGGGGCGTTTACGGGAAATAGCTCAAGGGTAATGGTGGGCGAGCTAAGTAGGTAGTCAAATAGCTCGTTGCCGTCACGCGGGAATGTAAGGGTAGCGCTGTGCTTTGAAACTACCCAGTTTTCAGTTGGAATATCGCCGTGAAGGTGCGGGGTGTATCGTACGTTGATATGCTCGCTAGATACTGTCTGGCCCCAATGCAGGTTAACAACGGTTTGATAGCGGCCACAGAGCAGGCTTAGCATGGCGGGCGTCGTAGCGGAGCTTAGACTGGCGTAGGGGTAGTACTGGCCTGTGTAGGGATCAACGCTATGGCCAGTGATCCAATTGCCCAATGCGGGGCCGGTAGACGGTTGAGTTTCAATAGCAGCGCCAGGTTCTACTTTGGGTTGTGGCGTAGTCGCCGCTTGAGCGCCTGCGTGTATAGCCATGCAGAGCAAAATAGAGGCAGGAAGTAGAGTGCTGGACGCCATGCTTGTATATGCTTGTGCTAAAGATGCACCACAATAAAATAACGCGCTATAGCTTGGCAAGTGCTTACATGCAGGATGGAGCCATATAAACAAAGAGGGCCTCCCTAAGGAAGCCCTCTTTGAGGCGCGACTACTTACTGCCAGAAACTGGAAGATAAATAGCCGTTCTATGCCGACTCATCATCATTTAGAATGATAGCGTTATATGCTTTGTGCTGTCTATAGCAATCTATGCAAGATGTGAGAGCCGTTGGTGTGTTGTGCAGTGTGTACGAAATGAGTGGTTTTTCTAGGAAATAGGGTGGTGTTTTGCTAAAAACCCTACCGTTTTTTCTGCATATCTGCCATGATTATGGAGGGATATTTTTCCCTGAGTACATTTAGGAAAGACATTGAAAACAGAAACTGGTATTGTAAAGTGGTTCAATAACGAGAAAGGCTTCGGCTTCATTACACCGGAGAATGGCGGTAAGGATCTCTTTGCTCACCACAGTGAAATCCAAGGGACAGGTTACAAGTCTCTTGACGAGAACCAACGCGTATCGTTCGAAGTTGGCCAAGGCCAAAAAGGCCCTTGCGCTACGAACATCCAAAAAATTTAATGCATGACTAACGCATTAGCGTTAGTCGGTATCGAATTTCAAAGCCAGACCTATTTTGTAGGGCTGGCTTTTTTGTTGCCTGAAAAAGCGCTAAAGGCTACATGAGGAAAAAATACGCTATGTATCGATCAATCACAATAGCGACTGTAGGCAGTCTGGTGTTGCGAAAGAGGCGTACGGCGAAGAAATAGAAGAGATCAGCCGACGCCGGAACGCACTGATTAGTGAGTTTGCAACCTATTGGCAAACCACCTGTTTGCCAGAGCTGTCAGCCCTATAGCATTTTTTATTCTTTAGGGTGTAGTAACAGTTTCTCTAATTCACGGCAGCCCGCTGCTATATCTTGATCGCAGGCTTTTTTATACAGTTCTTGCGCGATTTCTGTATTGTTAGGAACCACCTCACCCTTCACATACATCGTGGCTAGGTTAAATTGCGCACCAGGGTGATTCTGTTCAGCGGCTAAGGTATAGAGATCAAACGCTTTTTGCAGATTTTGCTCAGTGCCATCACCCATGTCATACAAAATAGCGGCGTTGTATTGCGCTCTGGCATGCCCCTGAGCAGCCGCTTTCTCAAGCCACGGTAGTGCTTGACTGAAACTGTGCGCCACACCTTCCCCATTCAAATAGATCAGGCCCAGCATATATTGGGCTTCTGCATGGTTTTGTGCTGCTGCTAGCTCGAAGAGAGTGCGTGCTTTAACAAAATTCTGAGGAAAATTTTCACCGTTGTAGTACAGCAAACCCAGTGAGAACTGAGCGTCAGCAGCTGTGGTTGCGGGTGCTGTGATGGCAGTATTCGTCTGGGCGCTAACAGGCAGGTTAGCGTAGGCACTGAGTGCCAATATCACGGCTATACATCTACTTTTATTATTCATATGAGCACTCAGGGTGTGGCGTGGTTTACGTTCTGTGTATGAGGTAATTATAGGCCCGGATGCACCCCTATCATCACTAGTAAAAATAGCATGTACAGCAGAAAGCCTGTGGCGAGTATCAGCAGTGCGATTTTCATCTAGCGGTTACTTTTGAGGGGGCTGATGATCGGTATTGGGCTGGTAGCGCAGCCAACCAGCAATATTTGAACTGCCGGCAGGCCTATCGTTAGGGTGAACACGCCCTTCGTTAACCGGCACTTCGGCAAAGTCAAAGGGGCTCATACCTTCTATGCAAGCCACATTCACACCATACTGATCTGGGGAAGATCTGCGTTGGTGGAAAGTGTAAATACCGCATGTAGAGCAAAAGTAATGTTTGGCTTCGCCAGTATTAAACTGGTAGAGCGTAAGAGCGTCTTGGCCTTGCTGTATATGAATGTCAGCTAAGTAGGCTGATACGGCGACAGCACCACGCATACAACAGTATGAGCAATTGCAGCGTCTCGCGCTGTTGACGCCATCACTCAGTTTTACGGTAAAACGTACTGTGCCGCAGTGGCAAGCGGCTTGATGCACCGATGTGCTCTGGTCTGGAGCTGTTAGCATGAATGTAAGATGATGTAAATGTAACTTATTGATTGTTAACATTTTTTGAGTTTATTATTTGTATAATGATGACATCGTTTGAAAAGAGATGTCTATGTATTTTATGAAGCCTGTTTACTGGGTTGCAGTGTTTTTTTCATTTGTTTTACCATTTCTCTACAAAGGTAGGGATGATGATTAAGCAGTAGGAAGGAAGGTAAGAGACAAGAGGTTATAGAAATAAGAAAAGCAGGGTCTTGCTGTATGGCAGACCATTTATTGCCCCGATTCGATTAGCGAATGCGGGGATTTTTTTTGCTCAAATCGTTGTGTACTAAGCGTTAGCGGCTGTTTCTTTTAGTTTCGTATTCACAGTAAGAATAACCTAGTGTGCTGGTAGACTTTCCACGTTACGAATATAGAGTTATTACATGGTACGTGGAGGGTAGTATGGAAGAGTGGACAGTCGCAGCTCAGGGATCCTCTGAGGGCTGGAAGTACGAAGTAGAAATTAGAACTCTGGAAAACGGGCAAGTAGAGACACGGATTGTGCCGGCACCTCATGAGCATTTGGCGATTAGTGGGGCGTTTGGCCGTATTGAAGATGCACTGGCCGAGGCTCAGCGCTTTGCGGAGCGGGCTATACAAGCGGCTCAAGTTGCTTACGTTTAAGAAGCTAGCGTAAGAAAAGGTGGTCTTAGCTAGTGGCCACCTGGTTTGCTTTATATTGTGGAAAATAGGGGCATCAAAATAAGTAGGCGTCATGACGCCTCCTACCGCTATCATGATTGCTGGTTTATGGTACGTAGGAAACAGAATGGCTCTTGTTGTTACCGCAGATAGCGCTGCCTATACAGATTGGTTGATCGCGCACGATACGGAGGTGGAAGTATCGTGGGTAAGGCGCTGCGTCTTGCAGCGCGAGTACTGCGTAGCTGTTGTAGATGGTCAAGTGGTAGGGTTTTTACGTTTTAGCCAGTTTTGGGGAAAAATCCCCTTCATGGATATGGTGCGGGTGCAAGCCAGTCACCAACGAGCTGGCGTAGGTACAGCATTGTTTAGCTATTGGGAAGCGGCAATGCGCACGGCCGGAGCCACGCTACTAATAACATCAAGTCAGGCAGACGAGCCAGAGCCTGTGGCCTGGCATAAGCGCAATGGTTTCGTGGATGCGGGTGCCGTGCAATTTGGGCATCTGCAGTCAGTAAAAGAGTTGTTCTTAATTAAAGATTTACGCGACACATCACGCTGAGTCACTTCAGATGTCACATATACCGTATTACCTGCTTGCAATGCCTAACATAGGTATTGTGGTGATGTGCTAAATATAGAAACGGAGCAATGGGCTCTGTTTTCGAAGAGAAGAATGAAAAAGATCGTAGTGACAACGCTGTTTTTTTTATTGCCGGTCTTGGCTACAGCGGCTGAGACGGCGGATGACCTTGCGTATGCGCAAGTGAGGGCGATCGAAATTACAGCTGATGAGATTGAAATGGTGAGCCCGCTTGAGTTCCATGCTAAAGGGAATGTGGTGATTTCCGGGCATGGCGATGAGATACATGCGCATACCGCTATCATCACGGAAGATAGGCACATGATTACCATAGAGGCAGAAGAGTTTCTTCTGAAGAACTAGGTAGTTGCTCGCAGGTTAGTTGGTTCGGTTCAACCCTAGCTTGTTTATAGCAGTAGCTTGAAGCCTTCGTGAGAGGCGGTAAACCCCAAATTCTCATAGAAACGTAGTGCATCGCTGCGTTGTTTATCGCTGGTTAATTGCACCATTCCACAGCCAGCCATTCGTGCTTGGTTGATCGCGTAATCCAATAGTTTTTTGCCTATACCTTGTCCTCTATGCAGGTTGCTGACGCGCACGCTTTCTATTTGTGCACGTAGCATACCGCCACGCGATAACCCGGGAATAAGGGTGAGTTGTAATACAGCGATCACATCTTGTTGATGCTCGGCCACAATAAGGCTATTACCATGTTGTGCTTGAATCGCCATGAATGCGGTCCTATAAGCCGATTCAAACTCATTGTCTTCGCGGCTAGCGCCTAAAGGATCATCGGACAGCAGTGCAATAATCGCGGTTAAATCTTCTTGTGTTGCGGGCCTGAAAAACAGCGGGAAAGAGGTGTCTGTCATGCGGTCTCCAAGGTAACTGGGATGATGTGGTGAATAGAGCGCTTATGAGTCAATTCTGTATAAAGAGTAAACCAAAAGTGGTGTGTATGCCTTGCTTTGTGTGGGTATAAAAAAACCGCTGCATAAAGCAATGCAGCGGTAAGGGTGGGGCGGAGGTTACACCGAAGCCGGGTCAACTTTTTCTATATCAATGTTATAGAGCGCAATTGCCTCGGTAACTTTGCTGCGAGCAATAACGCCGTCATCTGCTAACGCCTTTAAGGCAGCTACCACGACAAAGTGCCTATCCACCTCAAAGAAAGTGCGCAGAGACTCACGAGTGTCGGAACGACCAAAGCCATCCGTGCCCAACGATACAAAGCGTGTGTTGTGAATAAATGGGCGGATTTGGTCGCCAACGATTTTCATGTAGTCAGTAGTCACGACAATGGGCCCAGCGTGTTTTTCCAAGCATTGCTGCACATAAGGAATACGTGGCTGGTCTTCAGGGTGCAGCATGTTCCAACGTTCTGCGGCCATGCCTTCACGACGCAGCTCGGTTAAGCTGGTTGCGCTCCATACATTGCTGTTAATGCCGAAGTCTTTTTCCAGCAGTTCACTGGCAGCAATGACTTCTCGCAGTATGGAGCCACTGCCTAGTAACTGCACTTGTGGCGTTGAGCCTTTGGCGGTGTTGCCATCTTTGAATAGATACAGGCCTTTAAGAATGCCAGCTTCGGAGCCCTCAAGTAGGGCAGGGTTGGGGTAACTTTCGTTAAGCAGTGTGATGTAGTAGTAGATGTCTTCTTGCTCACCATACATACGACGTAAGCCGTCTTGAATGATCACCGCCAGCTCGTAGGCAAAGGTGGGGTCGTAGGAAATGCAGTTAGGAATTACAGAAGATAGTACGTGGCTGTGTCCATCATCGTGCTGTAAACCTTCACCCATTAAGGTGGTGCGACCCGATGTGGCGCCCAGCATAAAGCCCCGAGTGCGTGCATCGCCGGCTGCCCACGCTAAATCGCCTACGCGTTGTAAGCCAAACATCGAGTAGAAAATGTAGAAAGGAATCGCTGTTACGCCATGATTGCTGTAGGCGGTACCCGCCGCAATCCATGACGAGATAGCACCGGATTCGTTAATACCTTCTTGTAGGATTTGGCCATCTTTTGCTTCTTTGTAATAGCTGAGTTGGCCCGCATCTTGTGGGGTGTACAACTGTCCTAGGTAGGAGTGAATACCAATCTGTCTAAATAGCCCTTCCATACCAAAGGTGCGCGACTCATCGGGCACGATGGGGATTACTAGTTTGCCTAGGTTTGGATCTTTAAGTAGCGTAGTCAATATGCGTACAAATGACATGGTGGTAGACACACCTCTATCGCCGCTATCTTTTAGCTGGGCAGCAAAGCTGCTAAGCGGGGGAATCACCAGAGGGTCTACTTTGCTAATGCGGGCGGGGATGTAGCCGCCTAAGGTAGATCTGCGCTCTGCAAAGTAGCGGGCTTCTTCGCTGTTGGGGGCGGGTTTTAGATAGGGCATTTCCTCCAGTTGGTCGTCTGATACAGGCAGTGAGAAACGGTCGCGGAAGGCGCGTACCGCATCGGCACTCATTTTCTTCAATTGGTGGTTAATGTTCTGACCTTCGCCCGCTTCACCCATCCCAAAACCTTTAACCGTTTTGACGAGTACAACGCTAGGCTGGCCGGTGGTATTTATCGCTTGCGAGTACGCGGCGTAGACTTTTTCTGGATCATGGCCCCCACGGGTAAGTGCCCAGATGTCATCGTCAGAGAGGTGCGCGACCAGTTCTAGTAGTTGAGGGTATTTGCCAAAGAAGTGCTCGCGCACATACGCGCCATTTTGCGATTTAAAGGTTTGGTATTCACCATCTACGCATTCCATCATGCGTTGGCGCAGCAAACCAGAAGTGTCTCGCTGCAGTAGTTCATCCCAGCCGCTGCCCCACAACACTTTGATAACGTTCCAACCGGCAGCACGGAAGTTACCTTCCAGTTCTTGCACGATTTTGCTGTTACCACGCACGGGGCCATCTAGCCGCTGCAAGTTGCAGTTCACCACAAAAATCAAATTGTCTAAACGTTCACGCCCTGCGAGGGAAATCGCCGCCAACGATTCGGGCTGATCCATTTCGCCGTCGCCGAGGAATGCCCAGACCTTACGCCCTTGGTGCTCCATTAACCCACGGTATTCCAGATAGCGCATAAAGCGCGCTTGATAGGCGGCGGTGAGTGGGCCTAGCCCCATAGATACAGTAGGGAATTGCCAGAAATCAGGCATCAAACGTGGATGTGGGTAGGACGATAGGCCATCACGTCCGGCTTCGCGGCGGAAGTTATCCAGTTGCTCTTCGGTGATGCGTCCTTCTAGGTAGGCGCGCCCATAAATGCCAGGTGCGGAGTGGCCTTGTATGTAGACCATATCGCCACCAAAACTGTCGGTTCTGCCGCGAAAGAAATGGTTAAAACCTACGTCATATAGCACAGCAGCCGATTGGTAGGTAGCGATATGCCCACCCACATTAGAGTGTTTGCCAGCACGCAGCACCATGACCATCGCGTTCCAGCGTATGTAAGCATTAAGTCGGCGCTCTACACCTAGATCGCCAGGGTAGGTGGGCTGGACGCGTTTGGGAATGGTGTTGACGTAAGCCGTCGTTACTTTGCCGTGCAGGCTGCCGTGCTGTTCAACATCAAAATCCACTAATTGGTCGATCAGGTAATGAGCCCGTGGTCTGCCTTCAATTGCAACTACAGCCTCTAACGCCTCCAACCATTCTCGCGTCTCTTGAGGATCACTATCGTGAGGTACGAGGGACTGGGTCATGGCATATCTCCTAGAATAATCAATCTGTTACGCAAGCCATGAGTTGGCTTGTTCCGACAAACCTACGGGGTATCCGCTATGGATTGCAAATGCAATCATAGCATTTGCAATCGTTAATTCGTCAGTTAAAATTGTGTCTGTGATCAAAATCATGAAAAGGAGTAGGGCTATGGCTGCCGGTGAACCGGATCTTTGGTACTCGTTTGTGCGCACACATCGTTTAATGATTAGGGAAATTGAACGACGTTTGGCTGCAGAAAAACTCCCAAACTATGCGTGGTATGACGTGTTGTGGGGGCTGGAGAGTGGGCCAGAAGGAACCCGCCGTATGCATGAACTGGCCGATAAGCTCGCCATAGAGCGCTACAACTTAACGAGGTTGATTGATAGGCTGCAAGACGAGGGGCTGGTGACGCGGGCTCGCTCTGCGGAAGACGGTAGGGCGGCGTTTGCCACGATTACTACTAAAGGTCGCGAGCTACGAAAAAAAATGTGGGTGGTATATGAATCCACTGTCTCCGAGTTCTTTCTTAAGCAGTTTAGCGTTGATGAGCAAGCGCAGTTGTCTGTTGGTTTGAGTAAAGCGGCGAGCGCTATACGCGCACCTCAAAAAGCGTCCAAAGAGTTAGAGTAATAGCTATGACGCATAAGGTTGCTAGGGTGTCATATTTAGCAAAAAATAGGTCTATCTAACGAAGCTATCTGTATTTGTTTATAGTCGTCATCACCTACAGCCGCTATTGTTGCGGTGGTTTTTGCTACCCACTTTATAGAATGAAAATTATGGATATACGTGCTTATCAGCCAGCCGATGAGTCTGCCGTTATTGCGCTTTGGGAGGCATGTGGTTTAACGCGCCCATGGAATGACCCACGTAAAGACATTGCTCGTAAGCTTACCGAGCAACCGGAGCTTTTTCTGGTGGGGGTAGAGGGTGAGCAACTGATTGCTACGGCGATGGTGGGGTTTGATGGGCACAGGGGCTGGGTGTGCTACGTAGCTGTTGATCCTGCTTTTCAGCGTTTATCTTATGGTAAACAGCTGATGCACGAGGCCGAGCAACTGCTTATTGCACGGGGATGCCCAAAAATTAACCTGCTAGTGCGCAGCAGTAATGTGAAGGTGTTGAAGTTTTATGCCGAACTGGGCTACACGCAAGATGATGTGGTGAGCTTGGGGCGTAGATTAATTGCGGATGACTAATAGGGTGAGCCATTAACGCCTAGCCTGTTAGGCCCATACTAGGTGTCGCCCGTTGGTGTATAGGCCAACGGGCTTTTTTGTGCGGTGCGTGGGCCGGTGTGGCTGTTTGCTATAAGCTAGTTCTCGGCAGATTCTGTGGCGACGATGCTGGCTTTGGTAGGTAGCGCAAGCGTCCACGTCTGAGTAATGAGCACGGTACCGGTGGTGGTTTTGGTGGTGACGTATACATCCATTAAGCCACGGTCAGCTTTGTTCTTGGATGGGCGTATATCCATAATCTCCGCGCAAACGTGTAGGCTGTCTCCAGGGTACGAGGGGTGGTGGAAGCGTACATCTTTAAAGCCGGCGCCAATTAATGGCGTGTCACCAAAGCGTTTAGAGTTTAGGATCAGCTTCAGGGTGATTAATAGGGTTTGCCAACCGCTGCCCACCAATTGACCAAAAATGGTGCCTTTAGCCAACTCCTCATCTATGTGCATGTCTTGGGGATCATATTCCTCGGCAAAGGCAACAATGTTGTCTCGAGTGAGGGCGAAGGTTTCGGTTTCAATCTGCTCACCTACCTTGAAGTCTTCTAAGTAGCGAAGTACGCCGGTTTTCGCTTTGGTCATGGGCACCTGCACAATGGTCTCCTTAGTTTAGTTATGAAATATATAGTAAATAGTAGATTTAAGTTTTAGCAGGCGTCAACCGTCGGTGGTTCAGGCTGAGCGGTTGGGTGGGCGAAACTAGCGTGGTGTTCGGTGATGGGTATCTTTAGTGCCGCATTTCTGTCATAGTTAGCTTGAGAAATTTTTCTCATTATTTAGGAAATACATTGAAAATAGAAACTGGTATTGTGAAATGGTTCGACAACGACAGGGGCTTTGGTTTTATCATGCCGGAAAATGGGGGGAAGGACCTTTTTGCACATCACAGTGAAATCCAAAGTAACGGGTCGCAAAGTACGTTAGAGGAAAATCAACGCGTGTCATACGTGGTTGGGCAGGGCCAAAAAGGCCCATGTGCGACAAAAATCACATTGCTGTAAAAGCCTATAGCCTTAGGGCGTATAGGCATAAATACGATAGCGGGGCTTCTGTGTTATGAAGCCTCGCTTTTTTGTTCGTGGCAGTGATTGCTAAACTACCTAGTAGTGGTGTGATGTGGTTTCTGTACTTTATAGGCTGTGACGTTGAATGAAATACCGCCTTTTCCTTTTCGATCTGGATGATACCCTCTTTGACTTTTCTGCTTCAAACGCGTGGTCGTTTAGGCGGATGTTGAGTGCGTCTGGTCCAGTTCTCTCCCCCGAGCAGGTGTTTGCAGACTTTCTCGAGATAGACAGCGGGTTATGGAAACAGTTTGAGCAGGGCTTGGTGTCTAGGGATCAGTTAAAAGTAGAGCGTTTTACGCGTACTTTTGCTAAGCATGGGCTGAGCATGGATGCTGAGCAAGCGAACCAGTTGTATTTGCAAGGTTTAGCTGAGCATGTGGCCTTGGTGGATGGCGCTGTAGAGGTGTGCAAGGCGCTAGCGGCGGTGGGTGAGGTGGGTGTGATTACCAATGGTTTTGAGCTTGTGCAGCGTCAGCGAGTGGTGAATGCCGGTTTGCAACCCTATATTTCTTTTTTGGCATCCTCAGAAGCGTGTGGGTACGCCAAACCTGATACGAGGCTGTTTGATTTTGCTGTGGGTCAGGCAAAGGTCTTTAACAACGATTCAACGCTGATTATTGGCGATAGATTGGACGCCGATATTTTGGGTGGAAATAATTTTTCTATTTCTAGCTGCTGGTTTAATCCTGCTGCGGTAAAAAATACGACAGCGGTGCGGCCTACGTATGAAATAGCGCATTTAACTGAACTGTTGGCCTTACTAGGTGTGCAGGGTTAAACGTCTGCGAAAGCGGTTCGGTTTTTTATCGCTTGTCGTCACATTGTGTGTTGCTTGTTGTAATGTTGATGCGATTCTAGCTAGGGGTTAGTGCTGAGTAGGCGGTGGGGATAGAGAGTGCTTCTTGGGATGCTTTATAAGCTATTCCCCTAGGAGAAATGGGCGGTTTGATGGCTGTTGGGGGCTCTTGGTGGGCGTAGCTAAGCAGTCGTTGTAATTGTTTAGTTGCATATATTCTGTAATATTTCTTCGTTATGCTGCTAGACTTAGTTGGATCTCACACAGGGGTTGGGCCAAGCGGTTGCATGGTTACAGTCCGGGTCAGGCTAAAGAAGTTCAAGTCGTTTTGAGCGGAGCAGTGGCATCAAGCTCCTACGTTGTAGCAAGGCAGAAAAATCAGTAGATTTTTTATTTGCATAATTACAAGAGGGCAAAATGGATATTGAGTTTGCTGAGTACAGAGTTAACCCATCAGGCGTGGCGTTTTCTTTTTTGACGGATGTAGGCGAGCGCGTATTGGGGAATGTATCCCTGAATGCACTGGAAGCGTTGGCAGGTAAGTGGGTTGGGGAAGAGAGCTGTTTGGATGCCTATAATGAGCACCGTGCGGCGATTCATAAGGTGGTACTGCGAAAGTACAAGCAGGGGGCTAAAGAGCCGTTTTGGGTACGTGAAAGTGAGCTTGGCTAGATGCCAAGCTTTTTTTATGCCTGGTGTGTGAGGTAAAACGATTTCTTGTGTTCTGTTGATGGCAGTCAATGGATGAATACTCTACCTCGCAAGGGTTATGGCCTTTGCGGGGTTTTTTGTGCCAGTGTGATTTTGACTAGTAACGCATATGTAAAGAACTTTGAAACTAATTACTTTGCGGGGGAGATTGTGACGGGGGCGTGGATCTCCGCATAAGAGCTTTACATTTTGTAGGTAAGAATGACATATCCCAGCGAGGAAGCTGCTAATTTCAGAGGTAATGGAAGTAGGGGGGGCACTACAGCTAGTATGTTTTAGCTGTTTTTTGGGATGGCTTTATTATGGTTTTTTATTGGGCGATTGGCGCAAGAAAACAAGGTCTCAAAGGGTTGATGGTGGTGTGTGAGCCTGAGGAGATGAATGGGTACCTAGAACGCTGGGAGGGTACTGTTGAGTTAAAGGTGAGTCGTAATCTGCCCAGTTTTCTACAGAATACGGCCTTAGACCCATTGGAGTTTACCGAAATAGGCTATGTGTTTTTTAGCACTAAGCAAGGTGACTCTGTGGTGGCGGAGCTAGAGAGGGCGTGTGTTTTCTTGGGCGCTAAAGAAAACGAGGAGGACGATAGCGGGAACTTTTCGGTCATGCTTTATTATCAAGTCAAAAGAAAGCTAGAGGTGACCTGTGAGGACTCGCCTGCGCTTGCAGGGTTTTCATCGCAACAGCGAATGCTGACTGGTGAAGATCAGCTGATACGAATGCTGGATGAGGACAAGTATGCGGGAAGGTGGATAGAAAGGCCTCTGTTGAAGCTAACGCTTAACGAAGCCATTAGTGCTTTAGCGGAAGAGTACTCGGTGAGTGAAAGTCAGATCACCGTGACAATCGCCGGTAAGTAGCGTTCCGTGTTGGCCGTTGCGAGGCTAACGGCGTTTACCGCATCAGCAGGTAATGAAAATAGAGAGCAGAAATAAAAAAAGCACTGATTCAATGAATCAATGCTTTTTCAATCTGTTGGTGCGAACGGGGAGACTCGAACTCCCACACCTCTCGGCGCCAGAACCTAAACCTGGTGCGTCTACCAATTCCGCCACGTTCGCTTCAAACAAGCATTGAAGTATAGAATGCCTTTTATTTTTTTGCAAGTGTTTTTATCTCACCAGCGGTGGTGGGTAAAACTAAGTAAAAATGGAGGGCAAAGCGAGTAGCCAGTGATTGTATGCATGGCTCTCTATGCGTACAATCTTCCGATTTACCTTAAAAAATTGCTAGACATAGGTACTATGCTTGCTATTGAATAGAGGGTTGGCCGGTTATTGAAGGCGGCTTTCCGGTAAAATAACCGATTATTTTTGATTCACTAACTCACTCAAATAGGTCTCTAATGCAGCCCGAGGTTGAAATTCTGTCCGGTTTGGAGCGCCGTGTCGATTTGGTCGTTTCGGTGGCCGATGTCGAAAAAGAAGTCCAGGCACAACTTAAACGTGTGGCGCGTACTGCAAAAATTCAGGGCTTCCGCCCCGGTAAAGCACCACTAGCCATGATTGAGCGCAGCCACGGTCCTAGCGTCCGTTACGATGTGATCAATACCGAATTAGGCAAAGCGTTGGACGCAGCTCTGAAAACTGCTGATGTACGCGTTGCTGGTACTCCTAGCATCGAGCCCAAAGAGGGCGAGCCTGCTGAAGGTACTATGGCATTTAGCGCTACGTTCGAAGTGTACCCAGAAGTGGCTGTGCCAGATCTGTCTACTTTGGAAATTACACGTAGCACAGCAGATGTTGGCGACGACGAAATCCAAACGACTATTGATATCCTGCGTAAGCAGCGTGCCCAATTTGAAGCTCGCGCTGATCGCGCTGCTCAAGACGGCGATCGCGTTACATTGGATTTCAAAGGCACGATTGATGACGTAGCTTTTGATGGTGGTACCGCTGAAGGTTTCTCCTTCGTATTGGGCGAAGGCCGTATGTTGCCTGAGTTCGAAACTGCTGTGCAAGGCATGAAAGCTGGTGAAGAGAAAACCTTCCCGCTGGCATTCCCTGCTGATTACGGTGGCACCGAAGTTGCTGGTAAAACAGCACAATTCGAGATCACAGTAACAGAAGTAGCTGAAGCTGTTCTGCCAGAAATGAACGCTGAGTTTGCAAAAATGCTGGGTCAAGCTGAAGGCGATGTAGAAGCGCTGAAAGCAGACATCCGTAGCAACGTTGAGCGTGAAGTTAAAGCTCGCGTGCAGGCTCGTACTAAAGCAAGCGTAATGGATGCATTGGCTGGTGCCGCTACATTCGAATTGCCTAAAGCTTTGATCGACGCAGAAGTACAAAACCGTATCGCTGCCACTCGTGAAGAGTTGAAAGCACGTGGTTTGCCTAACGCTGAAAACTTCCCTATCCCTGAAGATAGCTTCAAAGAAGAAGCCGAGCGTCGTGTACGTTTGGGTCTGTTGCTGTCTGAGCTGGTTAAAGCGGCTGAATTGCAAGCTAAACCAGAACAGGTTCGTGCTCGTATTGAAGAGTTTGCTCAGAACTACGAACAACCCGCTCAGGTTGTGACATACTACCTGTCAGATCGTCAACGTCGCGCTGAGATCGAAGCTGTAGTGCTGGAAGATAACGTGGTTGAACACGTACTTTCTAACGCTAAAGTTACAGAAGAGGGCGTGCCATTCAACGAAATCATGGGGAACTAACTAATGTCGTCTAGTTTTATCGACTTCTATGCTTCAATGCATGGGGGACACGCAGTAACACCGTCCGGTTTGGGCTACATCCCTATGGTTGTAGAGCAATCTGGCCGCGGTGAGCGTTCTTACGATATCTACTCACGCTTGTTACGTGAGCGCTTGGTGTTTTTGGTGGGCCCGGTTAATGACCAGTCCGCTAACCTGATTGTGGCGCAGCTGCTGTTCTTGGAGTCGGAAAACCCAGACAAAGACATCTCGTTGTACATCAACTCGCCTGGTGGCGGTGTGTACGCAGGGATGGGCATTTATGACACCATGCAGTTCGTGAAACCTCAGGTTTCAACGCTGTGCACCGGGATGGCAGCCAGTATGGGTGCTTTCCTGTTGTCAGCGGGGGAAAAAGGCAAGCGTTTCGCCTTGCCTAATTCCCGCATCATGATTCATCAGCCATCAGGCGGTGCACAGGGTCAGGCATCGGATATTCAAATCCATGCTCAAGAGATCCTGAGCTTGCGTGATAGTTTGAATGGTATTCTGGCTAAAAATACTGGCCAGACCGTTGAGCAAGTTGCGCTGGATACTGAGCGTGATCGTTTCATGTCCGCTAACGACGCGAAAAACTATGGTCTGATTGACCAAGTCTTTACACATCGTTCAGACGAAACGGCTTAATGGGTGTGACTGCGCTGCCATGCATGATTGCTGGCAGCGTGGGCACGTGATGTTTTGTAGGGAAAACGCTTTTTCTCTCTATTTTTAACAGAGTCTTATGTCTGATAAAAACTCGTCCGATGACAAAGTCCTGCATTGTTCGTTTTGCAACAAAAGCCAGAGCGAAGTCGGCAAGCTAATAGCCGGACCTGCTTCCGTATTCATTTGTGATGAATGCATTACCTTGTGCAGTGACATCATTCACGAAGAGTCACAGGAAAAAGCTAAAGAAGCCATTAAAACTGAGCTTCCAAAACCCAAAGAAATTAAAGAGTTTCTTGATCAGTATGTGATTGGTCAGGAGTCTCCCAAGCGTAGCTTGGCGGTAGCGGTGTACAACCATTACAAGCGTATTCGTTATGCGAATACCTCGGATGATGGGGTAGAGCTATCTAAAAGTAATATTTTGCTGATTGGTCCTACCGGTTCAGGCAAAACGCTGTTGGCACAAACGTTGGCGCGTCTGTTGAATGTGCCGTTTGTGATGGCTGACGCGACTACATTAACCGAAGCTGGCTATGTGGGTGAGGATGTGGAAAACATCATCCAGAAACTCCTGCAAAGCTGCGAGTACGATGTAGATAAAGCCCAGCAAGCGATTGTGTATATCGATGAGATCGACAAGATCTCTCGCAAATCAGATAACCCCTCTATTACCCGCGACGTATCGGGCGAGGGTGTGCAGCAAGCCTTGCTGAAACTGATTGAAGGTACGGTAGCGTCGGTTCCGCCTCAAGGTGGTCGTAAGCATCCAAACCAAGACTTCGTGCAAGTCGATACGACAAACATCTTGTTTATCGTGGGCGGTGCATTTGCGGGTCTGGATAAAGTTATTTTGGATAGAACCGAAAAATCCGGTATTGGTTTTTCGGCCTCTGTTAGTTCCAAGTCAGAGCGGGGTGTGGGCGAGGTGTTTAACGAGGTTGAGCCAGAAGATCTGATCAAGTTCGGTATTATCCCCGAGCTGGTTGGCCGTCTGCCAGTAGTGACTACCTTGCAAGAGCTGGATGAAGAATCTTTGATTCAAATCTTGACTCAGCCCCGCAATGCGCTGGTGAAGCAGTTCCAGCAACTGTTTGCGATGGAAGACGTTGATCTAGAAGTGGATAGCGACGCATTGCGTGCTATTGCTAAACGTGCCATTACACGTAAAACAGGTGCTCGTGGTTTGCGCTCTATTGTTGAGCAGTCATTGCTGAACACAATGTATGAGTTGCCATCGCGCCCAGATGTAGGCAAAGTAGTACTTACAGCGGAAGCTGTGAGTGGCAAAAGTGAACCGGTACTGGTGGAACGCAGCGAAGAAGAAAAGTCGGCAACGACATCTGACACTGCAGCCGCCTAAGCGGAACACTTTCTGTTATAAATAACAGACTCTTTGCTTGTTTGGCTCTTGAAATATTCAAAATAGCCGCAACCTTACAGTTAAGAAGTGCATCTAAAAAGGGAAGCTTCATGCTTCCCTTTTGCGGATGACGGGCTTATTAAAAGGAATTTGCTATGTCTGCGAGCCAGATTCTTACTACGGAACCCATGGAGCTACCGCTATTGCCATTGCGCGATGTGGTGGTGTTTCCGCATATGGTGATTCCCCTGTTCGTGGGACGTCCACGATCCATTAAGGCGTTGGAATTGGCAATGGAAGATGGCAACCACATTATGTTGGTTGCTCAGAAAACTGCCAGCAAAGATGAGCCTTCCAAAGAAGACCTATACGAAATAGGTTGTGTAGCGAACATTCTGCAAATGCTGAAATTACCCGATGGCACCGTAAAAGTGCTGGTAGAGGGTATGCAGCGTGCGCGTGCGGTAGATGTGACGGAAACCGAAGAGTGTTTCAAAGCTAAGGTTGTGGCTGCAGAGATCGATTCTGCGGCATCGGCATCAGAGCATGAGGCATTGCGTCGTGCTGTGTTGGCCCAGTTTGAACAGTACGTCAAACTGAATAAAAAAATCCCTCAGGAAATTTTGACTTCCCTGACCGGTATTGAAGAGCCAGGTAGGCTAGCTGATACCGTGGCTGCTCACCTGAGCTTGAAGCTAGAGCAGAAACAAGAAATGCTGGAAATGGCTGCTGTGGGTAGCCGTTTGGAAGCTTTGTTGGCTCAGTTAGAATCTGAAATCGATATTCTTCAAGTGGAAAAACGCATTCGCGGCCGCGTGAAGAAACAGATGGAAAAAAGCCAGCGCGACTACTACCTGAACGAGCAAGTAAAAGCCATTCAGAAAGAGTTGGGCGAGGGCGAAGAAGGTGCTGATCTAGAGGAACTGGAAAAACGCATCGAAGAAGCTAAACTGCCTAAAGAAGCGCAGAAGAAAGCGGAAGCTGAGCTGAAAAAACTGAAGCTGATGTCGCCTATGTCGGCTGAGGCAACAGTAGTACGCAACTATCTGGATACGCTGGTGGGTATGCCATGGCGTAAGAAGAGCCGCATCAGCAATTCGCTGGTGAGTGCTCAAGAAGTGCTGGATAGCGATCACTTTGGTTTGGAAAAAGTGAAAGAGCGTATCGTTGAGTACTTGGCCGTACAGCAGCGTGTAAGCAAATTGAAGTCGCCTATTTTGTGTTTGGTAGGCCCTCCAGGGGTGGGTAAAACATCGCTGGGTCAGTCTATTGCGCGTGCGACGAATCGTAAGTATGTGCGTATGGCGTTGGGTGGTGTGCGTGACGAGGCCGAGATTCGTGGTCACCGTCGTACCTACATTGGCTCTATGCCAGGTAAAGTGCTGCAAAATATGTCCAAAGTAGGGGTGCGTAACCCGCTGTTCCTACTGGATGAAATCGATAAACTGGGTATGGATTTCCGTGGTGATCCGTCATCGGCATTGCTGGAAGTGTTAGACCCAGAACAAAACCATACTTTCCAAGATCACTACTTGGAAGTGGATTTCGATTTGTCCGACGTGATGTTTGTGGCTACTAGCAATACGTTGAACATTCCACCGGCGCTGTTAGACCGTATGGAAGTAATTAGGTTGTCGGGTTACACCGAAGACGAGAAAGTACGTATCGCGTTTGATCACTTAATTCCTAAGCTGGTGAAGCATAACGGTGTTAAAGACGGCGAGCTTGAAGTTGCCGAGGACGCTGTGCGCGACATGATTCGCTACTACACACGTGAAGCTGGTGTGCGTTCGTTAGAGCGTGAAATCAGCAAGATTTGCCGTAAGGTAGTGCGTAAGTTCTTGGAAGCCGCTAAATCAGATGCTAAGCCAACAACTGTAGTGGTGAACTCCGAGAACTTGGAAGAGTTCTTGGGTGTACGTCGCTATACCTTTGGTGTAGCAGAAACCGAGAATAAAGTCGGTCAAGTTACTGGTTTGGCGTGGACCGAAGTGGGCGGCGATTTGCTGACCATTGAAGTGGCTGATATGCCTGGTAAAGGGGTTATTCAGCGTACAGGTTCCATTGGCGATGTGATGAAAGAGTCTGTGGAAGCTGCCCGTACTGTAGTGCGTTCTCGCGCTCAGAAATGGGGTATTCCTGACACTACATTCGAGAAGCGTGATCTACACGTGCACTTCCCGGATGGTGCTACACCTAAAGATGGTCCTTCGGCCGGTATTGCGATCACCACAGCTATTGTGTCGTCGTTAACGGGTATTCCTATCCGTGCAGACGTTGCGATGACTGGTGAGATCACATTACGTGGTGAGGTGCTGGAGATTGGTGGCTTGAAAGAGAAGCTGCTGGCAGCACTGCGCGGTGGTATCAAAACGGTTATGATCCCCGAGCAAAACGTAAAGGACTTGGCTGACATTCCTGACAACGTCAAAAATCACTTGGAAATTATTCCAGTGCGTTGGATTGACCGAGTACTGGAAGTGGCGTTGGAAAAAATGCCTGTACCATTAAGTGACGAAGAAGTTGCCAAGTTGGCAGCAGAAGCGGCGGTGGCCAATAAAGTGGTCAGTGGTGCTGGTGGTTTGAGTACCACGCATTAAGTAAGGTCGCAGTATAAAAATAGCCCAGTGAAAACTGGGCTATTTTTTATGTCTAGGAAATTGCTTTTGGCTTAGTGTATGGGGGTGTTACGAATTAGCCCTACTGCAATACCTTCTACGCTGAAGTTATCTTCATCAGACACAGGAATGGGGTCGAAGTCGGGGTTTTCTGGCATCAAGTTAATGCGTTTGCCTTCTATGTGCAAACGTTTAACGGTTACGTCGTCACCCAAACGTGCCACGATCACCTGACCATGGCGTGCTTCGGAGGTTTTTTTGACGGCCAGCAAGTCGCCTTCCAGAATGCCTATGTCGCGCATACTTAAACCGCGTACGCGCAGCAGATAGTCGGGCGTTTGGCTAAATAAGTTAGGGGCAACGCCAATTTCTTGTTCTACATGGGCACTGGCTAGAATGGGGCTACCTGCCGCGACTCTACCAATAATGGGCAACTGCAAATTACCATTACCCATGTCGTGGTCGTTCGCTGCTGCAGGCAGCGTCTCGTCTTGTACTAGACGAATACCACGCGATGCGCCAGCGGTTAATTCTATGGCGCCTTTTTTTGCCAAGGCCTTAAGGTGGTCTTCGGCAGCATTGGCCGACCTAAAGCCCAACGTCTGAGCGATTTCAGCCCTGGTGGGAGGAAAACCGGTGCGTTGTATCTCTTGACGGATGATGTCAAGCACCTGTTGTTGCCTGATGGTAAGTTTGACGGCCATGATATATTGATGCTGTTTATTTATACAGCAATGATTTTGCGTTAAAATACAGGAAAAATCAAGCCGTCTGGGCCTTTGGGCTGATCTAACGCATATTTATGCCGGCTGTTTCTTTAGGACTTCGTGTCACCTATCCCTATGTCAGAGTTTGCACCGCGTTTTGTCAATTTCCCCGATAGCCCTTTTTCGCTGTACGAGCCGTACCCGCCTGCGGGCGATCAGCCGGCCGCCATCGAAAAACTGATAGAGGGCTTGGAAGATGGTTTGATGTACCAAACCTTGCTGGGGGTGACGGGGTCGGGTAAGACCTACACCATGGCAAACGTCATTGCGCGTACAGGTAGGCCAGCGATTGTGATGGCGCCCAATAAAACGTTGGCAGCGCAGTTGTATTCAGAAATGCGCGAGTTCTTTCCCCGTAATGCGGTGGAATACTTCGTGTCCTACTACGATTACTATCAGCCCGAAGCGTATGTGCCATCACGCGATATGTTTATCGAGAAAGACTCCTCGATCAACGAGCATATTGAACAGATGCGTTTGTCGGCCACCAAAAGCTTGTTAGAGCGCCGCGACACGATCATTGTGGCGTCGGTGTCTAGCATTTACGGTATTGGTAACCCCGGCGATTACCATGCCATGGTGTTGACGTTACGGGTGGGTGATACCGTGCCTAGGCAAGAGCTCTTGGCGCGTTTGGTGGCCATGCAGTACGAGCGTAACGATGCGGACTTTGCGCGCGGTATTTTCAGGGCCAGAGGCGAAGTGATTGATGTCTTCCCGGCAGAAAACGCTGAGCAAGCGTTACGCATCACCATGTTCGATGATGAAATCGAATCGCTAGCGTTGTTTGACCCGCTAACTGGCAAAATCCAGCAGGATGTACGTCGTTATACGGTGTTCCCGGGGTCGCACTTTGTGACACCTCGTGAAACCATTTTGCGGGCGATGGAAACCATTAAAGAAGAACTGCGCGAGCGAGTTAGCCAGTTTGTGAATGCCGGTGAATTGGTAGAGGCGCAGCGCTTAGAGCAGCGTACCCGTTTTGACCTAGAGATGATGAACGAGCTGGGCTTTTGCAAAGGCATTGAAAACTACTCTAGGCATTTATCGGGCGCTGCACCGGGTGATCCACCCCCAACGCTGATTGATTACTTGCCCAAAGATGCGTTGATGTTCATCGATGAAAGTCACGTGACCGTTGGGCAGATAGGCGGAATGTACCGGGGTGACCGTTCTCGTAAACAAACGTTGGTGCAGTTTGGTTTCCGTTTGCCCTCGGCCTTGGATAATCGACCACTTAAGCTGGAAGAATTCGAGCAGCGTATGCCGCAGACGGTGTTTGTGTCGGCTACACCAGCCGCTTACGAGCAAGAGCATGCCGATGCCGTGGTAGAGCAGGTGGTGCGTCCTACGGGCTTGGTAGACCCCTTGGTAGAGGTGCGGCCGGCTACGACGCAGGTGGATGATTTATTGGGCGAGATTAAACTGCGTGTTGCCGTCCAAGAGCGCATTTTGGTGACGACGCTAACTAAACGTATGTCGGAAGACTTAACCGATTACTTGGCCGAGAATGGTGTGCGGGTAAGGTACTTACACTCAGACATCGATACGGTTGAGCGGGTGGAAATTATTCGCGATCTACGTTTGGGGGTGTTTGACGTGCTGGTGGGGATTAACTTGCTGCGTGAAGGTTTGGATATTCCCGAGGTGTCTTTAGTCGCGATTCTGGATGCCGATAAAGAGGGCTTCTTGCGTTCTGAGCGCAGCTTAATCCAGACCATAGGTAGGGCGGCGCGTAACTTGAACGGTCACGCTATTTTGTACGCCGACAGAATTACCGATTCTATGCGGCGCGCCATGAGCGAAACAGAGCGCCGCCGTGAAAAGCAGTTGGCATTTAATACAGAGCACGGCATTACGGCGCGAGGCGTAAATAAAGCGGTGCGCGATCTTATTGATGGCGTAAGCGTTGCGCCAACGGTAGAAACCGAATACAGCAGTATCAGTAACGAGATTTTGAGTGATGAGAAAAAACTTGCTAAAGAAATCAAACGCTTAGAAAAACAAATGATGGATCATGCGAAAAATCTGGAATTTGAACAAGCAGCTAAAGCACGCGACCAGTTGCGCCAGTTGAAAGAAAAAGCGTTACTGGGAATGTAAATAATTCGCGTTGTTTTCACGGTACGAAATGGTGTATTGTGTTGTGGGAAACCCTTATTTTAGGCTTGGTTGTTTGCTATACTGGACTAAATCAGTCGGGTATAAATAGCCGTGAGGGTGCCCGCCATAAGCTGAGGAGTTTCAGTATGCGTTTGACGACAAAGGGCCGCTTTGCAGTAACGGCCATGATAGATCTGGCGTTACGACAACAAAGTGGACCAGTGACTCTGGCCAAAATCAGTGAGCGTCAGCATATTTCGTTGTCGTATCTAGAACAGTTGTTTGGAAAGCTACGCCGCCACGAATTGGTGGAAAGTACGCGAGGTCCGGGTGGTGGTTACTCACTGGCTCGCCTGGCTAGACACATCACCGTAGCTGATATTATTTTTGCAGTCGATGAGCCGGTAGATGCCACCAATTGCAAAGGTAAGGGCAACTGCAAATTAGGTGCGGGCGGTAGCCGAGGACAGTGTATGACACATGACCTCTGGGCAAATTTAAGCCGTAAAATGGTGGATTACTTGGATTCGGTGTCGTTGCAAGACTTGGTAGATCAACAGCGTTTACGCCAGTTGGAAGAAGCTGCCCATAGCGACGAGGAAGTGATTTCCGTGCAGAAAACAGCAACGCCTGTAGCATCCAGTGTTTTCAACTTTGGTGGCTGACGTGCAGAAAAAAGATAGACCACTTTATTTGGATTATGCGGCGACGACGCCGTTGGATCCCCGTGTGCTTGAGCACATGATGTACTGGTTGCAAGATGGCTTCGGTAACGCAGCCTCTAGTAGCCATAGTTACGGTTGGGATGCCGAAGAGGCCGTAGAACGCGCACGCGCACAAGTGGCGCAGGCTATAGGTGCGCAAGCGCGCGATATAGTATGGACATCAGGTGCTACCGAGGCCGATAACCTTGCTATTAAAGGTGTGGCGCAAGCCTACGCCCATAAGGGTAAGCATTTGATTACCGTGCAAACCGAGCATAAAGCTGTGCTGGATACTTTCCATGCATTGGAGCAGCAAGGTTTCGACGTCACGTATTTGCCGGTTGATGCAGAAGGGTTGTTAAGTCTAGATGTATTGCGTCAGCACCTACGTCCAGACACCACGTTGGTGTCTGTAATGATAGTGAATAATGAAATAGGGGTGGTACAAGATATCGCTGCTATTTCTGCTTTGTGCCACGAGCAAAACGTGTTGTTGCATGTGGATGCCGCACAAGCTGTAGGCAAGTTGCCTATAGATGTAGAGGCTTTAGGCATTGATTTGTTGTCTATGTCTGCGCACAAAGCGTATGGTCCAAAAGGTATGGGGGCGCTGTACGTACGCCGTAAACCGCGTGTGCGGTTAGAGGCACAAATGCACGGCGGTGGTCACGAGCGTGGTATGCGTTCTGGTACCTTGGCTACCCATCAAATTGTGGGTATGGGTGCTGCGTTTGAATTAGCCGAACAGTTACGTGAAGAAGAGTGCCAACGTATTGCTCAGTTGCACCAGCAGTTATTGCAGGGGTTGCAAAGTATTCCTGGTATGTATGTGAATGGCTCGCTGACACAGCGTGTGCCGCATAACTTGAGTGTGAGCTTTGATGGTGTAGAGGGTGAAGCCTTGATGATGGATTTATCAGGCTTGGCGTTGTCCAGTGGTTCAGCGTGTACCTCGGCCAGTTTAGAGCCTTCTTTTGTATTGAAAGCCTTGGGGCGTACCGATCAGCAAGCGCATAGTTCGTTGCGTATTTCCTTGGGTCGTCAAACTACAAAAGAAGATGTAGACACTACCATTGCAGCAATACGCCATAGTGTGGAACGTCTGCGTCAGTTGTCTCCCTTCTGGGAACAAGAGCAAAGCAGCTCGTTGGTGTCGTAGGTAAAGGGATATCATGCGGTATAACGCACAGGTAGAGTCGTATTTTAAAGCGCCAGAACATGCCGGTGTGCTTGCTGTAGCTGCTGGTAAGGCTGCAAGTGCATTAGCAGGTTCTGTACAAGAGGGAGCGGCAATACGTTTGTCGCTACATATGGATGATAGTGGTGTGATCCAACAGGCTAGGTTTCAGGCCTATGGTTGTGGTGTCACTATTGCTGCGGCAGAATATGCCTGTAGATGGGCAGAAGGTAAGCAACCAGCGCAGCTGGCGGCTTTGACCAGTTCAGAGCTTATGCAGGCGCTGGATTTGCCCGCAGTGAAATTGCACAGTGCTATTTTGGCTGTAGAGGTGCTACGCGATGCTGCGAGCAAACTTGTACCGTCACAGGATGAATGAGGTAAAACATGGCGATTACATTAACGGAAAATGCCGCTAAACACATCAACCATCATTTAAGTAAAAATGATGCGCAAGCGATGCGTTTGAGCGTGCGATTAACGGGCTGCTCTGGCATGGCCTATAAATGGGATTACGTGAGCGAAGGTAAAGAGGGTGATCAGATCTTCTCCGAACACGGTATTACCATGTATGTGGATCCCAAGGCTTTGCCCTTCATCGATGGTACGGAAATTGATTTCGTGCGTGAAGGCTTAAGCAGTAGCTTCAGATTCAATAATCCTAATGAAGCGGCCAGTTGTGGTTGCGGTGAGTCTTTCACCATCTAAGCCAACATTAGGTATAAAAAAGGCTCAATGTATAAACATTGAGCCTTTTTTGTTGCTGCCAACCCAAGTAGGGTTGGCGCATAAGCGGTATTACTCGTGACGCAGGTGGGGGAACAGAATCACGTCACGGATGCTTGGGCTGTTTGTCAGCAGCATTACCAAACGGTCAATACCGATACCACAACCACCGGCAGGAGGCATACCGTACTCTAACGCACGAATGTAGTCGGCATCGTAGTACATGGCTTCTTCGTCGCCAGCATCTTTAGCCGTTACTTGAGCTTGGAAGCGTTGTGCTTGGTCTTCGGGGTCGTTCAACTCCGAGAAACCATTAGCAATTTCTCTACCAGTGATAAACAGCTCGAAGCGCTCGGTAATGCCTTCTTCTGTGTCAGACGCACGTGCCAATGGAGACACTTCTACTGGGTAGTCGATAATGTACGTAGGGTTCCACAGTTTGGATTCAGCGACTTCTTCAAACAGTGCCAGTTGCAGCGCACCCAGACCAGCATTGGACAGAGGTGGGTTGCTCACGTCTACTTTCAGGCGTTTCAACTCAGTGCGCAAGAAGTCACTGTCTTGTAATTGGCTTTCTTGGTAGCCTTCGGCGTACTTTTGAATGGCTTGAATAATGGTCAGGCGTTCAAAAGGTTTGCTGAGGTCTAGCTCTTGATCTTGGTACGTCAGGACGGCGGTACCGTGTGTAGCAATCGCCGCGTTTCTGATGAGCTCTTCAGTGAAGTCCATCAACCAACGGTAGTCGGTGTAGGCTGCGTAGAACTCCATCATGGTGAACTCAGGGTTGTGGCGTGGGCTCACCCCTTCGTTACGGAAATTGCGGTTAATTTCGAATACGCGTTCAAAACCACCTACCACCAAGCGTTTTAGGTACAACTCAGGGGCGATACGCAGGTACATTTCCATGTCCAGCGCATTGTGGTGTGTCACAAACGGTTTGGCCGATGCGCCACCTGGAATAGGGTGCAGCATGGGTGTTTCCACTTCCAGGAAGTGCTCTTCCAGCATGTTTTGACGAATGCTGTTGATGATTTTGCTGCGCGCCAAGAATGTGCCACGTACCTCTTCATTCATGATGAGGTCTACGTAACGCTGGCGGTAACGCAGTTCTTGGTCAGCCAAACCGTGGAATTTATCGGGCAGTGGGCGCAGCGATTTAGCCAGCAAGCGGATGCTGCTTGCATGGATGGACAGCTCGCCTTTGTTGGTTTTGAACATGATGCCTTCAACGGCCAGCATGTCACCAATGTCCCACGTTTTGAACTGCTCGTAGACGTCTTCGCCTACCGAGTTTTTATCCAAGTAAATCTGGATGCGGCCTGTTCCGTCTTGCAGTGTTGCAAAACTTGCCTTACCCATAACTCGCTTCAGCATCATGCGTCCAGCAACGGATGCAGGGTGTTTCTGTTCGGCCAATGCCTCTTTTTCGTGCTCGCTATAGGTTGCGTGCAGGTCATCGGCGTGATTGGCAGGGCGGAAGTTATTAGGGTACGCCACACCATTTTCACGAAGCTGTTGCAGTTTGCCACGACGCTCGGTGATCAAATGGTTTTCGTCGGCATGCGGGGCAGGAGTAGGTTGAGTCATGGTTTCAGTAAACTTTACAAATAACGACGGATATCATCCAGGAGGGTGCTGCCGAAGGTGTCGCTACCCATGTGGCGCAGAATGTGTGCAGCCGTGTCTTCTGGGGAGCTAAGTTGCTGTTCGGCATGTAGATTAAGAAAGCGTTGTAGGTCAGGGAAGTCAGCGACATTTTGCTGACGTATGACGCTCTGCATAGGGCTATCAATGACGCCGGGGGCTAACGAAACACAACGCAGGCGGGGATGGTTTTCCATCGCCATAGTTTGTGTGTAGAAGTCCAATGCGGCTTTGGTGGCACCGTATACGCCCCAGCCCGCTACACTGCGGCGCCCAGCTCCTGAAGAAATGTTCAGAATGCGGCGTTCAGCGTGTGGGTTGGCATCGGTTGCTGCCAGTAGCGTTGCGCAGAGTGCGATGGGGCTGCCCACGTTTACTTGCAACGCGTGTTGAATGGCAAGCGCATCGTCAAGCTGGTTTGCTTGTGCAATGGGTTCTACGGTTCCGGCATTGTTGATGAGCCAGTACTGCTGTGCTGTGCGAGGCAGCGCGTGTTGTAGCCACTCTTGTGTGAGGCGCACGCCTTCTGCAGAAGATAAGTCTGCTTGTAGGCTGTGCAATGTAGCACCGCGCTCGGCAGCGGTTGCCGCTAACGATGGGTTGGTGCCTCTGGCGATAGAAAAAAGAGTAGTGTCAGCATCTAGCACCTGTTGTGCTAGAGCTGCGCCTAAGCCTTTTGATGTGCCGGTAATAATGACAACGCGCTGTGTGATCATGGTGTTATAGGCCTTGTTTCAGGCTAGCCTGAATGAAGGGGTCTAGATCGCCATCCAGCACTTTCTGGGTGTTGGAAATTTCCAAGTTGGTACGCAAATCTTTAATACGGCTTTGGTCCAGCACGTAAGAACGAATCTGATGACCCCAGCCCACATCGCTTTTGGCGTCTTCCAGTTTTTGCTGGTCAGCCATACGTTCACGCAGCTCTTTTTCGTACAGTTTTGAGCGCAGCATTTGCATGGCTTCTGCACGGTTACGGTGCTGGGAGCGGTCATTCTGACACTGCACCACAATACCGGAAGGCATGTGAGTTAAACGTACCGCAGAGTCGGTTTTGTTCACGTGCTGACCACCCGCGCCACTGGCACGGTATGTGTCTACGCGCAAGTCGGCTGGGTTAATTTCGATCTCAAAGGAGTCGTCCACCTCGGGGTAGACAAACACGCTACTAAAGGAAGTGTGACGGCCATTGTTGGAGTCAAAGGGGCTTTTACGCACTAAACGGTGCACGCCTGTTTCGGTGCGCAGCAAACCGTATGCATATTCGCCCTCGATTTTGAGGGTGGCAGACTTAATACCTGCTACCTCGCCATCGGAAATTTCCAGCACTTCAGCTTTGAAACCTTTGTGTTCGGCATAGCGCAAGTATTGGCGCAGCAAAATAGATGCCCAGTCTTGTGCTTCGGTACCACCGGCGCCCGCTTGAATATCCATAAAACAGTTGGATGGATCGGCAGGGTTAGAGAACATGCGGCGGAACTCAAGCTCTTCAATGCGTTCGCATACGCCAGCAATATCTTCTTCTACGGCTTGCAGGGTTTCGTCGTCGTCATCGCTAGCAGCGAGGTCAAACAGTTCTTGGCTATCGTGTAGTGCGCTGCGGATTTCATCCAATGCTGTCACTACGCCTTCTAGGCTTTTCTTTTCACGGCCAAGTTCTTGAGCGTGTTGTGGATCGTTCCAGACATCGGGACTTTCCAGTTCGGCATTAACTACGATTAAGCGGTGTGCTTTGTCATCGTAGTCAAAGATACCTCCGTAGCTCTGCCTCGCGCTGGATGTAATCTTCCAAGTGCGACTCAATGGCGTTTTGACGTTCGGCTTCCATAGCGGTGTACTTCCTGTGTGGTGGCATAGCCGTCAGTAGTGCTATGCCCAAAATTCGGTCAAAAGGAATAATTTTAACCTGTTAGGCTGCATTAGGGCAGGGTGAATGCGGCTTTTTGTATGTATTCAGCTGATTTTAAGGAATTATTATCATTCGTTTTTAGAGGGCGCTTTCACTATACTAGTCGTTTAATCATAATAAATACGCCCTACGATGGAGACTAACGGGGCGTATGTGCGTAATGAGTCAACCAAAACTTACTCCGGCAACAGTAGCTTTTCTTGTGCTCCCAACCATGCTTTGGGCAGGTAACGCCATCGTGGGTCGTATCGTCAGCGATATGATTCCGCCAGTGACGCTAAATTTTGTGCGCTGGATTATCGCGTTTTTAATTCTGCTGCCATTTGGCTATTCGGTATTGCGCCCTAGTAGTCAATTATGGAAAGAGTGGAAGCGTTATTCCATTTTGGGTTTGCTGAGTATTGGTCTATACAACACTTTGCAGTACATGGCGCTACAAAGTTCCACCCCTATTAATGTGACCTTGGTGGGCGCGAGCATGCCCATTTGGATGTTGTTAATCGGGCGTGTGTTTTTTGGCGCGTTGATGAATCGCTGGCAGTTAATAGGGGGCGTGGTGTCGCTGTGTGGAGTGGTGATTATTCTGACCCGGGGCGACTTAACGCAGATTATGTCTATGCGGTTGGTGATTGGGGATTTTTATATGATCCTCTCTACCATTGCGTGGGCGTTTTACAGTTGGTTGTTGCTGGCGAAAAAGCACCCAGACGATGTACGCCGTAATTGGGCCACCCTGCTAATGTCGCAAGTGGCATTTGGTACGGTATGGTCGGGCTTTTTTGCGTGGGGTGAATGGGCTGCGTTTGACCTGCACATTCGTTGGGGAACCGAGCTCTATTGGGCGATGGCCTATGTGGCCATAGGGCCAGCCATTGTGGCGTTGTACTGTTGGGGAGAGGGAGTGCAGCGTGCTGGGCCAGCCACAGCGGGTTTCTTTACTAACTTTATCCCCTTGTTTGCAGCGCTGCTGTCCACCTTGTTCTTAAACGAGATGCCTCAAACCTTCCACGCCATCGCATTTGCGTTGATTGTGGGGGGGATTATGCTGGCATCTCGTAAGCGAAACAGCGCTTAAGCGCTGACGCTAGCGGCATATTCCACAATTAATTGCAGCGAGGTTTGGCCATTCCATGTGTTGGGGGCCAAACTGTATACCACCTCAATCACGCCATCTAATAACTGATCGTGGTTAAACCAAATGGCGTCCAACACTTGAGTGCCACGTTCCAGTTGTAGCTTCAAATGACGGTCTTTGAGCAAACGCTGCTGACGAATAATAAAGCGATCGCGGAATAACGGGGCAGGGAAGCCGGCCCCCCACACCTGCGATTGCAGCAAGTAGGCAGTTTCTACACTGTAGTGATCCAACGATAAGCTACCATCCGTTTCAATCACAGGCTCGAAGTACTCGCGGCCGCTTAAGGTGCGTACCGCATCATCAAACAGCAGCATGAAGTCGGCGTAATTTTCTTCTTTGATGCTTAAGCCTGCAGCCATTGCGTGACCACCAAACTGGGCGATGATGCCAGGCTGGCGTTTAGACACCAAATCCAATACGTCGCGTAAATGCACGTCAGGTACCGAACGGCCAGAGCCTTTAAGCATAATGCCGTCATCGCTGCGGGCAAATGCCAGTACAGGACGCCAGAACTGTTCTTTCAAGCGTGAAGCCACTAAGCCCACTACGCCTTGATGCCAGTCGGGGTGGTAGACGCAAAGGCTGGCGCGCTGTTCGGGGTTGTGGTTCACATGTTGTTCTACTGCCACCAGCGCTTCTTGACGCATATGTTGCTCAATTTGGCGGCGGTCTTGGTTCATGTCCTCAAGTTCTTGCGCTAAGGCCATGGCTTCAACAGGGTCGTCGCTCAGTAAGCAACGAATCCCTAATGCCATGTCGGCGAGTCTGCCTGCTGCGTTAATACGAGGGCCTAATGCAAAACCTAAATCAAAGGTGCTGGCAAGCGCAGGGTGGCGGGCAGCCACGCGGAACAGGGCTTCAATACCCGGTTGCATGATGCCAGAGCGAATTTGCTGCAAACCTTGGCTGACCAATAAACGGTTGTTGCTGTCTAAACGTACTACGTCAGCGACAGTTCCTAAAGCGACCAGATCGCTTAAGCGGTTTAAGCGTGGTTGGGTTTTGGCATCGAAAACACCACGTTGGCGTAGTTCGGCGCGCAGCCCCAGCATTAAGTAAAAGATGACGCCTACGCCTGCCAAGTTTTTAGAGGCAAAGGTACAGTCAGGGTGGTTGGGGTTCACGATGGCTGAGGCATCAGGTAACTCGTCACCGGGTAAGTGGTGATCGGTCACAATAACTTCCATGCCTGCTGCTTTGGCCGCTTCTACGCCACTAACGCTGGCAATGCCGTTATCAACGGTAATTAATACATCAGGTTTGCCTGCTGGGTGTTCTACGGCCAGTTCTACAATGGCAGGCGACAAACCATAGCCAGTCTCAAAGCGATTCGGTACTAAGAAATCAACCGTAGCCCCCATCATGCGCAAACCGCGTACGGCTACAGCGCAAGCGGTTGCGCCATCACAGTCGTAATCCGCCACTATCAATAAACGCTTATTAGCGGCAATGGCATCGGCTAGAAAGCGGGCAGCATGCTGCAGATCGCGCAGCAGGACCGGCGAGAGCATTTGAGCCCAATCAGTGGCTAATTCTTCTTGGCTGCATACGCCTCTGGCCGCCATCAACTGAGCCAGCAGCGGATGTGTGCCGGCCGACATTAGCGCAGTGATGTGTTCTGGGTTGGGGGTGCGGTCCTGTATTACTGGGATGACCATTTTTTCTTCCAATCTGATTGCTTGGGAGCAAAGAGTTTCTGTAGCAAGCCTGTGGGGCGTGGGCTAAGGGTAAGCAGACGGTTTAGACCGCACAACACAATTGTCGAGGGTTGCTGCTGTAACGGAGCAAAGTGATTTTTTTCTAACTCTTGCCATGCTTCTAGCCATCTAGACCAGTCTTGCTGTTGCAGTGAGTCTGCCAAGTCAGTGATGACCTGATAAGTGTCGGTAGGGGTAGGGCTAAATTGCTCTAGGGAGCCACCGCCTTGTAGCCACAAACTATTGATGGGCAGTTTGCCGTCTGCGCTGCGTTGCTGGTTCACCGGATGGTTAAACCAAAACATTTGCAGTTCATTGACCAATTTGCGCCAAGGGCGTGTGGCGGTATCTTGTTCCCACCAGTTATTGACGGCGCTTTGGCTCACTAAGTCCGAGCTAACGGTGCGTGCCTCAAAGTCGGCCGGTGGGGTAATGCGCCAGTAGTTTGGCCCCCAGTATTCGGCAGTAAACCCTGTGCCCTCAAACCACTCAACGCTACTGGTAAATAGGGCTTCGCTTTCGGCCGCACTAATATCTAACTGTGCGCTAGGGATTAGGGCAGCACCATCCCGCGAGGGGGCGATGTGCACAAGCTCGCCCAACCAGATCGCTTCTTGTAGGGGTAAAGTTAGGTTTTGTTGCGATTGCATCCACAAAACCCCTAGACCTGCGCTACTATGCTGAGCGGGTTTGGGTTGAAATCCTGCCTGTTGCAGTTGCCAGTACTCCAGTGCTGTACAGCGTTCTTGATTGCTATCCAGAACCTGTAATGTGCTTTGGCTTTTATTCAGCCAATGAACCAGAGTAGGAGCGACTTTTTCCAGCTCAGGTAAAAGTTTTGATGCGTAAGGTGGTTCGGGCAGAGCGCCTGAGAGTACTATTTGCATAGAAGTTTTCTGTCTAATACACGTGCGGTGGCAAAGTTTATGTCGTTTGAATGGTGGGTTGGAGCGCGTTATGCGGGGTTAACCCGGTCTAAGCGTAAAGCAGGGCAGCGAGGGGACAGGTTTGTCTCGTTCATCGCTGGAAGTTCCATGGCGGGTATCGCTCTAGGGGTTGCGGCTCTTATTGTAGTGCTTTCAGTCATGAATGGCTTCCAAACGCAGGTGCGTGATCGAATGCTGTCGGTTTTGCCGCATATAGAATTGTTTTATCCCGGGCAACCACACCAGCGTGTGTTGGAGATGTGGCCGGATATCGCCGACGAAGCTAAAGAAAATAGTGCCGTAGAAGGTGCCGCACCTTTTGTGGGCGCACAAGGTATGTTGGTGCGCAATAATGTATTGAGCGGCGCACAAATACGCGGCATAGACCCTAGTGTTGAAACACAGGTTTCAGAACTAGCCGATCAATTGTATGCCGGTAGTTTGGATGCGTTAAAAGACGGCAGCTTTGGTATTGTGCTGGGCCAGAAATTGGCGAAAACGCTAGGGGTAGGCCAAGGGGACACCTTGATGGTGATGGCGCCACAAGGCACGATTTCACCGGCGGGTTTTTCACCGCGTATGCGCCAGTTCACGGTAGTGGGTCTGTTTTCGTCGGGCCACTATGAGTACGACGCGTCGTTGGCATTTGTGAATGTGCAAGATGCCGCCCGGATTTTCCGCGACAGTGGGGTGAGTGGTGTGCGTTTGCGTATTAAAGATATGCAAAAAGCACCCGAGGTCGCCGTAGAACTACAAAGCCAATTGCCCAGTGGTGTGATTGCCAGCGACTGGACACGCAATAACCGTACGTGGTTTGCCGCGGTGCAAACTGAAAAACGCATGATGTTTTTGATTTTGACGCTGATTGTGGCGGTAGCCGCGTTTAACTTGCTGTCGTCTCTGGTGATGGCGGTGAAAGATAAGCGTAGCGATATCGCCATCTTGCGTACCTTAGGTGCGACGCCTGCTGAAATTGCCCGTATCTTCTTGGTGCAAGGAAGTTTAATTGGTTTCTTGGGTACAGGTTTAGGCGTGTTGTTTGGGGTGTTGATTGCTTATAACGTGGATGTAATCGTTCCCTTTATTGAAAATCTGATTGGCCTGCAATTTTTGCCTGAGCAAATCTATTTCATCAGCTCTTTGCCTTCTAACCCGCAAGTGGCTGATATTGTCATTATTGCGGTGACTTCGTTAATTTTGTCGTTCTTGGCCACGCTGTACCCCAGTTGGCGTGCCTCACGTCTGCAACCTGCACAGGTACTGCGCCATGACTGATTCTGTAATCTCTTCTTCTACGCCTGTTATTGAGGCGCGTGATTTGGGTGTGCGTTATAGCGAGGCTGGTCGTGATATCAGCATTTTGCACGATGTGTCTTTGCAGGTGCAGGCGGGTGAAATGGTGGCCATTGTGGGGGCGTCAGGGTCGGGTAAAAGTACCTTGTTGCACATATTGGGGCTGCTGGATAAACCCACTACCGGTAAGGTGTGGGTGCAAGGCCAAGAAACGGACAACATGAGTGAAAAGCAGCGTAGCCGTTTACGTAATCAGGCGTTGGGTTTTGTATACCAGTTTCACCATTTGTTGCCCGAGTTTCATGCACTAGATAACGCGGCTATGCCGTTAATAGTACGTGGCTTAAAACGTGATGCAGCGCGAGCCCAAGCGCAGCAGCTATTAGAGCGCGTAGGTTTGGGCGAACGTTTAGACCATTTTCCTGGACAGTTGTCGGGTGGTGAGCGTCAACGCGTGGCGTTGGCGCGTTCATTGGTGTCTAACCCTGCCTGCGTGTTGGCGGATGAACCTACTGGTAATTTAGACCGTCATACTGCCGACGAAATGTTTGCCTTGCTGCAAGAGGTGAACAGAGAGCTAGGTACTGCCTTTGTGATTGTGACGCACGATGTGGCCTTGGCTTCCTTGGCGCATCGACAATTGCACATGGTGGATGGCAATCTACAATAAGCTAAACCGCATAAGCGTGCGTGCAGGACGCGATAGATGTTCTGTATGCACGGCACATGCGTAAGTAGTATCACGGGGGAAAGCCATGCTGATCGATAGCCATTGCCATTTGGATGCACCGGAGTTTGATGCCGATCGGGACTACGTGTGGCAGCGAGCACAAGCAGCGGGGGTGCAGAAAGTGGTAGTGCCGGCGGTAGAGGCCAGCAACTTCAGCACGGTACGCCAGCTTGCACAGCAACACGAGGGTGTGTATTACGCCTTAGGTGTTCATCCCTTGTACGTACCCCGTGCGCAGCCTAGCGACTTGGCTTTATTAGAAGAAACCGTACAACAGGCCCTAGATGATCCTCGCTTTGTGGGCATAGGTGAAATAGGGCTGGATTTTTTTGTGCCCGAGCTATGCACGACAGAAATGCGTGAGCGCCAGTTGGCTTTTTATGAGCAACAAGTGGCGTTGGCGGCACGCTATCAGTTGCCGGTGATTTTGCATGTGCGTCGTTCCGTAGATGTCATCACCAAGTATGTGCGCTTACACCCGGGGTTACGAGGCATTGCACACGCGTTTAATGGCAGCCAACAACAAGCCGAGATTTTGGTTGAGTTGGGGTTTAAGTTGGGGTTTGGCGGCGCCATGACGTTTGAGCGTGCTAAGCAAATACGTAGGCTGGCTCACGACTTACCCCTAGAGGCTATTGTGCTAGAAACCGATGCTCCCGATATTCCTCCAGCATGGTTAGGCAGGGCAGGCGAGGTGGATGCTACTCCCTTAGCGCGACGCAATGAACCTGCACAGTTAGCACGTATGGCACAAGTGTTGGCCGAGTTGCGTGGTCAGCCCTTGCAACACATCATTCAGCAGACAGGAAAAAATGCGGTAGACGTACTACCGCGTTTAGTCGGTTAAACCGTTTTTTCTGCTTGGTACCTAGGTACAGTGACGCAGTGACATCTGGCGACGCCCCTACGTTCAGCGCGTGCGTATCGCAGTAGGCTAAAGCTTTTGCATTGAATTATGCGATGTCTACAGCGGCAGTTCTCTGGGCGTATGACCGCAGTGGCTATAGTGTGGGCTGCTGTACTGGTGCAAAACCTCTCGGCATTACCGTCAGTGTGGGCCTATATGGGCTTAGGCTTATTAGCGACCGTATTGTGCGTGATGTGCTGGCGTATGCCGGCGCTCAGTTTCGCTGTGGTGCCTATGCTGGCTGCTTGTGTAACCCTAAGCTGGGCAAGTTTGTTGGCGCAGCAACGTTTAGCTCAGGCCTTACCAACTGCGGATGAAAATCGGGTATCACGCATAGAGTTTGAGGTGATAGGGTTGCCTCACTATCGCGTAGGAAGCGTCAGTTTTATGGCGCGGGTGAGGCATAGCAAGCCTGCGGGCGTACCTCAGACCATACTGGTTAGTTGGTCTGCACCAACATGGTCTGGCCCTTACACAAAACCCATACCCCATCGCTTTCCGGTTATTTTCCCCGGCCAAGTGTGGCGCAGCAATATGCTGGTTAAAACGCCGCATGGCTATAGCAACGCACACGGCTTCGACTATGAGCAATACAGCTTTAGTAACGACGTACGGGCGTTAGCCAACGTACGGGGGCAACCGCAACTGCTATTTGTACAACCGTGGTGGCAGCGTTCGTGGCAGGTTGTGGCGCAAAGCCTGCGGCATGAGTTACGTGCCGCCATGCAGCCTTACGTGCAGTCGCTGCGGTATGGGGGCGTGCTGTTAGCGTTAAGCATGGGCGATCAGCAAAGCATAGAAGACCCCGATTGGCAGGTGTTTAATAGAACAGGGCTTACTCATCTGGTGTCTATTAGTGGTTCGCATGTGACGCTAATGGCTGTGCTGGTGGCAACGGTGTTGTCGTGGTGTTGGCGGCGTATGCGCTATAGGAATATCCGTTTTGCTGAATACTGGCCGGCACAGAACGTAGCCGCCTGCGCGGCGTTGTTAGTGGCGGCGTTGTATTGCACGGTAGCAGGTTGGGGTGTGCCTGCGCAGCGTACTTTTTTGATGTTGGCAGTAGCGGTGCTGACGCGTTTAGCGAAGGTGTCATGGCAGCCGTCACAAGTCTTGGCGTTGGCTGCCGTACTGGTGGTGTGGTTAGATCCGTGGGCTGTAGTAGCCAGTGGCTTCTGGTTATCGTTTGGGGCGGTAGCCATTTTGTTGGTGTGTTATCACTGGCAGGGGCATGCCATACAGCCGTATCGCGGGTGGCGAGCGGTTTTTAGCGTAGTGCGGCAAACTTCGGCGTGGCAAGTCATTATTAATGTGGCCTTGTTTCCAGCGCTGGCGTGGCAGTTTAACGAGATCTCTTTACTCTCACCGTTCAGCAATGCCTATGCCATTCCACTTATTGGTATGGTGATTACGCCACTGTCATTGCTACTAATGCTGACAGCACCTGTGGAGTGGTTGGCGCCATTTTCGCAATGGGTGGCATGGCTGGCGCATTGGTTATTGAATGCGATGATGCGGCCCACACAATGGCTAAGCGAACTGCCTCTTGCCAGTGTGCCGGTGGCGGCTGCGCCCTGGTGGGCCTATGGTATTGCGCTTTGTGGAATGGGTTATGCCTTATTGCCTAAAGGCTTGCCGGGTAGGCATTGGGGCTGGGTAGGGCTGTTGCCGTGTTTGGTGTGGGGGCGGGAGCAGATAGCAGAGGGCGAATGGCGGGCCTACGTGCTGGATGTGGTGCAAGGCAGTGCCATTGTCGTACAGACGCAGCAGCATGTGCTGTTGTTTGATACGGGGATGCGTTCTAGTTATCACAGCGATATGGGCAGTAGGGTAATACTGCCTTTTTTGCGCGCACAGGGTATTACGGCATTGGATTGGTTGATACTGTCGCACGATGATTTAGACCATACAGGTGGGGCGTTTAGTGTGCTGCAAAACTTACCTGTGCAAACGGTGTATTCCAGCTTTTCTACACGAGCCTATTTAGGGCGTGAAGCCGCGTTAATGCAGCAGCCGGTGCCGCTGTCTGCCACAACGTCGTTGCAGCGTTGCAAACAAGGGTTCGCGTGGCAGGTGGATGGCGTGCAATTTACCTTTGTCTGGCCTACAGAAAGTGCGCTCAAACGCAAAGACAGTAATGCGCGTAGTTGCGTGCTAAGTGTGCGCAGTGCGCATGGAAAAAGCATATTGCTAACGGGCGATATAGGCGTGGCACAAGAAGCAAGTCTTATCACCTATGGTGTAGAACCACACGATGCTGTGGTGGTGGGGCATCATGGTTCGCGTACGTCGTCATCCTTGCATTGGGTACAACAGATGCAAGCTACATGGGCGATTGCGCAGGTAGGGTGGTGGAATAGATTTGGTCATCCGCATGCTGAGGTGCAACGACGATGGCAGCGGTTGAAAACGCTGTTTATACGCACCGATTATGCCGGTGCTGTACAGATTCAAACCCAAGGCGATGCAATGCTGGTGCAGTGCCAACGGCAAGCGCAGGCTCGTTATTGGCAGCACCCCAGCTCACAGCGGCAGCCTTCGTGTACCAAGACAGGTAGATAGCGGCAATGATGCGTGTAGAATGGACAGTACTCTTTCCCTACTTTGCTGCAGTCTGCTCATGAACAGTCACTCTGATATGCGCTCTGGACCTCGTTTGGATTACGTGATGTGTGCATCACCTGCCGGTACCCACCGTATGGCGTACTGGGAGTGGGGTGATCCTAGCAATCACAAGATTCTGTTGTGTGTGCATGGACTAACACGTAGCGGTAGAGACTTCGATGCGTTGGCTGAAGCATTGTCTAGCCATTATCGCGTGGTGTGCCCCGATGTGGTGGGGCGTGGCGCTTCTGACTGGCTTTTAGACCCTACGTATTACGCCGTTCCGCAATATGTGGCCGATATGTTGACGCTGATTGCGCGGTTGCAGCCCACCACCTTGGATTGGGTGGGTACATCTATGGGCGGTTTGATCGCGATGGGCTTGGCAGGCAATGTGGCCTTGTCGGCTCAGTTACGTATGCCGCATCCATTAAGCATGCCGTCATCACCGCAGTTGCCACTAGGCAAACTCGTCCTAAACGATGTGGGTCCAGCGTTAAATTGGGACGGTATACAGCGCATTGGTGATTACGTAGGTCTGCCCGTGCAGCTTTTTAGTTTTGACGAGGCGGTTGCCTATGTACGCCAGACCTTAGCGGGTTTTGGCCCGCACTCAGAGGCTGAATGGGCTGATATGGCACGCATTGCGTTTGTGCAAACTGACGAGGGGGCGTGGGTAAAGCATTACGATTTACGCATTGCCCTGCCTTTTGCCACACAGACCGAAGCAGCCATGCAGATGGCAGAGCAGTTGCTATGGCAGTCGTATCAGCATTGGCCCAATGAGCTGCTGATTATGCGTGGGCAAGAGTCCGATTTATTAAGCACGGAAACCGTGCAAAGAATGCTTAATTTGCATCATGCTGCACGCAGTGTAGAGGTAGCTGGAGTAGGCCATGCGCCTACCTTGCGCCATGCGGATCAAATAGCGACAGTAAAACAGTTTTTGATAGGGTAGTCAGGCATGCGTAGTCAAACTCTTAATGTGGATTTGCATTGTCACTCCACAGCCTCCGACGGATTGTTGTCCCCTAAAGAAGTAGCGCAGCGTGCTGCGGCCAACGGTGTGCAGTTGTGGGCGTTAACCGACCACGATGAGTTAAGTGGCTTAGATGAAGCCCGTGCCGAAGCACAGAAGCTGGGCATGCAGTTTATTTCTGGTGTGGAAATTTCCGTCACGTGGGCAGGCCGTACGGTGCATATCGTGGGGCTGAATGTAGACGATCACCAAACGCAGATTAATGACGAGCTGGCCTATATACGGGCCGGTCGCGAACAACGTGCCAAAGAAATAGGCGATAAATTAATAGGCTTGGGCATTAAAAATGCCTATGAAGGTGCCTTGCGTTATGTGTCTAACCCTTCGCTAATCAGCCGTACACATTTTGCGCGTTTTTTAGTGGAAGAGGGCTATTGCGCCAACATGGGCGAGGTTTTTAAGCGCTACTTAGGGGATTACAAACCGGCGTATGTACCTATGCAGTGGGCTACGTTGGCACAGTCGGTAGATTGGATACGTGAGGCCGGTGGTAAGGCAATTATTGCCCACCCCGGGCGTTACGAATTTACGCCTGTACAATTCGGGGCATTATTTGACGAGTTCAAAGCCTTGGGTGGTGTAGGGATAGAAGTGGTAACGGGTAGCCACCGGCCCGACCAGTATGCCGAATACGCACAAGTGGCTAGGCATTATGGTTTTGAAGTTTCGTGTGGATCAGACTTTCATGCACCCGGTGAGGGGCGCTTAGATTTGGGGGCATTGCCGCCTTCACCCGTAGGCCTGCCCACTGTGTGGGATGAATGGCTGGCCTAGCCGGTTGAAGTGGAGTACAGAATATGAATAAAGCCTTCGTTAAAGAAGATACAGAAGACCTCGATGACGACTTGGAAGCTCCGGCGGTCAGCATACCGGCGGGCACGAAAAACTACATTACGGTAGAGGGTTACCGTGCACTGCGCCGCGAGTTCAACCACTTAATGAACGTAGAGCGCCCCGAAATTGTGCAAGTGGTGTCGTGGGCGGCCTCTAATGGTGACCGTTCAGAAAATGGTGATTACTTGTATGGTAAGAAACGGTTGCGTGAAATAGATAGACGCATCCGCTTTTTGACCAAACGTATTCAAATCGCCGAAGTGGTAGACCCTGCGTTGCAACCCAATAAAGATCAAATTTTCTTTGGGGCAACAGTGGTGTATGCCAACCTTAGTGGTGAAGAAACCACCATTACCATTGTGGGTATAGACGAAGCCGAACCGTTAAACGGCAAGATTAGTTGGATATCCCCGGTGGCACGCGCTTTGCTCAAAGCACGCGAGGGCGACACTATTACCTTACGTACACCGGGTGGCAAGGAAGAATTGGATATTCTGGAAGTGCACTATCCCACCGAACCAGCCCCGCCAGACGACGAGCTGGGACATTAACCGTAAAACCACAAGCGCGGGATTCTTCCCGCGCTTGTGGTTAAAATAGTCACATTTCTTGTCTTCTTTTTACTTCTCCCACAGAACCGTGAACTCTTTCTTGCATTATCCCGGCTCCTCTTTCCTTTCCGATTTCCGCCGCGAGCGCTTGCTGCAACGCTTAAAGGCTATGGATCTCCCTGTTGCTGATATACAGGGTTTTTATGAGCACTACGTCTGGGCAGATGACAGTGCGCAAAACGAGCAAAACCTGAGCCAGTTGGAAGCATTGCTGGATGATTCTCGTCCATGTTTTGATGCAAAAGATCAGGCTAAAAACGCCTTGGTATTGCGAGTGATTCCGCGTATAGGCACGATTTCTCCGTGGGCCAGTAAAGCCACTGATATCGCGCGTAACTGTGGTATTCAAGGGGTGCGCCGTATAGAGCGTGGTGTGCGTTATGTGATCACACCAGAGCGCGGTTTGTTGGGTAGCAAGACTATTAATGAAGCGCAGTTGGCTCAAATCTCGGCCATGCTGCACGACAAAATGACGGAAACAGTGGTAGACGTCAATTTTGCACCAGAGCAGTTGTTTGTGGAATTGCAAGGCAAAGCCATGCAGTACGTAGACGTAATGGCGAATGGCCAAGCTGCTTTGGAAGAAGCCAACCGTACAATGGGTTTGGCCTTGTCTGAGGACGAAGTAGAGTACTTGTTGGAAGCCTTCGTAGGCTTGAAACGTAACCCTACCGACGTAGAACTGATGATGTTCGCGCAAGCAAACAGCGAACACTGTCGTCACAAAATTTTCAATGCCCAGTGGGTAATTGATGGCAAGCCACAAGACAAAACCTTGTTTGGCATGATCCGCGACACACACGCGGCACAACCCGAAAAAACGGTGGTGGCGTACTCGGATAACGCTGCCATTATGGAAGGTGGCCCTGCGCAAGTATTCCGTGCAACCTTGCCTGATTCAGACGGCAAAGGTACGTACCAGCGATTAGACACCACGCTGCACACCTTGATGAAAGTGGAAACCCACAACCACCCTACAGCGATTGCGCCATTCCCTGGTGCGTCCACAGGTTCCGGTGGTGAAATTCGTGACGAAGGTGCAACCGGCCGTGGTTCTAAACCTAAAGCAGGGTTAACAGGCTTTACGGTTTCCAACCTGAAATTTGCAGATTTCCCTGAGCCTTGGGAGCAAGATTCTCACGGTGATTGCAGCCGTATTGCCTCGCCTTTGGACATCATGATCGAAGGCCCTATTGGGGGCGCGGCATTCAATAACGAATTTGGCCGTCCTAACCTGTTGGGTTACTTCCGTACCTTTGAGCAAAGTGCAGGCGGCGTACGTTGGGGCTACCACAAACCCATCATGATTGCTGGTGGTCTGGGCTCTATTGATGCAAGCCAAACTCACAAAGATCCACTGCCAGTAGGTGCCTTGTTGGTGCAAATTGGTGGTCCAGGTATGCGTATTGGGATGGGCGGTGGCGCCGCATCCAGTATGAGCTCTGGTGTGAACTTGGCCGAGCTGGATTTTGACTCTGTGCAACGTGGTAACCCAGAAATGGAACGCCGTGCACAAGAAGTGATTGATCGCTGCTGGCAGCAGGGTGCAGAAAACCCCATTATCGCTATCCATGACGTGGGTGCGGGTGGTTTGTCTAACGCTTTCCCTGAGTTAGTAAACGATGCTGAGCGCGGTGCGATCTTTGATCTGACCCACGTGCAGCTGGAAGAGTCCGGTTTGTCTCCAGCAGAAATCTGGAGTAACGAATCTCAAGAGCGTTATGTGTTGGCGATTTCACCAGCCGACTTGCAGCGCTTTACCGCCATTGCTGACCGCGAACGTTGCCCATGGGCCGTCGTGGGTGTGGCAACCGAAGAGCGTCAATTGCGCGTAGTGGTAGGCGAAGGCTTGCCGGGTGTAGATGCTGACATCAAACCAGCCGCAGAGCGCCCAGTAGATGTGCCAATGAGCGTGATTCTGGGTAAGGCGCCACGTATGTTGCGCGATGTAGAGCACGTAGAGCTGCCTACAGAGCCTGTAGATCTGCCATTGATTCCATTAGCTGAAGCGGTAACACGCGTATTGCGTCACCCAACAGTAGCCAACAAAAATTTCTTAATCACCATTGGTGACCGTACGGTGGGTGGCCTATGTAGCCGCGACCAGATGGTTGGTCCATGGCAGATCCCCGTTGCCGATTGCGCTGTCACCTTGGCTGACTTTGAAGGCGTGCGCGGTGAAGCCATGTCTATGGGCGAGCGCACACCATTGGCCGTATTGGATGCGGCGGCATCAGGCCGTATGGCAGTAGCAGAAGCTTTGTCTAACTTGGCCGCTGCCGATGTCAACAGCATGAAAGACGTTAAGTTGTCTGCCAACTGGATGGCGGCTTGCGGCACCGAAGGTCAAGATGCGGCCTTGTTTGATACCGTAGAAGCGGTAAGCCAGTGGTGTCAAAAACTGGGCTTGTCCATCCCTGTGGGTAAAGACTCCCTGTCTATGCGTACCTCGTGGGAGCAAGACGGTGAATCCATCAACGTGGTATCGCCTGTTTCTTTGATCGTAACGGCCTTCGCGCAAGTGGGTGATGTACGTAAAACACTGACACCTCAACTGCGTACCGACATTGGCGAAAGCTGCTTGATTTTGTTGGATATGGGTTTAGGCAAACAGCGCATGGGTACCTCGGTATTGACGCAAGCCTTTAACCAAGTGGGTGACGAAGCCCCCGATATGGACAACGCTGAACTGATGCTGGCGTTTTTCCGTAGCGTGCGTGAGCTGTACAACGACGGTTTGATACACGCATACCACGACCGTTCAGATGGTGGTTTGTTGGCAACCGTAGCCGAAATGGCATTTGCCGGTCACGTGGGTGTGTCCTTGAACGTAGACATGCTGACCATTGATCCGCATGCTGCCGACTGGGGCGACTACAAAATCCGTCCAGAACAAGTTGCTGTACAGCGTGAAGAACTCACCTTGAAAGCACTGTTCAACGAAGAAATCGGTGCAGTGATTCAAGTGAAACAAGCGGACCGCGATAACGTGTTGCAACGTTTGCGTGAAGCTGGCTTGTCCCCTTACGCACACGTAGTAGGTAGCTTGAACGACCGCGACCAAGTGGAAATCTTCCGCGATGGCGCTTGCGTCTACCAAGCACCACGTGCTGAATTGGGTAAAGAGTGGAGCGAAGTGACACGTCGCATCATGAACCTGCGTGATAACCCAGCCAGCGCTGAAGCTGAATTTGCATTGTGGAACGATGTGAAAGACCCAGGCATTAGCCCTGTGGTGCCTTTCAACCCACAAGAAAACATCGCTGCTCCATTCATTAATACCGGCGCACGTCCTCGTATCGCAGTAATGCGTGAGCAAGGGTGTAACAGCCAAGTAGAAATGGCATGGGCCTTTGATACGGCCGGCTTTGATGTGACCGACGTGCACATGACTGACTTGCTAAGCGGCCGCGTTACCTTGGAGCAATTCAAGGGCGTGGTAGCGGCTGGTGGTTTCAGTTATGGTGACGTGTTGGGCGCAGGTGAAGGTTGGGCACGTACCATCCGTTTCAACGCTAAGCTGAACGATCAGTTCGCTGCTTTCTTTGGCCGTGAAGACACCTTCGCGCTGGGTGTGTGTAACGGTTGTCAGATGATGGCTGCATTAGCACCTATGATTCCCGGTGCCGAAGCTTGGCCTAAATTTACTCGTAACTTGTCCGAGAAATACGAAGCCCGTTTGGCCACATTAAGTGTGGCAGCGTCTCCGTCTATCTTCTTCAAAGGTATGGAAGGTGCACGTTTGCCAATCGCTGTGGCGCACGGTGAAGGTTACGCTAACTTTGCCGCACAAGGCGACGCTGGTAGCGTGTTGGCAGTAGCCAACTACGCCGACAACCGTGGCCAAGCAACCGAGCAGTATCCGTTCAACCCCAATGGTAGTCCAGCCGGTTTGGCCGGGGCGACCACCGCTGATGGACGCTTCACTGTATTGATGCCACACCCAGAACGTGTCACACGCAACGTCATGTTGTCGTGGGCGCCTGAAAGCTGGGGTGAGCAAGATCAGGGTGGCGCACAGGCAACAAATGGTGGGTTTAGTCCTTGGATGCGTTTCTTCCAGAACGCTAGGGTCTGGATTGGTTAAGGGCAACAGCGTATAATCTTGCTTTGGACGGAGTAAAAAGCATGCGTCTTATCAAACGAGCACTAACATTCGATGATGTATTGTTAGTGCCTGCATATTCAGAAATTCTTCCTCGCGATGCGTCGTTGACAGCACGATTCAGCCGCGACATTTCCCTGAACATCCCACTGGTGTCCGCCGCAATGGACACCGTGACCGAATCCGGCTTGGCCATTGCAATGGCTCAAGAGGGCGGTATGGGGATTATTCACAAAAACCTGACAGCCGATGTACAAGCACGTGAAGTATCCCGTGTGAAACGTCACGAGTTCGGTATTGTGATTGACCCCGTCACCGTAACACCAGAAATGACCGTGCGTGATGCAATTAACTTGCAGCGCCAGCATGGTGTATCCGGTTTGCCAGTGGTTAAAGAAGGCAAGTTGGTGGGTATCGTTACCAACCGTGACCTGCGCTTTGAAGATCGCTTCGAGCTGCCTATTCGTGAAATCATGACGCCTCAAGAGCGTCTGGTGACCATGAAAGAGGGCGCTACACTGGATGAAGCTCAAGCACTGATGCACAAACACCGCCTAGAGCGCGTGCTGATCGTGAACGATCAGTTCGAGCTGCGTGGTTTGGCTACCGTTAAAGACATCGTTAAAAATACTACTCACCCTCTGGCTGCTAAAGACCAACACGGTCAGTTGCGCGTAGGTGCTGCGGTAGGCGTAGGCGGTGACACAGACGAACGCGTAGAAAAATTGTCCCGCGCTGGCGTAGATGCCATCATTGTGGATACTGCACACGGTCACACCAAAGGTGTAATCGATCGCGTACGTTGGGTGAAAAAGAACTTCCCTCACATCCAAGTTATTGGTGGCAACATCGCTACAGCCGCAGCGGCTCGTGCGTTGGTTGAAGCGGGTGCTGACGGTGTGAAAGTGGGTATTGGCCCAGGTTCTATTTGCACCACACGTATTGTGGCAGGTGTAGGTGTACCGCAAATCAGCGCGATTGCTGATGTGGCTAAAGCACTGGAAGGTACAGGCGTACCTCTGATCGCTGACGGCGGTATCCGCTTCTCGGGTGACGTATCTAAAGCCTTGGCAGCAGGTGCATCCACTTGCATGATGGGCGGTATGTTCGCCGGTACAGAAGAAGCGCCAGGCGAAGTGGTATTGTTCCAAGGTCGTTCTTACAAGTCTTACCGTGGTATGGGTAGCTTGGGTGCGATGGTGGAAGGCTCGGCAGATCGTTACTTCCAAGATGCCTCCAGCAACTCCGACAAACTGGTACCTGAAGGTATTGAAGGTCGTGTGCCTTACAAAGGCAGCGTGATCGCCATTATTCACCAGTTGGTGGGTGGTGTACGTGCTTCGTTGGGTTACTGCGGTTGTGCTTCCATTGACGAACTGCATGCGAAAGCCGAGTTCGTGGAAATCACCGCAGCAGGTGTACGCGAGTCTCACGTACACGATGTGCAGATTACCAAAGAAGCACCGAATTACCGTGCAGACTAATTTATTATTCTGCTGCGGTTTATAATTCAGACGGCCGCGTTGCACTGTGCAACGTGGCCGTATTCGTTCTATCGCTAGCTGTAGAGTTACCCCTTTACAGTAAGCACCATTTATCTATCAGTCATCATGCATCAACGCATACTTATTCTTGATTACGGTTCACAAGTTACCCAATTGATCGCACGTCGTGTGCGCGAAGTAGGTGCTTACTGCGAAATTCATCCTGGCGACGTGAGCGACGAATTCATCCGCTCGCAAGAAGGCCTAAAAGGGATCATTCTGTCTGGCAGCCACGCCTCTGTGTACGCAGACGATGCGTTGCAAGTGCCAGCAGCCGTATTCGAGATGAACATACCTGTACTGGGTATTTGCTACGGTATGCAAGCCATGGCGCGTCAATTGGGTGGTACTACCGAAGGCGCAGATAAACGTGAATTCGGCTACGCCGAAGTACGTGCGCACGGTCACACTAAATTGCTAGAGGGCATCCAAGACTTCGCCACGCCAGAAGGGCACGGCATGCTGAAGGTATGGATGAGCCATGGCGACAAAGTGACTGCATTGCCTCCAGGCTTCAAATTGATGGCTTCCACACCTACCTGCGCTATCGCGGGTATGGCAGACGAAGAGCGCAACTTCTACGCGGTACAGTTCCACCCAGAAGTTACTCATACAGTACAAGGCGGCGCCTTGTTCCAACGCTTCGTGCGCGACATCTGCGGCTGCGTAGGCGACTGGAACATGCCAGATTACGTAGAAGAAGCCATTGCTAACATCCGCGAACAAGTGGGTGACGAAGAAGTCATCTTGGCCTTGTCCGGCGGTGTGGATTCCTCTGTAGCGGCTGCATTGATTCACCGTGCTATCGGTGAAAAACTGACGTGTGTATTCGTAGACCACGGTCTGCTGCGCTTGAACGAAGCCCCACAAGTGATGAGCACTTTCGCCGACAATATGGGGCTGAAAATCATCCATATTGATGCTTCCGATCGATTCTTGGGCAAACTGGCCGGTGTTACTGACCCAGAAGCTAAACGTAAAATCATCGGTCGTGAGTTCGTGGAAATCTTCCAAGAAGAAGCTGCGAAACTTAGCAACGCCCGTTGGTTGGCACAAGGCACCATCTACCCAGACGTGATCGAATCCGCTGCTGCCAAATCCGGCAAAGCCACCGGCATTAAATCGCACCACAACGTAGGCGGCCTGCCAGAAACCCTGAACCTGAAACTGCTAGAGCCACTGCGTGAACTGTTCAAAGACGAAGTACGCAAACTGGGCGTAGCATTGGGCTTGCCACCACAAATGGTGTATCGTCACCCATTCCCAGGTCCAGGCCTAGGCGTGCGTATCTTGGGCGAAATCAAACGCGAATACGCTGACTTGCTGCGCCAAGCGGATGCGATCTTCATCGAAGAGCTGCGCAACACCGTAGACGAAGCCACTGGTAAAAACTGGTACGACCTGACTTCCCAAGCCTTCACGGTATTCTTGCCAGTGAAAAGCGTGGGTGTGATGGGCGATGCCCGTACCTACGAATACGTGGTTGCACTGCGCGCCGTAGAGACCACTGACTTCATGACAGCCGATTGGGCAGAACTGCCATACTCGCTGTTGAAGCGCGTGTCTGGCCGTATCATCAACGAAGTACGCGGTATTAACCGTGTAACCTATGATGTAAGCAGCAAACCACCAGCGACGATTGAGTGGGAATGATCCCGCGTCTGGCATAGCTAGGCAACTCGTTGTAGGAATAAAAAGCCCGCGTAATTGCGGGCTTTTTGGTTTTTATGTCTAGCACTGTCAGGCTGATGGAGATCACCTATGAGGACTTGCGGGCACTGACCGATGCCATCGTCGCACGAGGGGAATGGCCACCGCCCGGTTCGAGCCGCGCGACCGCACTGACGAATGCAATCTGGAGCGAGCTCAATTTTAGTGAGGCACTTAGGACGATTCCGAAGGAACGCATGAAGAGGCGTAACCCACACTTGGTGTTTTTATTACGCCAAGTGTGGGATATTTTGCCAGCTATATCCGCCTGAAAATACCAAGTTTCAGTGATAGATTCTTTCTACTGCACTGATTTAGAATTTATGAATAATGTTGGTTCACAAGTTGGCTGACCCATGGGGCAGTCTACGTTCTTATCGATAGGCTGCTTGCTATGAATAAAACCTTCTGCTCCATTTGGAATCAGTCCTTGGGCGCTTGGGTCGCCGCGCCAGAAACCGCAAAGGTCAGGGGCAAGAGCACGAGTACAGGAGCAGTTGGTCACATTGCAGGGCCGCAAACACGCAGCATGCCGCTCAAGCGTGGCCTGGCGTTAGCCATAGCGGCGGTGTGTGGGCTGTTCGGCTATTTGCCCGAGGCGCAGGCCACGTGCATCAACGCGGGTCTTATCACGACTTGCAGCGGACCCGCCAATCCGCTCATGCCGAGCTATGTCAATCCGTTTGACGACTTGCAGTTGACGGTCAACCAGGGCGCCTCAGTAGGCGTGTTGGTGAATGTGGGTGGCTCGGCCATGACGCTGACGGGCAAGAATGTCAGTGTGACCAATAACGGCGGCATCGATGCGTACGCACTCGGCTCTCCAAGTGCCGTGTCAGCGGGTCTCGTGATAGGGCTAGCGGAAACTGCCACGCCATCCGTTGGCACGTACACAATCACCAACCAGAGCACTGGTCTCCTCCGCGGTGCAGGGGCAGCGGCTTTCCAGAGCAAGCTTGCCGACCTGAAGGGCATGGCGCTCGCGGTTCATAATGGTGTGGGCGGCGTCACCAGCATCAGTAACAGTGGCCACATCGCCGCTGCTGGTATCAACAACAGCGCCCTGCCGGGCGCCGACCTGGCGGCCGTGGCGGTGTATGGAGGCGGCGAGGTCAGCTTCACCAACACCACCTCCGGCACTATCACGGGCCGCGTGGCCTTTGAATCGGCCGGGTCGCGTGTCGGCCATCGCTTCACCAATGCAGGCACCATCGAGGGCAGTGTCTCGCTGGGGGTGAACAGCAAGAATACCTTTGTTGCCGAATCCGGCTCGATAGTCCGTGCGGGAGGGGGCACGAATGGGGCCATTGGCGTCGATACGGTGTCTGGCCTGAACTTTACGTGGGCGGGTAGGGTGGACGGGGGCGCGGGCGGCACCAATTCCCTGATATTCGCCGATACGGCCAATCGCGGTGTGACCACCGACGTCACCGCCGGTACGTACCTGAATTTCACCAGTCTGACTGTCACCGGCGGTACCTGGAGGCTGTCGGGCGTAGCGCTGCTGCCTGCTGGCAGCAGTGCTACGCTCAATGGCGGCATGGTGCTGGTTGACAGCAGTGGTGGGCTGGGCACCGGCGCGGTCACCGCGACTGGCGGCGGCATCGGTGCGTCTACGACTGGTGTGGTGGTGAGCAATACGTTCATGCTTGGCAGCGGCGGCCTAACGGCGGGTGGAGTCAACGACTTCACGCTATCCGGCCCATTGACCGGGACCGGCAGATTGACGGTGGCGAGCACCGGCACAGTCACCCTGACCGGCTCCAATAACTACTCCGGCGACACCTTGATTGTATCGGGCGCATCGTTGAAGGGCGATACCGACAGCCTGCAAGGCGCTATCGTCAATAACGGCACGGTGTTCTTTTCCAGCATGGCAAACGGCACCTATGAGGGCGCAATGTCTGGCTCCGGCGCCCTGACCAAACAAGGGACCGGTACCCTCACGATCGCCGGCGCGCTCAGTCATCAGGGCAACACGGCCATCGAGGCCGGTACCTTGCAGGTCAACCCGGGCGGGTCGCTGAGCGCGTTGTCGCGTGTGAACTTGAGCTCGGGCGCAGCGCTGGACCTGTCGAGTGCCGGCAATCAAACCGTCAATGGCCTGAGCGGCACCGGTACGGTATTGCTGGGGGGGACTGTGCTGAGTCTGTCCAATGCGAGTGCGGCGACCTTTGGCGGCGTGATCAGCGGCACGGGCGGATTGACCAAGACCGGGGGGCAGAAGCAGACTCTGACCGGCGCCAATATCTTCACCGGCATCGTCGATATACAGGCCGGCACACTGGCACTGGGCGCGGGCGGCAGACTGGCGGCGGGTTCCGGCGTAAATGTTAGGATGACAGGAGAATTTGACATCTCGGCGGCATCGAACACATCCCTGCACGCGATCCACGGGGCGGGCGGGCAAATAACGCTGGGTACCAAAACACTGACCGTCGGCGGAGGCGCATACAACGGTGTGATTGCCGGCACCGGCGGCGTGAACAAGAACACGACAGCCGAGCTGATCCTGAACGGCGTGAATACCTATACCGGCGCGACTCAGGTAAACGCGGGCGCGTTGTGGGTGGGCGGTTCGGCTGCTAACGCAGGCGCCCGGCTCAATAGTTCGGTGACGGTGAGCAACGACGCCTCGATTGGCGGTTTCGGCCAGGTGAATGGCGACGTCGACGTGCAGGCAGGTGGCCGCCTGGCCCCCGGCGATCCGGGTGGCGCTTTCACTGTAAATGGCAACCTGGTGTTGGCGCAGGGTAGCCAACTGGACGTTGCCTTCGGCGCACCAGGCAATCAGGGTACGGTCGGCGCAGGCCACAGCATGCAAGTCAATGGCAATCTGACCTTGAACGGCGCCCAACTCAACGTCAACAACGCGGGCGGATTCGGTGCTGGTATATATCGTCTGTTCGACTACACTGGCGTGCTGACGCGCAATACCGACTTCACCAACATGCAGGTCGGGCATAGCATACAGTACATAGCAGCCTCTAAGCAGATCAATCTGATCAATTCGAGCGGTCTGACGCTCAACATCTGGAACGCGAACCGGTTGGCCATGCCCACACAGATGGGCGGAGGATCCGGCACCTGGTCCCGCACCAGCCACAACTGGACGGACGTCACGGCCACTGTGACCGGGTTGTTCTCGCCCATTGATGGCTTCGCCATCTTCGGCGGCGCACCGGGCACGGTAACGGTAGATGCGACGCAAGGCAGCATCAACGCCAAGGGCGTGCAGTTTCTCAGCGACGGCTACAGATTGAACGGCGATGCGCTCAATCTGGTGGCGCCCTCGGCTGGCATCCCAAGCGACTTGCGCGTCGGCGATGGCAGTTTGCAATCGTCGGGCTGGACCGCGACGCTCGACAACGTGGTCGCCGGCGATGGCCTCAACAAAACGGGATTGGGCACGCTAGTGCTGACGGGCGCCAACACCTACGCCCAGACATACTTGAGCGCGGGAACCCTGTCGGTATCGTCTGACATGAACCTAGGTAGTGCCCAAGGCGGCCTAAATTTCCGGGGCGGCACGTTGCGCGTCACTGGCACCAGCTTCCAGAACACTGCGCGTGCAATCTCGTTGGGCGCGGAGGGCGGTGGGCTGGACATCGCCGATGCGAGCAACACCTTCACCGTGTCGCAGGACCTGTCCGGCAACGGCGGGCTGACCAAACTGGGCGCCGGCACGCTAGTGTTGACCGGCGCCAATACCTACCTGGGCACTACCACCGTGACCGGCGGCAGACTGCAGGTAGGCGACGGTGCTATAGCTGGCAGCATGGCCGGAAACGCCGACGTTCAGGCCGGCGGCACGCTGGCCTTCAAGCGCAGCGACCGCGTGGTCTACGCAGGCGTGATTTCGGGTACAGGTAATCTCCGCCAGGAAGGTAGCGGCACTCTGGTCCTGACGGGCGACAATTCGTTCACGGGTGTCACCACCATTGCCTCGGGTTCGCTACAGATCGGCGATGGCGCAAACGGCGGTTCGCTGGGCGGCACCGTCATCAACAACGGTAGCCTGACGTTCAACCGTGAAACCGATTCGGTGTTCGTGGGAGCCTTGGCTGGCAGCGGTTCGGTGTTCAAGGTAGGGGCGAGCACACTGACGCTGACCGGCAACAGTAGCTCCTACGTCGGTACAGCCCTGCTAGCGGACGGCGCGCTGCAGGTTGATGGTAAGCTGGGCGGCACTACCTTGGCTCTAGCAGGCACCCAGGTGTCCGGTACCGGTTCGCTCAACAATCTGATGGTGGGGCAGGGCGCCACGCTCGCGCCTGGCAGTGTCGCCGCGCCGTTTGGCAGCCTGAACGTGCTGGGCAATCTGAACATAGAGCAGGGGGCATCCTACCGCGTGGCTGCGTCGGCCGACGGCCAGCACAGCTACGTCAACGTCGCGGGCTCGGCCCACTTGGCGGGCTCGGTGCTACACGTGGGCGAGAATGGCTCCTATGCGCCGTCCACGACCTACACCATCCTGACCGCGGGCGGCGGGGTGCAGGGGCGGTTCGATGCCGTTTCCAGCAACCTGGCGTTCCTGACACCATCGCTGGCCTATGGCAGTAACAAGGTAGATCTGTCGGTGCAGCTCAAGAAGGTGCCCGACGGTGACAATGGCAGCGGTACGCGTCCGATCGAATTTGCCGATGCTGCATTCACCGGCAACCAGCGCGCAGTCGCGCGGGCGCTGCAGAGCCTGCCTGCCGACAGTGCATTGTTCCGTCGCGTGCTGAACCTGCTCAACGAGGCACCCGCCGACGCGTTCAACGGCATGTCCGGCGAAACCCATGCCACCACGGTCGCGGTAGCGCAGAGCGTGGCCAGTACATTCGTGCAAATCCCGATGAACCGCCTGCGCGCCAACCTGGGCGCGGCCGTGCTGCCTGGTGTGCCAACGGCGCAACCGCTTTGGGCGCAGGTTTTCGGTAACTGGAACTCGCTGGCCGGCAATGGCAACGCGGCCCGCACCACGCAGAGCGACAGCGGCGTGTCCGTGGGCGGCGACGTTGCGGTGGGCGGCGGTTGGCGGCTGGGTGGCGCGTTGGGCTATTCCAACAGCAGCAGCCGTATCGACGACCGCGCTTCCAAATCGCGGGCCGATAGCTACAGCCTGACCGTCTACGGCGGCAAGGCGTTTGAAGCAGGTAGCGCCAAACTCAACCTGAGCTTGGGCATGTCCTACACCTGGCACAATATAAAGACGCAGCGCTACGCCGATGCCGCGGGTCTACCGCAGACGCTTAAGGCCGACTACGGCGGCAACACTACCCAGGTGTTCGGCGAGCTCGGCTATGCCATGGCTTTGAGCGACAGCGTTACGCTCGAACCCTTCGTCGGCGCTGGTTTCAGCAGCTTGCGTACGGACAGTTTCACCGAATCGGGCGGCGATGCTGCGCTGCGTGGCGATGCTGGCCGCAACAACGTTACCACCACTACGCTCGGCCTGCATGCGCGCAGCGTGTTCGACAGCGCTGGCGCCCTGGGCCAGTTGCACGGCACGTTAGGCTGGCGCCACGCTTTCGGCGACGTTAACCCGGCCAGCACGATGTCGTTCGTGCAGGGCGGGAAGTCCTTCACCACCAACGGCGTGCCGATCGCACAAGACGCCGCAGTGGTCGAGCTGGGCGTGAACATGGAGGTCAGCAAGCGTACCACGGTGGGCGTGATTTATGGTGGCCAGTTCGGCGCCGGCAACCAGCAGCACTTGGGTACGCTGGACCTGCGCTACCGATTCTGATGGGGGAGGGGGCGGGCATTTACTGCTGCGCAGGAAGCGATGAAATGCCCAACCGTCCTTGGTATCCTAGAGTGCACTCAGCCGTTGCATCAGAGGGTGAACAGGGGCTTTTCGTGGTTAGTGCGGCAAGCGTTTGTTTGCCGCACTAATTCCAAAGTCTGCAATCGGCCTATTGTGTTGAAAAAACTTTATTCTTTGCGCTCGAATTCGGACTAAGCCCACTTAACAGCTCATGCAACTGCTTTTTACTTCGGCCTGACTCATCTTCAGCAGGCAATGTCATACTCACTAGCAGTGGCCACTGCGGGTAAAATCTATAGTTAGGTGTAGACACCTGAGTACCCGCTGCGTAGCTCACCCCACCAAGCTCAGTGTCTTGGGCTAATGTAGCGTGCGATAGATAAAGCAGCGCTTTATTTTTATCGACAGCGAAATAAGCACGCTCCAAAGGCAAACCCCAGACATTAACCTGCAAACCTTCATCCTCAATGCGTACCAGCCAACGATCTTGATCTCGCTCTCCGTTGACGTAGAGGGTTCCCTCTGGTCTAGCTTGTACCAACGTACCCGCAGGAATATCCAGCACAAAATCTGAGGCCGCACTCCTATTGGTAGCTGCGGCCAACGGGCTCCAGCCGATGATCTGGTTTCCTTCGGCTAAAAAGCAGCTTACAAACCTAAAGCCTCTTTCTGCCATATAGTCTTGTTCCATTTCCAGCAGTTTGCTGCCATCGCACTGCCAGCCTTCCAGTTCGGTATCGTGTGCCAGATGCAGTCTCCAGTTGGAGTCCTGTAAGTCAGGGCGGGGGCGCTCGAAAGACAGCACAGGAGCATTGCCTACCATCACAGGCTCAGGAAAACGAGCCCAAGAGACGCTGTCTGGGTCGCCCCATACTTCCAGCTCTAATTCTGTTCCTGTAGGCATGTCTATGCTCGCATAGCGGCCTGGCTCTTTTAATACGTGTTGCCGACTACGGATTTCTTCTTGGTAGCTTTTTTTGTATTGATAGAGATCCCATTGAAATGAACTGTAGTAGCCAGCTAGTGCTAGCAAGAGCAGCAAAAACAGGATACGTGGCCATGGCTTGTTCTTAAAGTTTGCTCGGCGTTGTGGCTGTAGCAAAAGCAAAACAGCCCAAACCAGAATGACAATGATTGCCAACGAACCTAGCGTCAGAAGCAGTACAAAAACCAACGGAAAAGGGGCGAGAGGAATCATAAGAGATTAAGCAACATAAAGATGTGCGGTGAATAGTAGCAACTGGTTGTTTGGAAAACCGTTAGCGGCTGCGTAGAGCAGAGAAGTGGTTCAGCAAACGAGTTTTACCAAGATAGTGCTTAGTATAGTCACAAACCGCGATACGCCTAGTTGGTGACGGAAACTAGAGCAGGGCAATGACAGCTCAACAGGCTAGCCGTACCAATTTACGACGATAACTCGCTCGTGTTTCATTTCTCTATATACAAATGAGAATAATTGTTATTATTAAGAGTTGCCACGATTCGGTCTTTTTGTATTTGCCATGTCTCGCTCATCTATGTCCAAGAAAAATTGGCTCGCTCACTATAGCGAGCTGGTGGGCTCATGGGCGCGTAAGTGGAGTAACCGGCAGGATGCCGAAGACGCACTTCAAGATGTAGCGTTAAAGATGTTGGAGCAGGATACGGCGGTATTGCGGGACTATGAGCCGTATTATTTTCAGCGTGCCGCTTCAAACCGAGCCATCAGTATTTATCGTGCCGAACAGGTACGGCAAACACAATCGCTGGATGCCTTACCCGAGGAAAGCCATCCGATGGAACCAAGTTCCCATGAATTGTATGAGGCTGATGAAACGGCGCGCATTATGCTGGATGCCTTGAATACCCTTCCACAAGCGTGTCAGATCGCCTTTAAACTGCGGCAGGTTGAGGGCTTATCAAATGGTGAAATAGCCGATAAGATGGGTGTTTCTCGCAATATGGTCGAGCGCTATATGATGAGAACGCTACGCCATTTACATGATCAGTTACATAAAAATGCTCACTAGTTGTTCAGGAGTGCCGCGCCACCAAGCGTCTTTTCTTGTAGAGGCTATGTTTTTTTGCGTGCCACGGTTCTGGAGGATGGGTGATCATGACTGACCGGGTGGATCCTGTGGGGCAGACCGATCTGTGTGAGCAAGCAGCGTATTGGTACGAGCGTATGTGCTCAGACGACGTGAGCTATGCGGATCGTGCGGCGTTTGAGCAATGGTGTCAGGCTGATCCAAAAAACGAAGAGCGCTACCAGCACGTCCAGCATATCTGGAGTATGGCGGCTGCTCTGCCTACAAGCGAAGTGAAAAAGCTAGGCGTGACGCCACAAAACGAGGTGGTTCGCAGGCCAGCACGACGCGCATTCTGGAGCTATGGGCTAGGAATGGTCTGTGCGGCGGCAGTAACTTTTGCCATTGTTGACCCTATGCAGTGGCGTGCTACCCCTGAATATCAAGCGCAATTTGTGACCGCTCATGGCGAACGTACTGAAGTCACTTTGCCTGATGGCTCCACACTTTTACTGAATACCGACACCACGGTTTCGGTACGGCTTTATGCCGATCAGCGTACGGTTCGTCTAGCGCAGGGTGAAGTGTTTTTCCATGTGGATGGTAAGCAAGGTACACCGTTTGTCGTTGAGCTAGAGAGCGGTAATGTGCGCGTGACGGGTACGCAATTCAATGTGCGCCGTATTGAGCAAGCATTCTCAGTTGATGTCTTGCAGGGTTCGGTAGAGGTCAGTGCGGGCCCGTGGTGGCATCGGCAAACCGCGATGCTGAAATCGGACGATGTGGCGCGCCTTTCACTGTCTGGCGAACTGACCTCGGGCAAAGGTGCAGATGTTGAAAGCGCTGTAGCGTGGCGTGAGGGCAAGGTTGTCTTTAAGGGCACGCCGTTGGCGAAGGCCATTCAGGAGCTGAACCGCTACAGCAAGCAACGTATGCAGGTGCGTGATGCTCGTATAGGTGAGTTGCGTGTTTCGGGTGTGTTTAGTATCGACGACCCAGAGTCTTTCTTAGCTGCATTGCCGCACTTTGCGCCGGTCACAGTGCAGCCACGTTCTGACGGTAGTGTGATAGATATCCTAGCTCGGTAGCAGCTTCTGTCCCTATAGGTTTTTAAAGTTATAGGGCACCTCCTTCATTCCTTCCTTTTTTCCTATCTTTGCAGATCGGCGAGGTGTTCTCACGCCGCTGGGGTGGGCTTATTTCTTAGAATTGTGAATAGTTACAATTTATATTTAGAAATGCATTCAGGAGAAGACGTAGCTAAAGCGCTTTACTCATGAAGATGCCGCTTCTTTGGCGAGCATTTTATGTATTCATGCAATCTACCTTTGGCCAAAGGGTTAGACGCTTTTCAGCAGTCTTTTTTCTTGAAGGATGAACCGACCATGGACAACCGTCCATTTCACTCTGCTAGCAGACGGCTGGCTTCCCGCTCTGCGTTGTGTCTCAACCTGACAGCCATGGCCGTAATGGGCACTTTTTCTTTGAGTATGCCCATGAGTGTGCATGCACAGGAAGCGGTCGTACAAATTAACCTTCCCGCGCAGCCTTTGGATGATTCGCTGATTCAGTTAGGGCGGCAGACTGATCTGCAGTTTTTCTATATGCAGCAAGTGGTGGCAGGCATACAGGCTCCACCCGTACAGGGGATGATGACTCCCGAGCAGGCGCTACAGCGTTTGCTGCAAGGGACGTCAGTGCAATATAGGCGAGATGGCAAAAATGTCATTTTGTCAGCTACAGCAGAGGCAACACAGCTAGCACCCGTGTCCGTTGTTGGAAACAGAGGTGCTGAGACCGATGGTAGCGGTTCGTATGCGACGGATGCTGTCACCATGTTTAGGGGCGTGACGTCGCTACGAGAAATCCCACAGTCTGTGTCGGTAATGACTCGCCAGCAGATTGAAGACAGAGGGTGGACCACCTCGGCTGATGCCCTTAGGCAAGTAACAGGGGTGACGCTGTCGGGCTATGAAGGCCAAGAGGCTGCCAGCATCCGAGGCTTTGCTGCTAACGTTCAAGCGGATGGTGTGCCTATACAAAGTAGTTATACCGGAGGAACGGGCAACAGCACTATCGCACAATACGATAGGCTAGAAGTGCTGCGTGGGCCTTCTGCGCTATTGTCGGGTAGCGGTGAGCCTGGCGGCACGATCAATTACGTGCGTAAACGACCGCTTAAAGAGTTTGCTTTTTCAGGCGCGGCGCGTGCCGGGTCATGGAGCAATAAGGGCGTTGAGATGGATGTTAGCGGCCCGCTGACGGAAGGTGGGCGATTACGTGCTCGCGGGGTCTTGTCCCACGATGACAAAGACACGTTTTATGAGACTTGGTATAACCGCTATACCTTGCTCTATGGGGCAATTGAGTATGACCTGACGCCTAATACAACGCTGGGTCTGACAGGTACCTATGGATATCAGAAAACCATCGTGAACTGGGGATTGCCTCGTTACATGAATGGTGAGTTACCGGGTCGCGACTCTTTTGTGGGGTCTGATAAACCGTCGACCAGAGAGAGCCCCGAGTTATCTGCCGATTTAACCCACCGTTTTGATAATGGTTGGGAAACCAAACTGATCTATAACTACGGCAGAGTGAATATAGAGCAATATTCATTTTTCAATACACGGATTGATGAGAAAACGGGCTTATCCAGTGGCGGTAGTTTGGGGTATTTGGATGAGTCTCGCATCTTTCAAGGTGCAGACCTAAGCGCGAGTGGCCCGTTTGAGTTGTTAGGGCAGACGCACGAGTTGACCCTTGGGTACAACATCTCTCAGCGTGACTATCGTTCAGGCCAAGCCTATACCTCTCCAGCACCGCATTATGTGTTGGATGATCATGGCTCCTACGAGTTTGGTTCACCTACCGATCGTAGTCAGACCATCACCAAGCAATCGGGCTTGTATGCGGCGGCTCGTTTTAGCATCACCGATGATTTCAGACTGGTACTGGGTAGTCGCTGGACGGATTATTCCAGTAAAAGTAGAACCACGTGGCCTGCGCAGACTAGCTGGAAAACTAGTAATGCCAAAGCCAGCAATGAGTTCACCCCTTATGGCGGCTTGGTGTGGGACTTCCACCCCGATATGACGTGGTATGCCAGCTATGCGGATACCTTCGTACCACAAACTAACTTTGATTATTCGGGCAACATACTGGACCCTCGCGTGGGCTGGCAGGCCGAAACTGGCCTGAAAGGCGAGTTCATGGATGGCAAGCTGAATGCTACTCTCGCGTTTTTCTATCTGGAGGATAAGAACCGTGCGATGGTGGACGACGAGCATGTGGGCTGCGGTGGTACGAGCACCGGTACGTGCTATCTCAGCGCCGGTAAGGTGAGAAGCAAGGGGATAGAGCTAGAGGTGATGGGTAGTCCAACACCGGGCTGGGATATTAGCGCCAGCTACACCTGGAATCGCTCAAAAATAGTCAAAGACTCCAATGCGGCTAAGGTGGGCACGCCACTGGATTCAAGAGTGCCGGTGCATATGGTCAAACTGTGGACCCAGTATCGCTTCAACAGCAAAGTGCTAGACGGTGCGCTGAAAGGTTGGACGGTGGGTGCTGGCCTGAATCTGCAAAGTGATACCTATAACGGCATCTATACCCAAGGGGGCTATGCCACTGTAGCGGCCAAAGTGGGCTATCAGATCAGTCCCCATTGGAATGTGGACTTACTGGTAGACAACGTGTTTGATCGCACTTACTTGCGTCAGGTGGGCTCGGCAGGCTTCGGTAACTTCTATGGTGCGCCGCGTAGCGTGATGTTGAATCTGCGCTGGAAGTATTAAGCGCAGCAGGTATCTTCTGCATTTTGCTTTGAATTAACTTTACTAAAAGGTTTGTATGTCTAAGAAATCTACGCTGTTAACGCGTGGTATGCGTTACCTTCCTGCAGCTCTGCTCCCGTTGTTTGTTCTGGGTTGTACAGCACAACCGTCAGAAAAACAAAATGCGGCACCTTCTGTAGTCTCTGCACCGGTGTCAGGGCCTGTCTTGCGACAAGCGATTGCGGAAGGGCTGTACGAGTTAGTGTATAGCCCAGTGTCTAATGCCGTTTTCGTTGCCAGTGTCACTGATTTTTCTAGCGATGGGGGCGGTGTTATTTATCAACTGGATCCCGACACGTTGGCTGTGCAGCGACAAATCAATTTGCCACTAAAACCTTTTGCGCTAGCACTGGATACACGTAGCAATACGCTTTACGCCGGCCATACGCTTGATGGTGCCGTGACAGCGATCAATGCGTCTACGGGGGAGGTTAAGGGAACCCTGCGCCATGGCGTGAATAATGCTAAAGGCAAGGCTGTGCATACACGTCAGATTGTGGTGGATGAAGCGGCTAACGAAATCATTGTTAGCGGTGTGACGGATGGCGGTTTTATCTGGGTGATAGACGGTAAGAACTTCTCAACCAGTCGTATTCTTCACGGCATGGATGCCCCTACGGCTGGTTTGACCTTGGATGCGGCAAATCACAAGTTGTTCGTCAGCGGTACGGCGGCTTATGCCGTGTTTGATACGCAGAGTTGGGAGCAGGTTGGCGAAAACCGTATTCCTGAAAAACTGCAGCCTAGTGATGGCAAACGACGTTTTCTGGTCAACACCGCGTTGGATAGCAAGGGCGAGCGACTGTTTGCAAACCAGTTGAATAATGGCGAAGGCACCTTGGTGTTTGATATGAAAACAGGCGCCATCTTGCACACCATTCCTACGGGCGAAACACCGGTAGGGATTCGCTATAACGCTATTCGCGATGAAGTGTATGTGGCGAGTCGAGAAAGCGGCACGTTAAGTGTGATTGACGCGACAAGCTACACCATTAAGCACAGCATCACGTTGCCCGTTTACCCCAACAGCATCGCTGTGACGCCGGATGGGAAAAAACTGTATGTCAGTGTGAAGCAGCCAGAGGGTCTAGAGCAAGTGGTGCGTATAGATCTAGAAGCACTGTGAACGTAGTAGGGCGTTAAACCTTCTACGACACAGCGATGGTGAGTTAGCCAAAAGGGCGGCAGTTTACTGTCGCCCGTTTATTGGGTGCTGCGGTACCAAGCACTTGAGCTTTACACGATATTTGATGGAGCATGATGTAAATGGGTATACCTTCTCGTCGCACGGCGCGTCGCCTGCTGACGGCGCTTGCCCTGGGCTTGTTGTTGCTGTTGTTCTGGCGAACGTTGTGGCGCACCGAGCTGACTATTGAAACCGAGCCGGTGCGACGCGGCAGCCTAGAGCTGTCTGTCACAGCCTTAGGGACCATACAGCCACACCGTTATGTAGATGTGGGGGCTCAAGTGTCTGGCCAGATTAAGCGTATTGCTGTGGAGGTGGGTGATACCGTGTCCAAAGGCGATTTGTTGTTGGAAATTGACCCTACTGTGCAGATGGCGACGGTCAATGCTAACCGCGCCACACTGGACAGCCTGCGCGCCCAGTTAGCTGAACAGGAGGCAGAGCTGGAGTTGGCGACCTTTAAGTCGGCTCGTCAACAGCGCTTGCAACGACAAGAGGCCACCAGTATAGAGCTGCTGCAAGAAGCACAAGCCCACGTACGTATCACCCAAGCACGTGTTGCTAGCTTAACGGCGCAGATCGCCGGTGCGCAGTCTACGCTGGAAGGAAATGAGGCGTTGTTGGGCTATACCCGTATTTATGCGCCTATGGACGGCACGATTATTACGCTAGAGGCGCGTGAAGGTCAGACGCTTAATGCTACGTATCAGACCCCTAATTTGTTGCGCTTAGCGGATTTGACCAGTATGACTGTCTGGACAGAAGCATCAGAGGCCGATGTAGGCAGGTTGAAGCCTACTATGCCTGTGTATTTCATGACGCTAGGTTTGCTGGATGCAAATGGGGAGTCTCGTCGTTGGGAAAGTGAGCTGCGTCAGGTGCTGCCTGCGCCGCCTGTTAAAAGTGGGGAAAGCAGTGTAGAGGGGGCGTCTGCCAGTAAGGCGGTGAGCTATACAGCCTTATTTGATGTGGACAATGCCGACGGCAGTTTGATGCCGCAGATGAGCGCTCGCGTGTTTTTCGTTGAAGCTAGTGCGCAGAGTGTATTACTTGCGCCTTTAGCGGCGCTGCGGGCTACCGCAGATCAAGGCGTGTTTACAACTCAAGTCTGGACGGGAAGTGATAATTTACAAACCCGCTTGGTCAACATCGGTATGAAAGACCGATTGCATGCCGAAGTGGTGTCTGGCTTGGAAGAAGGTGATGAGCTGGTGATGCGCGTCACCGAGGAAAGCGGCGCTAAGAGGTTGCGATGGTGAGTGATACGACGGCGAGGGCTGCACTCATAGCACTGAGCGACATCCGCAAGCAGTACGGCGGCAAAGATGGTTCTCCGGCGGTGGAGGTTTTACACGGGATTTCGTTGACCATACAGGCCGGAGAGTTTGTGGCGATTGTCGGTGCATCGGGCTCGGGGAAATCTACCCTCATGAACATTCTGGGGTGCTTGGATAAGCCCAGCTCAGGTAGCTACTGTTTTCTGGGGCGTGATGTGTCGCAGATGTCAGCCGATGAGCTGGCTGGGTTACGCCGCGAGGCCTTTGGCTTTGTGTTTCAGGGCTATCACCTGATCCCTACATTGGATGTGCTACACAATGTGCAGATGCCGGCTGTGTATGCCGGTGTGCCAGCGCACGCACGAGAAGAACGAGCAGTAGGGCTGCTGACATTACTGGGGTTGGCCGACAAAACGACGTATAGGCCCCAGCAGCTTTCTGGCGGACAGCAGCAACGTGTGTCTATTGCGCGAGCCTTGATGAATGGTGGTCAGGTGATACTGGCCGACGAACCCACGGGGGCCTTAGACAGCCGTAGCGGTGCACAAGTGATGGTGTTGCTGAATGAGCTGGCCGATGCGGGCCATACCGTGATTCTGATCACTCACGATGATAAGGTGGCAGCGCAGGCGCAGCGTATCGTGCGCATTAGCGATGGTGAGATTGTTGAAGATACTGTTCAGCTAACGAGGCCAGACCAACATAGTCTGGCCGCAGCGGGAAGGGCTGAGGCTATTGATTCACTGTCATGTGTGCCATTTGGCGGCATAGAAACCGGAGCACCAGTACTGTCGGCATCATGGTTGCAAGATATAGGAACAACCTTATCTAGCGCATGGCGTGCCCTTTGGGTGAGTCGTTTTCGTACCTTCCTGACGTTGTTGAGCTTCATTATCGGCGTGGCCTCGGTGATTGTGTTGGTCGCTGTGGGGCAAGGCAATAACGAGAAACTGCTGCAACAGATTGCCCTTTGGGGAACACACCGTATGTACGTAGGCCCAGATGTGGATGCGACAACGGGTTTGCGAGGCGTGTTTTACGAACGGGATGCGAAGGTGTTGGAGCAAGTCGCCAACGTACGCATTGCGATGCCCTATCTGGCAGAGTCGGCGTTGCTGCGAACGGGTGGGGAAACCTTCGCCACAGACGTGTGGAGCGTCACCGCTGATGCTCCCGTGGTATTGAATTGGGACGTTCAATATGGGGTGTTCTTTACGCCCGAAGACGACGAGGCACTTGCGCCAGTGGTGGTATTAGGAAAAGTGGCTAGGGAGCGATTGTTTCCCGATGTGCTCCCGCAGGATGTCATTGGCCAATACTTATTGCTGAATAACACGCCGTTGCGGGTCATTGGTGAGCTAGCAGAAAAGGGATTGGTCAGTGGTAGCAGTCATGACGACGATCTGGTGCTAGTACCGTATTCCACTGCCAGTCAGCGTATCTTTGGTAAGCCTCAGTTGAGCTACGTTTCTGTGGTGGTGGACGATTTAGACGCCTTGGATCAGACGGTAAAAGATATAGAGCATGTGATGCGTCAGACTAGGCGGGCAGACGATTTTCGAGTGAGCAATAGTGCGGCAGTGGTGCAGGGCAAAAAAGAAGTCATGCGACAGCAAACGATGCTGCTGGCGTTGATTGCCGGTATATCGTTGGTGGTGGGCGGGCTTGGGGTGATGAATATCATGTTGATGTCGGTGAAAGAGCGCACGCGAGAAATCGGTATTCGCATGGCAACAGGCGGACGTCAGCGTGACATACGTCTACAGTTTTTGAGCGAGGCGGTGGTGGTTTCTTGTACTGGTGGCGTGGCGGGTGTCGTCATTGGGCTGGCAATAGGTGCGTTATTGATGTTGTGGAGTGTGCCGGTGATTTTCTCTGTGCGAGCCATGTTGGTGGCGTTTTTCTGCGCGTTGGGAACGGGCGTGATCTTTGGCATCATGCCTGCGCGTCAGGCAGCGAAGCTAGATCCTGTTGTGGCGTTGGCGGGGGAGTAACATGCGGGTTTCGTCTTTCTGCTATTCGCTTATTGCTGCTTCCATCTTGTTGGCGGGGTGTGCCGTTCCACCGGCTGCGGATCACACCTTACCCGTGTTGCCGGAGCAATGGCATAGGGTGCCGACGCCTCAACATAGCGAGCGTGTACGTCCATCGTTTTCCCAGAATTGGTGGGAACAATTCGGTAGCCCAGAGTTGGCGATGGTGGTAGAGCAGGCATTGGCAAATAATCAAGATGTTGCGGCTTCTGCCGCACGGCTAGAGCAGGCGTGGGCGATGGCACGTATGGTGGGGGCATCACGTTGGCCTACTGTATCCGCTAACCTAGATGCTTCACGTCAAGCGCGTGTGGGTGGGCAAGCAGCAACGGCTGGAACAAACTTTGCACTGGGTTTAACGGCCAGTTATGAGGTGGATCTGTGGGGTGGTTTACAGGCCGAACGTGAGTCGGCGGTGTTCAGTGCGATGGCTAGTGAGCTGGATGCTACGACGGTGGCGTTGACGGTGAGCGCCGAGACAGCAACCGCATGGATAACGATGCAAAGTTTGCGGCAGCAGCTTGCTATTGCCGTGTCTGACTTGGACAGCGCACAGCGCGTGTTAGCGCTGGTGCGTGCACGCGTACAAGAAGGTGTAGAGTCACCACTGGCGCTGGCGCAACAAGAAACGCTGGTGGCGAATCGACGAGTGAGTATTGCGTTACTACGCCAGCAGGCGGCACAGGCTGAAGTGTTGCTGGCATTATGGCTGGGTACAACCACGAAGCCTGACACTACCGCGATGGATCTGATGGCGTTGAACCTACCCACGCTGGACATGGGGGTGCCATCTGAGCTAATGGTGCAACGACCCGATATTAAGGCAGCCGAAGCGCGGTTACTGGCGGCGGATGGCAATGTTGCTGCCGCGCGTGCGGCAATGTTCCCTAGCTTGATGCTTTCGGCGAAAGTGGGTGGCGTTGATGGAGAGTTATCACATATGCTCGCTAATCCAGTCTATTCGGTAGCGGGCGGTCTGCTTGCTCCTATCTTCACTGCAGGACGTTTGGAGGCGGGGTACGACGTTGCAGAGGCGCAGCGTCAGCAAGTGCTTGCACACTACCGTCAAGCCATTCTTCACGGGTTTGCTGATGTACAGATGTCGCTGGATGCGGTGGCGGGCACTCAGCAGCAATGGGAGGCACAAAATGATGTGTTAAGTCAGGCAAACCGTGCTTTTTCTTTGGCTCAGACACGCTACAAAGAGGGGGCGGAAACAGTACTGACGTTGCTGGACGCGCAGCGTTCACTCTATGCTGTTCAGGATGCTATTGCACGGTGCCAGGCTGAACGTTTATTGGCTGCTGTGAGCTTATTTCGTGCGTTTGGAGGTGGCTGGCAGCCTGAACCATCACACAGGATGGCTCAGGCGGAAGGTATGTAGAGTGTAGTCAATACATAGTTTTATATATGAGGTTTATTGAAACCAGTTCATATATAAATGTAGATCTTCTATGATTGATTTTTATCTTACGACTCTCAATATAAGCTCAGGTGCCATTTGCGTCCTAACACTATCTAGTGATGGCATTATTTTATTTGGGTGTCTTGAGGCATCAATGAATTCTGGTTTGTATAGAATTTCTATTAGTTCTTCGTACACAAGTTTATTGATTTCATCACTAACGTTATCTAGGCCACCTCGGCTTTCAGCATTTACAAAATCACGTTTTATATCCATCTTTGATCTACCGTAGTAGTATCTAGCTGCTCTAAAACTGGTTGATAGACTAGCGCGGTACGCTTTTAGTTCTATGCCATAAGCAGTGGAGTAAAGTAGATCTACTCGGGTGTATAAATCTTTGGATGTTCCATCAAATATAGATTGATAGGTTTCGAGATTTTGTTGGCAGGCCTGCGTGAATAATTTGTGTGTCTTCTGATCAGCTGACATTCCTGTTTCAATCAGAATAGTATAAATATCCTGCTGCACATAGGAGCTGTCTTCAGGGGTGATTTCCCAGTATATATCCTCTTTGTTCTTACCCTTGGTTTTAAGTTGGTAAGCCTTGGATATGGCACTTCCTATTTCAGAACAAGTGATTGGTTTACCGTACTGTCTATAGTCAGCGGGTTCAAATGGAGAGCTTTCTGGCGTGCTGGATAAACCCAGAAGATCAGTAAAGTCTGTGGTAGCACACCCAGTTATCGCAATAGGAAGTATAAATAATAGTATTTTTGGTTTAAGTTTCTTAAGCATTTCTTAATAATCGCTAAATTTTTAATGGGTTTTATATTTAGTAAACTCTGTAGGTGCACGCTAAAACGGCAATTTTGCAATCAGACTCCGCATTGCTACGTACCCTAGATCGACGTCTGTCATTTCGAGTTTCATTTAAGCCTATATCATTGATTTTTGTTCGGCATTCACCTATCGCATGTGCTGTTAGGTCCCTTTCATAGGAACCGTAGAACGTCAACGTGAAATTGTGCTTCTCAGAAAACACAATAGCACCGCAGGCATTATTAAATGTGAGATAGGTGCAGCCAGGGCAATCCTTCTGCAGTACTTCTCTAGCCTGATACTCTGTTGGATAGTCAGTAGCGTAGGATGTTTGACCTGTGTTTTTATCAAATCCTACGGCGCCGTAGCAGTTTGGAGCCCAGCAAGAAGCATGACTTGGTGTGGTCGTAAAAATAAATAATAAACTACTGAATACTATTTTTATTAATACTATTCTTTTTCTTATTGAGAGTTTATGTTTTTCATTCATGGCTGATTGGTTTTTTGAGTTTTTAGTTGAGTTTTAAATTAAAATCGGATTTCTGATGAAATGGGGGTAATCATACGATTGTAGTGATCAACCGTCTAGAGTGCTTTGATATCTAAAGATAAAAGTCGTGATTAATCCGTAAGAACTGTAATTTTTGGTGTTGGTATGCGTTAGGTCAAAACGTTTTGTTTCTGCAAAAAGTGGGTGGCTGGGGGAAGTGTAACGCTGATGCTGCGGTGGTTTTTTGTTAAACTATAGGTTGTCTAGAGTCAGTGACAGGGTGCAGGGCGCTGTAACAGGTGCACCTAGACTGCCTAGTAACGAGATAGTGGGATCACCAGCGAGCAAATTGATGAGCAGCAACGAAAAAATCTATTCCGGAAAAACCAAAGATTTATACCTCTTGCCGAACAATAATGTTCTCCTTGTTTTCAAGGATGATGTAACCGGCGAGAACGGTGTGATTGATCCCGGTGCAAACACCGTTATTGGTCAGGTAGAAGGTAAGGGCCGTAAGTCCCTCGCGATGACTGATTATTTCTTTACGCGTTTGCACGCTGCTGACATCGCCACACACATGGTGAGCCTGGACCTTGAAAAAGGCACCATGGAAGTTCGTCGTGCTGAGCCATTGGGTAAAGACCTGAACGGCGCAGGCGGCCTAGAGTTTGTGTGCCGTACTAGACCTTGGGGCAGTTTCATCCGTCGCTACAAGCAGTACATTCGCAACACCGAGCAAAAGCTCGATTACTTGGTAGAGATCACTGTTAAAGACGATGAGCGCGGCGATCCTCTGATCAACGATGACGCTATCGTAGCGATTGGTTTGGTTAGCACCGAACATCTGGCACAAGCTAAAGACATTACGCGCCGCGTATGCCGTATTGTTGAAGCTGATTTGGCTAGCAAAGGCCTAACCCTGATCGACATGAAGATTGAGCTTGGTCTGGTAGATGGCAAAGTGGTAGTGATTGACGAGATTTCTGCCGATGCGATGCGTGTGATGGATGCGGCAGGTAATGTGCTTGAGCACAGCATGGTGCACGAAAAATTGGTTGGTTAATGAATTAACTATTGAGTTTGTCTATCTAAGGTGTCTGATGTTTGGTGCCTTAGGAGAAAAAAGCCCGCTTTATGCGGGCTTTTTTATGGCGTTGAGACGTATATATCTTCGGTTTTTGTCTGATGGAGTGGTGGTGTTTAATATCTGATAAAGCGTTATATATCAGGGTTATAGATTGTAGTTATAAGGATTTTGCTTCCCTAGAATAAAAACTTATCTATAAAAATATGGAGGTGGCAATGGAACCCAGCAATCTTTCTCGCCGGCGTATGCTCGTATCCACGGGCGGAGTTATCGCTTTGGCAGGTACTGCTAGCCTGACACCTCTGTCGGCAGCATTGGCCCAAGATAAGGCCAAAGACAAAGCATTACCGGCTTATGCGGCATGGAAGCACGCAGACAGTCTGATCGTGCATAGTGCCAATACCATAGAAACTAAACGTAGCGCTTTTGGATCGGGTTTGATCACCCCACTAGATCGCCTCTTTGTGCGCAATAACGTGGCACCTCCACCCGAGCAGATCGTGGCTGACCCCGATGCGTGGGTGCTGTCTATTAAAGGTGTTAATGATCCCAAAGAAATGACAGTGGCCGAACTTAAGCGTTTGGGGCTCGTAGCGGTACCTATGGTATTGCAATGTTCCGGAAATGGTCGAGCTTACTTCCCTGAAAACCCCAGCGGTACTAAATGGACTGTGGGCGCAGCGGGGTGTGTGGTGTTTTCAGGGGTGCCGGTTAAGACTGTTCTGGAAGCCATGGGCGGTGCAGAGGCTGGTGCTAAATACATGACAGGAACAGGGGGGGAAGAAATTCCTGCGGGATTGGATCCAAATGCCATCATGGTTGAGCGCTCAATCCCTATAGAGGCCATTGATGACGCGATTCTAGCGTGGGAAATTAATGGTGAGCCTATTCCTTTGGCTCACGGCGGTCCGTTGCGGTTGGTGGTGCCCGGTTACACGGGCGTGAATAACGTTAAGTACATTAAGCAATTGGCCTTTGCCAAGGATCAGTCGGCAGCCAATATTCAGCAAAATAGCTACCGCCTTACACCTTTAGGTGAAAAAACTAATGCCAATCAGGAATCGGTATGGGAAATGCCGGTGAAGTCGTGGATTACCAGCCCGAATGGTGAAACAGGCGAAGTGGTCAACGCAGGTAAGCTTCAGGTTCAAGGTTTGGCCTTTGGTGGCATGACAGCCGTTAAACAAGTAGAAGTATCGGTGGACGGCGGCAAGAACTGGGTGATGGCCAGCTTTGTGGGGCCAGATCTAGGCAAGTATGCGTGGCGTCAATTTGTGGTGGGCGTGGATCTACAGCCTGGCCAGTACGAGATTGCTAGTCGAGCAACCAGCGAAGCGGGCACGGTTCAACCAGAAGAGCGTATGCCTAATAGTCACGGCTATTTAAACAATAGCTGGCATGATCACATGCTGCCTATCACTGTTGTTTAAGTCTGAAATGTTGTAGCCGCCCCTAGGGATAGGGGCGGACTTGGAAGAGAATCATGACGAAGTATCTTGCTGTTGTTGTGTGTTTGCTGGCAGTTTCTGGCCACGCTCAGGCCGATGAAGAGGGTAAGACTTTGTTTACGGCGGGGGCAAAACCCATTGCCTGTGCCGTGTGCCATACCTTGGCAGATGCAGGCTCTGCTGGGGCAATTGGCCCAGATTTGGATGAGTTGCAACCTTCCAAGGAGCAGATACTCAAAGTGATGCAAGAAGGTATGGGGGCTATGCCTTCTTTCGCAGAGAGCTTAACTGACGAAGAGCGAGATGCTATTGCTACCTATGTTAGCTCTGTAGTTGGGCAGTAGGTTTATGCTCGACGGTGCTCTACTTGCCCCTTGTCAGTGACAACTTGAGCTTCTATTTCAGTCGGCAAAAACTCCGTAGCAGGCGACCCATCAGCATTGTGCTGCACAATCCGTGCTGGGCGGCCTTGCTCGTCCAGCCAGATTTGGCCTATTCCTGAACCATTCCACACGCGTTCACCACGTTTACGCTGATCAGGTAGTCGTGGGGTGATGATTAAGTCACGGCGTTGGGTAAACCAATTCAGGGGTGAACGTGGCGAGTACAGCCAGCGGTTTAGTCTATCTAACCAGTCTAATAGCTTGCGTGGGAATTCATTTTTAATGCCGCTGCTGGTGATCTGCCAGATGTGGGGGACTTGCTTGCTGTGGCGTACTTTAACGTCGTAGGCAAAGGAGTAGTGCACGTCGCCCGATAAAATGACGTAGTTACCGGGGGTACGTGAATGCCTAAAAATGTTAAGCATGGTATTGGCGGCCCCAGGGTGCGCCATCCAGTTTTCGGCATCTACTGTTAGCGCAAAGCCTGCGTAGGTGCAGAGGCTTTGTATTACCTCAATGAGTTTGACGCCAAACATGGGGGTGGGCGACACAATAATCGCCGAACGCTCGTCCAACAGTTCATGCTGTAGTTCAATTAAGGACTCCCAATCCATCAAACCTGAAGGCCGGCTGGGTAAGCGGCGTCTGTGCCAGCGTCGTGTGCGAGTGTCCAACACAATCAGCGTAGGTTGGGTGCGCAGCACGTAATCCCATTGTTGGAAGGCTAGCAATTGCGTGATGATGGCATCTTGAGCGTGGGGTTCCAGCCTGTTGTGTTCATCCGTGGTGCTTGTCCATGCAGTGATCTCATCCACTACGTGATGGAAGACCTCGGGCCTATTGCCCCAGCCTTGGCACAGCATATAGGCCACTAATGCATTACCTACAATTCGTCGCGAAAAGGGGTGGCCGTAGGCAGTGCTTTCCCATTTGGCGGACAGATTCCAGTCGTCAGTGATGTCGTGGTCATCAAAGATCATCAAGGTCTGTACGTGTGCTAAAAGGCGTGCGGCATGGGGCAGTTCTTGCCTAAAACCCTCTAGAGCCTGTGTTTCTTGTTCCCATCGTTGCTGCTGTTTGGGCGTGAGTGTGGGTGCTTTGGCTTCGGGAATGATCTGCCACGCGATGGGTGACCAGACTAGCATGTACATCGCGAGCACTTCGGCGAGCGTGACAAGGTGATTATGGGCGCTGGTTGTCGTGAAAATGGGTTTTTCTACGCCACCAAAAAAACGTTCACGCAGGTCTTCATTAGACTTAAAAGCGGGCAGCAGGTCTGCGCGCTGGTAGTAGCTGGCAGGGTGCTTGTAGAGGGATTCACTATCGGCAACGACGGCACCGTCTAAATACTCTCCAAACAAACCTAAGCGTTGAATCAACGCATGTATGGCGGCCAGCATGGGGCCTGCGACATCATCGGCATAGATTTGGTCACCGCTTAGCATTAACAGCGCAGGCCTAGCCTGCGGTTCGTCTATGTGTGGGCCTAAGACGCTATCGGCGTGGGCTAAACCGTCGCGTGACGTGTGATGTGGTTTTCTGCAGGAGCCGAACATAATGTTGTCGGTGCGGCTGGACAGCACAAAACTGGGTAACGACTGGTTATGGTGCAGCAGGTGAGGGGCCCAGTTGGCTATGCCTTGTTCTTGCCCAGTGGAGGTACGCGCGATCAGATCATAGTGAATGACTGTTTCGCTGGGCAGGGGAGTATCCAGCACTACCTCTATCAAATGTATGTAGGCGTGCAGGCCTATAGGCACGATACGGCAGTGTGTGGTGTCTAGAGGAATACGCTGTGAGGCAGCGTCGGTAGGCTCTAGCAAAAGGCTTAACGATAAAGGCTCACTGCCTATCAGCCATAACACCAAACGCTGTGGTTCTAGGCGACGCAGGAGTGGGCCGGTTAATACCGGAGGTGGTTCTGATGAAAGTATAGGTAGAGTCAACGGTATTACTGCAAGGGTAAAAACAGACTCTACTAAGACTGCCCAGCCTGCATAAAGTTGCAGGCTGGGTTATTTTTAGGTGTTTTCTGTTTGGATACTGTTTGCTAAACACTCGGCAACTTTTTCGTCTATGTCACTTTCTTGTACTACATGCACAGGAAAACCCAATTTTTTACTTATAGGCCCTACAACAAAGCCTAAGGAAAAAGCGAGTATAGGGTTGTTCACCACAATTAAGCTGGCAGCACAGCACTTGCTCAAGTTACTGCGATTGTCTTTTATCCATTGCGCAAAGGCTTTTTGATCTGTTGATTCTTCTGGACCTGTGCCAGGTACGTCGCGTGTTAGTAGAACAAAAGGCCTACCTTGATGTACTAAGCCTTCAATGGCGGGTTGCCAGTTGGAGGGCGGTGTGTTTGAGATCCAGACACGGGGGAATTCTTGGCTGTTAATGTGCATAAAGGGGCGTAGAGCGTAGGTGTGGAGTTGTTAAGAGCAGATGGGCAGTTTTGTACCATCAATTCGCCTGTTTAGGCTAGTTAACCAGCGGGGCTGGTCCGTGCGCTAATGCAATAAATGCCCGCACATAGTCAATGTTAACGTCCGTCTCACGTGCTCCTAAGAAAATGTGCTTAGCAATGCCTTTAGGCCCCAAACGCACCGGTGCAATGTCCAGTTTTTCTGCGTATTCCTCTACTAACCAGCGAGGTAGGGCGGCTACACCGCGGCCACTGGCCACCATTTGCAGCATGATGTCGGTAGTTTCTATGGTTTTATGACGTTTAGGGGTAACGCCAGCAGGCAGTAAAAAGTGGTTGTAGATATCAAGACGATCTACGTCAACGGGGTAGGTAATCAGTACTTCTTTAGTGATGTGGTGCGGTTTCACATAGCTTTCGTTGGCGAGTTTGTGGCCTTTAGCAACCACCAGCACCTGTTCGTAGTCGAACACGGGCTCAAAGGTGAGGCCCGGTTTATAGATAGGGTCGGGCGTGACGAGAAGGTCCACCTCATAACCATAGAGCGCACCAATGCCGCTAAATTGAAATTTCTGTTTGACATCCACATCCACGTCGGGCCAGGCGCTTAGGTAGGGGGCGACGATTTTCAGCAGCCACTGATAGCAGGGGTGGCATTCCATGCCTATGCGTAGGGATCCGCGCTCACCTTGGGCAAACTGTTGCAACCGTTCTTCGGCTAAATCTAGTTGTGGCAACACACGATTGGCCACGGCCAGCAAGTATTGGCCTGCTTGTGTGAGCTGTAGGCTGCGGCCTTCACGCCGCCAAATTTCAGTGCCTAATTGCTGTTCTAGCTTCCGCATGCTGTGGCTTAGTGCCGACTGGGTCACATGCAGCACGCCCGCTGCGGCGGTTAAGGAGCCTTGCTGTTCTACCTGCTGGACGATGGCGAGATGTATGCGTTCTAACATGGTATGAATAATATTCATGGATTGTTGAGATAAGGCCATTTTACTTCATTGAAATGCTTTCCTACAATGCATGTTATTCCTTCTTCATTTGCCTGATGAAGGCAGTGTCCGACTGTACATCACACAATGAGTACAACGACTAGCGCAATGAGATTAATCACGTTAACTCAATCAATGATTACGCATAAAACCCAATCAGGGTTTGGTTAATAAATTAGGGTTTAAGAATAAAATGAGTAAAGAGTTTGCCTTTAGTATCAAGAGCATCAGGTTTGATGAAAACTATCATCCTTCTGATAACACGCGTATCACCACCAACTTCGCAAACTTGGCTAGAGGTGAGAGCAGAAAAGAGAACTTGCTCAATACCCTGAAAATGATGAATAACCGTTTCAATGACTTGGCCGATTGGGATAATCCTAACGGCGATCGTTACTCGGTTGAGCTGGATATTGTTTCGGTTGATCTGGATGTAGAAGGTAAAGGCTCGGCCTTCCCGGTGATTGAGATACTAAAAACCAATGTTGTTGATCACAAAACGAATCAACGTATTGAAGGCATTGTGGGGAACAACTTCTCGTCCTACGTACGCGACTATGATTTCAGCGTCTTGCTGCTAGAGCACAATAAAAACAAAAACGGCTTTAGCATGCCCGAGGGCTTTGGTGATTTGCATGGCAAGCTGTTCCAGTCCTTTGTGAACTCTTCCACTTATAAAGAGAATTTCAGTAAGCCACCCGTTATCTGCCTAAGCGTATCCAGCAGCAAAACCTACCACCGCACTGAAAACCATCATCCTATTTTGGGCGTGGAATACCGACAGGACGAATTCTCGTCTACGGACCAGTATTTCGACAAAATGGGCTTGAGGGTACGTTACTTTATGCCTAAAAACAGTGCGGCACCGTTTGCATTTTATTTCCGTGGTGATCTGCTTAACGATTACACCAATCTTGAGCTAATCAGTACCATCAGTACGATGGAAACCTTCCAGAGAATTTACCGCCCTGAAATTTATAACGCGAACTCGGCAGCCGGAAAGGTCTATCAGCCACGTTTGACGAATCAGGACCACTCCTTCACGCAAATTGTTTACGATAGAGAAGAGCGTAGTCAATTGGCAGTTGAGCAAGGTAAGTTCACGGAAGAAAAATTCATCAAGCCATACAAAGCTATTCTTGAGCAATGGGCAGCGAGTTACGCTGTTTAATTAACTACAAAAAATCCTATATAGACTTATGAAAAAATTGTTACCCACGTGTACCGCTGGCAGTTTGCCTAAACCGTCTTGGCTGGCCGAACCAGAGAAGCTCTGGTCCCCTTGGCGCTTAGAAGGCGAAGACCTAGTTGAAGGTAAAGAAGATGCTTTACGCCTGGCACTCAAAGAGCAAGAACACGCAGGCATAGATATCATTAGTGATGGCGAGCAAACCCGCCAACACTTTGTGACTACATTTATTGAACACTTAAGTGGCGTAGACTTCGAAAAACGCGAAACTGTGCGTATTCGTGATCGCTACGATGCTAGCGTACCTACTGTGGTTAGCGCTGTAGCACGAACAAAACCAGTGTTTGTTGAAGATGCGAAGTTCTTGCGTCAGTTGACCAAGCAGCCTATTAAATGGGCATTGCCTGGTCCTATGACCATGATCGACACACTTTACGATAACCACTACAAAAGCCGCGAAAAACTGGCGTGGGAATTTGCGAAGATTCTGAACCAAGAAGCCAGAGAATTGGAAGCCGCTGGTGTAGACATTATCCAGTTCGATGAGCCTGCCTTTAACGTGTTCTTTGATGAAGTGAATGACTGGGGTATTGCTACCTTGGAACGCGCTATTGAAGGCCTGAAATGCGAAACAGCCGTGCATATTTGCTATGGCTACGGCATTAAAGCCAATACCGATTGGAAGAAAACACTAGGTTCCGAGTGGCGTCAGTACGAAGAGTCTTTCCCTAAATTGCAGCAATCTAAGATTGATATCGTGTCGTTGGAATGCCAGAACTCGCACGTGCCAATGGATTTGATTGAGCTGATTCGTGGCAAGAAAGTGATGGTAGGGGCGATTGATGTAGCCACTAACAACGTAGAAACGCCAGAAGAAGTGGCCAGCACATTGCGCAAAGCACTGCAATTTGTAGATGCTGAAAACCTGTACCCTGCAACGAACTGCGGTATGGCACCACTGCCACGTCACGTAGCACGCGGCAAAATGCATGCACTTAGTGCCGGTGCTGAGATTGTTCGCAAGGAATTGGCTGGTAAGTAATCGCATTACTAACCAGCAGTAGGAGTTTTCTTCTACGGTGTGATGAAAAAAGCCCGCTTTATGCGGGTTTTTTTTGCTCTAGGGATGTGTGGGTGGATAGCCTATACATACATCGTTTTTTTAATAGTAGAGAGCTATACACTATGTGATTCAGGTAATGGACGATAGCGCTACTAACGTAGCGGTAGTGTTCGATGCTGTAAAGGGCTGAGTGTATGAGTGAAATCATAATATTTGACGGTGACAGTAGTGCTGTAGAAGTGAGGTTGGAAGGGGAGTCGTTGTGGCTGAGCCTTCAGCAGATTGCTATTCTTTTTGAACGCGATAAATCAGTGATTTCGCGTCACTTGAGAAACATATTCGCGACAGATGAGTTGGTACGTGAGGCAGTAGTTGCAAAAAATGCAACTACTGCTGCTGATGGGAAAACCTATCAGGTGGAGTACTACAACCTTGACGCCATTATTTCTGTTGGTTATCGCGTTAATTCCAGCCGTGCTACGCGTTTCCGTCAATGGGCCACACGAGTCCTGCGAGAACATCTGACGCAAGGCTACAGTCTGAATGAGCATCGTTTAGCATTGCGAGGGGTAGCAGAGTTAGAACAGGCTGTGGAGCTGTTAGGGCAGACGCTAACACGTCAGCATTTGGTTTCAGATATAGGGCAAGAGGTTATTGGTCTGATTTTGGGGTATGCCCGTACGTGGCGGTTACTGCAAGATTACGATGAAAATGCATTGGGTCTACCTGCAGGAGCACAGCCAGCACGAGGTATTCTTAGCGTAGATGAGGCTAGGCGTGCTTTAGATGCACTGGGCGCGGAGTTGCGTTCTCGTGGAGAAGCATCGGTGCTGTTTGCTCGTGATAGAGGCGACGGGTTAGCCGCAATTCTGGGTAATTTGGAACAAACGATGTTTGGTGATGCCCTGTATAGAACGAGAGAAGAAAGGGCTGCGCACTTGCTGTATTTTGTAATCAAAAACCATCCATTTTCGGATGGTAATAAGCGCTCGGGAGCTTTTCTGTTTTTATTGTATTTGCGTCAAGAAGGTATGCGGTTGACCTTAAATGAGCAAGGACTGACCGCATTGACTCTCTTGATTGCAGAAAGTGACCCAAAGTCCAAAGACTTAATGGTGAGATTAGTGATGAACTTGGTAGCAGAAGCTGCATAATCAAAAAAGGTGGCATAAAGCCACCCTTTCTACTTCTCGCCTAGTTCTAAATCCAACATCAAACTACTCAAGCTCTTCCCATGCGCATCCAATGCTGTAGATCGGGTTACGCCGCCGCGCAGCACACCAGAAATAACAAAATTCAGCGCCTGTAATTGTGGCAGCTCATAGCGCGTGATGTGCCATTCTGCTGGCGGTACTTCCGGCATTAAGCCTTGCAGATGTGTTTGTACACGTTCAGGGCTAAGTTGCTGGCATAAGTAATCGTAGTCACGGGCATCGTAGGCGATCACCGAGATGTTCGAGGTGTCCCCTTTGTCACCCGTGCGAGAGTGGGCGAGTTGGTGTAGTTTCATGCCACGGTCTCCATGTGCACAGAATGAGGTATACGGTCTGAGGGCCACAGCAAGGATGCCACAGCCACCACTTGGCGGGTGGATTTACTGGCGCCGCCACCGCCGGCAGGGCCGTTGGTGTACAGGGCTTCAACTTCATTGCCCAACTGTTTGGCGTGGGCGGGGTTGGCACATCGGCCGGCAATGCGTAGGCGTAGCTCTTGTGGCTCTGTTGTGGCAGGTGGTTGCGCATTGCCGTAAAGGGAGTTCATGCCGATTAGGTCAGCGCGTAGGTCCTCAACGTCTAGTCCTAACATGGCGATGCGTTCTAGCACGATGTCGCGTGCGAGAGTGGCGCGTGCTAAGGCGTTGGGGCCGCCGTACGAGATTTGTCCTTCTCCTAGGTAACCGTCTAAGTAGCCTACGCTCACTTTAAAGAGGCCGGATTTTTCTTGGCCGGTCGCTCCTTCTGCATCGATCTCATCAATGGCTTGTTCGCTAAAGCGTACCTTAGAAAAATCGGCGATGACGTCAGGGGTGAGGTAACGGCTGGGGTCGTGGATTTCGTATAGCAGTTGTTCGGTGCAGGTTTGTACGGTGATTTGGCCGCCAGAACCTTTTACTTTGGTGATCAGTACATCGCCATCGGCAGAGACTTGGGCAATAGGGAAACCTAGTCTTGCCAAGTTGCTGACGTCTTTCACACCAGGGTCAGCAAAGTAGCCACCACTGACTTGGCCAGCGCATTCCAACAAATGGCCCACCAATGTGCCGGTCCCTAGTTTTGCCCAGTCGTCCCAAGCCCATTTAAATTCAGCTAGTAAAGGCGCAAGGAATAGGGCGGGGTCGGCGACTCGGCCAGTCAGGATAATATCGGCATCAGCGTGTATGGCCTCAACGATACCAGCTGCGCCTAAGTAGGCGTTGGCAGATACCAGTTTGTTGCCCAATTGAGCCGGCGTTTGACCATTATCCAGCAGGTCGTTACTGGTGCGTAGTTGCTCTAGTACATCGTCGCCGGTAACGGCAGCGACGTTTAGGCCATCTATGCCTAACGATTTAGCAATGCTGCAGACCTGTTTGGCAGCGGCAATGGGGTTGGCTGCCCCCATGTTGCTAATGATTCTGAAGCGGCGTTGCCCAGTGCTGTCAAACATCAAGGGCAGTACGCTTTGCATGCGATCGGTAAGTAAAGGGTCGTAGCCTTTGTCGGGGTGATGCAGACGTTCTTGCTGTGCTAAGGCAATAGTACGTTCTGCCAAGCATTCAAAAATCAAATAATCAATCTGCCCATCGCGGGCCAGTTCTACTGCGGGGTCGATGCGGTCACCAGAGTAACCAGCACCAGAACCTAAGCGTAGATAAGAAGAGTGGGCGTTAGTCATAACAAATACTCTCGCACGTTAAAAGGGGAACAAACCCAAGGCTACTGCGACGAAGGTCATTAAAATCGAGGTAGCCATTAAGAAGGGTAAGGTGAAGCGTTGGTGCGCACCTAGTTCGATTTTGCACAAACCTACGAGTAAGAAGGTAGCAGGGGTAAGGGGACTGATAGGGAAGCCCACGGTCATTTGCCCCATGGCTGCGGCGTAGGCCACTTCAATGGCTGAGCCGCCATGCGCTTGTACCACTTGGCCTAACACAGGCATCACACCGAAGTAGAAGGAGTCGGGGTCAAACAGCAGGCTTAATGGGGTGGATACCAAACCCAATAAGAAAGGCAGATGCGTGGCAGCGCTAGACGGAATGTGGTCTGCGGCAAAGGTGGCCATGGCGTTAAGCATGCCTGTGCCATTCATGATGCCGGTGAATACACCCGCTGCAAACAGCACGCTAGCCATTAATAACGCTGCTTTGGCGTGCGCATCAATACGTTCGCGCTGCTGTTTGGAGTTAGGGTAGTTAATCAACAAAGCAACGATGGTACCCAGCATAAAACATGCAACAGGTGCGAGCAGGCTAGAGATCATGGTGCCAATCACCACAATGATTAGCGCAATATTGATCCAAAATAAATGGGGACGACGTATGTCGTTGTCTGTCGTGATTTCTTCTTTGCTGTCAGGGGTAGGGGTTACGGTGGCATGGCCAGAAGCCACGCTTTGAAAGTCCACCGAGGCACCGGCCCGTTTACCCAACCACCATGCACACAGCAGTACAAAGGCAAAGCCGGTTAGCTGTACGGGTAGCAAAGGTAGGTATAAGTCCATCACAGGAACTTCCAGTGCGGCGGCGGCGCGCAATACTGGGCCACCCCACGGCAGCATGTTACCTACGCCCGCTGCCATCGCGACTACACATGCCAAGATGCGTTGATCTATGTTTAAACGCTCATATAGGGGAAGCAGGGCAGGAATAGTCACCATAAAGGTGACGGCGCCCGAGCCATCCAAGTGCACGATAGCGGCCAATACAGCAGTACCCATCACAATACGCACAGGGTTGTTGCCGACGATTTTCAGGATACGGTTAATGATGGGGTCTAAGGTGCCGGCATCCGTCAAAATACCAAAGAACAAAATGGCAAATACAAACATGCCCGCTACGGGGGCAATATTCTTCACGCCATTGACCATAAAGCCGCCCACTTCGGGGGCGAAACCGCCAATTAATGCAGCGACTACTGGGATGGCGATTAAGGCCACTAAGGGGGAGAGGCGGTTACTCATGATACCGGCGAGCAGCACCAGCACAGTCAATAGCCCAAGCAAAGCGAGCATAGGAAGTCTCCTGATAATAACGGCCTGACTACAAGCAGGCTTCTTGATTAAGACCGCTTTTTGGCTCGCAAGGCGTGAAGCGGACGTATCCCAAGCATACGATTGACGTTATTATTAGAAAATTGAATTTTTATTATCTCTGTGATTTGTTTTTCAAATGAAGCAAGGTTTTAGGCACATACGCGCGTTTTTAGCCGTGGCAAGACACTCCAGTTTTACGCAGGCAGCTAATCAGTTGCATGTGTCTCAGCCTGCGCTCACGGTACAAATCAAGCAACTGGAAGACGAGTTGGGTACGCGTTTGTTTGATAGGGACAGACGACAGGTATCGCTTACCGAAGCGGGGCGTAGGTTGCTTCCAGCCATGCAGCGCATTTTGGATGAGTTTGATGGGGCAGTGCAGCAGGGGCAAGATATTGCTGATCTGAAAAGCGGTAGGTTGTCTATTGCGTCCTTACCGTCTATTGCAGCAGCCTGGTTGCCTGATGTGATGCGTACGTATAGGCAGCGTTATCCCGGCATTGATATACAAATTGATGATGTTTCTGCCGATAGCATTATTAAATTGGTGCGCGATGAGCAGGTGGATATAGGCTTGGGGCCTTGGGGCAATAGGGACCGAGTGCTGCATTTCATACCCTTGATGGAAGATCAAATGGTGGTGTTCTTCCCCCCAGATCATCCGCTGCAGCAACAGAAATGTCCAAATCTTAAGCAGTTAACGCAGTACCCTCATGTACTGACGTCTAGGGGATCTAGCGTGCGCCAGTCTGTACACCGAGCCTTAGAAGCCGAGGGTGTGGACATAGAAATTGCGTGCGAAGTTGCCTACTTATCGACAGCGATTGGCATGGTGCGGGCGGGGTTAGGGGTAGCCGTACTGCCACTTTCTACCCTGCATGCAGCACCGTGTGAGGGCCTTGAGTATAGGCCAGTGGCGGGGAGTAGCTTACGGCGTTTATTGGGGGTGCTGCAGTTGCGTCGTCAGCCACTGAGTGCAGCAGCGCAGGCATTTTTGCAGGTGTTGCAAGAACAGCTGCCCTTGTTTGTGGATCACGGGCAGTTGGTTACGAGTGATGTGCCTACATCGTAGTTAGGCGTGCATGTTAGTCCGCGCTTGGCCTTGCTTCACCGTACCGTTTACTTGCCATGCCTCCCCCCATCTGACCGAGGCTTTAGGCATTAATACCACCACGGTAGAACCCAACTGAAAATGCCCCATTTCATCGCCTTGTTCAAAACAGAGGCTTGGGTTTTCGTCCCTATACCACCATCGTTTAATGCGCCTTTTTCCTGCTGGGTTGACCACGCCGTGCCACCTTGTATGGATGCTGCCTACGATGGCAGCACCTACCAATACCATCACGAAAATACCGCATTGCGGGTGTTGAAACCAGCAAATCAACCTTTCGTTGCGGGCGAGTAGGCCGTCTATGGCTTGCACGACATCTGGCCTAACGGAATAGAGCTTTCCGGGTACATAACACATGCTCAGCAGGCGTCCAGCGCAGGGCATATGTACGCGATGGTAGTCGCGTGGGCTGAGGTAAACGGTAGTGAAATGCCCACCTTCTAGGTAGTGAGCAAGGGCTGGGTCCGCGACGAGTTTGCTCGCGCTATAACGTTGCCCCTTGGCGTGGATTAACTGTGTGGCTTCTATTGTTCCCACTTGGGTCACGATGCCATCGGCAGGGCTTACCCAATCTGCTTTATCAAGGGGGCGAGCGTCGGGGTGCAGTTTGCGTGTAAAGAAATCATTAAAGCTGTGGTATTCGATGGGCGTACTGCGTAGGGCGTCGCTTAGGTCTATGTGGTGCTGTCGTATAAAGGCGCGTATTAAGGGTTGTGCGATAGCAGGGGTGTGGCTTTCTGCCAAGTAGCCCGCACCACGCGTGAGTAAGCGCATGGGGGCGAGGTGTTGTAGGAAAGTCGTGATAGTCATGATTTCAACCAAGTTGTGGTATTGTTTTATTGTACCAGTACAATAATTTATATTGTCACATGACAATTTGATTGGAAGTGCAAGCATGACTGTAGTGACCGAAGCCTTTATTAGCCCACGTGTGCTAGATCTTCAGCCTTATCAACCGGGTGAGCAGCCTAAGGTAGAAGGGCTGGTAAAGCTAAACACGAACGAAAACCCGTATCCGCCATCGCCGCTGGTGGTGGAACGCATTGCCGAAGTAGCCGCCACTAGCCTAAAGCTGTATCCCGATCCAGAATCGGATCAACTGTGTGAAACCTTAGCGGCCTATTACGGGGTAGACAGGGATCAGGTGTTTGTGGGCAATGGTTCGGACGAAGTGCTGGCGCATGCGTTCTGTGCTTTTTTTCAGCACGACAGGGCGCCGTTGTTGATTCCCGATGTGACCTATAGTTTTTACAGCGTGTATTGCCGTCTGTTTGGGATAGCGCCTGAATTAGTACCTGTGAGCGGGGCATTGCAAATTGATGTCGCGGCCTTTGCTGCGACGGTAGAGGCGAATGAGGATATCGCTGGCATTGTGGTCTCTAATCCCAATGCCCCTACGGGAGAAAGCCTGCCGTTGGAAACTATAGAGTCTTTGCTATCGCTGAATCCAAATAGGGTGGTGCTGGTGGACGAAGCCTATGTGGATTTTGGTGGGCAGTCTGCGATGGCGTTGGTACAGCAGTATCCCAACTTGCTGATTGTGCAAACCTTGTCTAAATCGCGATCACTCGCTGGGTTACGGGTCGGGTTTGCTATTGGTCAGCCTACGCTAATTAGTGCCTTAAATAGGGTGAAGAACAGTTTTAACTCGTTTCCCTTAGGTTGTTTGGCGCAGCAGGGGGCGATTGCTGCGTTTAATGACCGTGCCTATTTTGAGCAAACACGACAAGCAGTGATGGCAACGCGTGCCACTTTAGCAGAAGGTTTATGCGAGCTAGGTTTTGAGGTGCTGCCTTCTAAAGCTAACTTTCTGTTTGTACGCCATCCGCAGCACAGCGCGGTGAAACTAGCGGCGTGTTTACGAGAGGCCAGAATTTTAGTGCGCCATTTCCGCCAAGAGCGGGTAGTGCAGTACTTACGTATTTCCATTGGCACGGATCAGCAAACGAATTATTTGTTGAAAGTGTTGGAGCACCTGTTCACGGAGCAGGATGCGTGATTGTTGTCGTTGTTGTGTACGCAATCCTTGCGTGCAGTTTGATCCACTTTAAGGAGTTCAACCATGTCCAGAGTTCCTCTTATAGACCCCAGCACAGCTATTGGCGATCGCCAACTGATGCTGAAACAAATTCACGGTGCTTTTGGTGCGACACCAGCCATGTTTAAGGCGGTAGCTAATTCCACGGCTGCGCTGCAAAGCATGTGGGGTTCGTTTGGCGCGCTGAGCAATGGCACTATTGATCCTAAGTTAGGCGAGCTGATTGCGGTAGCGGTGGCTGACCGTAATGCTTGCGAGTATTGTTTGGCTGCCCATACGGTGTTGGGGCGTAAAGCTGGTGCCTCTGAGGCTGAATTGGCCGCTGCGCAACGAGGTGAGTCGGCCGTTCCTAAAACAGCGGTGGCATTGCAGTTTGTGCTGAAGGTGGTGGATGACAGAGGGCAGGTGACAGACGCCGATGTACAAGCGGTACGTGATGCAGGTTTTAGCGATGAACAGGTAGTAGAGATCTTGGCGCATGTGGCGCTGAACTTGTTCACGAACTACATCAACATCGCCTTTGATGTGCCGGTGGATTTTCCGGCAGTGAAGTTGCAACGCAACGTATAAGAGTAGTGGGCAGGCAAAAATACCGCAGTGTAAAAGCTGCGGTATTTTTTATGCGAAGTACGTTACGACTTAGGCTACACAATCCACATAGTAGCGGGGCTGGCCTTCGGCATCCGTTAGCTCGACAAAACCATGGATGTCGGTGCCAAAGCCCGGAGCTAAGCGGTTAAGTTCTCTAGAGAATTTTAGGTATTCCACAATACTGCGGTTAAAGCGCTCGCCGGGAATAAGCAATGGAATACCGGGTGGATAGGGCGTGATTAAGCTGGTGGTGATGCGTCCTTCTAACTGGTCTATTTCTACGCGCTCAGTACGATGCGTAGCGATGTGGGCGTAAGCGTCGCTAGGCTTCATGACGGGCTCGGCCTCTTCCAAATACATCTCGGTAGTCAGGCGGGCGATATCGTGTGTGGCGTAGATACTGTGTACGTGCTCACATAAATCACGCAGCCCCATTTCTTCATAACGAGGGTGTTTTTTGCAGAAGCTAGGCAAAATTCGCCATACGGGGACGTTACGCTCATAGTCATCTTTAAACTGCTGTAATGCTGTTACCAACGAGTTCCAGCGGCCTTTGGTAATGCCAATGGTGAACATGATGAAGAAACTGTATAAGCCGGTTTTTTCAATGATGACACCGTGCTCGGCTAAAAATTTCGTCACGATGGGGGCGGGAATGCCGGTGCTATCAAAGCGTCCATCTAGGTTTAGGCCGGGAGTGACGATAGTGGCTTTGATGGGGTCTAGCAGATTGAAGCCGTCAGCAAGTGGACCAAAGCCGTGCCACGTTGCGTCCTCTTCGTTGCCGTACAGCATCCAGTCTTGGGTGCGGCCAATGCCTTCTTCCTCTAATTGCTTTGGTCCCCATACGGTGAACCACCAATCATCGTCCGAGAACTGTTCACCCACTTGGCGCATGGCTCGGCGAAAATCCAGCGCTTCCATAATGCTTTCTTCCACCAAGGTTTGGCCACCGGGTGGCTCCATCATGGCGGCTGCTACATCGCAACTGGCAATAATGGCGTATTGGGGCGACGTAGAGGTGTGCATCAAGTAGGCTTCATTAAACAAGTGTTTATCGAATTGCGGTTTGCCAGAGTCTTGCACCAAAATGTGGCTGGCTTGGCTAAGGCCTGCTAGCAATTTGTGGGTGGATTGCGTGGAGTACACCAACGAGTGTTGCGGGCGTGGACGCTTTTTGCCCATGGCGTGATAGCTGCCGTAGAAGGGGTGAAAAGCGGCGTGTGGGATCCACGCTTCGTCAAAGTGTAGGGCTTCTACATAGCCATCTAGGGCCGCTTTGATGACTTCAGTATCGTACATAATGCCATCGTAGGTAGATTGGGTTAGCACCAAGATACGAGGCTTAATGCTGTCTGGGTCTACGCCGGCTAATAGCGGGTGCGTGCGGATTTTGGCTTTAATAGATTCGGGCGAAAACTCTTCACGTGCAATGGGGCCTATCAACCCCAAATGGTTGCGAGTAGGGCGCAAAAACACAGGAATCGCACCGGTAAGCACAATGCTATGCAGCAGCGATTTATGGCAGTTGCGGTCAACCACCACCACATCGCCGGGGGCGACTACGTGCTGCCACACAATCTTGTTGCTGGTACTGGTGCCGTTGGTCACGAAGAAACAATGGTCAGCATTAAAAATACGGGCGGCATTACGTTCGCTAGCCCCTATAGCCCCATTATGGTCTAGCAGTTGCCCCAGTTCTTCTACGGCGTTACACACGTCTGCACGTAGCATGTTTTCACCAAAGAATTGGTGAAACACTTGGCCGACTGGGCTTTTTAAAAATGCGACACCCCCCGAGTGCCCTGGGCAGTGCCACGAATACGAACCATCCTCGGCGTAATCCAATAGTGCTTTCAGAAATGGGGGTTTAATGCCGTTTAAGTAGTTTTTGGCTTCGCGTATTAAGTGGCGCGCAACGAATTCTGGCGTGTCTTCAAACATATGGATTACACCGTGCAGCTCACGCAAGATGTCGTTGGGCATATGGCGAGCGGTTTTGGTTTCCCCGTACACATAAATAGGCACATCCACATTGCGACGCCTTACCTCACTGATAAACGTGCGGATGTTTTGCAGCGCCTGAGAGGTTTCGGTGTCTTGTGTGAACTCTTCATCATCGATAGACAAAATGAAGGTGCTGGCGCGGCTTTGTTGTTGGGCAAACTGGCTAAGGTCGTGGTAGCTGGTGACGCCTAGCGCATCAAAGCCTTCGGATTGTATGGCTTGAGCCAGCGCGCGTATGCCCAAGCCCGAGGTGTTCTCGGAACGGAAATCTTCGTCAATGATGACTATAGGGAAGTGAAACTGCATGGCGTGTCCTGTGATAAAGGGAACTACAACGGCAAGTGTTGGCTCATGCAGTACGGCTGTGGCGAGTACACACCATGAACACTTGCTAAAAACTTTGACATAGATAATAATACAATTTGTACCATGACAAAAGATGGCGCGGTGGCAGAGAGATGATGCGGTGGATTGCAAATCCATGTAGGTTGGTTTAATTCCAGCCCGCGCCTCCATCCTTTTGTATGGGTTCTGAATAGTCAGCTTCGTGCACAACGACACGCTAAATTCAGGCAGAATGGGCATTTGGCCGCTGGGCGGCCTACCGTCTTAGTAGAGCAACACACACTGAATGACGTATTTCTTGTGGTCCCTGCCCACGTTGACTTTGTTAGCCGCAATACTTAGCGGACGAGTCAACACCACGATTGCCGCCACCCTAGGATTAGCTTGTGCTGTACCTGTAGCGTTGTGGACTGGCCCTAGCCTGTTGTTCGACAGCCATCAGCTCTATGTGGCATTGCTGCGCGGCTTATGGATAGGCACGGTAATAGCGCCGTATATCTTAGGTGGGCTGATGTTCTGGCAAGTGGCCGCACGCGCACCGGCGAACCTATCCCCCCAATCTTCTGTAGAGCAATTGCTAGGTAGCAATAGCGACAGCATCGTGGCAAAGCGCCGCTTTGTGTTTTTTGCCTGTTTCTTGGTGGGCCCCTTTGCCGAGTCGGCTACAGGCTTTGGGGTAGGCATGTTGGGCACCGTGATGCTAATTCGCCATTTGGGTTTTGCTCCACGCCATCTTATGGTGTTTGCGCTGCTCAGCCAAACGGTGATCCCCTGGGGAGCAATGAGCAGCGGCACAATATTAGCGGCGGCGTATGCACGTTTACCGGCGGTACAACTGGGGTTGTATTCAGTGTTGCCGGTGGCGTTACTCATGTTGGTATGGTTAGGCTTATTTTGGCAAACAGCGCGCAAAGCCGGGATTGCTGTCAACCGAACAGAGTGTTTGCGTGAGGTGGCTTGGGTTGCAACCTGTATGTTGTTTTTAGCGGCTACAACGGCAGCCTTAGGGCCGGAAACCGCCTTGCTTGCTGCGTATGGCCCGTTGATTGTGCTGCGTTATGTGCTGGATACCAAGCCTAGTCGTGGTCAAGCGGTGGTGGCAACAACTAAGGTACTGCCCTATGTCATATTGATTGGCTGTTTAGCCTTAACACGCTTGATTCCAGAGCTACGCAGTACGCTAGACAGTGTAGGGAGAGTAACACCTTTTGCAGACTTGCCGTCGTGGGCACCACTATTTCACGCAGGTTCCTGGTTGATTGTGGGCAGCATCGTAACGGCGTGGGGACGTGGGCAGCCGTCGGTGCTGGGAGCCGAAGCCAAAAGTGCTTGGGCTACTGGTAAGCATGCCGTGCTGGCGGTGTTTCTCTTTGCCATGATGGCCGAGGTATTAACCGCTTCAGGGATTTCAGGCGCTTTCGCTGTGGCAATCTTTAACGAGCTGGGCGAGAAAACCATTCTGTTAACCCCGCCACTGTCGGGTGCTTTTGGCATTCTGACCAACAGCGGTAACCCCGGAAACAGCCTCTTTTTACCTTCGCAAGTGGCCTTGGCCGTGCAAGCTGGATTAAGTGTGCCTGCGGTGGCTGCCTTACAGCAGGTGTCGGGCATGTCGCTAGGCTTATTCTCGCCCGTGCGCATGTCCATTGCCGCCACCTTATCTAACGGGCGAGGGCAGGAAAGACAGGTGTATGCGCAGTTATTACCGTTCGCGCTAGTCGCATTGATGTTGTTGATGGGGGTAGCGGTAGGCGTGATGCTCTATACCTAACTGTCTAGGTTGTAGTGATGCCTGCTGCTGGAGTTTTTGTTGTGCCGTTACAAGGAGAAGACATGGCAACACCTACTACATTTCACCTGGATAAAGCCACGCTGATTTCGCAATCTACCACGCAGATAGATCAGCAGTTTCAAGACAATAGCTATACGTTACGCCAGAAGTTGGCGCTGACGTGCAGAATCTTATTTGATAATGGCCATGACTCGGGCTTGGCAGGGCAAATCACGGGTAGAGCCAAAGAGCCGGGGCAGTATTACACGCAGCAATTAGGCTTGGGCTTTGATGAAATCACCGAAGACAATTTATTATTAGTGGATGAAGACCTAAACGTGCTGGAAGGCAACGGCATACCTAACCCAGCTAATCGCTTTCATTCGTGGGTGTACAGAGCGCGTCCAGACGTACAGTGCATTATTCATACTCATGCCAGGCACACGGCAGCATTGGGTATGTTAGAGCAACCACTGATCATCTCGCATATGGACACTTGTTTGCTGTATGACGATGTGGCCTTTGTGGCGAATTGGCCGGGTGTGCCGGTAGGAAACGAAGAGGGCGAGCTGATTTCCAGCGCATTGGGTGACAAAAGGGCGCTGATGTTGTCGCACCATGGTTTGTTGGTAGCAGGATCCAGCGTGGAAGAGGCGTGTATGCTGGCTTTGGCGTTTGAGCGTGCCGCACAGATGCAGCTACTGGCGAGCAGCACGGGTGAAATCAAACCCATAGACCCAGCGCTGGGTAAAGAAGCACATGACTGGGTGTCACGCCCCAAACGCTATAGCATTTCTTTTCAATACTATGCGCGACGCATGCTGAAAAATGCGATTCACGCGGACTGCATACGCTAAGTGATAGCCACAGGCACCGTTAACGCGGTGCTTTGCCACTGTAGTGTTAGGCGGGGGAAAGGGGAGCAAATAGGGAAGAGGTCGCTTCGCAGAGTGGCCTATGGCAAAATTCTGCATAGGATGCAACGACGTTCGGCATAACGTACACCTACGTTTGGTAGAACAAGTCCCTACGATAACAGCACTTTTGGCCCATTCAGGGCTGATTATTTTCACGGAACACTATGGCTATACACGGCAAAACTGCAGCGGAAATCTTTGATTGTGTGCGTGCTTTGGCACAATCACAGCAATTGCGCTCAGGCGACTCACTGCCCCCCGTGCGTGATTTGGCCGTGCAATTGGGCATCAGCAGAAATACTGTGGCGGCGGCGTATAGACGGTTAGTGGTGGCGGGTATTGCGACCACACATGGCCGCCTAGGTACCATCATCCGTAATCAGTATGAATCCAGTGACCAAGAAGGCGCTCAAGCGGATTCGCCTTTAACCGATTTAGCCAGTGGCAACCCCAATGCCAAATGGTTGCCGGATGTGGCAGCAGCGTTGCAGCGCAAACCCTATGCACCCAGACTCTATGGAGAGCCCACGGTAAATGCTGGTTTACAGCGCTACATTCAGCACTGGATGCTGCCCGATTGCCCAAAGAGTTTCGAGATAGACCTAACGCATGGAGCAGTCGATGCCATAGAGCGTTTACTGGGGGCGTATTTGGTTGCCGGCGACAAAGTAGCCGTAGAAAACCCGTGTTTTCTAAGCAGCTTACATAGCTTAGGTGCGTTGGGGTTGCAGGCTACGGGTGTAGCGGTGGATGACGACGGTATGCAGGCTAGAGAATTAGACGAAGCCCTGCGTAAAGGAGCCAGAGCCGTTTTACTGACCCCGCGTGCGCACAACCCCACGGGTTGCAGCCTAAGTAAAAAACGAGCACAAGAGCTCTCGCGGGTAATCGCGCAGTACCCCAATGTGTTGGTGATCGTTGATGATCACTTTGCGCTATTGTCTACGGCGACTTACTACTCTGTAATACCAGAGAGTTCTACGCGCTGGGCGTTGGTGCGGTCATTTTCTAAAGCCTTGGGTCCTGACATGCGTGTGGCCGCTGTGGCTAGCGACAAAGCCACCTCTAAAGAGCTACGCTTGCGCTTGGCCTCGGGCACCAGTTGGGTAAGCCATTTACTGCAAGATGTGGTGGAGGCTATCGTCACGGACCCCAGCACCAGCGAGGTGATAGAACGCGCCAAGCACGACTACTGCCAACGTAGGCAGAGCTTAGAGCACGCCTTGGGCAAGCAGGGTATAGAGTTTCAGAAAGACAGCGACGGGCTGAACTTGTGGCTGCCCTTGCAAGGCGATGATCAAGCCGTGGCCTTAGCCTTAGCTCGACGTGGCTGGTTAGTGAGGCACGGCAGCAGCTTAGCGGTGGATGACAGCGTGAACGGCTTGCGCATTACTATTGCTGATATCAGTCCCGAACAATGCGAACAATTGGCGCAGGATATTACGCGTAGTTTGGGTTAAGTGGCACGTTGCTTAGGTGCTAACACTAAGGGAGGCCAATGCCTCCCTTATCTTCTTAGACGTAGTTGTTATTTGCCATACACGGGAAACTGACGGCACAACGTCACGATCTGCTCGCGAACACGCGCCGTTACCTCATCCAGATTTCCTGCTTCCAACGCATCCAGCACATCGCACAACCAGCCCGCTAATTCCTCACATTCCGCTACACCAAAACCGCGCGTGGTGACAGCCGGTGTGCCTATGCGTACGCCCGAAGTCACAAAGGGTGAGCGGGGGTCGTTAGGTACGGAGTTCTTATTCGTGGTGATGTACGCGTTGCTGAGTGCAGCATCGGCATCTTTACCGGTATAGGGTTTGCTGGATAAGTCGATGAGCATCAAGTGGTTATCGGTACCGCCTGAAACGATTTGGTAGCCGCGTTTCATCAGTACAGCCGCCATGGCTCTGGCATTGGTGATGACTTGGCGTTGGTACTCTTTAAAGTCGGGTTGCAGTGCTTCTTTAAAGGCAATGGCTTTGGCGGCGATGGTGTGCATCAAGGGGCCACCTTGAATACCTGGGAAGACGGCTGAATCCAATTTTTTGTAGAAGTCTTCGCCTTGTCCGTTCGCCAAAATAATACCACCGCGTGGTCCGCGCAGGGTTTTATGCGTGGTGCTCGTCACAACGTGTGCATGGGGAATAGGGTTAGGGTATTCGCCTGCGGCCACTAATCCGGCAACGTGTGCCATGTCCACCCAGAATATGGCGCCTACTTTATCGGCGATTTCACGCATGCGCGCCCAATCTTTATGACGCGAGTAGGCCGAGAAACCACCAATTAACATGCGGGGGCGAGTTTCAAGGGCGATGCGCTCCATGTCGTCGTAGTCAATTAACCCAGTTTTTGGGTCTAGGCCGTAGGGCACAATTTTGTAGTGACGGCCCGAGAAGTTAGAGGGGTTGCCGTGCGTTAGGTGGCCACCTTGAGCCAAGTTCATCCCCATAACCGTGTCGCCAGGTTGAGCCAAGGCCAAAAATACAGCAGCGTTGGCTTGTGCGCCTGCATGAGGTTGTACGTTCACGTAGTCGCAGTCAAACAGTTGTTTAAGGCGTTCAATGGCGAGGCTTTCTGCCACATCCACGTTTTCGCAGCCGCTGTAGTACCGTCGGCCAGGGTAGCCTTCGGCATATTTATTGGTGAAGACCGAGTTTTGAATGGCCATGACCAAGGGGCTGGCATAGTTTTCAGAGGCAATCAGTTCTACGTGGTCTTCTTGACGATGCTCTTCGCGCTCTAAGGCGGCGGCGAGTGTGGGGTCGAAGTCAGATAGGGTAATAGAGGCGTTATACATGATTCGCGTCCTATGAGCGTAAAGGTAGAGGTTTGTTGGTGCGTGTGGGCTCGGGCATGTCCAAGTCCAAGTGATAGCGAATGTCGCTGATCACGTCGCTAGCGATTTCTAGCGCGGTGGCTGCTTCGTGGTTGGCTAAGCGTTCAATCAGCCACGAGCCTATGATCACAGCATCGGCCATTTTGGCGATGGCTCGGGCAGTTTCTGCATCGCGTATGCCAAAACCTATGCCGATGGGAATAGACACATGGCGACGTATGCGTGACAGCATTTGTTCTACGTGGGCAGGGTCTAGCGTGCGTGCGCCAGTTACCCCTTTAATGGATACACCGTATACGTAGCCGCTGGCGCGTTCCGCAATTTCTTGTATGCGGTGGTCGGTAGAGGTAGGCGCCAACAGAAAAATCAGGTCTACGCCCTGTGCTTTGAGTTGTGCTGCCAAGGTAGAAGAAGCGGCTGGTGGGTAGTCGACGACTAAGACGCCATCTACCCCTGCGGCGGCGGCATCTTCTGCAAAGGCGCCTACATGGCGCAGTTGGTCGTAGCGTTCTATGGGGTTGGCATAACCCATGAGCACCACGGGTGTCTCGGTGTTGATTTGCCTAAAAAGGCGAACCTGTTCTAGTACTTTAGGTAGGCCCATGCCGTGTCGTAAGGCATATTCCCCTGCGGCTTGTATGGTGGGGCCATCGGCAGACGGGTCAGAAAAGGGTACACCTAACTCGATAATGTCTGCTCCCGCTTCTACGAGTACATGCATCAAGGCGGGGGTGATGTCGGCGTGCGGGAAGCCAGCAGTCACGTAGGGAATCAGCGCTTTACGGGATTGCGCACGTAACCGTTCAAAGGTAGCGTCTATTCGGCTCATGATGCCTCCCTGTGTAGAGAGTTATTGACTACCGTTTCCATGTCTTTGTCACCGCGACCAGAGAGGTTCACTAAGATGGTGTGTTCTGTAGTTAAGGTAGTGGCCAGTTTGATGGCATAGGCCACGGCATGGCTGGCTTCTAGGGCAGGAATAATGCCTTCTACTCGGCACAGTTGGTGAAAAGCCTGTAAGGCTTCGGCATCGGTGATTCCTACGTATTCGGCTCTGCCTAGCTCATGCAGCCACGCGTGCTCCGGGCCTACGCCGGGGTAGTCTAAGCCTGCACTAATGCTATGGGTTTCTTGTACTTGGCCCAGATCATCTTGCAGAATCAGCGAACGACTGCCATGCAGCACGCCAGTGCTACCGCGCTGAATAGAGGAGGCATGTAGTCCAGAGTCTAGCCCCATCCCAGCGGCTTCTACGCCAATAAGTCGTACAGACTCATGTTCTAGGTAAGGGTGAAAAATACCCATAGCATTGCTGCCACCACCTACGCAGGCTATTACTACATCAGGGTACTGTTGTGACAGGCCCAAGCGTTGAAATAAGGCAGGTATTTGAAGCAAGCATTCTTTGCCGATAACGGTTTGGAAATCACGCACCATGGTGGGGTAGGGGTGCATGCCGGCTACCGAGCCAATCAGGTAGAAGGTGTCGTCTACATTAGCGACCCAGTCGCGGATGGCGTCATTCATGGCATCTTTTAACGTGCAGCTACCGGTAGTGACTGGCGTAACCGTTGCACCCAAAAGCTGCATACGTTGTACGTTGGGCTGCTGGCGTTGCATGTCAGTACTGCCCATGTAAATCACGCACTCCAAACCATAGCGAGCACAAATGGTGGCAACGGCTACGCCGTGCTGACCCGCACCAGTTTCGGCGATGATACGGCGTTTACCCATACGCTTAGCCAACATGGCTTGGCCTATCACGTTATTGATTTTGTGCGCACCAGTATGGTTGAGGTCTTCACGCTTTAAGAAAATCCGTGCGCCTCCCGTTTCCTCGCTTAAACGTTTGGCGTAATACACCGGCGATGGCCTACCTACATAGTCGGCCAGTTCTTCTTGATACTCGGTAATAAAAGCAGGGTCATGCCGGTAGTGCTCATAGGCGAGGCGTAGTTCCTCTACCGCTTGAGCCAAAGTTTCGCTGACGAAGCAACCGCCAAAAGGCCCGAAAAAGCCGTCTTCGCCAGGCTCATGTAGATGAGACTGTGTGGTCATGGGATGAACCTCCAGATACTGTGTTCTGTAGAAGCTACAGGTGCATATCGGCCATCGTGGGATAGCGAATAACAGGTGATAGCAGCAGTTCGGCGCACTGAGCTTGTTGGGTGTGGCGTAATGCCAGTACCACTTGCTGACAGGCTAAAAAAGCCGCTTTAGGTAGGCTGGTTCCATTTAGCCAATGGCCTGTTAAGGCCGCACAAAATAGGTCGCCAGTGCCTTTTGGGGCGGCGTCCAGACGAGGGTGTGTAATGACCTCGGAGTCGGTGTGGGTGACCAGAACCACCTTCATCTCGCCGGGTACCCACGTGTCAGGCGCTGCGCTGGTGACGGCAATCCATTGTGTTTTTGCGGTGAGCAAGCTGCGGGCAGCGGTAATCACATTTTCTACTGTGTCTACAGGCATACCGCTTAGCTGTGCTAGCTCAAAACCATTGGGGGTGAGGCCATCAGCCATGGGGAGTAAGTCGCGGCTATAGGTTTGCACTAGCCGGTCGTCCACATAAATGCCGTGGTCGTGATCACCCAGCACGGGGTCGATGACGATGCGTGGGTTCATGCCTGCTCTAGACAGGTTGTGCGCCCAACGCAGTAGGGCAAGGGCTTGTGATGGGCCGCCTAAATAGCCTACCAACAGCGCACGTAATGATCGCAACGCACCGCGTGCGGCTAAGTCTTGCAAATAGCCCTCGAACCACTCTATGGCAATGCTGCCGCCGTGCATAGAAGGGTAGTGTGGCGTATTGCTAAACAACACAGTAGGTACGGCGGCAACCGATAGCCCTAAGGCCTCTAGGGTGGGAACAGCCACATTATTGCCTACGCGTCCATACACCACTTGGGATTGTATGGAGACTACATCAATGGCGAGTGGGTTCATGGCTGCTCACTCGCCGAAGCGTCATCGGTGTCATCTGCCCCAGCGGTAGGCCAGTAATAGCTATCCGGTAAGGGTCTAGCACCAAAAATGGCTTGGCCTACCCGTACGATGGTGGAGCCCTCTTCAATGGCGATTTCAAAGTCGCCCGACATTCCCATGGATAACTCGTCTAGCGACATACCAGCAGGGGCACTTTGACGTAGCTGATCTCGTAAATTACGCAGCAAAATAAAGCATTGGCGTACGCGTTCAGCTTCTGCCGAAAACAAGGCCAAGGTCATGAACCCGCGTACACGCAAGGCCGAGAAGGCGGGCAACTGCTCTACAAAAGCTTGTACATCTTCGGGGTCTAGGCCGTATTTGCTAGCCTCACCCGAGGTGTTAACTTGCACGAACACATCTAAGGATCGGCCTTCGACTTGTAAGCGTCGGTCTAAGGCTTCGGCCACGCGTAAGCTGTCTAAGGCTTGGAATTCACTGGCGAACTTGGCTACTAGCTTGGCTTTATTGGTTTGCAAATGCCCAATTACAGACCAGTGCAAATTCGTTAAATCCTGCATGGCTTCCCATTTTCGGTAAGCCTCTTGCACTTTGTTTTCACCCAGAAGCGTACAGCCCGCTGCATGTGCCAAGCGTAAGCTGGATTCGGGTTTGGTTTTGCTAACGGGCAGCAACCGTACGCTGGCCGGGTCGCGCCCTGCACGTAGGCAAGCGGCGGTTATGCGTGCCTGTACCGCAGCAATGTTTTGCTTAAAATCCTCAACCGTCGTGGCCTGAGGATATAGCCCGTGTTTGTCGTGGCGGGTTTGAGTGCCTACAGCTTCCGACATTACTTACCCCTTTTTGATCAAGAGTGAAACGGCTACCGTGCGCAGACGGTAACGCGTGAACAAAGAGTAGGCCTAGGTGTGGTTGACGAGAAACACAACATTGCGACAAAGGCCTAACTGTTTTATACCTCTTAAGTGGCCTAGTATTCATAGCCACTTTTTGTAAGGTATATAGACCATTGTTTAAGCATGCCCAATTAGAATCCGTTAAAGCATGGATGAACGACCCAGCACATGGCGCATTACCGTTGCACGTGCGTATACGGCTGGCCGTGCGTCAACTGATTTTGGAAGGGGCGCTTAACGTAGGCCAAGCCTTGCCGGCATCTCGTGCGTTGTCTACGTCGCTTGGCGTATCGCGAGGTACGGTAGAAGAGGCCTATAGCCAACTGCATGTGGAAGGGTTTATTGAACGCCGTACAGGCAGTGGTACGTTTGTCTCAGAACAAGTGCAGCATTTACCCGGACGAGGGGTAGTACGTCGGGCTAGCGCGGCTAAACCTCTACTGCGTTTAAGCCAACGTGGCACAGCGATGTTTGAGAGTGGCGGTTTGCGCGATTTTGTTGCGCCGCGTGCATTTGCGCCGGGTGTGCCTGAAACCCGTAATTTTCCCCTGCACACGTGGGAACGCTTACAACGCTTAGAATTGAAGCAATATGGCACACAAGCTTTGCTGCACAGTGCCCCACAAGGAGTAGAAACACTGCGTAGGGCGATTGCAGATTACGTCAACCTAGAGCGCGGTGCCCATGCTACGCCAGACAGGGTGCTCATCTTGACCAGTTCACAGCAGGCGTTAACCTTGTGCGCCACTGTGTTGCTGGATGCAGGCGACCGAATTTTTGTTGAAGACCCGGTGTATCACGGTGCGAGAAAAGCCTTTGATGCGGCGGGCTTAGCCTGTGTGCCAGTGCCTTTAGATGCTGATGGCATGAAGGTAGAGTTATTGCAGGCCGCACAGGCAGAGGCTGGCGCGAAAGCGGTGTTCCTTACCCCTTCGCACCAGTTTCCTACAGGGGCAACACTGGCATTGGACAGGCGCTTAGCCATCATAGAGTGGGCCCAGCGAGAACAAGCATGGATTATTGAAGACGACTACGACAGCGAATTCCACTATGCCAGTAAGCCCAAAGCCTGCGTACAAGGCCTAGACCCACACGAGCGCACCATTTACATAGGTACCTTTAGCAAGTCGCTATTTCCTGGATTGCGCATAGGCTACATGATTTTGCCCTCGCAATTGGTGCAGCCCATGACCGTGGCGCGTACCTTGCTAGACGGGCACAGCGCGCCCATTCCTCAACTGACGTTGGCCCGCTTCATCGAAGGAGGGCATTTTGGTGCTCACATACGTAATATGCGCGCAGTATACGCAGAACGGCGTGATGTATTGGAACGTTTAGTACGCACGCATCTAGCAGATTTTTTAGAACCACGTGTGCCAACCGGTGGGATGCAAATGCCGTGCCTGTTAACACAGCCTATACCCGAGGCGGTTGCTGTAGCGACGGCTAAGCGTGCAGGCATAGATTTGCTAGGTCTTACAGCTTTGCATGCGTCGGATAAACACAGGTCGGGATTTTTAATGGGCTTTGCTGCGCATACCCCCGGCGAGATGGAAGTGGGGGTGAAGAAGTTGGCGCATGTGTTGCAGGCGTTAAAACCGTAAATGGCGTTATATAAAAAAAGGCCGCTGTCTCATAGCGGCCTAAAGTCACTCACCTACGTCTATAAATTTAGAAACGCGCCGTTAAGCCCATGCGTATAGTGCGTCCTGGTGCGGGAAGGGCAGTACGTGCCATGGGGTCTAAGTAGTACTGGTTGGTGATGTTGCTCACCGCGATGTCTACATTCAGGTTTTCTTGAATTTGATAGCTGGCGTAGGCGTCAAAGACCAAGATGGGGTTCCAGTAGTTGCTTTTATTGAAGCCCCAAGAGTTCATGGCGGTTTCGTCCTTGTTTTTGGCTTCACTGTGATACACAGCTCTTGCACCTACTAATAGGTCTTCGTTGAATAAACGAGCTCCCACATCTAAGTTGAGTGAGTATTGGGGTTGTAAGCTGGTGCGGGCAAACGTCCGTGGGAAGCCACCATCCACGCAACTAGGCATTTCACCTCCAGTAGAAAAACCAGGAATGGGGGTAAAAGTCTGGGCGAAATCGTGGTCACATAGCTGCTGTTTAATGCGATAGGTGCCACCAAAATTTGCAAAATACTTGCCCGTGTCTATACGTGTTTGCAACTCAATGCCTGACATGGTCTTTTCGGCGAATTGCGTAATATTGAAATCCCAATCCCTATCTATGTAGTTTTTGATGCGGTTGTGGAAGTAATTAACCTTAAGATCGGCATATTCCAGACTGGGGAAGTAGCTGGATAAGTCATGTACATAGCCTATTTCCCAGTTGTAAGCGTGTTCTGGGTTGCCAGCTACACCGGTAGAACGCTTATTGCTGCCGGCCATCGCCAGTGAGGACTCAAACAAGCTGGGGAAGCGCACAAACTCGTTATAGCGGGCATACACGCGTATATCGTCGGTGATAAAGGCGGTTAGTCCAATATGGGGCACCCAAGCGTGGTCTTTTTGTTTCTTGGGCTTTTCCCATTTGTCCTTAATTTCGGACTCGTCTTGATACACGGGTTTGCGATCGCCTCCGCTGGTGACGGGGATGTATTTGTTGACGGTGCCTTCTTGGCCTTGAGCGTTAGCGACTTGTTCGGTGGAGTCTATTTCACCGTTGGTAAAGGGGTTGTTGGCGGCGTAATCCCTATGGGTTTCACCTGATGGCACAAAGACGCTTTCTTCGGTGTAGCGGTATCCGTTGACTTTTCCAACCTCAAAACTATATGTCAAGAACTCTTCTGGTGACTTAAGTGGACCATCAACAAAAGTCGGATCAAAGTCATACATAACTTGCCAGTTTTCTTTATAGCGCTCATATCTAGTGGATAAATTTTCGATAATTTTATTGTTATAGGCATCTACTTCTTGATCTGTCATTAAACGTTGGATTCTGTAGTGATATCCTTTGAGAGAGGGCTGAATAGCCCAGTGAGGATGCTGCTGACTACGCATGTCAGCCAGCTTGTCATCGTAAGACCAGTAGTCGCTGTATCTGGCGCCAGCATTGACTTGTAACCAGTCTGTAGGTCGCCAATCGAAGTTAAAACCAAAATTCCATTGTTGGCGTGTACCCGAGCGTGGGCCCATGTGGTTGATCCCCCATGTGAGCTCAGTCAGATGTTTTAGATCTTCGGAGGCATCGCGTTGTTTCAGCTTTTCTCTGGTGATATCTGCCGACAGACTCAAATCCAAGGTGGGGTGCAACGTCATGGCATTGCTCAGGTTGAAACCCGTACGACGGTGATCGGTAATTTGCAAAGCGCGGGCAGTAATGTTGTAACGACCGTCTTCATTAGAGGCTTTTTCTGGTGGCGTGTTGGGCACATTGGCGCACATAGGCATGTCTCTACCGTGTATGTGGCAGTCGGTATAGTTATCCCAGTCGTTATCTCGGCCATTCCAGCCGTCTCCTTGAGTGCCGAAGATGACATCACCATTTTGGTGGCGTGCGCTGTCACTTTGGGTAAGCCAGACGCCAGCTTTGAGGTTAATGTAAGGGTTGCCCTCAGGGTTCCACGCGTAATTCAGGTTCCATGTGTCTTGTTTAACCCTGCTGTAAGGGTTTTCATTTTGCGCGATGGTTTTCTCACCATAACCGTCTAGAGCATGTATGGCCCAGACCACATTCCAGGGCACGTTTTCACCAAATTTGTGATTGCTGCGCATATAGCCTACATCAATACTCTGATCGTGAGGCAGCCGCAGTGTGCCTTTGAGCAGTGTGGTTTCCAGTTCGCTAGACGTGTTTAATACTTCATCACCCGGCTGGTAGTATTTGGCAATATAGCTCACCCTAGGGAAGGTATACGAAGGGTGGTTGTCTTGTTTGGCTTGCTCTTGCCAACTGTCGTGCTCATATTTGTCGCTATTGTTTTTACCGCTAAAGTAATTGCCTCGGGTTCTGTAGCTGTAAGCGGCCAGTACATCTAGATGCTCACTTTTATTAGCAATGGCAAGCCGGTAAGAGTGATCTTCCAGATTGAAATCTTTGCCGCCATTCCCTGCTTTAGGTAACCGAGCTTGAGCAATATCACTAGGTAAATGCACACCATTGGTACCCCCCTTATCAAACACAGCACCCGGAATGTCTCTGTAATCTCTACCGAACACCCCAAAAGAGCGCTCATTGGGCTTAGTGGAATTCGTCGCCGTCTCTGCCTTTAGCTCAATCCCAAAACTCTCACCGTGTTTGACGATATCGTCCACCTGCAGTGTGCGAATTTGTACCGTCCCCCCCATACCAACGGCACCTGTGCTACCCGACACGCCTTTTTCCACCAAAATGCTGCTGATCATATTGGGATCAACATAGTTGCGGTTAGCCACGCCCGCTGGCCCTAACCAGACAGAAGTAGCTTGTTCAGTACCATCTACCGTTAGGGGAATACGTCCTTCACCTTGGATACCGCGAATGTTAGGGTCTAGCGCACCGCTATTACGCGAGTCGCCTGCATAGACACCGTTTAAGCCTTTGAATAAGTCGCCAGCCGAGCTGCCTTTGTACAGTTCAATTTCATCTTTACCCGCATAAACATTAGAAATGTCTTTGGCGTATACGTCAGACTTGCCTGCCTCATCAGACGTTTCTTGATTACCCTTGACCGTAATAGTGTGCAGTTTTGATGTACGGTCAGTACTGCTAGACGAGTTACCGGGAATTCCCACCGGTTGCGCCTGTGCCTGTCCTGCACAAAATGCCAAAATCATGGCGTATACCAATGGTTTAAGCGTGTGTTTTTTTTCTAGTGATGAAGAAACGGCGTACATAAAACGAACCCCAGCCCCATGTGTTAAACAAAAATCCCTGTGCGCCTAAAGGGCGCTTATGCCTATGGTGGCCAAGCAGTGAGAGGGGAGTATTCCCAAGGCTATGCGTGGCACGGGGATATTATGCGAACAAATAGGAATGGTTATCACTTAGATTTATATGCGTGACGGAGTAATTTCTATGCCAAGACGAAAAAGTGGCGGATGGCGAGTGAGGGGAGGCGGTATAGCGAGCGATAGGCACAGGAAAACAGGGCACTGCTGTACTCAGGTATGCCGCTGTTTAGGGGCGCTTATTGCCAAAAATGGACTTAGGTGAACGCCCAAAATAGCGGGTGAAGGCGACCGAAAAGTTATTGGGGTATTTGTAGCCTACCTGCCAAGCGGTCTGTGCGACCTGTAACCCGGATTCTAATAAGGTATAGGCTTTGCGCATGCGTAATTCCAGCAGCAACCCTATGGGCGTAGTGTTGTACAGATAGTGAAACCCTTCTTTCAGTTTGTGCTCATTAATGCCTACAGCGGTGGCGAGGTATTCCACGGTAATGGCGTGATCTAGCTGCGTACTCAATAGGTTGCGGGCGCGCTCAACGCGCTGTAGATCTTCTACGGATAAAGATGAGGTGGCTGACGTGGTGGCAGGGCTAAGGCGTGAAAATTGCTCGGCCAATAGGCTTAGCGCATGTATATGCAGGTTTAGTTTTTGAGCGTGCAGCGGCTGATCACCACTATTAGGCTGCATATAGCGTGTTAAAGCGGCTGCGTGTGCCATGGTGGCCTGACTGCTGCTATGAAAAGACAGCCTATGCAGGCCAGCGCAATCCAGCAATTGAGTGGCTTGATCAGGGCCTACATATTTGTGCAGCGCCGTTTCGCTGATGATTAGTCGTAATTGCGATACCGATTGATCTTCGTGGTAATGCCGCTCGCCTCGTAATGAGGTAAAGGCGGTGACGGTGGTATGGCCTGCCTTAAAGAGTAGTTCCGTGTTGTGTTCACCGTGGTAGGCAGATTGTCCTTGCAGCCCTATGGTAATGACCATGACACGGCCCGTATGTGGCCCATTACTTTCTTCCACCAAGGTGGTGCTGGGATGGTAGTGCAATCGTCCTAAGGAAAAACCGGGCTCTAGCTCTACGGAATCGGTATAGCAGTGACCCAGCGTATCAGGTAACTGTAATCGTATTCTGCCATCGGGCAGCGCATGACGAGATCGAGGTTCCTCAGTACTCAAGCGGAAGCCTGATTGACGCGTGCCCATGATTTCTCCCTGTGATGACGTGTTGCATACAAATCTCTACGCCTTGCATAGATCTTAATGTGAATTATTCGCATTTAGTGTATATCATTTCTTTCAGCAAGTGCGATTGTGCAGAGATGACATAGGTGGAGGGAATCCTAGGTGCAGTATCAGACAAAAAATACAGTGATGTTGTCAGAAAAATTATCGCAGCCGCATGTGTTGCAGCCCTGTTGGGATACTCAGTTGGCAGGGCTAAGTGCTGATGCGTTACAGGTGGCGTTAAGTCTAGAGTTGTTTACACAACTAGGGGAGTGGGCCTCGGCAGACGACGTCGCTACACGATTGAATCTGGATGCCGCGAACACGGGGTATCTGCTAGAGCTGCTGTGCAGTGTGGAACTGTTGGAATGCCAACATGGTAGCGCATGCTTGTATCGCAACACACCCAGTAGTGCGCGGTATTTAGACCCAGCGTCGGCGGACTATTGTGGTGATGCATTGCTGTTTAGACATGCTGTATTGCGTCAGGTGGGCCAGCAATTAGAGTCTTTGCTGCGCACAGGGGACAGGGTGGAGCCAGAGCCAGCCGTCATACAGCGTGGCTGGGCTCAGGCGGCGCGTCAGCAAATAGCCCAAGAGCAGCAGGCCGTAACGGCGGATGTCGCGTGTGAACTGGTGGCTGCACAGTCGGAGTTCTGGCAAGCCCGTCGCTTGCTAGATTTAGGCGGTGGACCTGGTGTAGTGGCGATAGCCTTAGCGAAGCAGCAGCCAGACTTACAGGCCGTAGTGTTTGAGTATGCCGAGGCGGCGCAGGTGGCGCAGCAACGTATTGTTGAGGCTGGGTTGGAGGCACGAGTCAGCACCTTAGCAGGTGATTTGGTCGTGGATGATTTTGGGGCGGAGTATGACGTAATTTGGTGCTCATCTGTGCTGCACTTTGTGCCGGATATTCCCGCTGTGTTGCAACGCTTGTACCAAGCATTACGCCCAGGTGGCGTATTGGTGTGTTGTCATGCAGAGGTGCCACAGCAAGCAGTGCATGGCAAAGCCGTGCTGCATTATTACTTGCATATGCGTATGCAGGGCAGGCATGTGTGGCCGTCAGGGGAGCTTGCACAGTTACTTACTCAGCAAGGATTTAGTGTCGTAGAGCAGTATCATCAAGTGCGTTTTCCGGTAGCGCCGGTCAATGCCGTGATCGCGCGTAAACCGCGTTAAGGATAAGAGCAATGAAGGCGTTAAACGTATGGGGCGCACAGCTGCTGTTTGGCTGGATGAATCTGGTGTTAGCGGTCCCCAGTATCTATTTGATGTTGGGCATGCCATTAGTAATGCGTCAGCATGGCTGGTCTGGCACGGAAATAGGTTTATTTCAGTTGGCTGCATTACCCGCTATTTTTAAGTTGTTGTTGGCCATGCCTGTGCAGCGTGTACGGTTTGGCGCAAGTCACTTTGTGAACTGGTTGTGGCTGCTGGGGGTGTTATTGCTCGCGTTGTATGTGGGTATAGGCAGAGCAGACCTTATTAACGAGCGTATTGCTCTTTTTGCGCTAACCTTTGCAATCAGCATCGTAGCCACCTGGATGGACATCCCGTTAAATGCCTTGGCCGTGCAGTATTTGCCACGTACGGAACAGTTACGTGCCGGTAGCATACGTGCTGCTGCCTTGTTTTTGGGCGCTATAGTAGGCGCGGGGGTGATGGTGCTGGTTCAGGCTAAATGGGGCTGGAGGGCACCCTTTGTCATCATGGGGTTAGCCTTATTGCTAGGCTGCATACCCTTTGCCTTGTTACGTGCTAAGGCCGGTTTGCAACAGGTGGCGGGGCCACAGACACAGCCTAGTTTTGTGGCGGATTGGATCAGTTTCTTTAGTCAAACAGGAGCCAAACAGTGGACCAGCGTATTGCTGACTAGCTTTCCTTTTATTGGTGCCGTTTGGTTCTACCTAAAGCCGCTAATGCTAGATGAAGGCATGCTCTTAGAGGATGTAGCGTGGACTGTGGGTATTGCCGGTGGGGTAACGGGAGCTGTCTTTAGCTTGATAGGGGGGCGTTTAGCGTCATTTCTAGGTGCGGCCAGAGCCATTCCTATTTACTTGTTAGCAGCGTTAGTATCTTTGCTGTTATTGACGGTGGCGGTGTGGGGGCAATGGGGGCATACATGGTTAGTTGCGATCGCGATGCTAATTGCCGCCAGCATGGGTGCAGTGTCTGCTTTGTTGTTTGGCTTAACGATGTTTTTTACCCGTAGGCAGCGTAATGCGTCAGATTATGGGCTGCAATCCACTATTTTTACCTTGACGCGTATGGCCGTTCCCGTGGTGGCTGGGGTGATCCTGGATCATTTTGGTCAGGTAACCATGCTAAGCGTGCTGAGCTTTGGCGTATTATTGGCATTCGTGTTGGCATGGCGAGTACGTCAGAGCGTGGGTGCTAGTACGGAAGTGATGTTGCGTAGTTGATAGGGCAGGGATGCGAGGTAGTGGCGACGAGTTGCTGTTTATTAGGGCATGTTTAGGTGGGCCATCTTAGTAGTGTGCTGCACGCATCGCCTCGATATTACGCACCAAAAACGTCGCTTCTGGCCACTTTGCTAAATGGGCCGTGGCGTAATCCAGTGGGCTAAGCTTTGTTTTATCTAATCGCACTACCGTTGATCGCTCGGGGGGCTGAGCAAAATCCACACCATGCTGCATTAATAACGTGATCAGTTCAGCCCCATTTTCCTGCAGGGCAGCTAAGTGATACACGCCTTTTTCTAGGCCTTTTCTAGACGCATGCATGTCAGTTAAGTTAGCGCCGTTTTCTAGTAATACGTGTACGGCGGCTGGTGCGTTTTTGATGATGGCCCAGCACAAGGCCGAGTGTAGGTGTTCAGGCGCAATGGGGTATTGCAGCAGGAAATCGATGGCATCAACGTTGTTTAAGCATGCGGCGTCGTTGAGTAAGCCGTAGTTATCACGGGAGGTTTGCGTCACGTCGCAGCCTTTACTAATCAGGTACTCGGCGAAATCCCTGTCCCACGCATAGCAAATAAGCTGGCTTAAGAGGTTGCGATTTTGGCAGCCCTTTTTCGTGATGTCTGAGCCTTTTTCTATCAAAAAGGTGGCCATGTCCAAGTTGCCGGTTTCTATGCAGGCAAATAGGGCGTTATTACGTAAAAAGTTACCCAACTCAATATCAGCACCCGCTTCTAGCAAGAGGGTGACGGCTTCACGATTATTGTTCAACGCGGCGGCGTGTAGCGGTGTCCCCGTTTCTTGTGTGCTTTTCTTTAACTGTGCGGGCTTTACCTCTACCAAGCGTTGCTTGATTAGTACTAGGTCGTTGATGACGCAGGCATAGAGCAAAGAGTTATCGTCTTTCATGTTACTTCACACTGCCGATGTTTCTGTCGGCCTCAACACCTTCTAGCATTAAGGTGGTTTCTTCAATGCGCAAAAAACGGCCTTCATGGTCTAGCTCGCCAAATAAATACACTTCTTGTACGACGGTAGAACCATCGCGTTTAGTGACATACACGCAATGCCTATCTGCGTAGCGGTTACCGTCACGTAGCTCGTCTAATACTTCTATGCGTACCGACGCCACGACTTCACGCAATTTGCGTATGTGTTGGGTGAAGGCAGCTCTATCGTCCCATACCCCATTAGTGCGTTGCCTATAGTGGGGGCTGAAATAGCGGTCTATGACGTCGTTTAACGCTAACTGTTGTTGGTTGAGTAACTGGTCTAGCACGGTATGAATACTGATAGCGGGCATGCGCATCTTCCTAGCGGTAAGCAAAGCGTAAAACTGTAGCTGCTTAGTATAAAGGGCGTAGCGATGCTGTGCATGTGATGACTAGAGCGGTGGTGGGGAGGATAATCGCTACAAAGTGGTAGGTTTAGCCCCTAAAATACGGCCTTATCTACTCGCCAACTAGAGCAGCAGGGAAGTACAGAGACAATGAAAACGAATTATGCATTACAAGATTACCCCGTACATACTGTAGAGAAACTGCGGTTTCGTGATACCGATGCACAGGGGCATTTGAATAATGCGGTGTATGTGACCCTCATTGAAATGGGTAGGGTGGATATTTTATTTGACCCTCAATACGCCTTGGATCACGAGAACAGCATGTTTATGCTGGCGCATATTTCAGTCGATTACTTGGCTGAAATCAATTGGCCGGGTTCAGTCGTGATAGGGACGAAGGTTACTCATATAGGGAACAGTTCTTTTACGACAGAGCAGGTGATTTTCTCGGGTGATGTGTGTGCCGCCGTAGCGAAAACGGTGATTGTGTGGGCAGACAAAGTTACACGCCAGAAAAAGCCATTAACCGATGCAGCAAAAACAGCGTTGGCGATGCTAAAAGTCTAACGGTGGCAGGGTATCGCATGTAAAGCGTCATAACTTGCTCGTGTTTTCTGCGTTTGGGCTAAACTTACTGCAGTGAACAACGAGTGACAACATGACTGAAGAAATCTCCGCCAGCCAACAGGCAAGGGAACAGTTTATTGAGCGTAACGGCCTGCAAGCCGAGGCCAGTGGCGTCCCCCGAATTGCTGGGCGTTTAATAGGTATTTTCCTGTTGGATGGTGGCCCTATTAGTTTTGCCGAGCTCGCTGAGCGTCTACAAGCCAGTCGGGCCAGTATCAGTACCAATACACGTTTACTTGAGCGTTTGGGCATTATCGAGCGCGTATCCATACGCGGCAAACGTCAAGATTTCTTCCAGTTGCACAATAATCCTTTTGCCTTAGCGGTAGAGCACAGTATCCGCGAATCGTTGCGGTTTTCAGGCTATGTGGATGAGCTGTTGGAACATGGTGATTTACCCGCCGATGCGACAGCACGCGTGCAAGCCGCCCAAGACTTTCATCAAGCAACCGTCATGGCATTAGAAAATTTGCTCATGACGTTGGCAGAAACAGGCTGGTCTATGCCAGGGGCTTCCACCAAGTCGTAAGCGTTGTGCGGGAAAAAACGGCGCTAGTGCTGCTAAAGTGTGCGACCTAATAGTTGCCCAGGCCAGCCCTCTACATCAAACGTGCTTAGGCGTTTATAGCCGCAGGACTCATAGAATCGTATCAAAGCACCAGAGCCACCGCCGTAGCAGTCCACGCGTAAACGGTTAACGTGAGCAAAGCGAGCCTGATCGTCAGCAAAGGTGAGTAAACGTTTACCTACTCCCCGTGCTTTAGGGTTGCGCGAGGCAATTAACAGCCGTACATAGAGTTCGGGTTCGCTAGCGGGTGGAACATAAGGCATGGCCTCGCCCAGTACCAACGCCGCCAGAATTCTCCCTTCGGGATCTTCCACTACCCAGGCACCGGGCAGGGTACAGGCTTCGGTAACTTTGGCTTGTTGATGGGGTTGTGACGACCACGCTTCTACCCCCCATTGTTGCTCGTTGCCTATGCTCAGAAACCACGCTACTACTTCATCAAAGATTGCTAATACGGCGGGGGCGTCAGCGGCACTTGCGCGACGTATGACTAAATTACTCATGTTGATGACAGCTACCTTCAATATTCTTTAACCAGTGTGAGCGCCGTGCGAACTGTATGAAAACCTAAGCGCTCATACAGGGCGACGGCTCCGGTTAGGCTTTCTGCGTCTACGCTAAGTACGGCTAGATCCAAGGCTTCTTGTTTGAAACAATGCAGCGCGTGTGCAATTAATGCACTGGCTAGTCCCATACCTCGGGCATGAGAGGTGACACCTACTACTTGTATGTAGCCAAAGCGTCGCCCACGGGCATGCCAATCCTCTTTGGGGACGGCACAAATAATGGTGGCGACTACGTTGTCTGGGCCATCGCTAGAGGGGGCTTTGATCACAAAGGACAAATCGGTGCGGGTAGGGCCGCGTTGGTTATCACGCAACCACTCTTCTTCGCTAACGGGTTGTGAGCCCCAGTGATCACGGAAAGCATTGTTGTGCACGGCACGGGCCGCTTCTTCGTTACCTATATAGCTTTCTATGCGATAGCCTTCAGGTAAGGCGGGCGTAGGTAACGCATGGTCTAACTCACGCTCGAGTTCCAGCCAAGATCTAATGGTGCGATAGCCGTTTTTCTGGGCTAACTGACAACTACTTTGTACAGAATTCCAAGCATCAACGGCTAATAATGCCGGGGCGCTGGCATCAAGAGTGGAAAGAAATTGCTGCCCACGCTCTTCTTGCCACGCGAGCAAGGCCGTGCCTATGCCTTCACCACGACGCTCAGGGTGCACCATGCCTTCTAGGTCTACCCAGATTAAGGTGTTATGTGTGGTGCTACCAAATACTAAGCCGTAGACCACGGCTCGGCCTTGAGCGTCTAGTCCAATGACCGAGTCTTGCTCTAAGTTAACGGAAGGCTCGTCAAAGCTAAGAGCGTAGTCCTTAGCAGACGTTGCTTCCCATGGCGAGTCTACCGCATGGCAGGCACGAGAGAGTTCTACCAATAAGGGAATATCGTCGTGACAGACGCGACGCCATCCTACGCCGGCAACGCTTGCCGGTAATCGCGGGGTAGGGGATACACACACACGGTGTTTCAGTGTGAGAGAGGTATTCATGTTGTAGAGGTTTTTTATTCTTGATTGTTAGGTGTAGGAATTTCCCAATAGCCAAATAGGGCTAATCCCGACGTTTCAGCCAGCGCGATAGAGGCAAAGTTATCAGCCTGACTGCGGTATTGAAGTTCACCGTGCTGTGACATGGCGTATTGCCCTACCGCACGCAGCAAGCTGGTGGCGTGGCCTTTACCACGCGCTGTTGCCAGAGTCAGCACACCGATATCGAGGATATTGTCGTTGCCCCACGGGTAAATACTGGCGACTGACACGAGTTGGTTGTTGTCGGTCACGCCAAACACGGCCCAGTCGTCCAGAGCCACTTGAGCTTGATCCAACTCTTGGTCTGTTGTCTGGTATTCCAAGTTGGAAAACAGCATGGCATCGTCTTGTGTTAGCTGACGGATGTATGGGTTCTGGGGCGTGAGTAACCACGATTCTCGTAGGCTGTTAGGCAGGTAGTACAAGTGATCGGCGCCATGCATCACTATGCCTAGACGGTTTAAGCCAAGGCGCAGTTTGTCTTCGGTAAGCAAGCCGCTTTCATCCAACCTGCCGTTAATACGTAGTGCGTGTGCAATGTCGGGCAAGAGCGCCACATAAGTGTGTGCATTGCTGATGGTGTGCAAGATCGTGACACCCTCATCAGCATCTAACTCGGGATTTACGATGACGCTTAGATTCTCATCGCTATATACAGTGTGGCCTGTAAAGGGTTCTTGCCAGTATTGGTAAATGGCTTCGGCAAATCGTGTCATGGTGTCTTATGTGGGGAAACTCAGCATTAGCGCGTGGCAGTGGCTGGCTACTTATCAGCAAAATGCCTAGTTGTTATGAGCTGATGTGGGCAAGGTGGAGGCTGTAAGTAGACTGATCTGTTATGGTGTTCCAAAAATAGACCGTTCAGTCTAAACTGAACAAACTAACTATACAAGTGTTTTTTGTACTCAGCGCAGAAGTACGCTGGTAACGGTTCATTGAGGATTTGAGAAATTCTTAAAGATGGGCGATGATTGATTAACTGCTCATCAAGCAGTGAATAAAAGCAGCAACGAAAATTCCACAAGTTTTTTCGAAGGCGAAAACATTATGAGACAAACACCTGCATTACGGTTGCACGTGCCCGAACCTTCTGGGCGTCCGGGCCAACCTACTGATTTCTCTTATCTACATCTGCAGCCAGCTGGTGCGGCAGCAAAACCCCCTTTGGATGTATCGGCGCGTGATACCACGGACATAGCCTATGGCTTAGTGCGTGTGTTAGACGATGAAGGCAACGCTGTGGGCCCATGGGCTCAAGACTTGCCGCCAGAGTTATTGCGTAAAGCCATGCTAGCCATGATCAAAACGCGTGTGTTTGATACGCGTATGGTGAATGCGCAGCGCCAGAAAAAAATGTCTTTCTACACCCAAAGCTTTGGCGAAGAGGCCATTGGCGTAGCGCAGGCGCTGGTGTTGAACAAAGGGGATATGTGTTTTCCCTCTTACCGGCAGCAAAACTTGCTGATTACCCAAGGCGTTTCGTTGGTAGACATGATGTGCCAACTGTTCTCTAACGAAAAAGACCGCTTAAAAGGTAGGCAGTTGCCGGTGCTGTACTCGGTGCGAGATGCGGGATTTTTCTCGTTGTCGGGAAACCTAGGCACGCAAATGATACAAGCGGTGGGTTGGGCGATGGCATCCGCCATCAAAAATGACACCAGTATTGCGTCGGCTTGGATTGGTGACGGAGCAACTGCTGCGGCAGATTTCCAGACTGCACTGACGTTTGCACACGTGTATCAAGCCCCTGTGATTTTGAATGTGGTGAATAACCAGTGGGCCATTTCTTCTTTTCAAGCCATTGCGGGTGGTGAAAATAACAGTTTTGCGGCGCGGGGTGTAGGCAGCGGTATTGTGTCTGTGCGAGCAGATGGCAATGATTTCATCACAGCGTACGAAGTGGCTAAATGGGCGGCAGAACGTGCGCGGGCCAACCTTGGGCCTACGCTAATTGAATGGGTAAGCTATAGGGCTGGTCCACACTCAACGTCAGACGACCCAAGTAAATATAGGCCAGCAGATGACTGGTCGCACTTCCCATTAGGCGACCCTATTGCTAGGCTCAAGCAGCACATGATTAAACGTGGCGTGTGGTCAGACTCTGATCACGAAGAAGCTGAAAAAGCAGCCTTGGAAGAGGTAATGGCAGCACAAAAAGAGGCCGAGGCCTTTGGCACCATGGCAGACGATCAAGTACGTAGCGCTGCCAGTATGTTCGACGATGTGTATGAACATATGCCATGGCATTTGCAGCATCAGCGTCAACAGGCGGGGGTGTAATCATGGAACTGCATAAACAGCTAGAACACGATCTGGTGGATATGACCATGATCCAAGCCTTGCGTTCTGCCATGGATGTGATGCTAGAGCGCGATAATAATGTGGTGGTTTTTGGGCAAGACGTAGGGTATTTTGGCGGTGTATTCCGCTGTACCGAAGGCTTGCAGGCTAAACACGGTAAAACCCGTGTGTTTGATGCCCCTATCTCTGAAGGCGGTATTGTGGGGGCGGCGGTGGGTATGGCCGCTTACGGGTTACGCCCGGTAGTTGAAATTCAATTTGCCGACTACTTTTACCCAGCCACTGACCAAATTGTTTCAGAAGCGGCGCGCTTACGTTATAGGTCAGCCGGGGAATTTACTGCGCCGGTGACGATTCGTATGCCCTGCGGCGGGGGAATTTTTGGCGGTCAAACGCATAGCCAAAGCCCAGAAGCTTTTTTCACCCATGTAAGTGGTATACGTACGGTCATGCCCAGCAATCCTTACGATGCGAAAGGGTTGCTGATTGCTTCCATAGAAAACAATGACCCGGTGATTTTTTTAGAGCCTAAGCGCTTGTATAACGGGCCTTTTGATGGGCACCACGACAGGCCTATTGTGCCGTGGTCCAAGCATGAAAAAGGCAAAGTGCCCTCGGGTTACTACACGATAGAGTTGGATAAAGCGGCGATTGTGCGTCCGGGCGAAGCGCTTACTGTCCTAACGTACGGCACGATGGTGCATGTGGCGTTAGAGGCAGCACAAGCGTCTGGCATAGATGCCGAAGTGATTGATTTGCGTACTTTATGGCCAGTGGATCTAGACACTATTGTGGCGTCGGTGCGTAAAACAGGGCGATGTGTCATCGTGCATGAAGCTACACAAACCAGTGGGTTTGGCGCCGAGCTCATCACCTTGGTGCAAGAACATTGTTTCTACCATTTAGAAGCCCCCATTGAGCGCGTGGCAGGGTGGGACATTCCGTATCCCCATGTGCACGAGTGGCATTATTTCCCTAGCCCACAACGTGTGCAGGATGCTTACAGACGTGCCTTGGGTAGTGTGCCCACAGCAGACAACGGACGTACAGGAGGTCAGTGATGGGTATACACATTATTAAAATGCCAGACATAGGCGAAGGTATTGCAGAAGTTGAGCTAGTGGGTTGGCATGTTAAAGCGGGCGATACCGTGGTGGAAGACCAAATACTGGCCGATGTGATGACCGATAAGGCAACAGTAGAAGTGCCTTCCCCTGTAAGCGGTGTAGTAGTGGTTTTAGGGGGGGAAATAGGCGAGGTGATGGCGGTAGGTTCCGAGCTGATACGCCTAGAAGTAGAAGGGCCAGGCAATGCGGGGCTAGTCAGTGCATCGGTAGAGACTGCGGCGGCGACTCCCGTTGTTGAGGCCCCCAAACCGGTAACCGCTACTCAGGGCAGCGTGACTAAGGATGCGCCGGTTGCTACTACACCAGTAGTCTCTGCGCCTGCCTCTGTCGCTCGCAGTGCCGAGGTTATTCCTATGCGATCGGCTTCTGTACAAGGGGCGGTAGCGCGACCAACGGGTGCTAAACCCTTGGCATCACCTGCTGTGCGCAAGCGTGCGTGGGAACTGGGTATAGAGCTGCAATATGTGCCTGCTAGTGGGCCAGTGGGGCAAATTACGCATCAAGATTTAGATGCTTATATACACCAACCAGCGGCTAGCGCAGGTGATGCTCGGGCAGTCCATAGTGCCACGGTGCACGATGACGAACGTATTGATGACATCCCCGTTATTGGCTTACGACGCAAAATTGCGCAGAAAATGCAGGAAGCCAAGCGGCGTATTCCTCATTTCACCTACGTAGAAGAGTTAGACGTTACCGAACTAGAAAACCTGCGCAGCAAGCTCAATCAAGAATATGGCGAGGATAAAGGCAAGCTGACTTTATTGCCGTTTATTGCACGGGCGATGGTGTTAGCCATACGCGACTTCCCGCAAATGAACGCACGATACGATGACGAGGTCGAAATTATCCATCGCTATGGTGCTGTGCATTTGGGGGTGGCTACGCAAACAGAAACCGGTCTAATGGTGCCCGTAGTGCGACATGCCGATCAATTAGATATGTGGCAAGTGGCGTCAGAAACTGTGCGCTTAGCGCGTGTAGCCAGAGAAAACCGCGCTACCCGGGACGAGCTTTCGGGGTCTACCATTACTTTGACCAGCTTAGGCCCACTGGGCGGTATTGTGGCAACGCCTGTCATTAATCACCCCGAAGTCGCTATTGTGGGGGTAAACCGTATTGTGGAGCGGCCAGTCATTAAAGACGGTGCCGTCGTCGCGCGCAAAATGATGAACTTGTCATCGTCTTTTGATCACAGGGTGGTAGACGGTATGGATGCTGCACAGTTTATTCAACGTATACGTACGTTGTTGGAGTGCCCAGCCTTGTTGTTCGTGGAGGCGCTATGACGCTACAGAAAACGACATTACTGATACTAGGCGGAGGCCCTGGGGGGTACGTTGCCGCATTACGCGCTGCACAGCAAGGATTACAAACCGTCTTGGTAGAAGGTGGTGGCGTGGGCGGTACCTGCTTAAATGTAGGTTGTATTCCGTCTAAAGCCTTAATCCATGCGGCAGCGGAGTTTCATCGTGCAGCGAGTTATGAGCAACAATCCTCGCCATTAGGGATTACGGTGACTGCACCTAGCATAGACTTGGCGCAGACCATGGCGTGGAAAGATGGTGTAGTAGGCAAGTTAACCTCAGGTGTTAATGGGTTGCTGCGCAAAGCAGGGGTGCATCTACTACAAGGCTGGGGGCGCATTCTGGATGGCAAAACCGTAGAGGTAGAGCACGCCGAAGGCACTGTACGTATACAGTGCGAGCATTTGCTGTTGGCGACGGGTTCTCAAGCGGTTGCGCTAAGTCATGTGCCGTTCGGGGGCGATGTGCTGTCATCCACCCAAGCGCTGTCGCTGACGCAGGTGCCTAAGCAATTCGCTGTGATTGGCGCTGGTTACATAGGTTTAGAGCTGGGCATGGCCTATGCCAGATTAGGTAGTCAGGTAACGGTGATAGAGGCTGGTAATCGCATTCTTCCCGGTTACGATGCCGAACTCGTGAAGCCCGTAGAAGCCAGCTTACAAGCGTTAGGTGTCACGATGCGTTTGTCGTGTTCAGTGACCGAGTTCGACGCTAAAACCAATACCTTGCATTGGGTGAGTGGCGAAAACACGGCCGGTGAAGGGCACTTTGATAAGGTGTTGGTGGCAGTGGGGCGCCATCCGTACACCAAAGGTTTTGGCTTAGAAAGCTTAAACCTTGCCATGAACGGTAATGCCATACGAGTGGATGATCAGTGTCGTACCTCTATGCATCAGGTGTGGGCCATTGGCGATGTAACGGGAGATCCCATGCTGGCACACCGGGCCATGGCGCAAGCTGAGGTGGTCGTCGATGTGATTGCAGGTAAAAAGCGCCACTTCCAACCAGCTAGTATCCCGGCCGTATGCTTTACAGTGCCCGAGGTTGTCACCGCAGGTTTATCTACAGAGCAAGCGACGGCAGCAGGTATAGACTGCATCACAGGAGTATTTCCTTTTGCGGCGAATGGCCGGGCGATGACAATGGAAGCTGCTCAAGGTTTTGTACGTGTCGTGGCCAGACGCGATAACCATGCCATTCTAGGGTGGCAAGCGGTAGGTGATGGGGTGGCTGAGCTAATAAGTACCTTTGCTTTATCGCTGGAAATGCAAAGTAGGCTAGAGGACGTAGCAGGAACCATTCATGCACATCCGTCATTAGGCGAAGCCATACAAGAAGCGGCTTTTCATGCCTTGGGGCATGGGCTACACCGGTAAACGTAGAGGGGGCTTCCCCTCTACGGCATATCGCTACACTTAGTACAGCTTGACGCCTACTGGCACGGTTTTGTCGGGCGTGCACAGCACCACACGGCCTTCCTCATCGGGAAAACCTGTCACCAAGCATTCAGACATAATGGGACCTATCTGCTTGGGCGGGAAATTAATCACGGCTACCACCTGTTTACCCACTAACTCATCTAACGTGTATAAATCGGTAATTTGCGCGCTGGATTTTCGCTGCCCAATCTCAGGGCCAAAATCCACTAGCAGTTTATAAGCAGGTCTGCGGGCTTCGGGAAAGGCTTCAGCTTGAACAATACGGCCTACACGCAGTTCTACTTTTTCAAAATCATTCCAAGAAATGGTGTTCATGGTGCAAAGGCTCCAGAGCTAAAAAATAATAGGAAAGGGCGAGCAATGTGCTCAGCCATGGTGATAGATGTCACTACGTTGTCTTATTGGTGGTTGAGCAACGAGGCGGCAAGTTGCGTAGCGTGTGTCATGCAGGTGCTATTGCCTTCTAAGCCTGCACGTACAATGGCGCCTTCCAACATAAAAGCTAAGTGCTGGGCTAGCGCTGCGCTACGTTCAGGTTGTTGCGGCAGCAGTTCGGCCACATGCTGGCGAAGCAGTGCTTCTATTTCTTCTTTGTGCTGGCGTACCGCCAAGCGTGCGTTGTCGCCTGCTGGAAATTCGGCAGCAGCATTTAGCAAACCGCACCCCCTAAAGCCACGTTCATACGCGTCGTCAGCATGGTCGGCATAGGCGTTAAATACTGCTAAAACGCGCTCTGTTGGGCTGTTAGCTTGTTGTAAACGTAGGGCATACAACGACAGCCATTCAGTATGTCGTCTTTCTATATACGCTGCGATCAGTTCGGACTTAGAGGCGAAATTGTTGTACAGACTTTTCTTCGCCACATTCGCTTTTTTGACGATGGCATCAATGCCCGTTGCTGCGATGCCATCGTTGTAAAACAAGGTGGCAGCAGCGTTCAGCAACTTGTCGTGTGCACTTTCTTTTTTAGTGGCCGGGGATTTACTCATAATCGTTGCTTTAAAAGTAGGTAGACCAGTATACCTATTTATTGACTGGTGGTGTGCACGAATAGAGTGTTAATAGCAGGACGTAGGGTTGAAGCTCCTTAGCATTTTTGGTGGTTATTTTCCGTGTACTACACCCCTTTATCCGCCCTCAATCATGCGAATTGAGGGGGGCGAAGCTTTGTTCCACACTGCTACTACATACCCAAGGAGAAACGTATGACAGTAGATGAAAAACAAAGTGGTCAAGGAATGGTGGAATACATCATTATTGTGGCGTTAGTGGCAATTGCCGCTATTGCTGTTTTCCAATTATTTGGTCAAGTAGTGCGCTCACAGACAGCGGCGATTGCGAATGAACTGGCGGGTGAAGATGGCTCGCAGATGAGTCAAGCAGCCAGCCAAGCAGCAAAGTCTGCAACCGAACAAGCCAACACCAAAAGCCTACAGTCGTTTACCGGTAATAATTCTGGGGTTCCGCAATGACGCACCCACTCAACTCATCCGCGCAGCAAGGGCAGGTGTTGGTACTGGGGATAGTCTGTGTAGCGGTGCTGCTGCTGTTGTTTAATCGCGCGTTTTGGCTAGGGGATATCAGCGCTGCTCGCATGCGACAAAACAGTGCCACCGATACCGCTGTGTATAGTGCGGGCTTGGTACAGGCGAGGTTGTTGAATATGTTGGCCTTACTTAACCGTGCCTATGTGGCACATCATGTGGCGAGCGCTCACTTAGCAACAGCAGCATCGTGGGGCCATTTTTCGCTGACACAAGCCCAAAATGTGAGCAGGGCGAACCCTCCGGCTAGTCTGATAGGACTAATGTTCGGGTCTGCTCATGCAAAGGCCTATGCCTCGTCGGTTAAAGCACTGAATTTAGGTGAAAGCCTCACGCTACAAACGCAGCTGCAACGCGCTGCTGACGTGCATGCAGAGTTTAGTAATCAGATTTTTAGCCGTGTGCAACAAAATCTACAGCAGCATTTTTTTAATTTGGCTGAGAAAAACGCCGAACTAGTACTGCACCGTAACTACCCCGAGCTTACTACCACCTCCACGTTGCGGCTACGGTTGCAACAGCAGCCACAGTCTGTCTTGGCGACTACAGCAGCACGGGCATTTGTAGCAGACTGGGTGCGTGCTAGTGCACGTCACTATGCTTTTTTACAGCCTCGACATTACACCGCTAAAAATCGTTGGGTAGTCAGCGCGCGTTGTCCTAGTTTGCGCCATCAGCTACGCAGGCGTGGAGAAACGCAGTTGGATGACCGTGTGGGTTGGCACAGTGGCGATACCTTGTCATTCCACGCCTTGCGTTCTAACCGTTGGATAGGGTGTTACTACCGCGAGAGTACCCCGCCCCTGTATTTTCCTAGAAACACCCTTTAAATACAAGGGCTTGTGGGGTACGTTCGTGATGTTCACCCATAAGGGTACTAAAGAGGGCGCAAGTTTGCTTTCCATTCCTCAAGGTCCTCATGCCGCCACGCTACGGCTGTACCTCCGAGAGATACGGGCCTTGGGAACTCTCCCGCTTTTATCAGCTTATATATTTGTGTGCGGGACAGTCGGATTGTAGCAGGCAGGTCTTTCATGCGGTAAAGCATCGGCTGTCTGGCAGGTGCAGTGGCAGCCGGGCCTGTTGCTTTTTCCATTTGAGAGACGGTAACACACCAAGGGGTTTCGGCAGTCTTTTTCATATCATCTCCAATAAAAACCCGGCTTATGCCGGGTGTGTGGTTGCGTCTGTGGTGGGGGCGGGTAGTTCGTGTTTGGCGAACTCTGTTTTTATGGCTTCAATGATTCGCTTCAAATAGTCAGCTTGGTTCCTAACTTCCCTTTTTAGGAGCCTCCACCGCCAGCCGCTGATTAGGTATCCAAACAGATACCCGTCATCCGACTCCAAGAAGAAACGCTCTAAGCCTTCTGAGCCATGACCACCCCAAAAAGCAGTCCAACTTTGATCCCAACAATGAATAATGATTCTGCTGGCCACTTCACTGAACTGCTCTACATACACGGTTATAGGGTCTAGGTTGTCTGGCTTAAACCGGTACACGCGCACGTCAATAGGTAGGGCTACTGTCATGGTTGTACCTCCTGCTCGGACTCAGGCGGATGCACAGGGCAAGGCCATCGCAGAGAGCCGTCGCCGGATGGGCAGGTGCAAGCGCTAAGCGGTACAGAGGCAACGTAGATCGAAGCCTCGGCATTAGTGGCTAACGAGAATACGCGAGCCTCAACGCTGTATGGCGCGCGCGGGATTTGTGTTGCAACAGGGGAGTCAGGTGGAGCGGTAGCGGTGGTGGTTGTATCCACCTCAGCAATGGTTCCCAGTAGTTCAGCGCTGACTTTAAATCGGTCGGCAAGTACCCCAAATTCAATTGAGCCTTGGGTTTCAGTATTGGGCATTGCAGCAACAGCGCGCATTAGTTGGCGAATAAACTCCGAAAGCGCAGTGTTGCTATAAAAGCCAACATGAGACAACGCTCCTTCTTCGATCTTGTTAGCGATCACGCCGCATACTCTCAATGTCTCAGCGGGAACGGTAGGTGCGGCAGGGGTAGGGCTACTAACCTTTTCCAGCCAAGCCTTATATGCCTCAAGGTCGGTTGGTGCGCCGTACTGTAGGAAATTATCGGCTTTAAGTTTGCCCAGCTCGATGCGGTCTTGTTCTCGTTTCTCGTTGGTCACAAAATCATAGTGACGAGCAGCTGCATCAAGGACGGTGGATGCCTTTATGCCGATGCCAAAGCGGCCGCAGCCAATAGCCATGGGTCGATCAATCTTAGCGTGGGGGCGCTCAGCCAACTCTTTAGAGAGCATGTCCATATCATCGGCATGCTGCTGTAGTGTGTGCAGGTGATGCTCTAGCAGAGCTTCTTTGCTCATGTTTTCGTATGCTTGTATCTGTGTCATGTAAATAGCTCCTATGCCTATTCACATAGGCCGTATATGGACGAGCAGCTGGATGTGTCAGCGAAAACTCGTGTTAGATCGAATTGCCTGCCGCCTCGGCTAGTCATTGACCACTCGACCATGCGGTCGATGCCGTAGTTCTCATGGGTGATAACGTCTGAGTCGTTGTATGTAGGGTCATTGACTGCGCAGAAGAAGGTGCTGGCGCCTCTTTTGCTGGCCAGGCTTACTAGACGCTCCCACTCTCTGACGCGCTTGATTTCCTCCGGCCAGCGCTGTGCTATGTGGTGCAGCTCGTCTTTGGCGCAGTTAATGCAAGGCATGCAGCCGACTCGCCCAGCACCTTGCAAATAGAGTGGATTGGGTTTGATGCCCATCAGGTGGTGGGCTTCAAATACGTCATCAACCTTCCAGCGCAGAATGGGCCGGTAGTTAAATAGCCCGCCGCCCACCTCATCGCACTCAGGCAGAAAGCGCCTGTCTAAACTTTCATCAGCGCGAACTCCTTGCCATGACAAGACCATGCTCTGATCGCCCATCAGCGGCATCATTACCTGCTCCATAAGTGGGTTCACTTTTAGCTCTGTTGTACAAAATCTAGCCTTGGTGCTGGGAAACCTACCTTTCCATAAGCAAAGATCAAGAAACGGGATGCCGGTGGGATGTAGCACTGCCAGGGCCTGCTCGACAATTGATTCTGCAACCTCTTGCTCTCGCCACTTTGTCGCTATGTATTGGCGCTTACCTTCAATTCGCTCTGAAAAGTCAGCTTTCACCCAGCGTATGGGCACGCCTGTGGCGTGTGAGAGGTAGCGCACATAGTCATAAGTAAGTGGGTGTTCATGGCCTGTGTCGGCAAAGACTGCCTGTAGGTTTGGTACTTCTAGCGTGAGGGCAAGTAACAGCAGGGCTGTACTATCCTTCCCGCCTGATACTGAGACGACGTTGTGTTGCATGTGGGTTCCTATGCGATGGGCGCAAAAAGAAACGCACTAAGCGTTACACTTGGTGCGTCTATGGGTTAGTAGCTTTCAGTAACAACTTAAGCTTTGTTGAAGCTTTAATGATCGCTACGATTTCAATGGGGAGGATAGATAGTGAGCAATGCATCTATAAAAGCGAGAATTGGTGCATTGTTTGTTACAAAGCTTACGGAGAAAGATAATGCGTGCTGAATATATAGAGGAACCACCTGGCGTACTTTTTTTGTTTTTACAGGAAGGTGATAAAACCTTGGGTTGGGTCTCAAAAAACTCTTTAGAATCTTATGCGAAAGAGGAGCTAACTCCAGATGAGTGTGTGAGTGTGTACCATACGCATAAGACAATAATTCAAAAGGCGGTTTTGAGTAACGCGACGGGATGAGAGGCGCAAAATCAATAAAAGGAAGCGGCATTTTGTGCCGCTTTTTTGCGTTTGCAGCAAAAATCAGGATTTTGTACTGAGACATCCATAGGTGATTTCTCTAGTTTGTATCGACAAAACAATAAAAAGTAACGTATTGTGATATTGGTATCCAATGCGTACAGCTAGAGGTATCAACAAGGAGAGTGGAATGTTTTATTTTCCTGTTTGGATGATTATCTGGTGTGGGCTAGTTGTATTCTATTTTTTGGTGGTGCTTCTCTATTTTTTATGCTTATGGATCGCGGCGCATGCAAGGGGCAAGCTCAAGAATAGAGAAGATGATTAAATTAACGGATGACCTTGTCATCTAAGTTGCGCTTAAAGCGGACATTAGAGCTTAGGAGGGCAGGAGCTTTCCCACCATGCGCTGTTTGAGCTTCTTGTGCACGCTGAAGGTTGTAGCGCTCAAGAGGTGATATGGCAGGAGTAACAGCTTTATTGGTTCGTTTCATAGTCGCTTCCATCCACCCTCGCCAAATCTCATGCCAGCAGGTGAAATTTCGGTACCGAGGGCGATTTTTCCGGTTGAGTGATAGCAGTATGTTTTGCATCGGCTGAGCATTTTGTATGTATGGCCGCCGTCATCTGCCGTTAGGGTAAAAAACTGCCCCGGTTCAATATGCTGAATGCGGGGCTTAGGCTTGTATCCATCGGATGTTGTTTTCTTTTCGGGTTCGCTCATACGCCACCACGCAATACCACTTCATTGAAATAGGCCAGTGCACAGGCTGCTGCTAGGGAAGCAACCACGGCAAGCACTGACCACCAGTTGCACTTCTTACACCACACGCTTTGTTTCTCCATAGAACCCCGCGCTGGCGGGGTTTTGCTCGTAATAGGGCTAAGGGGTGCCACGTAGAATTTTCTGCTCAGTTTCTTCACTGATTTTTGTGAATACATCACGCGCAGCATCTTCAATGATTTTGTGAGGGCGTACCATTTCGTACCACATCACCAAGAGGGCATCGTTGATGCGATAGCGTAGTCGGCACTCGACTTTGTAAGCCTCACCACCGTCTAGCACTGCAATACCAATAGAGAAAATCTCAGGGATTTGCAGCTTTCCTTTAGAGGCTGTGCCTTGAATTTCCTCTTCGTAGGTAAGCTCTGTCTGCCCATTTTGTAGGCGGATACCAGATGCGAAGTTCACTTTCTTTTTGGCTTGTAGGCTGCGGGAGATTTCCAGCATGTCGGCGCCTACAGGTTCCACGATGTCAGGTAGGTTGCGTTCAATAAAATCAGCAAATTCAGCTTGCTTCATCACCTTGCCATCGCTCTTGGACCATTCCAGCCACTCAGCAGAGAATGGGCAGTCGTATTTAACGCAGTGGTCTTTCCAGCCAGCGATTTCAAGGGTGTGGTCGTTCAGTACACCAGTGAAGCTAGGGGGATTCAGCTTTGCGTAGATTTGGCTAGAGTCAGTAGCATGCTTGTTGAAGTATTGGATGAAGCTATCAGCGTCATCCATAACCACTGTGCCGGTCGCTCGGTTAGGGGCTGGTAGGTGTTTCTCTAGCGATTGGAGGTGATAGCCTTCGGGCACGACGGCATATGTGTTGGGTGCACCAGGTATAGCAACTGGCTGTCCAAGTGCTGCACCGGCGGCAAGTGAATCAGAGATGATCTTTTCCATGACTAATTTTGTCCTTATATGGTTTTAAGGTTTTAAGGTTTTGAGGTTTTTCGGAGCCAATAGACTTCAAGCCTTCGATAGTCATTTGGCGTGGATCCTCGCGTTGGAGGTTGCCTTCTGGCGTGGCCCACATAATGGAGCCGCCTTTTTCAAGCTCAGGCACAGTGGATTTAATGGTGTCAGTGATTTCTAGCTCACCGCTTTTCCCCGGCTTGAGTTTGATTTGCAGGGTGAGTGATCCGGTTTTACCGGTATTGATGCAAGCGTTAACGACCTCCTGCATTTTTTCGGTTAGTTCGTCGTGGAGTGTTCCATAACGGAGGTCTTGTAGAACCTCACCAAAGGTTTTATTGCTCATGATTTCCTCGGATTAAAAAAGCCGCAGGATAAGCGGCTAGGTATTGGGACTGCATGGTTGTAATGGGCGTTAAAATGGAGCGCCCACGGTGTGGCAAGGCGGAAGGCCTCATGTTTTATTTTTGATAGGTATTAAGAAAAATGACCGAAGAAAAAGCCGATCAGATTATTAGGTGCGTGAAAGAGTGTTGGTGGAGGGTGGTTATCATATTTTTGATACCAGCATTTGCATCTATTGCTGTTTTCTCATCGTGGCCTTGGGGGGCTGAGTCACCATGGGTGATGCTTGCGGCTATTGGAACTATGGTGGCGACGGTATCGGCTCTATTTCTTGCAAATATTGGTGATCGCAAGGCAATGACATTAAGACAAGAGGCAGCAGCCTTACACGCTCCAGAGGCTGTTGTGTTAATCGAAGAAATAATCAATAGGATGAATAGATCGGCGGGGAGCTTGCAGTTAGCCCTTAACCCTAGTGGTACCATGGAGCAGGCAAGCACAGAAAAAATTAATTCTTTGATTAAGGGTGTAGATAATACGTTGCGTGACATAGTGCAAACCTATAGCCCTAATCAGTTTTCTGCCCTAACAGGGCTGAGCAATGGGGCTGCGCATAGAGCTGCATATGGATTGGCAGGACTAAAGAGAATTTCTTTTGGTCTCAAAAGATCTCTTAGTAGAGGCACGGTGCATAAAAATGGTTTTCTACTGAATAATCCGAATCTTCTGATTCTTGATATCATAGAAGCTGAAAAATATCTTGCAGCTGCAATGAGAGCGCTCGATCAAGTATCTAGCGCTTATGCTCCAAAACCAACAGATGAAGAAACTTTCGGCGAATGGTATTAACTGCACTTTAGTCTCAGGTGTTTCTCAAAATGGAATATCGTCATCCATATCAGCCAGATTATCGACAGGAGCTTGGTATGGATTGGCGGCTGGTTGTTGGCGAGACGGTTGGTGCGTCTGCGTAGGCGCTGGTGCTTGCGACTGACCGCTACTGCTGGGGCTGGACACAAACTCTAGCGCACTGATACGGCCGACGATTTTGTGACCTATTGTTTGATCTCTAGCCTGGTACGTTTCGATATGAGCGTCATCGAGCGTCACCAGAATCATCGTGCCTTTAAGTAGATGAGGCGCTAAATTCTCAGCGCGCTTACCCCATAGCGAGCCATCAACCCATTGGGTAGGGCGTTTGCCATCTTGCCCGCGTTGACCATAACTAAAAGCGAGTGAAAGGCTGGCTACAGCATCACCGTTTTGGGTATAACGAATCACCGCATCACGGCCGATGCGGGCTAATCCTATGAGTTGTGCCATTATGCGGCTTCCTTTAGTGCGAGTTGTAGGGATTTCTGGTGGCGTGTGACAGTACGCTCGAACTCAACTAGATCAGCTTCAAGCTCTTCGATAACATCTTCATCACGTTCAATTCGGATGATTTTCATTTTCTGTAGGTCGTGTGCCCACAGAACAAGATCAATCCATTTTCGGCCAAGAAGCCAAAGCGCACCGTTGCACTGGTCGAGGTAGTTGGATACGTCACCATCAACGAAAGCGGTGAATAGGGTGTCGCTGCTAACCATGGTTTTGATTTCGATAAGGCCATCGTCACCCACAAGACCATCCACGCTGACACCAAAGAGGCGATCCGCAGTAGTTATGAAGCCAGCCTCTTCTACAATGTGACCTGTCTTGCGCTCGTAGAGCATTCGCGCATAAGGTTCCTGTTCGGTGCCGAGGCGCATGGCGCTGTTAGAGAATGCCTGCAAGGGTTCTCCGCCTTCGCGTTCACGTGCAACGTCTTTCGCGTAATCAATGCTTTTCTTGGCTGGTGCACCGCTTTTTAGCTTTTCACGGCAGTCACGAAATCGGCTGCCGGTAATTACGCCTTTACGTGCCTCTAGCCATTCTGGTGTGCCTTGTTCGGCAGTATGAATAATCAAACCTTCAATCATGATTGCTCCTGTGTGAGTATTTTCTTCTGGTCAGTCACTGCCTTTTTGAAGGCGTTGTAGTCGGCAAGGTTGTTGGTGGCGTAAATGATGTTGCCGCCTTTGCCCCAGATGGCTTCAAGCTGCTCCAGCGTTTCGGCTTGTGCTACTTTGCTGATCCAGTCATCGCGCAAGTCTGTGTTGCTTGGTGCGTTGCCGTCTGTGTCGTCATCTTGCTCAGATAGGCCAGTAATAGCTTTCAGCGTGTAGCGTTCAAGGTAAGACTTGGCGCTTGCTCTGGCTTGTATGGCGTTCTTCGCGCCACCAACATCGGGTGGGCCGCCCATGCTTACGCTTTCTTCGTGTCCGCCCACGTGACGTAGGTAGCAAGTGACCTCCAGCCAATCCTTATCGTCTTTCGTGAGTTTCCACGATGATGACAGTCCGTGTTTAGACAGGGCAGGGGTTACAGCATTTACCCAGTCGTGCAGCTTGGCATAGGACTTGCCGCGTAATGGACCTTCTTTTACATCCTCACTTTTAATGATCCTGATGCTTTCAGCCTTGAAAGCCGCGAACGCTACGTCATACGCTTTCTTCGCCTGCTCCTTATCCCAGCGCTCCTGTAGATCCATCATCTTTTCGATTTGATCTAGGCTTGCGCCTTGCTGCATGGCTGCCATCATCATCCCCATAGGGGAGTTGGCAGGCGCACTTTCAGGAACCGCGGCAAGTTGCGCCTGTGGTGCTTCAATAATGTCTGTGCTCATAATTACCTCAGTAATGAATAGCGACCGCAGGAATGACGCCCTTAGCAATCAAGATGACTGCCTGCTTGGCGCATTCTTCAGGTAGCCCGTTTTCGATGAAAGCAGCTAATGCGGCGTTGTTGATGCTGGCTTTATGGGCTTTATCAGCCTCGCGGCGACGCTGTTCGGCTTCTGTTGCGGCCTGTGCGTCTGCTTGGCGTTTGATTTCAGCCTGTCGTGCTGCTTCGGCGGCATCCTTGGCACGTTGCTCCGCTGCCAATTTCTCAGCCTCTGCGCGGGCTTCGGCTTGTTTCTGACATTCGATGGCCTCGGCTTTTTCGCGTTCGGCTCGTTCTGCTGCTGCCTTAGCATCAGCCTCGCGCTGGGCTGCTGCGTCACGATCTGTCTGTGCCTTAGCTTCGGCTTCTGCGTGGGCTTTATCTGCTGCCTCCTGAGCGATACGGGCATCACGATCTTTCTGCTCTTGCTCAGCTTGTTTGCGGCGAAGTTCTGTAAGCTCAGCTTGTTCGGCTTCGTACTGCTGCCGTGCTGTGAGTGCCTGACCTAAAGCGGCTACCGCTTTATCTTTTGCTCTGGCTGCCTCTGTTTCAAACTCTTCCCATTTTTCGCTGATCTCAACGGCTTGGGCTGATGCAAGTAAAACGGATAACGACTCGGCGGTGCGACCATCAAGATTGGCTGCTAGGGTCTGGATAGCCTCTATAGCTTCGCGATGGCTTTGAACGCGCAGGGCTTCAGCTTCCTCCCACTCAGTAAGCGGTTTGCGAATCTCAGCCTGTAGCGCATCAAAACGCTCTTTGCTCTGGCGGCGAGCAGCATCAATCAGCTTTGGTATTTCTTTGTACTTTGAAGCCAAATCAGCGCCGACCTTTTCTACTGCCTGTTTACTACGAGCAATTTTGTATGCAGCACTAGCGCAGGCATCACGGTCTTTTTTCTTGCTCATGTCGTACACGACACCGGAAACCTTTTGCTTCACCTCATCAAAAAGGCGGTCTAGGCCGCCTGGTGTAGTAAATGCTTCCAACGCTGAGGCTGGGTCGGGGAGGGTGACTAATTCAGTCGTTTGGTTTGCTTGCATGTCTTTCCCTTAATATTTGGTCGTTTATGTCTTGGACTCGCAGAGCGGCATACTCGCGCTCGTAGTGCGTTTCAACCCAGCGCTGGTTGTCGGTGGGCTCTGGCTCTGGCTCGGCTGGTACGATGCCTGTCGCCAGAAGCAGAAGGAATGCGGCTATGTAGTGCCAGCGTTTGATAGGGTAGTCATCCATAGATAAGCTCCCGTATTTCACCTGCATCCATTGCGTCTACAGCTTCTGTAGCTAGACCGTGGACGGCGTCGTTAATACGTTTACGCAGTGCGTCTCGTAACGGTTCAGAATCAATAGAGTCAAAAAAATCCCAGAGAAGGGATTTAGGAGGGTTGTTGCCGTCGAGCTGTTCTTGGATGAGCTGCGTTATGTCGTCTGGCGTGTACTCGATGTTTCGTAGCCAGACGGTAGCGCTGCGACCGGCAAGTACATCATTGATCTGATCTATCTTTAGCTCTAGCGCTCGTTGCTCCTGCCAGCTAGCAAAGAAAACAGAGCCGTTGGAGACTTCTTCAAGTTGCAGTACTGGCATTGGATGGTCCCACCTGTTTTTGGACGGTTTCCGCTCTTTGATGTGTGTGGTTTGAGGTTCGAATCTGCTCGGCTATACCGCGCTTCTTCTCTACAACCCACTTGCGTGCATCCGCTAATCCTGTTGGGGATGTGTGGAAGCGCTTGCTGTGATGTGCCGGAGGCGGTACCAGATCACATCCAACGTCAACTTGAATCTCTGAGCCGTTATACATATAAAGACTGGCCCTTATGTCGCTGCTGTAAATATCAATCTCAGCCAGCAACTTGTGCCAGCGCTCACCGTAGTTTTTGTTCATGGTTAGTTCCTAGTGCGCCTCAGCGCTGGATAGTAAATAGCCAGCACCGTGCGGAGCCGCTGCAATAGTGGCTCTGGCTGTGCTATGGATTGGTGAGCGGTGTGCCCAATGTGTTTTCTGCTACTATCTTTGCAAGAAAATAATTAATAGAGAAGATGAATATAGAAGATGAGTTCTAATATCACGACTGAAAAATCAGAACCTAAAGGGAGCGGCGGGAAACCACTGATATCAATTTTTACAGCAGTCCTAATAGGAGGGATCGGTGTATATGAAATTGATAAGAGATTTTTTGCTGAAAACAGATACCCTGTAGCAGTTGAGTATGAGCTAGTTGAAGCTTGCGTTAATGCGAGTCGCTCTGCGCTAACTGCTGCTCAGCACAAAAGGAAAAAAGAAATATGCACTTGTGCTCTTGTGAAAACACAGGTGGATATTTCTTACAAGGATATGAGAAAAGACGGAAAGTTATTTACTTCCCGTCTTAAAGAAAACGCCAATAACTGTTAAAGGTTATTTTTTTGGTGGATTGCTACTACGACCACCTCCTGATTTATTTCCTGTTTTTGATGGACCATTTTCTAGTGTCGCTGTTTGGGTTTTATGCATTTGAAACTCTCCAAGAAATAAGTTACGTCTGTTGATCAGACATTTATAATTTTAAAGATATGAAAAAGACAAACAGGGACAACTCTGAAGGATTAAGACTCATAAGCGAAATAAAACTGCTGATTGAGTGTATGGGTTGGTCACAAAATAGTGCAGCAGAGGCTATCTATTATGCGGAGAACGACACTGATAGCGATGCGGAGGTTTCAGCATTTCAAGCAAGTTTTAAAAAACAACTTCAGCGTCCCAGCACTTCGGTAGAGCGCTTACAAAGATATTTAGAAATTCTGGCTAAAGATGAACAAGTCAGGAGGTCGGGAGTGATTCTGAATAGCTATATTTCATCTGGTGTTCTTGATGATGAATTAGAAAAAGATCTAAAGCTTCTATCCAAAGAGATAAGTAAGAGGTTGCAATTAGAAAGGGAGTAGAGCTGGCTTTTGCTCCATTTTGGCGCGTATAGCATCACCACATTCACAAGTGCAAACACCCAGCCATTCACCAGTAATGTTGTGAACATCACCAGAGCCGCCGCAGTATTCGCACCAATCCTCCGTTTGCACTTCATCGGTGCCGAGCTGGTGCGTGATTTTTTGGATGCTAGAGACTCGCCCAGTACCGCAACAGTTTTCGCACTCCAAAGCTTCGTTGCCAGACTCGATGCTTAAAGTCTTATTGGTCATGCTGACCTCCTATTAATCACAGTTTGACGCGCTCCACTCCCATAAAGCAGGGTGATGTAAACACGGGTTATAGGCAGATGATTGGTATATCGGGGCTAAGCCGATACTGAAACGCGCCAAACTGTAGTGTCTGTACCCGCCCAAACACATGGCGTCCAAAAGGATCGCACCCAGTAGCCGGTTAAGCGGTCTCACTCCGCCCAGCTAAAGGGGGTTTTTCGCAGGTTTTACTTCTACCCCCACGGATTACAGGTAGCCGCGCAATCGCTTGTCAGTGACAGGGCGCGGTATTCATCGATCGCATTTTGTAAAAGAACAGTTCGGCTAGTGCCTGCAACTCTGTTTGGCTGCCCTTTGGGCTAGGCTTTGGTGAGTTGTTAAAAACAATAATCGCATATGCGATTAATCAAGTCAAGCGCAAAAGCGATTATTTAATCGCGAATGTGATTTAAGGAGGTGTTAACACATTAATAAGCAAGAGAAGCAAAGCAGGGAAGGTGCGCGATCATCGGCTGCCAAGCACCATAAATAGGGGAGGCAACAGGTCAGCTCATAGCTACTGACGCAAAAAAGCCCTCAGGGAGGGCTTGGGGGTAAGGGTATGGATGTGGCTAGTGTGGGGGATGGCGCTTTAGCTTGTTGGGTATGTCGACGGACGTTCAGGAATAAGGTAATCACCGGCGCTACGTGGCTTTATGGCGCAGCGCTCGGTGGCTCGCAGGGAGATGAGTCAGTTGATCCAAATTGCAAGACTCGCGAACTCTCCGGTTAGGCGCTTGATGTTTGCGTGCCCAATTGCCATTCCAACGCTTGTCAACGTAAATTTCTGCATTGATGAATTGCTCCATATATCGAAGACATCGGCCATGTATGGACGGATAGTGACTAATTTTTCTTTGATCTCTGGTTCACTCATCTTATTGAGATCGAATAGCTCCAAGATCTTTTCACGGTCTTCGGAAGATATCTTTTCATCGTCGAGGTATTTTTCAAGATTCTCTTTGCTATTTGCCTTGACCTGAAGTTTCGTTGCATCGTTGAGGCACTGAATGAAAAACCTCGGATCAACTCCCACACTAATAGCACGGCTGGTAATCTCGGACGGATCAAACCCCTTAAGAAATTGGCCTTGATATACCATTCCTAAAATTTTCTCTAGGCTGCTTCCAGCAAGGCTGATCGATCCACAACCAGTAAATTCTAAATGCTGGTAAGCAGCGTGGTTTTTGGAGATTTTTGAGGCAAAAGGCAATATGTTTTGGTCGAGGAAGTCGCCAAGAGCTTGGTGGTTGCCGATTGTGAAATTTTGGGTGTATTTAAATAGGAAAATTACCGCCAACGACGCAAGATGGGCATCCGTGAGTTTTGGGGCGGTAGCAAGAGACTCGTTAAGTACGATTTGAAGGATGTCACGTTGATCTTGCTTGCTGCGATCCACAAGTAGATCAACAAGCAAATCGCCCAGGTCTCTATCTCCGTTACGTGCGTATTCTTTCTGTACAGTATAGAGTGCATACTGAAAGTCTGGGTCTTTTGCCTTTTGAAGCCCAGAGGGGAAATCCTTCTCCAGCTTTTTTATAACTTGATCCGTAATTTCTTCTGCTCGGATACTGGCGGTTTCTTTTGCTGCGCCCGCAAGCTCATAGAATGTAGCCTTGGCAACATCCAAAGCAATCTGCCTAGCTTCAGACGAGGTTATTCCCATATTTACGACGGTTACGCTACCTCCAGCTTGAATTGCTGTCGCGCCATTTCCGACATCTTGGTTCTGGCTTTTATTCAACATTTGCCATCTTCCCTTCAGAGCGAATATTTCCTGTGCTGACATTACCGCCCGCCTGAATACCTATACCGTTCTCGGCAACAGTCTGGCTTTGACTCGGTGCACTCTTCTTTCTTTCACTAAACCAGGCCGCAATAAACGCCGACAATGAAGTAGCTATCGCTATGGCAGGCTCATAGTCGGGTTGCGCGATCAACCAAACAACTGACCCGATGAAGGCGAGACCAGACAAAATCTTAATAATTAGCATGTGATGGCATCCTGATGCATAACGGTTATTCAGACGCAACCTGATCATTGCTAATAATGCAGGCATGATTGAATCGCTCCTGATCGATTGCAGCTATTATAAGGCCTATCCAGAAATAGATCAGCCCACAAAAAAGCCGCCTAGAGAGGCGGCTAAAAATCAAGAATTAACTGCGGGTACTGGAAAAAGCAAGCTTATATAGCAGTATGCAAGAAAACCCTTACTTATCAAGCATGTCTTCAAGAGTGATTTCACCACGAAGCATTTTGAAAAATGTAGATTGACCCCCACTGCCTGGTGAGAAATTTCTCGTAGTAAAATCTGCATCCGTTAAGGTTATATGGCTTAGTGTTTCGTAAAAATCTTCAATGGAAGGAATTGCACCATAATTATTCTGAACAAGGCGTGGGTACGCATCAATATGCAAGTATTTCATGAATGCTTTAAAGGCATTTGATCTGGGCAGTAGATTTCCTACACGATCAGTAGCCTCCCAAGCTGTTGGCCATTTTTTTTCTATGGCTTTGAAGTAGTTGTAAACAATCTCGGTTATATCAATATCTTTTCCATCAATAAATAAATTTCTAAATGGAAACTTATTTAGTTCTATAAGAGAAGCTTCGGGGATTTTTTTCCCTGAAAGCAAATCATTTCTATCTTTAATTGGGTTGGGCGAAATAAATTTCACTAAAGACTCAACAAAGGATGCCTGAGTTAGAGGCTCATATTTTCTTCCGGGAGTGGCTGTTCCTAGTCTTTTTATTCGTTGATGGAATGGACTGCTAGGCTCTCTATCTAATGCTACGGATACATTGTGGCAGGTTTTATGAGGGCTTGGTGTTCGTGCTAATTCAGTTAAGTCATAGACTAAGCTTTTATGTACTTTGGTTTGCGCAAGATTTACTGTTGCAAATATATTTGCTTGCTCAGAGATATCCGCTCCTATGAATATTGCTATATTTATATCAAAGTCACGTTGATCAAATTCAAAAGACCAATTATCGTTTTCATCCATAAATGCAGCTATGCGGTGTTGCCCATCTAAAACTTTAGCTATTTTGCTGTAAGGTATAGATTGCTCATCGCTATCGGAGTCAGAAATAAACTCCCTAAGAGTGAGTTCTCCTATACCGTTTTGCATAGAACTGTATTCAGCACATTGTTCGTTTATGGAAAGTATAACTGAGGTTGGGAAGGTGGCATCCTCACCTTCAATATATTGTTTTATTTCCTTAATCCTTTTTTCGCTTATAGGACGTTGTATGCCTAAATATTTTTCTATATCTCTTTGATCTTCTGCGAGACGCCTTACATCGGAATATGATATATCTACCAAATCCTTTGCTCTTATGGAGGCGATATAGAACTCACCAATAGGCTGGCGAACAGTTAGTACTGTAAGTTTTAATTCTTTATTCATTGTTGTTTTCTCGATTACGTAATCTATCGGAGAATTGAGATGAAACTATATTTTCTGTTTTTCTATTACTTTCAACAAAATTTCCTGACCAGGCTCCATCTAGTAATGTTAGATACCAGCAGTACAATGAAAATACATATATGATAAAGGAATATTCCGTAAGGTAGTGGTTTAGATATGTATCTCTAAAATCTTGTTCATTTGTTTTTATTTGCCCAAATGCGATAGCGGTTGCAATTATTGTTATAAATGAAATTAATGCAACTAATTCGTATCCTGTGAATATTCCTCGAATTCCTTTTGTTATTTTTTCACTTATTTCTTCTCTTGGTATTGAGGTTATTTTCTCGAATATTATATAGAGAATAGGGGTCAAGAATGAGGCTGTATATATAAAAAGCTCTGATACGGTTATGGAGTCTTTAAGTTTGATAAGCAAGCTAGAGGCATCTCCAGAATTTCCTTCTGGGATTTTTGATAGTATTGCCGCAAATATAATAGGTAAGCTTGTAAATAGCCATAAAACAAGAAATTTCTTTATGGTTGTTTTGTGTGTATTCCAAGGATAAAAAAATAGGCATTGTAGTAGAGGTATTTTACTAAAAATTTTTAATAGCATTTTATTATTATCTCCTCATATCTTCCTCTAGCCGTGCTTTTTCCGGCTATAACACTGGCGCGATTTAATATAAGCATTTCACCCATTCCATTGTACAGGGTTCTTATGCTCTCATGACAGGCATTTGTTACGAGAACTTTTACACCTCTAGAAATAGCGCGATCTATTGAGTCACGAAGCCGGATCTGGTCATCCCAAGAAAATATATTTTCATTGTATTTTAAGAACCCATTTTGATTATGCTTAACTGTGTAGGGGGGGTCAATGAATAGGAAATCATCATTTTCTGCCATATCCACAACATTTTCAAAATCACTTGATATTAAAAAAGAATTGCTTAGGCTTGTTGATACTGTTTCAAAATTATCCGTAGAGAGGATTGCATTTTTTTTTGTTCCAATTGGTACATTGAACTCCCCGTTTTTGTTAACTCTATACAATCCATTCCAGCACGTCCTGTTTAAATAAATAAACTGAGCAGCTCGAGATTCCAATGTTCTCATTTTTTTTGATCTTATTGCATAGTAATAATCTTTTGAGTGTCTTAGGTGATGGGTTTTTAATAATTTTTCTACTTTATTCCATCTTGTTTTTATTGCAAAATAAGTTTCTATTAACCTTTCATTTTTGTCGCATAGGATGGATTCTTTTGGAAGTAGATTAAAGAAAACAGCTCCACTTCCGACGAATGGTTCTATATATCTTTTATATTCTTTTGGTAGTAAATGAGAGTGTTTTTCGACGAACCATCGTTTACCTCCTGCCCACTTCAAGAAAGGGGGGGGAGGGTTATTAGCTATTATATCTGGGGACGGAGGAGACATCGGTTATAAAATCTGAAAAACTTGTATGGAAACTTTCTATTAGTTAGCGGATTAAGTTCATATATTCTCACTGCTGCATGCTGAATATAACCGGTTTAAGCGGAGAAGGCTAAAGAAGGAGGAATTTTGAGTATCAGGCAGCCTCATGTGGTGTGCGGAATACTTCACTCCATGAGATTGCTTACATAGCTTGATCAGAGCGCAGCGATACGACCTTGTGCGCGGTGTTACTGCTGGGTGGTGCTATATAAACGGCTTGCTATCGGAAGTGTTTAGCTTCTTCTGTAGTACTTCCGGTGTTCAATCATTGTTCCAATAATTTGGATATGATGCTGCTCACTATTCATCGAGGGGTAATCTTCATTGAGTGGAACTAGCTCAAAAACCTCTTTGCCAGCTTCATCAATGCGAAGTAAACGGTACTTTTTGAAAGTTGCCTCTTGTTCGCTGTTCTTCGCGACGACAAAGTCTCCAGGGCGTGGCGTGACCTCACAATCAACAATAATACGGTCCCCTTCTCTGAAGTCGGGAAGCATAGAGTCACCTTTGATTTGCAGCGCAAAAGCTCTCTCGGAGAGATCGAGGTCTGTCAGCAAATACTCCACGTCTTCCATCGTGAAGTTCTGTCCAGCATCAGTGAATATGCCTGCCTGGATATAGTTCAGCAGAGGAATGCGACGTTCGCCAATTGATGCAGGTACAACATTTGATGGAGAGTTGTTATTTTCATGCATTCCTCCTCGACCTGTTTCCAGCCATTCGGGACGAACACGAAGAGCCCTTGCTATTTGCAAGAGCTTTCCACTTCCTTGATTCCGACCATTTTCAATGCTGCCAATTGTCGATTGTCCTGAGCCAATCAGCTTGGCTAAGGCAGCTTGAGAAAGGCCCACTTGTTCGCGGGCATGCTTAAGTCGTTTCGCTAAATTATCCATATCGCAATTGTGATATATATCTCAATCGCATTGGCGCTTGATATTTAAGCGCAAATGCGATTAAATGTGGTCATGAACTGGAAATCACTCATAGCCGATCTGATGTCTGCGGGCTGGACTCAGATGCAAATCGCAACAGCCCTAGGCCGGCGGACACAATCGTGGGTCGCCGATATCAGTAGTGGCCGATACAAAGACCTGAAATGGGCAGATGGAGAAAGGTTGCGAAAACTACATAGGCAAGTGATGCGCAACATTAGCAAGCAGTCACCTCATTAATGCAAGTCATGAGAGGAGTTTTGCGGCTCAAGAACTTCTTGCATGTCTTGCTCCATACATAGCCGCTCAAAAACGGCATGCAGTAATTCGTAGCTAATGTCTGATCGTTTTGTCACAGATTGGCAGATCAGGTTGGCTTGTGTCAGCAGTTTCTCAGTCGAGGTAATTGCGATCATTTTTAAATAATTTCCCGTTGGAGATTGATATGGAAACAGTATCGCCTGAGCGGGTTGAAAGCACCCGCAAGAATGGCGCAAGAATTCAATCAGTAGTTTTGCGCAGACTTGCAGTGGTCACTCAAGACCGTGCAGCTGCTTTCATGGAGGTTTCTCCAAGCACGGTGAGTAGGACAAAAGAAGACCTGGATAAGGTCTGTCACCTGCTGGCGGCGCTGGGGCTCCAGATTGCACCAATTGATTCTGTGGTGATGAGTCAAGACGATATCCGGGCTCTTGAGCGTATGGCCTACAAGTACCTGCAATCAAAGGTAGACGAGTCAGAAGAGGGTTGATATGCAAATAGTGAATAGTGAATAGTGATGAGTCTTTACAGCGGTTCATGGGCGATGTTCGGCAGCAGTTTCAAGCTCATCGCTATCTACGCATTTCAATTAAGACTGGTAAAGCACGCACCTTGCCACAAAACGACATTACCCATGTTTGGTATGGGCAGATAGCTAGAGAGCTACCTGAGGACGATGTACTGGGCTGGCGCTGCTATTGCAAGCTTCATCATGGTGTGCCGATTCTGCGAGCTGAGGATGCAGAGTTTCAGGGCATGTACGACTCAATCATCAAAGGCCGCAGCTACGAAGAAAAGCTACTGATGATGAAGTACCTGCCGGTCACGTCGATCATGAGCCGCAAACAGCTAAGCGCATATGCAGAAGCCGTGCAGGCTGATTTCCGTGCGCGTGGCGTGATGTTGGAGTTTCCGGAGGCGTCACGATGAAAGCCTACAACAGCACCTTTAAAGCGCCTACCAAGCCAATGAAGCGTAGTGCCTGGGCAAAGCGATCACCTAAGCGCAGCACAACAAAAGCTGAGCGTACTTACATGAGCCAACAGGCTGATGCTGGTTGCATCCTATGCCGCCATCTTGGATTTGGTGATACGCCAGCAGAAATACACCACCTACGCCACGGCATGGGAGCAGGGCAGCGCAATAGCAACCTGATGACCATACCTCTATGTCGTGAGCACCATCGAGGCAATACCGGCTACCACGGCTTGGGCCGACGCGCATTTGAGCGTACGTACGGCGTAACAGAAATGGATTTATACGCGATGACTCAACAAGAAAACCATACAGCCGTACGAGCTATTTGTTTTGTGAGGGCGATATGAAGCCACTAGATATGACGATCACAAGGGAAGAGGAAAAATGAGTACTCAAAAAATGCCATGGTTCCGCGTGTATACGGACTTTCTGAATGACCCAAAGATGATCTCTTTGGCTTTTGAGGATCAACGCCATTTCATGGGCGTGCTGGCTCTTAAGTCTGATGGTGCGCTTGATGAGGGCTGCGATGCTGATTTATTAGACCGTATCGTTGCCCAGCGCTTATGGATCGATCACGCCGTCATTCGTGAGGTGAAGAAGCGCCTCATAGCTGTTGGGCTAATTGATAGCGACTGGCAACCTTTAGCGTGGGACAAGCGCCAAATGCGCAGTGATGTAGATCCTACCAATGCAGAGCGTCAACGCCGCTACCGACAAAAAAAGAAAGAAGAAGAGCCTGCAGCAGAGAGCGCTGATAGTTCAGTGAGTTCAGATAGTAACGGCAGTAACGCGTTACGTAACGCACCAGTAACGGCGCTAGATAAAGAAACAGATACAGATAAAGAAACAGAAGTAATAACTACTTCGTCCGGTTCTGTCGAACCAGACCATGTGCCGGAACCCAAAAGCCGATTCCAAGAGTTTTGGGAAACCTACCCAAGCACTGGCCGCAAAGTGGCAAAGGCAAAGTGCGCTCAAGTCTGGAAAACCAAAAAGCTGGAATCCATTGCTGATGACATTCTGGATCACCTACGAGCCGTGAAAATTACACAGCAGTGGACGACTGGCTATGAGCCTGCTCCGTTGACCTACCTGAACCAACATCGTTGGGAGGATGGATTGCCGGAGGTGGCGCCAGTGCAGGGAGTTCACGTGATCGGCAGGTCCGCTGCGCCTGGCGGCATGAACAAACAGGAAGCGCTAGAGGCGCGAAACATGGACGTTGCCCAGCGTTGGGCGCAAAGGGGAATGTGATGCAGATATCGGATCAACCTCAGTTCGCGGCAACGCTAAGCGGCGTATACGCAATGTACAAAAGCGACTTAAGTGACGCCCTGATCAGCATTTGGTGGGAAACCTGCAAGAGCTTTGATTTTGCAGCCGTTAGCGAAGCGTTTACACGCCACTGCATGAACCCTGATAACGGCCAGTACTTGCCAAAGCCTGCGGACATTATCCGGCTGCTTGGCGGTACATCGCAGGATGGCGCGTTGGTTGCCTGGGCGAAGGTAGACCGTGCGTTGCGTAGCGTGGGGACTTACCAGACAGTGGTGTTTGACGATTCAATAATTCACGCCGTGGTTATGGACATGGGCGGCTGGGTGTCATTTGGAATGAAGTCTGAGGACGAGTGGCCGTTTGTAGGCAAGGAGTTCCAGAACCGGTACCGAGGTTACCGTTTGCAGGGCGGTGCACATGAGTACGTGAAATCGTTGATTGGGCTAGCAGAGGCACAGAACAGCCAGAGCGGCATGCGGTCCCAGCCTCCGGTGCTAATTGGTGATACGCCCAAGGCAATGCAGGTGTTGGCCAACGGAGCTGACAAGCTCGCCATAGGCTGGAAGCAGATGAATGCCGAAGAGTACTTGCAGCTAGCTGCGCCAGTGCGGGAGGTGGCATGAGAAACCCATCCTTTGCGCTAGGCAGGCTGAAAGTAGGCCAGATGAACAAAACAGAGGCCGCCTATGGCCAACACCTTGAGGCGCTGCGAGTTGCTGGTGATGTGGCGTGGTTTAAGTTTGAGGGCGTGAAGCTACGCCTGGCAGATAACACGTTTTATACGCCTGACTTCGCGGTGATGCGTACTGACGGGGTGATGGAGCTGCACGAGGTTAAAGGCTTCTGGCAAGACGATGCCAGAGTAAAGATCAAGGTAGCCGCTGACCTGTACCCATTTCGTTTTATAGCGATTAAAGCCAAGACCAAGAAAGAGGGTGGTGGCTGGGCATTGGAGGAGTTCTGATGACGATACCAGCGTGGGTAGATGATGAGATATGGAACTGGTCACGCATGCACTGGGAGGGCGAGTATCCGGGGCCAAAGAAGATAGGGGAGGCGGCGCGAACCTGTGCATTTCCGTATCAGGAGGTAGAGGCAGACGATCAGACGCCTATACCCGTCAACCACGGGCGCGCCAAAACGGTAGAAGCCATCTATCAAACGCTATGCCACGACGAGAGGCGCGTCATCCACGCAGAGTACACGCGCATTAAGGAATACGGAAACTTGCCAGACCACATCAGAGGGGAGAAAGCCAGCCGCAACATCGGCATATCACCTCTCTACTACAAGTTGGCATTAAGGGATTTTAAGGTAAAGGTTTGGGAGGCGTTCAGATGAAGTACGCAAGCGAGGTGATTGATCTGATGGGGTGTATGCCGGGGCGCCGCTTCAAGATGCGGGAAATCATCAGGCACGTAAACCCAGATGCAAATGCAAGGGAGCGCGCGGTGATTAGGACCGGCGTTTGGCGCGTGCTACAGCAGCTAGAGGCAACAGGGCATATAGAGACTACAAGAGACGGGCTTAGCAATGGCGCTCATGCTGAATACTGGTGGAAAAGCATAACATCAGAATTTGAAAAGCATAGCCGAAACCATTACATTATCAGCAAGCCCCAGTGCGCCTATAGGTTTTGAGCACAATCTCAAGTAAAAGAGTGGGGTTAATTTGTTTTGACTGATACACTGCATATGCATTAGTTGATGGGCGGAAAAGTATTCGCTGGAAAATTAATGCATTCCCCAGAAGATCAAAATTGTCTATAGGTAAAACATGATCGAAAGTACAGGTAAATTCAGAGTAAAACAAATCGTATACAATCGCGACGGATTTGCTATTGCGGTTGGTAATTGGGACGGAAACGATAATCTTACCGCCGCGTGCCGCTGGCATGATGAGGAAGGTATTGGCTATCCCCAAACTTTTGGAAAGCCTCAATGGATGAATCTCCCTCCAAATGTTCGAGTAGATGTTGAGGATTTAACAGGGCATGGAAAAGTGACAGTGACCTTTCCATGAGCATTCTGGACCTAGTCGTTAAAAACTAGGAGCATGACCCGCCCATCGTGAGATCGGCGGGTTTTTTATTGTCAGCAAGTGACTATACACAGAGGGTATTACAGCGATAGTGGCATCATCTTTTTGCTCTCTTTAGTATAATGGAGTGTATGCAAACCATAGAAAAGGATAGCCATGACCAAGAGAGATTATGATGAGGGGTTCATTAACATATACACAACGAAAGCTAGTCAATTGGCCACAAAGGCGCAAAGTAATAAATTATCAGAAAGTGAGTTTCTAGAGATGTCAGTAGAACTTGCGAAAGAGGCCGTTCATCATATTTCGATTTTGCGTGAAGGCTCTGATCATGAGGCAACTAAAAGGGCTATGGTTGGACGGATAAAAATTTTTGCCGAAGTGTCTTCTGATGTTACGTATGCTGCTAGTATGAAAAAAATAGCACAGGACATAGAGGGGATTGCCCTTTAAACTGGCCTACTTCGTGCCAATACCGCCTGATGGCGGTTTTTTTATGGGCAAAAGAAATGAACGCACAAGGCAAGTAGACCACACAAGTCAAGTGTGTGATGGCGCGACTACTAGTCAGACACGGCTATAAGGTGCTTGGTTTGTTGGAGGTATGAAATCAGCAGGTCAATTTGTTCTTGCGTAGTAGCGATAGGGTATTGGCCGTGGGTCGCTCTCAAGATACCTCGATGATCAAGTGAAAATATATCAGTCTGAATGTAGTTGCTGTACAGCTCTGCGCTGGATTCCAGCATTTGATCGGTATCCATAACGTCTTTACCCACTTGAAACTCAGCTTTTATATTTGGGTAGTTTGGCATTGCTCGCATTCTCAAAATAGGTGAATTATATGGCGCTTACCGCAAAACAGCGCCGCTTCGTGGAAGAGTATCTAGTAGACCTCAATGCCACGCAAGCGGCAATAAGGTCTGGATATAGCAAGAAGACAGCCCGACAAATAGGCGAGCAAAACTTGTCAAAACTTGACATCGCAACTGCCATCCAAGAGGCCCAGCAAAAACGATCAGAGCGTACTGAAATCACGCAGGACATGGTTTTACAAGAGTTGGCCAAGATCGGTTTTGCCAACATGCAGGATTACATGAAGGTCAGCCCTGATGGTGACCCTTTTCTTGACTTCAAAGACCTGACACGCAGCCAAGCGGCAGCACTCTCCGAGGTAACTGTAGAGGACTTCAAGGAAGGTAGGGGCGACGACGCAAGAGACGTTCGCAGGGTGAAGTTCAAGCTACACGATAAGAAGGGCGCGCTGGTTGATATCGGTCGCCACCTTGGCATGTTTAAAGATCGCATAGAACACACAGGCAAGGACGGAGCGCCGTTAATACCTACAGGGTTGGGTCATTTTTATGGAGAAACAGAAACCGACTCTTAACCCAGTTTTAAGAGATTTTTGGCTAAAGCCTGCTCGTAACCGTGTTCTGTACGGTGGCCGAGCATCATCAAAGTCGTGGGATGCCGCAGGCTTTGTTGTCTATTTAGCTGATAACTACAAATTGCGAGTTCTGTGCGCTAGGCAGTTTCAGAACAAGATTGCTGAGTCGGTGTATTCGCTACTCAAAATCCAGATTGAGCGGTTTGGCCTGGTTGACCGGTTTGATATCCAGCGTGACAAGATCATTAATCGCCACACCGGCACAGAGTTCATGTTCTATGGTTTATGGCGCCATATTGATGAGATCAAGTCACTAGAGGGTATCGATATCCTTTGGATCGAAGAGGCGCATAACCTGACCGAAGCGCAGTGGGAGGTTTTGGAGCCTACGATTCGTAAGGCCCACTCGCAGGTCTGGATCATCTTTAACCCTAGATTGGCGACTGACTTCACGTATAAGCGGTTCGTTGTTGATCCACCTCCAAATACGATAGTCCGCCGTGTTAACTACGATGAGAACCCATTCCTGTCGCAGACTATGCTGGACATCATCGCGGCTGCAAAAGAAAGCGACTACGAGGACTACCAGCACACATACCTGGGCGTACCTAAGGACTCTGATGAGGGGGCGGTTATTAAACGCTCTTGGGTGCAGTCTGCTATTGATGCGCATTTGGCTGTTAAGGCTGATTGGACTGGTCGGAAGTGTATTGGCTACGACGTAGCAGATGACGGACAGGACAAGAACGCCAACGCAGGTATAGATGGATCCATCCTGTGCTTGCTTGATGAATGGCGGGGAGGTGAGGATGAGTTGCGCGAGTCAGCTGCGAGAACAAAGCAAAACGCTGAAAGAATCACCGCTGATGTCATCGGCTACGACAGCATTGGTGTGGGCGCGGGCACAGGCTCGCACCTGAATAGCATGGGCTGGCGTCGCCACTTCAAGTTCAATGCTGGGGCAAAGGTGGAACGGCCTGAGCGTAACTACAGCGACACGAGAATACAAAACAAAGATTTCTTCGCCAACCTCAAAGCACAGGCGTGGTGGCTGCTGGCTGATCGATTCAGAAATACGCACTTAGCGGTCACTAAGGGTCGTAGCTTTAAGGCTGATGAAATGATCAGCATTGATAGCGAACGCATCGACAGCAAGCTGCTAGATCGGCTTATGGATGAGCTGGCTACACCGCTACGTGATTACGACAATCAAGGCAAGGTGAAGGTCGAGTCGAAAAAAGACTTAGAGAAGCGCGACGTTAAGTCCCCGAACTTAGCTGATGCGGTTGTTATTGCTGCAAGCAGAGGGATGCTGGCGCGAGTTTCTATATCGGATATGTTATGAAAAAGCCGCACATTAAATTAAAGCTACAACCCACTACAGACGGCTTAGTGAATGTCATGTCTGGGCTGGGGATGGGCAAAGGCAAACGGGACTACAACCGGTTCGTTGCTAGTGGCATGCAGGGGTACCAAGAGCTTGAGGCAGCGTATCAAACAAACTGGATCGCCCGGCAGATTGTCGATATTCCTGCGGACGATATGACGCGAGAGTGGCGCACGATCAAGTGCCAAGCTGCTGATGAAATCCGCAAAGAGGAAGACCGGCTGAACTTACAGTCTTGCGTTAACGAGGCTTTATCCTGGTCACGTTTGTACGGTGGTGGTGCTATTTTGCCGCTCACCAATCAGGATTTCGAGAAACCTTTCCGTCCGGATCTGGTTAAAAAGGGCGGGGTGCAGCGCCTAATGGTGTTTGATCGTTGGGATCTGTCACCGCACGATATTAATACATGGGATGTATTGGCTGATAACTACCTGCAGCCAGAGTTTTATACGATTTATCAGGGTGGCCAGCGCATACATTGGACACACTTTATTCGCTTTGCAGGGGCCAAGCTCCCACGCAGGCAAAGAGCGATGCTTCAGGGGTGGGGTGACTCACAGCTACGTCGGTGCCTAGAGGATATCAAGGACACCGTATCCGCCAAAGACGGTATTGCAGAGTTAATGCAGTCGGCGAACGTGGATGTGATAACACGAGAAGGGTTGAGCGAGGATCTATCTACTGATCAAGAAGCAGCCATTATCCAGCGCTACACAATCTTTGATCAGATGAAGTCGATCATCAACACTGCGTTGCTAGATAGCGATGAAAAGCTCGACCGACTGACGCTGAATATGTCTGGTATTGCGCCAGTGCTTGAGACGCTTATGGTCTGGATCTCTGGAGCTGCTGACATACCAGTCACACGCCTTTTTGGTCGGTCCGCTGCAGGCCTGAATGCCACAGGCGAAGGTGATTTAAAGAACTACTACGATGGCATCCGCAGTCAGCAAACAAGCCAGCTAGATCGCCCCATGGCATTGCTAGATGAAATTATGGTGCGTAGCGCGTTAGGCCATATGCCGGACGACTACAACTATGACTGGAACCGTTTAGCGCAGCCAAACCGTAAAGAGGAAGCTGAGGCTCGTAAGATCGAGGCGGAAACAGATGTCGCTTTGCTGGATGCGGGAGTTGTGGGACGGGCTCAAGTGATGCGTAGGCTTGAAGCTGATGAGGTGTATCAGTACAGAGATGGGGTTATCGAAAGCATAGAGTCCAGCGAGGATTTGAGTGTTGGGCCCACGGATAAGCCGATAAAGGGTGATGGCGATGACTTCAAGCTCTGAGATTCGATACAACCAGATACTGCAGCGCATCGTGAGCTCAGTGAAAAAGGATATCGATGGGCAGTTACTCCCTGCGATCCATTCATTGAAGTCTGATTATGTACGCGACTCTTGGGGGACGGACATTCAGGGCGTCATTGAACACCTGCGAGAGCGTTGGACGTCGCCGGGGTTTCGTAAGCTGGCCGATAAGCTGGCATCACAATTTGTGCGTACCACGCTATCTGTAATTGATCGCCAGCAGAAACGGAGATTCGGTATAGACGTTTTACAGAACTCGCCCGAGGTTATTGCAAACATGCAGGCGGCATCCATTCAGAATGCAAGCCTAATCCAGTCGATACCTGAGCGTTATTTGGGCAACGTTGCAAACTCTGTGTTGACCAATATGCGCACGGGTCTATTGCCGCGAGAAGTAGCAAGGCAAATCGAGGATGAGTATGGCGCAGCACAGAGCCGCGCACGCTTTATCGCCCGTGATCAAACGGCCAAGATAAATGGAGAGCTCGCTGAACGTCGTCAGCAGGATGCTGGGTATGAGTTTTTTGGATGGATGACATCGCACGATGAGCGTGTCAGACATAGCCACGACGAAGTAGCAAAGGCGGACGTAGGGTATGGGCCGGGGATTTATCGATGGGACAACCCGCCCAAAAATGAACGCGGGGAAACAATCAAGCCTGGTAGCGACTATCAGTGCCGGTGCTGGGCTAAGCCCATCCGCAACTCTATCGTTCGGCGATATCAGGAGAGCAAAGCCGCATGAGCAAGATTTTTATACAAGACAAAGCAACGTTTAAAGCCACTGCCCGCACCTACACAGATGCGGGCTTTTTGTTGGTCCCCGGGCGAGCATCGAAAACAGGTACGCAGCAGTACTTACGACGCGAGCTAGAGCTAGATGGTGACCCTAATGCAGTAGTTACTGTCTACCGGCCTCCGGAGGAGGTTTTTGATGCAGACAGCCTTGCTTCTTTCGATGGTGCAGACATTACCGTTTTGCACCCTGATGAGTTGGTTAACGCTAAGAACTATAAGTCCACTTCTGTCGGTTTCATTAAAGGCGCAGGAGTTCAGGACGGGGACTTCGTGACGGTCAACCTCATCATCAAAGACGCTGATGCGATCAAGATGGCAGAGGAGCGGGGGTTTGTTGAACTCTCGGCAGGCTATACGGCCGAGTATGAGCATGCTCCGGGCGTCACAAAGGATGGCGTGAGTTACGAATATGTGCAGCGTGGTGCTCGAATTAATCACGTCGCACTTTTGCCCGCAGGGGCGGCACGAGCAGGGCGGCAAGCCCGAATTTTTGATAACCAAGCAAAAGGAAACACTATGAGCAAGATTACGCTCGATAGCGGTCGCTCGGTGGAAATCCAAGACGAGGCCACTGCCGCGCTCGTATCGGACTACATTGAGCGCTTACTGAAACAAGTTACCGATTCCAGCGCTGAGCTAGATAAGCGTCAGGCAACGATCGATGGACAGGCTGAGCAGATTACGACCTTAAAGATAGAGACATCTGATGAGGCTGTAAGCGCGCGGGTCACCGCTGTGATTGATGCGCAGACGAAGGCGGGCAAGGTTGCGCCAGAGGCAACATGCGACTCCCTTAATCCGGTGGAAATTCAGCGCGCGGCATTGGCTAAGGCTCGTCCCACAATCGATTGGGCCGGTAAGTCTGATGCATATGTGCAGGCGGCTTTTGACATGGCTGTAGAGCAAGCTGAAGCAACTGATCCGCATGCAGGCCAGAAACGTAACTTGGCGCAGGATGCTTCCAGCGTCCGCACATCAGATAGTCAGACGACGCTTGATGCGGCTTACCACGCCCGCATGGAGCGTATCTCCAACGACTGGAAAGGAGAGTAACGATGTCAGTAACTCAAAGCAATTTTTCGCAATACGCCGCGATTGGCTACCACGGGCAGTTGAATACTGATTTTCCATGGTGGGCCGATTCGTTTCATGCCGAAGGTCGCGCTATTGGTTTTGGTGTTGCGGTAAGCCGTGGCACCGCAGACAAGCAGGCAGTATTGGGTGGGGCAACAGCTGGTGCATTGATTGGCGTGACGTTGCGTACTCAAGCAGTAGAGAACGATATCGATGGCGTTTCCGCCTACACAAAAAACCGCGCAATGTCCGTCCTGAAAAAAGGGCGCTTGTTCGTGAAGGTGTCTGACGGATCTGCAAATGGTGCGCAGGTTTACGTTGTGCCCACTACCGGTGAGCTGGTGTCGACATCAACAGACAACGTAGCTCTAGCCGGTGCAAGTTTCGTGCGCACAGCGGCGCCTGGCGAAATCTCTGAAATTGAACTGAAGTAAGGACGAACGTTATGAAGCGTAATACATTTGACGCCAGCCCAGAATCGGCAATGTCGTTTCTGGTTAGCCAGCGTACACACATTGAACCCAAGGTCTACGAGACCAAGTACCCTGATGTCACATACTCTGAGCTGATCCCTGTAGATAGTTCTGCCCCTGAATGGGCGCCTATCGTTGCCGTGGCTTCTGTTGATGCGCGCGGCGAGTTGGCCTTTGTAGGCCCTAACTCCAACGACATTAACCGTGCGGATGTGGGCTACAAGCTGGGTACGCACCCAGTGCAAACGGCTGCACTGGGCTACGGTTTTAGCTTGGAAGAAATCAACCAGGCTCGCATGCTCAACATCAATTTGAGCGCGGACAAAGCCAAGGCATCAATGCGTATTGCTGAGCAAGGTTTGAATAAGCTCGCCTACGTGGGTAACAAAGAAGCGGGCTATGGTGGCTTGTTCAATATGCCGGGCATTGGCGTAACAGCGGCAGGCTCAACAATTGCAGCATTGGTAGCGGGTGCTACTGACGTGGCGGGTGCACAAGCTGTTGTGACTTTCTTCCAGCAAGCAATTGATGAGGTGTATCTCACCAATACCAATACGACATTTGCGCCAACACACATCCTGTTGCCACCTGCGCAACGCAATCTACTGTCGTCCGCGATTCTACCGTTTGGCGGCAATATGACATTGCTTCAGTACTTGGAAATGAACCTGGTATCTGGCCGCAATGGGAAAGTGAAATTCACACCCGAACTAAGCCTGAAAGGTGCTGGTGCTGGCGGCACTGATCGGATGATGGTTTATACCAAATCCGAAGAAACCGCTAAATTCCATCTACCAATGGGCTTTCGCTTTCAGTCTCCATACCAAGACAGTGCACTGAGCTGGTTTATTCCTGGCATCTTGCGTACTGGTGGCACGGAAGTTCGTATCCCTAAAGCTCACCAATACCGTGATGGGGTGTAAGCATGGCAAAGATCACCAACAAATCCAATCACCCCTTACGACACATCATCGGGAGCGAGGTGATTGATATTCAACCAGGCGAAACACGTACTGTGGCCGACTCAAAAGAGCTTGCTGAGAGTGCGTTTGTTAAGGCGAAGTGGTTGGAGTATGTAGGGGGCGACAACGGTGATTTCGAAGGCACATCCAGTAAATCTTTGACAGTAGGTGAAATCAAGGCAGCGCTGGAAGAGATGGGGGTCGCGATTCCGGAAGGCGTCACAAAGAAAAATGATCTTCTCGCGCTACTGAACGACCAAGAAACCGGTACCGAGGAGTAATCATGGTGCAAATAACCCCAGACGTTGTGGCTGACTTCCGTGCCTACTTCAAAGGGCAATTCTCCGATAGTACGAAGTGGGCGGACGATACCATTGAGGAGGTGCTGTGCGAGGCAGATGCGGAAACCGGCGGCAGCGGCTGGGGTGTGTTTGCGCTGAATTGCAGTAACTTCAAGCGACGAGGCATGTATCTGTACGCTGCGCACTGGTTAACGTTCTTCTACGGCGATAACCCAGCCAATAGCGTAGGTGGAATAGCTAGGCTTAACACGCAATCTAAGCAGGTAGGAGATGAGTCAATCTCGTACCGTGTGGCTGCAATGATGGATGCTGGTAACGATGCTCTGACATATACGGTTTACGGGCAGCAGTTTTATAGGCTTCGTAGACGTGCGGGCATGGGGGCGAGGGTAGTGTAATGAGCATGAGCATAAAAGGGCTTCAGCAAGTGCAGGCTGCGCTTAAAAAGGAAGTCGATAAGTTGCGTACATCACACTATGCGCTTGTAGGTATTCACGAATCAGCGGGCCAAGCCAAGGATAGCGATATTACAACCGCTACCCTTGGTGCTATTCAGCACTTTGGCAATGACGACATACCTGCTCGCCCCTGGCTGGATAAAGGCCTAGAGTCAGGTACCAAAGAAATACTAGAAACCATTCAAGAGGGCATTGCAGAGGGGGGGGACGCTAAGCAGGTTATTGCGCGAGCTGGTCAAGAGGCTGAGAGTGCCATCAAGCAATACATCGATGATCTTGATACCCCACCAAACAAGCCGGCCACAATCAAACAGAAAGGATCGAGTAATCCATTAATTGATACGGGCAATATGCGTAACTCTGTCACATCAGTTGTGGTACGGAAAAAACCGCAGGAGGGCTTATGAACGGGCCGTTAGATATGGCTGGGCACATCGACGATGTGTTTGCCTCACCATCTGTGTCTATCAATGCGTTTGAAGAAGGGCGCCGAGATGATTACGGTATTTGGGTGCCGGGGGTGCCGATTGTGGAAACCTACACGGCAACTATTCAGCCCTTGCGGGACCGAGAGCTTGAAAATCTTCTTCGTGCGGGTAAACGAATACTAGACTCGCGCAAGATCTACATTAACTCGGGCGACTTGGAAAAGCTGAAGCTCAGCCACGACATTGAAATGCTGGAACAGCGATGGGAAATCATCGACTCAGATATCCGGCCGTGGCGCACCTACGCAAAACTTATAGTGAGTCGTTACGACGACCAGTGATATGAAAAACATTGAACTGTACAAGTTACTGCATACAGCAGTAGCTAAGGCTTCTTGCGTCCCTACGATTATCCCCGCTGCCGATAATCACAAAGCACCGAAGGGTAGTTACGCGTCAATTCATATCGGCACGGACATACGTGAGCGTGGCATGGCCTTCAAAGACAGGCGGCTATTGCCTGATGACGAAACCTTTGAACACACGATCCGTAGTCAACAAGAGGTGACTTGTACGGTTGAGTTTTACCGAGATGGGGCAAAGGAGTACGCGGCCAACATGCTGCAAATGGACAAGCGTGATGACATTGTCTGGCCGCTATATAAGGCTGGGGTCAACATCATGTCTACCGGCCCAGTGCTGGATTTAACCGCACTGCAGTCAAATAACTACGAAGAACGGGCAAGAGTAGAAATCTATCTACGAATGCAAGTTTCTAGTAAGTACAACATCAATCGAATCATGGAAGTGTCCGGTGCCGTACAGAACGAAGACGGTAGCGAGCTGCAATCCATGACTGTCAGGGTCTAATTTCGATAGGAACTAATTTATGAGCTACCCAGCCGACAGAATTATCCAAGTAAACGCCAGAATCAGCCCGGCTGGTTTGGGTTTTGCAAACTTTGCCTCTGCTACTGTTTTCGCTGCATCTGCTGATGTTGTGGCCGGGCAGCATGTGGCGGATACACGCAAGACGTATTTCACTGCGCAGGAAGTGGCCGCAGATTTCCCAGAATCCACCGAGACGTATAAAGCTGCCGCCGCATGGCTTGGCGGTACTCCCAAGATGCGCGAGGTCACAATCTGGATGACAGGCGAAGATGTGGCGATCACTGAAACATTGAACAAAGCACGGGATGCCCACTGGTGGTATTGGTCTATGTTTACCGCTTCTGTTTTGGCGGACGAGGGGGACGTGAAGGCTATTGCGGACTGGTGTGAGCAGAATGCCAGCATGCTCATTAACAGCCAGGTGGGGGGCGCTGCTACTGCTATTCGTGAACAGAACACGAAAGACGACATCGCTAGTGAACTTAACCTTCTTGGATACCGACACGTATTTACTGCGGCTCACGCGACCAACCCATACTCTGGCGCGTACTTGGCCAAGCATTTCGCAGCGGTGAATTACTCGGCAGAGCGCTCGACTATTACAGGTGAGTTTAAAAAGTCGCCAAGCGTTGTGGCAGAGGACCTGAAGGGTTCTGAAATCGCTGCAATGGAGTCCAAAAACACACCGTTCTACGTCATTGTAGAGATGCAGGGTAGTCAGGATGTTGGCCGCTGGCTCAATACAAAAACTCACTCCACCTACGGCGAATATATCGATGATGTTGTGAACCTTGATGCGTTCATCAACACGCTCACTGTGCGCTTGTATAACGCGCTGGCTAATGTCACAACAAAGTTGGAGCAAACACCGCGTGGGCAAGCTGTGTTGCTAGCCACAGCTCGACAAGTGGGTGAACAGTACATTGCTAACGGCTATTTAGGGCCACGCAATTACGTCGACCCTGATGATGGTGTAGAGAAGTACACCATCGGGTTTGAAATTCTCACAAAGCCGGAAGACATTCTCGACCTCTCTACTGAAGATCGAAATGCGCGACTGGCGGCACCAATTCGTATGCGACTGTTTCGCGCCGGCGCCATTCATAAAGCAATCGTGGATGTTGATATCTACTAATAAAAGGATCACGCAATGTCACTACACAGCATCACCACTGGGAACACTGTCGTTACGGTCAATGGTCGAGAGATTACCGATTGGGGCGAGGTTGACAGCCCAATTGCAGAAGAGCCCATTGATCAGAAATCAACTATTCGTCGGGGACAGGGCGGCAACGCGGTACGCCTTGACCGCATTAACCCTGGGCGTCGAGTCACTTTAACGCTTAACCCGGGCGGTGCGGACACGGCTTATTTACAGGGGCTGTTCAATAGCAATGCGAACATTACGTACACACGCACGGTCATCGGGACGTTGGAGAATGCCGTTGGCTCAGAAGGCGCGATTGTGAATGATGGTGCAATCAATCGCGGGGGCGGCTCATCCATTTCCGATGATGTGTTCATCATGGAATTTAATGCGTTTACAACGCTGCGAGGTGGAAAATGAGCGAGACCGTTAAATCCTTCACGCTAAAAAACGGGGCCTATAACGTGGCCCGCGCCTCCGCTGTGGCGCAAGACGAGCTGCTCAGCATACTAACGCAGCCACTTGTGCAGCGTTTGAGCGCAGGCGCTCCCGACAAGCCAGTTGACGAGCATGTGATTTTCTTCATGTTCCTAGCAATGCCGCATGCAGTGAAACTCAAGATTGATGACCTGATGTTGGATCGTGTTTTCAAAAAGGGTACTCAGCAGCAGGCTTCGCTCTCTGATGTGGATGCCATGGAGTGGAACAAGCTACGCGCAAAGGTGTTGCTGTGGAATCTAGAGGGTTTTTTTACCTACTGGGCAGACGCAAGCGCAAAAGAGGCGGTTCCGGCAGTGTAGGCCCAGTAAATTGGTATTTGATGCGCCCGTGCGTAGGTGTGAACGGCGTCTGCCCGCCGCTGTGTACTTGGGCGCAGCTAAACGATGGCACATACAGTCTTGAGGATGTCGAGCGCTTCAATCAGTCTATAGACAGCCTCATTAGAAGCCATAAAGAGGCTCTGAGACGTGAAACTTTAAGAGGTGGCAGAAGGTATGGCTAAAGTCTTACAAAACTTTCTGATCGGCGTTGGGCTTGATACCGAAAAGTACGACAAGGGGGCGAAAGGGGTTGAGTCTAGTCTTTTCCGGATGCGTACCTTAGTCGGTTTCACTGGCGCGGCAATTACCGGGGCTTTTGCTGTTGTAGGTAGCGGTGCAGTAAGAGCGGGTGATCGGGTGGCGGATTTCTATAATGCGACCCAAAAGCTCAAGACGGCACCCGACTACATCTATGCGTATGGGCGTGCGCTGGCAGCCATGAACGGCGATGCCGAGGACGCTATTTCATCCATCAGTTCGCTGGAAGCAAAAATAGCGGAAATGACCGCAGGTGGCACTGGGCGTTTTTCTGGTGATATTGAACTTGCACATGCGGGGGTGGATATTAACCCGCTTCGTGAGTCACAGACTGGCGCTGAGTTCTTGCGAGAGTTGGCGCGACAGATGCCAGGCCTAAACCAAGACCAGCAACGCAGAGTGCAGGAAACCTTGGGGTTAACTGATACCGTCATGATATCGCTTCGGGATGGTGTTGAAGCGTTTGATACCGGCATAGTTCGTGCAAGCGAGATGTATGGCGAGTTTGGACGAGCTACAGGTGCAGCCCTTGATTACAACCGCGCTCTGGCTGAGCTTAATACTAGATTCGAGGGTATTGGTGAGACGCTAGCGGAAAAGGTGTTGCCCGGATTTACTGGCCTTATTGATTCGTTTAGTGGGTTTCTCGATAAGAACCGAGATCTGATGCCCAAGGTCGCTGAGGTGGTGGGGGATAACCCCGTGGCTGCGACGATGTTGGGCGCGAGTGCGGCAGCAGCGGGAGGTGGCACCATACTGAAAAGCGTGGGGTTAAAGGGAGCCGGGGGTGCGTTATCTCGCGCTGGGGTTCCAGGGATGTACCTAGCGGGCGGCATGCTTGCATACGATGAATTCAAGGACAAGCCGTGGGGAGACTGGTGGGACATATCGGTCAACAGCGCCAAGGAGTCGTGGCGAGGCTTTACTGGGCAGAATGATTACTCTCATTTACCCGAAGCCCAGTATGGCCCTGAAGTTCCCGTGGTGGACGTGAACGGCTTGCCGATGGAGTTTGTAAGCGAAGGTGTTGTACCAGTTAATCAAGAGAATTACCACGAGTACGAATACCAAATTACAGAAACGCCATCCTCCGGATTTGTTCAGCCATACGAGCCGGTTTATGCCGGTGGTGAAGTAAGTAACTCTGAGGCGGCAAGAGTCAGTCCTGAAATCATCATGCTTAAAGAGCAGCGTGAACAAGCAGATCGCCCTGTAGCACCACAACGTGTGGATGTAAAAAACAACCTAGATCTACATGTCTCAATGGACGGCCGTGCGATTGAGTCAAAGGTTGTTGATGTTGTTGAGCGCCGCGAACGAGAATCTCTCAATGACTTTTATTCTTCGGTGAACAGATGAGTACAGTAAGCATACTAACGAGGCAGTCACCAACGCTTGCGGGGTACCAGTTTGATGCAGTTCTCGAAGACACGTTTGAGGCGTCTATCGAGTTGACGAGGTACCCCGTCGAGTCAGGCGTTAAGGTAGCCGACCATCGCATTATTCAGCCCATGAAGTATTTCATGGTTGGGGCTGTCAGCAATAACCCGCTGAAGGCCATAGATAAATATGCGTTGGTGGCCGGTGGTCTATCTAACATTCTGCGCAGTAGCCCTTTGGTTGCTACTGTCGCCGGGCTGTCAGCGGGGTTTCTTTCTGGAACACCAGGCACTCGCGCCTCCAGCACACTCCAATTGCTTATGGATTTGCTTGTTTCAGGTAAGCCGTTTGATGTTGATGCGGTGGATATCCAGCTTAAAGACATGGTGCTTACCCGCCTATCTCGGGATAGAGACCCAGAAACAGAAAACGGATTGATCTTTGTTGCTGAACTTCAGGAGCTTGTGCAACTGAGCAGGCTCTCGGATTTTACGCAGCCAACGCAAGACCAGCTCGCAGATGGAGATCCATGTAAAGCGGGGGCGGCGGCTGTAGCAAGTAGGGGGCAGCAGACGGGGGGCACGCCAGGCGTATCAATCGTATATGACGTAAACGTAGTTGATGGGATCAAGGAGGTGTCGTTGTGATAGAGATTCCATTAAGAAACGGCAGCGCACATGCGCATCAGCGGTTTACGCAGCGTTTGGGCGGCAATCTATTGGAATTTAAGGTGAACTACCTGGCCTATCAGGAGCGGCCGCTGTGGGTACTTGATATCTATAGGGATGGTGCACCGGTGGCGCTTGGGTTGGGGTTGAATGCTGGAGCAGTGCTAACGGAGGCATATAACTTGCCTGATGACATCGGGAGGTTGGTGTTTGTGGGCGCTGAAGCGACTTTAGATAATCTTGGGGTGGGGAATCATTTGGTATGGCTACCGGTTTAAATCAGTATCTACGTAAGTGGTCTGTCATGATCAACGGAGAGCCGTTTATTGACGGACGCGATGGGCATCAGTTGCGATGCGTGTTTGATATAGCAGTCAGCCCTCAGAATAGTTTCATCAAAGCGGAGATTCAGCTTTACAACCTCAGCAAGACAACCGCAATCACCCAGCGTTCTGACATTATTTTTTCCGCCGGTTATGTCGATAATTTCGACATCCTGTTTTCCGGAACTATTACGAACGTAATGAAAGAGCGTCGCGGGCCAGACGTGATTACTAGGCTGTTTTGTCGAGGCGGAACCCCAGAGAGGCGAGGCCTAATGAACGGAGCATATGGGGCTAACGTGCGCGTTTTGGACGTCCTAAATGATGCTGCACGATCATGGCCTCTGACCCTCACAATAGACGAGTCGCAGTTTGACGATAGCGATAGGCTGCCAGCGGGATGGACGGCTGACAAAGATGTTCCCAAAACTCTAGATAGCCTTGCGGGGATGTTTGGCTTTACCTGGAAGGAGGAGCGAGGCGCACTCGTTATAACTCGCATCAACGAGGAACGTACAACACCAATCTTCGATGTGAACCAATACACAGGCATGGTTGGAATGCCTGAACTTATAGGGATTGGGAGCGGTATAGGCGTGGAGGTGACGTGCCGTATTAATCCAGCCATCACCACCAGCGACCGTATAAACGTGCAGTCCGAGTACACGACGTACCAGACCAGTAATCTTCATGTAGGGGAAATGGCGGGTGATGCTTCAGCCAGCGGTGAGTACAACGTTTTTAGTATCCAGTATCTGGGCGACTCGCACGGCGATGCGTGGGATATGAGAATGCTCGGCTTCAGAGCAGGATCAGAAGCGCCGTTGCCGATTAATACATCGGGAGGTTTGATCTGGGGGGCTAAAGTAGCACCTGAGTTTAGAGCAAAAGTACGAGAGATAGCGGCGCGACAAGGCCTTGATCCGAACTGGTATATGGCTGTGATGGCTTTTGAGACGGGCGGGGCGTTTAGGTCTTACACGAAAAACCCACGATCTAGTGCGACAGGTTTAATTCAGTTCGTAGAGGATACTGCTCGCGGTATGGGGACATCCACTAGTGCGCTTGCGAGTATGTCAGAAATTGAGCAACTTGACTGGGTTGAGAGGTACTTTGACCGGTACAAGAACACAATTCGCAATATCGACGATATGTATATGGCTGTTTTCTGGCCAGCGGCTATTGGGAGATCTAGTGACTTTGTGTTGATCGATCGAGATTCTCAGCCGAATAAATATAACGCTAATCGTGAGCTTGATAGAAACCAAGACGGTAAAATCACTAAAGATGAAGCGGCTGATCGAGTTAAGCGCGCCTACAAGGTGGGGCAGGCGCATATGTCATAATCTGTGCGATAACATACCATTTGGATTAATAAAAAAAGGGGGAGTATGTATAGATTGATGGTGTCGACTTTGCTGCTTGCTGTTTCAGGTTTGGCGGTAGCTGGGCCGCACGATAGTTTGCCTGAGCAATATTGGCAGTACATGGACGGATACAGATACGAGTACTCTGGGAATTGCCTGGTTGGCTGGGATGTTGGGTCGGCGGAGTTTATTGTTCCGGGTGCCTGCTCGGTAGCGCTCTATGACAGGCTGAACTCTGATGCCATCAAATCCATAGAGTACATGCGCTCAAAGAGTGATGCCAGAAATTTTTATGAATACTATGTGTCTCTTGAGGCCCCGCGTAATGCGACGAGCGCAGATAGCACCGCTAGGGTGGCCAGTGCCACGAGGGCTTATAGCATAGAGGAAGTTAAAAATCATGCCAAGGATCTGTGGCGCGTGGCATGCTTGGATGCAAAAGAAATGAAGCCGGCTCTACCTAATGAGGTGATAGCGAGATATCCAAGCATTGACCCTATGCATGCGCTTCGGATCTTCTCCAACGCAAAACAGACCGTCATAGGACTTGGTGGGATGGTTAACTGTGCCGAACAGGGGTACTACGCTGTAGAAATGTACGCCTCTGACATTGATATCAGAGCAAAACAGTAGATCTTCTTTTATTCAGCTTTTTAAAGCCGCCTTCGGGCGGTTTTTTTATGGCAGCAAGACATGAGCGTGAATTTTCAGAAAACAGCTTTTCGAGAAATGGCGAAAGGGGTATGTACGAGCGTGCCCGGACACATTCTAACATTCGATCCCAAGCAGCAGCGCGCACAGGTACAAGTGGGTGTCGAGGTGGTGGCCGCCGCAGGTTTTACTGACAGCTTACCGCCTATCGCTGACGTTCCAGTTCTCTTTCTGGGCGGTACTCAGTACAGCACTATTCACCAGATCAACCCCGGCGACGAGGGCTTGCTAGTCTTCTCTCAACGCTGCGTAGACGGTTGGAAGCAAACCGGGGGCGTAGCTGCTAATCCTCTAGCCAGGTTTCATGATATGCACGATGCCTTTTTTATACCGGGCTTTCGGCCATTGCCGACCTGTATATCGGATTTCGCTAATGACGGCATACGCATGCAGTCGCGGGATGGAAAGCAGCATGTTTGGATTAAGTCCAGCGGGGAGATCGTTGCTGATAACGGAGCTGGGAGCATCAGCATTGCGCCAGATGGCGGGATTAGCCTAGTCAATGCTGGTGGCCACATCAAGCTATTGGCGGATGGCAGCGTGAATATTAACGGCGCCGTTATTAATACAGACGGCACCATCGTGGCGGATAACGTCACCTACGGTGGCATCAGCGGCAAAGACCACAAACATACCAATGTGCAGAATGGGCCGCACACATCAGGAGGGCCAGTAAATTGAGAGTAAGAAGGCTTGGTTTAGATGGCGATTTGGTTACTCGTTGGAAGGTGTTTGTGACTGATCGAGAGGCTATAGCGCAGACGATCGTGACGCGCTTAAAACTTTTTCTCGGTGAGTATTTCCGCGATGTGGATGATGGCACCCCTTGGTTTCAGAGTGTTCTAGGGAAGTTCGAGAACATCAACGCTGTAGAGGCTCTGCTGCGAAATCGCATTGCACGCTCTCCAGGCGTTGTCCGGTTGCTGTCTTTCGATATGCAGTTTGATCTGGATGACAGATCCCTTTCCATTCAAGCGCAGGTGCTGACCGAATACGGTGAGCAGGATATTCAATTTTCAAACGCATCGGTGACGTCATGGCAGAGTTAACCCCTAGCGGCTATAAGCTGAAAACCCAAAATGAATGGTTCGAGGACGAGCGAAAGCTATACAAAGAAATAGACCCCGCCTGGAGTCTTGAACCCTCAACCCCGGATGGCCTAAAAGTAGCGCACGATGCTGAAATTTTCTCGGCGCTCGATGAGGTGATTTACAGAGCTTGGGCAAGCAAAGACCCCGCAAAAGCAGTCGGTATAGACCTAGACGCTGTGGCCTCAATCACAGGCACATTCCGCAAGCCCGGCACGCCATCGAACGTTGATGTGACGTTTACCGGAGTGCCTGGATCCGTGATCTACGCAGAAAGCATCCTCGAATCAGCGGATACAGGTCAGCGCTGGATTGTCGACCAGACGTTCACGGTAGGGCCCGACGGCACAGTTGTTGTGCCTGTGAGAAGCCAGCTACTGGGGCCGGTGCAGGCTGAGCCTCGGACAATCACACGCATGATTACAACCATTGCTGGTGTGTCTGCTGTAACGAATGAAAACCCTGCAACACCAGGTACAGACAAAGAGAGCGACTCAAGCCTACGCATCCGTCGACGCTTGGAAGTGGGCAAGACAGGCAGCAATCAAATTGATTCGTTGTATGGGGCGCTATCCAGTACAGAGGGGGTGCGCCGTGTAAAGGTTTACAACAATCCAACGGGTAGCGCTGCGGTTGACCAAGATTTGAACCCTCATGGTTTGCCGAAGAACTCAGTGACGATTTTGGTGGATGGTGGTAGCAATAGTGATCTGGCTACGGCCATCTATCTTAAGAAAAACCCCGGTGTTTTTCTGCACGGGGATGGTTCGCCGGTGCAGGAATGGGTGACTTCCCCAACAATCGCGACACACCAACAGCTCATCACTTTCGGGAGACCGCTTTACATAGATGTGGGTGTTGTTGTCGAGATTAAGAGTGACGGAACGCTTCCAGACGATGTTGAGCGTCAGATCAAAGAATCCATCATTGCGTTTGCCGCTGGCGAGTCACCGTCTGGGCAGGATGGGTTCAAGGTGACAGGGTTTGATATCGGTGAGTCAGTGCCAATATCAACAATGTACACGCCCATCAATCAGGTCATCGGTCGCTATGGCAATTCCTACGTTCATTCGCTAACTCTAGATGGCGTAGCGGCAAACAAGGCTATCGCCTACAGCGAGCTAAGCCGTTGGCTTGATGTGAATATCAATGTGAGCGTCTCATGATTGAAAACGTACCAAAACGGACATATTCGCAGTACAGAGACAAGCCAAAGCTAATGGACTGGCTGACTATCGCTAGACGTATGGGCGGGTCAATTAGTGATGCCGCAGTAGCTGTGCGCAATTCCTACGATATAGACAAAGCACAGGGCGCACAGCTTGATGTCCTTGGGCGAATCGTGGTTTTTAGTCGTGATTTCATCGGCCAGCTATCAATGGCTACCGCTGACTTTGACTTGCTTGACGGCGCCGAGTGTGGAGATGTGGATGCGTCATTCTCTGAAGCTAGGGTATCAGACGATGCTCAGATGGCAGACGACTTATATCGATTGGCGATCAAAGCCAAGATTATGAAGAACACAGGGGACGCAACAATAGAGAGCATCATCCAGGAAATGGTGTTTTTAGTCGGCCCCAAGTTCTTGCGTGTCAACGACACAGAGGATATGAGGTTTTCAATAGAGTTTGCGGGCGATCTCACGGAGATCGAGAGATGGGCATTGTTTAATGCAAATTTAATCCAAATACCTCAAGGGGTTTTATTTGGTGGTTTTTTCGAGCTAAACGCCTTAGTCGAGTTTGACGATGACGAGATGGAGTTTGGCAATGATGATGCAATGTTTTCCGATTTTATAGGTAGTTAAAAATGGCGCTTAATTTAGATGAGAGATATCCGGGACGGGCAAATCCGAAAACTCTAAGCTATCCGAATGGGAGTTTTAAAAACCGGTCGTCCCCGACATCAAAAGACGGCACATACTTAGAGGCAGACTGGGCGAACGATCAACTGGCCTTTTTTCAGTCTTTACTTAAAGCGGCAGGCCTTACTGCAAATGGCCAGGTTGATACTGTTGAGGCTTCGCAATATTTCGATGCGTTAGGGGGCGTCATAAAGTCACTATCGCTTCCATTTTATGATGTGATTCCTGACAGCATGGTGGGGCCAATCATCTACGTATTGAGTCGCCAAAGCATTATGCAGTGGATGACGATAGGAACGTGGACGGGTTACGCATCGCCGCGTGTGGGATCAGTTGAATACGGCTGGACACCAGCGCCGTTGCCGTGGCAGATCGATGCAACGGGTGGTGTAT
>JBQELO010000002.1:0-377090 GCA_052103955.1 Paenalcaligenes sp. | reverse complement strand
ACCCTCGTCTTAAGCTTGGAAGGCTTCTGCTCTACCATTGAGCTACACCCGCAGGTGATCCGTCTACACCCATACAAAAGCCTGTTGCTCTTGTATATAAATTTGGTGGTGGGAGTAGGATTCGAACCTACGTAGGCGTAAGCCAACAGATTTACAATCTGCCCCCGTTAGCCACTTGGGTATCCCACCGATAAAGCGAACTTCGTATTATGGACATCTTTAGAAAGTAAGTCAAGCCCTAGACGAAATGGACTGAGCTATTGGCACCACATACGAAGCATTGTATTTTGCACTGTCTAAAATTCTAAGTCAATAAAAAAGGCGCGTATTCTTAAAAATACACGCCTTTTTCAGGAAAGACTTAGAAATACGTCAACCCAATCGAGATAATGACACCGGTCACAAACAACTGAATTAAACAAAAGCCCATAATATCTTTAGCTTTTAGACCCGCGATCGCTAATACAGGCAATGCCCAGAAAGGTTGCAACAAGTTAGTCCATGCATCCCCCCATGCAACAGCCATTGCCACACGAGGCATATCAGCACCCAGAGCTTGGGCACTAGCAATCACCACTGGTGCTTGCACCGCCCACTGCCCACCACCGGAAGGCACAAACATGTTGACCAAGCCTGCGCTCATGAACGTCCAGAAAGGTAAGCTATCAACGGTAGCAAACGAGACAAACCAATCAGACAGTGTTTTCGCTAAGCCTGAATCCACCATAATGGCCATAATCCCTGCATAGAAGGGAAACTGGATAATAATCCCTGCCCCGCCCTTTACCGCTTCGTTCAGTGAGTTCAGTAAGTTACGTGCATTGCCATGCAGCACAATAGCCAAAAACAAGAAAGTAAAGTTAATCACATTCAGGTTCAAACCACCTTGTTTAATCACATAATAGTTAAACAAGTAGGCCAAACCAGCAAAACCGATCAACATAGCAAGTACCGTGCTGTTTTCCAGTCTGGCTGCAGGGCGGTTATCTGCTGCTTTTGCCGCCGCTTCTTCCGCCTTAGCATCTGCTTCTAATAGCTCGGGCGAGATATACACGCTTTCAGCTTCGGATGGCATCATTAACCGGTTTACTAATGGCACCACAATAAACAATGCCAACAGAATTAACAGGTTAAAGGTGGAGAAAATAGTATCCCCTGTACCGATGATGCCTATTTTATCGGCCTGGAAGTGGCCTTCTGTCGCGATAGTGAGGGGAACAGAGCCCGCTAAGCCACCATGCCACACAATAAAACCGGAATAAGCACTGGCTACCAACAAACGGTAATCAACACGTACTTTTTTGGCGATTTCTTTGGCAAAGAGCGCACTCACTACCAAACCAAAACCCCAGTTAATCCAGTCTGCAGTCAACGCCACGAAGGTAACGAGGATAATCGCAGCACCAGGACTACGTGGAAGCGAAGCCAATGCCGATAAGATGGCTTTGACGGCTGGTGTACTGGCGAGCATATAACCCGCCATTAGCACCAACAGCATTTGCATGGTGAAGGATAACAGCCCCCAAAAGCCGTTACCCCAGATATCGATCACCTCCATGGGAGTTTTGCTTTCGCTCCACATGGCGGCCACACCAGCCACTAAAGTCAGGATTACTACAAAGATATAGGGGTCTGGTAAATACCGCTCTACTAACCTTACAGATAAACGTGTAATAGATTTGAACATTCGGCTACTCCCAAAAAGTATTGGGCGAATTTCAATCCTTAAGCACTTTTCTGAATATCGGTAATAACCCTTAGCTTACAGCTACGCCTGATCTAAAATTTCTTGTAAGCCCTGTTTTTCCAACAAAGCATTCAAGTGTTCCCAGTCGTGAAAGGCGATTTGTAGTTGGCCTTTGTTTTTTGCCCCTACCTTAAGCACCACCTTAGTACCTAAGTGCTCAGACAACAGACGCTCCACACGCTGAATATCGCCATTTTTTTGTGTTGAAGAAGAATCACGACCATCTTTATCGTTTTCTTCTGCTTCACGTAGGGTTTTAGCCACCAGCTTCTCGGTTTCACGAACAGATAACCGTTTCGCAATCACCTCGTTGGCCAACATAATTTGGGTGGCGGCATCTGTGGCCAAAATACTTCTGGCATGCCCCATGTCTATATCGCCGGCCAGCAACATGATTTGCACAGGCTCAGCCAGATTCAACAAACGCAGTAAGTTGGTGGTGGCAGAGCGGGATCTACCAATGGCTTGCGCAGCTTGCTCATGCGTCATGGTGAATTCATCCAGCAGACGTTTAACCCCATGTGCTTCTTCCAAAGGGTTTAGGTCTTCACGCTGAATGTTTTCAATAAGGGCCATGATGGCGGCATTTTCATCAGCCACCTCACGTATGAGTACTGGCACCTTATCCAAACCAGCCAATTGCGCAGCACGGAAACGGCGCTCACCAGCAATAATTTCATACTTCCCTTTTTGTTTGCCTTTTAAAGGGCGAACCAAAATGGGTTGCATAATGCCTTGAGTACGAATGGATTCAGCCAGCTCATTTAGCGCGCCTTCGTCCATACGTGTACGCGGCTGATACTTACCAGCAATCAACTCTTTCACATACAACTCAGAACCCGGTGCGGTGCTGGTTTCTTTGCCTAAGCTACCAATCACATTCGCATCTTCGCCTAACAATGCATCCAGGCCTCTGCCTAGCCCTTTAGGCTTACGTGTTGCCATGATGAATCCTTTTATTCTTTATCAATCTATTCATTACGCAGCGCTTTTTGCACTCTTCTTCAGCTGCTTTACTAACTCTTTACCAAACTCCACATAGGCCTTGGCACCTCGGGAGTTTTTGTCGTAGACGGTTCCTGGCATACCGTGGCTAGGTGCTTCGGCCAATCGTACGTTACGTGGAATAACGGTTTTAAAGACCTTATCACCAAAGTGCTCTTCAATTTGTGCCGATACTTGCTGCTGCAAGGTAACACGTGCATCAAACATCACCCGCAACAGACCAATCAGCTGCAGCTCTGGGTTGATATTGCGATATACCCGTTTAATGGTATTTACAAGGTCAGAGAGACCTTCCAGTGCAAAGTACTCGCACTGCATAGGGATGATCACGCCATGCGCACTCACCAGTCCATTTAACGTTAGCAGCGATAACGTGGGCGGGCAGTCGATCAGAATAATATCGTATTCGTCTGCAGCCTCTTCCAAGGCTTTTTTCAGTTGCTGCTCACGCTCTTGCATCTGAACCAGGTCAATTTCGGCACCAGATAGCTCTCTATTGGCGGGCAAAACATCGTAACCACCTGATTCTGAACGCTTTTTCGCTTCCGAGACCTTATTTTGACCAATCAACACTTGATAAATATTGATCTCGGCTGCGTTTTTATCAACGCCACTGCCCATAGTGGCGTTACCTTGTGGGTCTAGGTCTATTAACAACACTTTTTTCTTAAGGGCAGCTAATGCTGCCGCCAGATTAATGGCTGTCGTTGTTTTTCCTACGCCACCCTTTTGATTCGCAATACAAAAGACGGAGGCTTTATCTTTTTTGGCAGAAGCAACAGACATGCTCAAGACCCTTTACGTTTTAAATAAACCAAACATCGCTGGGCGTCCAACTCTGGAACGTCTAACGCTTCTATTGTCTCTACCACCCAATCGGTTTCTTGTTCCAATTGGTTGATTTCCTCTTCCGGCTGTTTTCCCTTCATCGCCATGATACAACCCTGAGCTGACACGTGACGACCTGCCAATGTGACAAAATCAGTCAAGGAAGCAAAAGCACGAGAAATAACCACATCAGCCTCGTAGCAATCCCCTACTTCCACACGCCTATGGGTGGCAGTAAGGTTAGGTAACTCTAGCACTGCAGACATTTGACGCACAAAAGCCATTTTCTTTTCCACAGCATCTACACAGGTAATTTTCCAGTTGTGATTGGCCACAGCCAATACCACACCTGGTAAACCTGCCCCCGCCCCTACATCCACAATACGCAAGGTATTTTTTTGATGTAGCTCCGCATATTTAGTCAGTGCCGGCACCACCGACAAGCTATCAAAAATATGCTGGATCAACATCTGCTCTGGATCACGCAAAGCAGTCAAGTTATAGGTTTTATTCCAGCGCTGTAACTGAGCAATATAGCGCAGCAATTTTTCTTGCTGCACCTCACTTAGGTCTACACCTAGTGCATTACAAGCCGAAAGTAGCCTTAGAGAGAAATCCATTACGAATGTTTACTTAAGTTTTTTGGCAAGTGTTTGCCGTTTTAGATAGACCAATAGCAAAGATACAGCCGCAGGCGTAATACCAGAGATTCTGCTGGCCTGCCCTACTGTAGTAGGTTTAGCAGCATTAAATTTTGCCAAAGCCTCGTTAGATAGGCCTTTGACCAAACTATAGTCCATATCCTCGGGGATAGGCTGAGATTCAAACCCTGCTTGTCTTTCTATTTCGGTTTTCTGCCTAGTAACGTAACCGGCATACTTCACTTCAATCTCTACTTGGTGACGCAGTGTGTCATCCAACTCGGGGTTATCAGCCAAGATACGCTCTTGCTCTACATTCACTAAATTCAACAGCGCGTCATAACTTACCTGAGGCCGTTTAAGTAAATCGTAGTAACTGTACTCACGCTCAATGCCTTGACCTAAAACAGCACTCAATGTTTCACGTGAAACAAGTCGAGGATTTACCCATGTTCCACGTAAGCGCTCAATTTCTTGAGCTAACGCATCACGTTTACGGTTAAATGCATCCCAACGTACATCATCGATCAAACCAAGTTTTCTACCTATTTCGGTCAGTCGTTGATCCGCATTATCTTCACGTAAGCTGAGTCGGTATTCTGCTCTAGAGGTAAACATGCGATACGGCTCTGTGACACCGCGAGTAATCAGGTCGTCTACCAATACGCCAATATAAGCATCGCTACGCTGTGGTGTCCAACTATCTAAACCACGAATTAACTGCACTGCATTTAATGCAGCCAATAAACCTTGAGCCGCAGCTTCTTCGTAACCCGTAGTACCGTTGATTTGCCCGGCAAAGAACAGACCACGAATAGCCTTGGTTTCCAAACTAGGCTTCAAGGCACGTGGATCAAAGTAGTCATACTCGATGGCATAACCTGGACGCATGATTCGTGCGTTTTCTAAACCAGGAAGGCTGTGGACAATTCCTAATTGGATATCAAACGGTAGACTTGTAGAAATACCGTTTGGATAAATCTCGGTGCTTGTTAAACCTTCAGGCTCTAAAAACACCTGATGGCTAGACTTGTCAGCAAACTTGTGGATTTTATCTTCAATGGAAGGACAGTACCTAGGACCCACCCCTTCTATAGTGCCTTCTGGACTATACATGGGCGATCGGTCTAAACCTGATCGAATAATATCGTGCGTATGTGTATTCGTATGTGTAATCCAGCATGGCAATTGTTTGGGATGCATGCTGGCATTCCCCATAAAGGAAAACACAGGCACAGGATTACTATCGCCGTGTTGTTCTTCAAGCTGAGAAAAATTAATAGTGGTTGCATCAATACGCGGAGGCGTACCCGTTTTCAACCGGCCTTGCGGAAGTTTTAATTCTTTTAATCGTTCAGCTAAGGTAATGGCAGGAGGGTCACCGGCTCTACCACCAGAGTAATTTTCCAAGCCTACGTGTATGCGCCCGTTTAAAAAAGTTCCCGCTGTTAACACTACAGCTTTAGATTTAAACCGCACCCCAATCTGGGTAATCGCACCTACAACCTTATCCCCTTCAAGGATCAAGTCATCCACAGGCTGTTGGAACACCATCAGATTTTTTTGATGTTGTACCATTTGGCGAATAGCAGCTCTATACAAAGAACGATCGGCTTGCGCGCGCGTAGCTCTAACAGCTGGCCCCTTAGACTGATTCAGAATTCTAAACTGAATACCGGCCTTATCCGTTGCTAATGCCATTGCTCCGCCCAGAGCGTCTACCTCTTTCACCAAATGCCCTTTACCAATCCCACCGATAGAGGGATTGCAAGACATCTGACCAAGCGTGTCCATATTATGTGTGAGTAAGAGTGTAGAAGCCCCCATCCTGGCAGCAGCCAAAGCAGCTTCTGTTCCAGCGTGGCCACCACCAACGACGATCACATCAAATTCGTCTGGATAAATCATTCTTGTATCTACAAAAAAACGTAAAAGATCATTATACGACTGCGAATTACTTATTTTGTTTCAAAACCAGTTTTACTTGCAGTATCTTTGAATTTTACTTGCTTCTACCACAGTGTTTCACGTGGAACATTTTTTGAGATTTATGTTCCACGTGAAACATACGAGACCATGAAGCTGTTGTTTGCACACAAACGCCCTCTTCCTCATGAGTAAGTTAGGGTTTAGCGCATATAGTTATAACAATGTGTAGGCAGCAGATCACGTAAGATTTCGATAACAAATTTTCTAGCATATAAACAATGAATATCGTTTCTAAGCTTCCCGATGTGGGAGTGACCATTTTCACGGTGATGAGTCAGCTCGCTACTGAACATCAAGCTATCAACCTGGGACAGGGTTTTCCTGATTTCAATACTGACAAAGCATTATTGGATGCAGTCTACGAAGCGATGCTTCAAGGGTATAACCAGTACTCGCCGATGAGTGGGCACCCTTTGCTAAAAAAAGCCATTCAAGAAAAAACTCAGCTGCTCTATGGTGCTGAGTATGACATCAATACTGAAATCACGGTTACCAGTGGTGCAAGTGAAGCATTGATGAGTAGCATCTTGGCTTTTGTTCACCCTGATGATGAAGTTATTGTTATAGAGCCATTCTATGACTTGTATTTACCAGTCATTAAATTGGCAGGTGGTGTGGCTGTTCCCGTTTCTATGGAAACACCTCGTACACCAGATCAAAGTTTTAGTATTGATTGGGATAAGGTAGAAAAAGCAATTACGCCTAAAACTCGTATGTTGCTGATTAATACGCCACACAATCCTACGGGAGCAATACTGACTTCTACAGATTTGGATGCGTTAGAAAAAATAGTATCCAAATGGAATATTTTAATTTTGTCCGATGAAGTCTATGAACATCTGGTGTTCGACGGTGCCAAACATTTAAGTATGGCAACTAGGCCATCGCTGAAGAAGAACTCGATTATTGTTTCTTCGTTTGGTAAGACATTCAGTGCTACTGGATGGAAAGTAGGCTACTGCTTGGCTGCACCTGAACTGACTACTGAAATACAAAAAGTGCATCAGTTTTCTGTGTTTTCAGTTCCTACGCCTTTGCAGGTAGGGTTGGCTGTTTACATGAAAGATCCAAATACGTATTTGGGGTTACCTGAGTTCTATCAGAAAAAACGTGATCAATTATTCCAAGGGTTACGTGATACACCATTTACACCTTACAAAAGCGAAGGTACTTTTTTCTTACTGGCTTCGTATAAAGGTTGGTCAGATAAATCAGAGTTAGCATTCAGTAAATGGTTAACAACAGAATATGGTGTAGGCGTTATTCCGGTTTCAGCGTTTTATAGAAATCCAGAATCTAAAGAAGCAAACCAGCACTTGATCAGGTTCTGTTTTGCAAAACAAGAACAGACCTTAGCTTCAGCGATAGAACGTTTACCCAAAAAATAATCCTTTCACAGTTCATTCATCTGTCCCCTATCAAGTTTTTTGGTAGGGGCTTTTTTATGCACAGGCTTCAAGTGTAAGGAAGCAAATAGCAAAAGACAAGGCATGTAGAGCCTGTGTAAAAAGAGCAAAGCGTTAGTAGTTATTCACTACTCTTTATATATCTTTGGTAGTAAGTATAAGGGTTGTGGATAACTAGGATAACTCTGTAAAGCCTTTGTTTCATGCGCTTTAGCGGAGTTTTACACCACAGGCAAAACTATAAAAATCTAGGTGTACAGATTGGGTATAAAAATAAGAAATAGAACAAAGTACGAGGTTATCCAAAAACCATCCACAACAAATCCTCATAGCCTCTCTCTAGGACTTATCCACAGAAAAAAAGTTTGCAGTCACGTGTACCTAAAACAACGTTAGTTTTTCAAGAAAACTCATCTTGCAAAACTGTTGTCAAAAGTATGCTGAGCAAAAAAAAATTCAGACACTCTTTCTTATTGATGTTGTTAACTATCATATATATCTATAGATGATTAATAATGGGTGTCTGTGGATAAGTGGTACAATCCTCTGAAAGCTAGTATCTACAAGGCTTTCACATATATTTTTGCTTGTTGATGGCTGATTGTTTAGTTGAGGATGGATTCTGGATAATTTTTGTGTATAAGTTTTGTACGCAGGTTAAGCCTTTTCGCTCCACAACTTATCCACAAGCACTCCCCCTGTAGCTATCCACAGCGCTAGCAATCCTGAGGCGTAGCAGGGACATTGTTGAGATCAACATGTGCAAGATATACTCGCTGCATACCAGCAGTTTTTCTTATTTGATGTTGTCTTAGCATGTCTAATGTTGCGGTCTACCGTCTTGCCTCTGACTGGCAAAAAACACTAAAAAAAATTCCAGAGCACATACGTAGCTATGTGGAAGAAGCGGCAAACAGCCATAAAGAACTTTTGGCGTCGTATTTTTATGCGAGTTTGTTGAACGACGAAGCCGCCAACGTTTTTTTAAGCCACGATGAAGTCCAAAAAAGACTGTCTAGTTCTCTGCAAAAATGGTTGAGCGAGTTGTTTTCTGTGAAACCAGAAGATGATTTTGTGGCGTTAGTTGAACTACAACGCCAAGTTGGCGATGTACATGCACGTATAGATTTACCGCTGTATTTGGTGCTAAGTGGTGCCAGACTACTCAAAGAACGATTTTTTGAAATTGTTCAAGAGGAACCCCGCTTAGAACTGATAGACAAAATGGCAGCGCAGCACTTTATTGCTGAGTCCATTGATATCGCTATTGAGTTCATGAGCCGTGCCTATGCGGCGTCATACGACAGAAAATCCAGAGCTGAAGAGTCCTATAGAGTTTTTGCGGCTGTGCATAACTCAGCGGCTGAACGGGGGCGACAGCGTGCTGCCTTGCTAGACTGGGAAAACAACCTGATGTTTGAGTTAGCCACAGGGATGTTTGATAAACAGTTATCCACCGTCAATAGTTCAGAGTTTGGGCTATGGTTTCATCACAAAGGGGCTCATGCTTTTGAGAACTTGAAGGAAACCCAAGTCATTTTGCAAACCATGGAACACATTGATAGGGATGTGCTTCCCAGGTTTACACAGGTAAATGCGGCAAACCAGCTGGATGTTCTGCGCGAACTACGTACGCAAACACGGTTGATTTTGTTGAGTATGGATTTGTTGTTTGAACAGCAAAATGAGGTAGAAGCCGGACGCGATACCTTAACCAAACTATTGGGCCGTAAATATTTGCCTGTGGTTTTAGGTAGAGAAGTCGCCTACTCCCGACGCCGTGGGGTGAAATTTGCCTTATTGTCCATAGACTTGGATCACTTTAAGCGGGTGAATGATGAACACGGGCATGAGTCAGGTGACGCGGTACTTCGCCAATTTGCTGAATTATTGAATGCACAGTGCAGGGCTGGCGACTATATTTTCCGCTTAGGTGGAGAAGAGTTCTTAGTGCTGTTGGTAGACGTTAATGCTGATACGGCATTACGTATTGCGAAAAAAATCAGCGAACGTGTGCAGCGAGAAAAATTTGTATTGCCCTTTGGGCACGAGATGCACCTAACAGCAAGCATGGGTTTAGCGTTATATGATGGGCATCCCGACTATACTCCTACGCTTAGGCGTGTGGATAAAGCCTTGTATCAAGCTAAGCATGCCGGGCGTAATCGTATAGAGTTAGTAAGCTAAGCTATGCGTTGTGGACATCTTTACTGTCCTATTCTTTTGAATGTGTATAAACATGACTGAACGTCTGGCCATTTGGCTACAGTATTTATTGCCTAAACGTTTGCTCACACAGGCTGTGGGTAAGTTAGCGGCTCATGCCGGTGGAAACTTAACCACACGTGCTATTGAGTGGTTTATCAAACGCTATCACGTAGATATGAATGAGGCGCGCGAGCCTAACGCTGCGGCTTATAGCACCTTTAATGAGTTTTTTACTCGTGAATTGAAAGAAGGCGCACGTCCAATAGCGAATGCTGCGTTAGTAAGCCCTGTAGATGGCGCTATCAGCCAATTGGGAAAAATTCAGGTACAACAAATTTTTCAAGCTAAAGGGCATGATTATTCTGCCCAAACCTTGTTGGCTGGCGATGCAGCATTAGCCAACGTGTTTGAAAACGGGCTTTTTGCCACACTGTATTTAAGCCCCAAGGATTACCACCGTATACATATGCCCTGTGCCGGTCGCTTACGTCAAATGACGTACGTACCAGGGGATTTATTTTCTGTGAACCCGTTAACAGCGCGGAATGTACCGGGCTTGTTTGCACGGAATGAACGCGTAGTGTGTTTGTTTGATTCCGAACGTGGGCCATTTGTACTGGTGTTAGTGGGTGCCACCATTGTGGGCAGTATGAGCACCGTTTGGCATGGCCAAGTGAACCCGCCGCGTTATGGTGAAGTGACGCACTGGCAATATGACGATCAAGAGATAGTCTTGCAGCAAGGCGAAGAGATGGGGCGCTTTTTGTTGGGCTCTACCGTGGTATTACTGTTTCCTGAAAATACTTACCAGTTCGATGCAGACTGGCTTGCTGCTGGAAAAATCTGCATGGGCCAAAGCATGGGCTCTGCGCTGCACACCGAGTAATAATGAGTATTGAACAAAATTCATGGGCCGCGTTGTTACGGGGGCGCAATGGCTTGCGCTCAGTAGCCTTAGCCGGCGGCGTAGCACTGCACGCCATTAATGTGTATTTGGTGACAACTATTCTGCCGTCAGTGGTCGCTGATATTGGTGGGTTGTCGTACTACGCATGGAACATGACATTATTTGTGATGGCCTCCATTATTGGTTCTGCCCTTTCCCCCAAGCTGCTGCAGTCGGTGGGGCTGCGCCATGCATTTGTGGTTGCCATGATGGTGTTCATGGTGGGGACTATTGCCTGTGCATTGGCATTTTCCATGCCAGCCATGTTAGTGGGTCGCACCGTGCAAGGTTTGGGTGGAGGCTTTTTACTAGGGCTGTGTTATTCAGCCGTACGGTTGGTGTTTCCCGAAGTGCTGTGGCCTAGGGCGATGGTGCTGGTATCCAGTATGTGGGGGGTATCCACACTGATAGGCCCAACCATCGGTGGAATTTTTGCGGAAAGTGGGCATTGGCGTTTGGCATTTTGGTCCGTCATCCCTGTTATCGCCCTATTGTTGTTCTTGGTTTGTACACAGATAGAAGCAGGTAAGTCGCAAGACAGCAAAAAGCTAAAAGTCCCCATGGGCAAGTTATTGGTATTAGCGGTATCGGTACTGTGTGTATCGTGGGCAAGTTTATCGGTGAACTGGGTGGTGAATGCCGGGGGTCTACTTCTTGCCGTGATTCTAAGCGTCTTAACGGCGCGCGCAGACCGTCATAGCGATGCCAACCTACTTCCACGTGGAACATACCAGTGGGGAGGCTTACTGGCCGTTCTGTACGGTTGTATCGCATTGCTAAGCCTAGCCATTACCGTAGAAGTCTTTATTCCTTACTTTTTGCAGACCATACACCATCAAAGCCCGCTGATTGCTGGCTATTTCATGGCGTCGCTGTCCTTTGCGTGGACAGTAGGTTCATTTTTGAGTGCTGGGCGCTCTGATACCACTACGCATCGTTATGTGCAGTTTGGCCCACTGGTATCGGGATGTGGTTTGTTAGGATTGGCTGTGATGATGCCATTAAGCTTTGGCACAGGTAGCAGCATGTACTTCCTGTTAATCCCCTTAATGGCTGTGGGAGGCGGTATAGGAGTGTGCTGGCCTCACGTGTTAACTCGCGTGTATCAAGCAGCACCAAAGGGACAAGAAAATATTGCGTCGTCAGCCATTATTACAGTGCAGTTGTATGCCTTGGCCTTAGGGGGCGCGTTTGCCGGCATGTTGACGAATTTGTCAGGGTTTGTGGAACCTGGCGGCTTTGAAGGGGCACGCCAGGCTTCCGTAGTACTGTTTAGCGTATTAAGTATCGGCCCTTTGTTAACGGTATGGCTGATTTACAAAGGCTTAGCCAAAAACAACGTTAACCGCTAAAACCACCCTCGGCGATGTATGCCAGTTCTTCGGGGGTGGATTCTCTGCCTAAGATTTCATTACGATGAGGAAAACGGCCAAAGCGTTGAATGATCTCACGGTGGTGGTGAGCAAACTTCAAACCTTCCCCTGTTTTTCCTCGTTCGTTTAGACGTACTGCTAGATCCTGGTCTTCTAGGTTTTCTGAGTGCGTAAAAGGCAGATAACAAAAGACTCGTAGCTCTTGTGGCAAGGTAAGGTCGCCTTTTCGGTCTACCAGTAATCGAGCATAGTGACGCGCTAAACTATCGGTGGCATACATATGGCCACTTTGTCTAAAGCAGTTGCGTGGAAACTGATCCAGCAAAATAAGTAGAGCTAAACCGCTGTCTTCGTATTGAATCCAACTTTCTAACTCGCGACGAGCTGCTTGCCAGTGCAATGCTTGGCAATGATGATGAAACTCTTGGTCAAACTCTGTACTTTTATTAAACCAGAAGTTTTTGTTTTCCGACCAAAATGCCAGAACATCATCATGAGCAATGGCGGACATAGGGTTCTCCTGAATGGATTGACATAATAAATCCTAGCACACTACCTGATTTTGGTTATTTACAAGCTGAAAAACTATGTTATCCTCGCGCCCTTTGGGCGGTGGGCTCAGCGGTGACGTAGGGAGAGCATTGGGCAAAGGTTACAGATTTATGCTGTGTAACATTCACTGAAACCCTTTGTATTCATAAGGTTTTTTGCGTTTTATTACATAATTGAAGCTTAAAGCATGTTGCTACCTAGGCGTTGTTTGCTAGGTGTTACAGTGGTTATGGGGTGATACGCTTAGACAAAGTAATTTTCAGCCTAGCAACAGCGTGTAGTATCTGAAAATGGCTTAAGTAAGCAGACAAAGCGTTACATATGGCTGAAAATAAATAGCAGAAGCCGAATTTTAGTGTGTGCTATAAAATTCTGACGCGCCCCCGTTTTCTAGAGAAGAGCCTCACCCATGTCTAAAGTTTCTACGCAGTTGCTGCTGATTGGCCTGATTTTAGTTGTAGTCACGTTCGGCCTGAATATCTACAGCACTATGACAGCCGCTGTTGGTCACAGCGAAGCCTGGTTTTCTACCAATTGGTGGGCACGTTGGTTCCCTTTATATGGGACAGGGGGCGGTCTGTTATTGGTAGGTGGTGTGCTGCGTTTAACGGGTAAAGGGCGTTAAAAAAGGCTGCTATCGCAGCCTAGAAGTTAGCGTTCGCCTAAGCTCAAACCTTGGTGATGAATCAGTAAATCCTCAAGGGATTCAGCAGATTTTTCTAGAAAATCTGGGCTCATTACTCCCATACCCACCTCAAAAATTTCGCCGTTTTCATTGATTAAAACGGCTTGGCCACCACTGTCATCACCAATCATGAAATACCCAGGTAGATACTCGGCTACTTCGTAGTCGGTATTTCGTTCAGGCAGTGCTTCTATTTCATGTAGGACCAAGCACCCATCTGAGCTTAAGCCATTACTGAGTAACAGCAAATCCATATAGGCTTGGGGAAAGCGAATGGTGGCTAGCGATTGGGCCTGTTGCACCTGCTCGGGAGAGGCTGGTGAATTCAACGTGAAATGCTCACGTAGATAGGATTCGCTCAACATACAAAGCTCTCAAGCAATTAAAGGGTGATTAGGTTACTTACCAATACAGAAGCTAGAAAAAATCTCGCCCAATAAATCGTCGCTGGTGAATTCACCGGTAATAGAGCTTAGTGATTCATGTGCCAAGCGCAGTTCTTCGGCAAACAGATCCAATACCTGATCACTGTGGGAAGCGTGTTGCGCTGCAACGCTGAGGTGCTCGTTGCTGTTTTCCAGAGCGCGTAGGTGGCGTTCTCGTGCCAACCACGGAGATTCCCCGCCCCCTGTCCACCCTGCTATATCGAGCAATGCACTACGCAGGTTATCTAAGCCCTGCCCTTTCTTGGCCGAGATATGCAGCGTACGGGCTTGTGGATTGTGTTCAGGCAGGGCCGATGCAGCAGCCTCGTCTAACAGATCGCACTTATTGTAGACGTTCAAGATAGGTACGTCGGTAGGCAGTCGTGCGGTAATCGCGTCGTCTAGCTGGTCGTTGGGCTGTCTGGCATCGTGCAAATGCAGGATGACGTTAGCTTTAGCAATTTCAGCCCAGCTGCGCTCAATACCAATGCTTTCTACGGTATCTTCGGTTTCACGTAGACCGGCCGTATCCACAATATGAATAGGCACGCCATCTAGGTGTATAAGCTGGGTTACGCGGTCGCGCGTTGTACCGGCAATGTCAGTAACGATAGCAATATCGTCACCTGCCAAGGCATTCAGTAGACTGGATTTACCTACGTTGGGCTGCCCTGCCAGCACCACATGCAAGCCATCACGCAATACCATGCCTTGTTTGGCTTGGCGCATCAGGTCGTGCAGTGTTTGTTGGATGGTTTGTAGTTGTGCCGCTGCTTGGTATTTTTCTAAGAAGTCTATTTCTTCTTCGGGGAAATCCAAGGTGGCTTCTACTAGCATACGTAGATGCACCAGCTTATCGGCCAGTTCATTGACGTGCTGCGAGAATGCACCGGATAACGAGGCCATGGCACTTTTGGCTGCCGCACTAGAGGAGGCGTTGATCAAGTCGGCGACTGCTTCAGCTTGAGCCAAGTCCATGCGGTCATTTAAGAAGGCGCGTTGTGTGAACTCACCGGGTTCTGCCAAGCGTAAACCGTATTCTTTACCTACCTCTAAGCATCGCTCTAGTACACGGCGTAATACCGCGGGGCCACCGTGTCCTTGTAGTTCCAGTACGTCTTCGCCGGTATAGGAGTTAGGAGCAGAGAAGAACAGCGCAATGCCCTCGTCTATGCTTTGCCCTTGTGCGTCAGCAAAGGGTAAGTAATGGGCATGACGGGGTTTGAGCTCGGTGTTGAGCAGTGCTTGGGTAAAGGCACGCAATTGTGGGCCAGATACACGAATAACACCTATGCCGCCTCGGCCTGGAGCTGTGGCGATGGCAACAATGGGGGACTGGGAGCTATAAGACATAAGTGGCACACAAAAACGGCTGAAAACACCGCTATTGTATGCCACTCGCCCCCATCACTCACATCGCGATGAGGGCTGTAGGGATTACTGTTGTGTAGCCTGCACGAGCATATTGGCAGAGATATCCGCAATGCTACGTGTGCTGGTTAGGGTCATGGCAACGCGCATTTCTTTTTCAATCAATTGCAGCAGGTTGCGTACCCCCGCTTCACCAGCGGTAGACAGCGCATACAAGAAAGCACGGCCTATCATCACGGCATCGGCACCCAGCGCCATCATGCGCACTACATCTAGCCCGGTACGAATACCGGAATCAGCCAGAATTTTAAGATCGCCTTTCACAGCATCGGCAATAGCAGGCAACGCACGAACCGAGGACAACACACCATCTAGCTGACGGCCACCATGGTTGGACACCACAATACCATCTGCACCAAAGCGTACGGCATCGCGGGCATCGTCGGGATCCAGAATGCCTTTGATAATCATGGGGCCTTTCCAGAAATCACGAATCCACTCTAGGTCTTTCCATGAAATAGAGGGGTCGAAATTATTACCCAACCAGCCTATATAGTCTTCCAGACCAATTTTCTTGCCCAAGTAAGCCGATACGTTACCCAGATCGTGAGGTTTACCGTTTAGGCCCACATCCCATGACCAGTGTGGGTGTGTCATGGCTTGCCAGTAACGGCGCATGGCGGCATTAGGGCCGCTCATACCCGAATGCGCATCGCGGTAGCGGGCTCCGGGTACGGGCATATCTACCGTAAATACCAAGGTGCTGCAGCCCGCAGCTTGGGCTCGTTCCAAGGCGTTTTTCATGAAACCACGATCACGCAGCACATAGAGCTGAAACCACATGGGGCGGTTAATCGCGGGGGCGACTTCTTCTATAGGGCATACCGATACGGTAGACAGCGTAAAAGGAATACCGTGTGCATCAGCAGCGCGGGCGGCTTGTACCTCTCCACGGCGCGCAAACATACCGGTTAAGCCTACGGGCGCCAACACCACGGGCATGGATAAGGACTCGCCAAAGAGCTCGGTGCTCAAATCCAGATTAGACATGTCTTTCAGCACGCGCTGGCGCAGTGCTACATCAGATAAGTCTTCTACGTTACGACGTAGTGTGTGTTCCGCATACGCCCCACCATCTGCGTAGTGAAACAAAAAGGGTGGGAGCCGTTTTTTAGCGGCTTCTCTGTAATCGGTAGCAGCAGAAATAATCATAGTAGCGGGTCCGGAAGAGAGAAACGGGTTGAGCGCTGGCGACGAGCAAGGTTGTCGTCGTTTTGGCGTATGGTGTCCTGTACGTAATGTAAATGATGGCCTATGGCTTGTTTGGCTTGTTCTGGATCGCCCGCCAAAATGGCATTCATCAGATTTTCGTGCTGATGCGTCAATTGCTTAAGCACATCAGGTTGCGAACTTTGGAACATGGTATTGCGGCTTTGGCTTACTACAGAGAGCAGCACATCAAAGAGCCCACGCATGAACTGTATGAGTACGACGTTGTGTGACGCTTCAGCAATAGACATGTGAAAGCGAGCATCGGCGCGTGACGACTGTTCGGCATCGCCTTGCTGCTGATAATTCACCATGCTGTCAAAACAGCGTTGTATGTTGATTTTGTCTTGATCGGTGGCGCGCAAGGCGGCATACCACGCGGTACTACTTTCTAGTGCGTGGCGGGCTTCTAGCATGTCGTAGTTATAAGCGGGGTCGGCCACTACCAATTGAGCCAGTGGCAGCAGATTTTTTTCAGGCCAATCTTGTATGGGTGACAGTACAAAGGTACCGCCCCCAGGGCGGGTGGCTAATAAACCTTTGCTCGCTAACGTGCGGATGGCTTCTCGTATGGGGGGGCGGGAAACATTTAACTGTACGGCCAGTACGCGCTCGGCGGGCAAACGCTCACCAGGCTTTAATTGTTGATCCCATATCAGTTGTTGTATTTGTTGTGCTATCTGGTCAGATAGGCGCAAGGGAGTGGACATCTTGTGGGCCCAAATTGATGGAAATGTGGCGCAATTTATTTATTTTGGTAATACCAGATTATAGCGTTTGTACGGATTTTTGTATCCCTACAAGGGTAAATACGGGTTTCGTGTAAAGTGGTATTACCAATATGATTCAGGGTGATTATTTTTTAGCCAGGTAAGTGACTGGTCGTAGAGTGGGGTGGATGTAGGCAAAGAAAAACCCACCATTACGTGCTTGCCGATTCTTCAGAAGAGTATTAACTATGAGTTCTTTCTACATGCTACTGGCGTTGGCTCCAATTGCTGTAGTGTTCTTGTTGATGGTTGTACTAGAACGCTCTGCAAAATTCTCCATGGGAGTTGCATACGTCGTTACAGCGCTGTTGGCATTGTTTGTGTGGAATGCCCAAGGTACTGTGATTGCGGCGGCGACTGTTCATGGTTTGATTACGGCCATTACCCTGCTTTTCATTGTGTTCGGAGCGATTTTGCTGCTCAATACATTGAAGGAAAGTGGTGCTTTACAAGCCATACGCCAAGGTTTTACTGACGTTTCCCCTGACCGCCGTATACAAGTCATTATTGTGGCGTGGTTGTTTGGCTCTTTAATTGAGGGCTCTTCAGGTTTCGGTACACCGTCAGCGGTAGGGGCTCCATTGCTATTGGCTCTGGGTTTCCCCGCAATGGCAGCAGTGATGTCTGTACTGATTATTCAATCCACCCCTGTATCGTTTGGTGCTGTGGGTACGCCTATGTTGGTAGGGGTACGTTCCGGTATTGATAACAAGGCTGATGTGGCGTCACTGATCGCGCCTAATACCCCAATGGAGTATTTGCAGCAGATCGTAGAAAACGTCGCCTTTATCCATGCCCTAACTGGTTTTGTGATCCCTCTGATTCTGTGTGGTTTGCTGACACGCTTCTTTGGTCAGAAACAATCTTTCCGTGAAGGTTTGGGTGCGTGGAAGTTTGCGTTGTTTGCAGGTATTGCCTTTACGCTGCCCTACTACATCATTGCTAACTTGTTAGGCCCTGAATTCCCATCCATGTTGGGTGCGCTGATTGGTTTGGCTATTGTGGTTCCTGCAGCGAAAAAAGGTTTCTTGATTCCTAAAACCACCTTCGATTTCCCTCCACGTGATTCGTGGGAAGAAAAATGGTTGGGTACGCTGCGTACCGTAGACGATGATCCTAACGCCAAAAAATTCTCGGTATTGCGTGCCTTCTCGCCTTACGTGTTGGTGGTAGCGTTCTTGATCATCACTCGTACTATTCCTGCTGTAAAAAGTGCGTTGACTGGCCCTGATGCCACCATCACTTTTGCCAACTTGTTTGGTACGAAAATCTCCAGTTCGGCCCAGTTTTTGTTCTCGCCAGGTTTCATTTTGATCGTGGTGTCCTTGCTGTGTATCGCCATCTTTAAGATGAACATGCAGCAGTTTGGCCGTGGCATTAAGAACTCTGGCATCACCATGTTGGATGCAGCCCCTGCCCTGTTGTTGGCTGTGCCTATGGTGCAAGTGTTCATTAACTCTGCTGCTGCGGACGGTTCGCTAAACAGCATGCCATTGGTATTGGCTCAAGGTGCAGCAGGCTTGGCTGGTCAAAGCTGGCCTAACGTGGCACCGTGGGTAGGTAGTTTGGGGGCGTTTATTGCTGGCTCTAATACGGTCAGTAACATGATGTTCTCGTACTTTCAGTTCTCCACCGCACAGCATATTGGCTTGGGTATTGATGCATCAGCTATTGTGGTTGCATTGCAAGCTGTAGGTGGTGCGGCCGGTAACATGATTTGTGTACACAACGTGGTTGCGGCTGGTGCAGTGGTAGGGATGATGAACCGTGAAGGTGAGATCATTCGTAAAACACTGATTCCAATGGCTTACTATTGTATTCAGGCTGGTTTGATTGGCCAGGCGTTGATTACAGGCAGCATAGGCTGGTGGATTGCAGCGGTAGTATGGTTGGTCGCATTCTTCGGAATTCTGTCCAACAACAAAGGTAAAGCGCTGAAAGTAGCAGCGGCATAACCCGCCTTGTCCCATATAGCCATACGATAAATGGCGACATCAAGCCCCTGTGTATAACACGCATGGGGCTTGATGCTTTTCTAGCCGTAGTTATACACAGCCAATAAAAAAGCCGGAGCAGCATAAACGCTGCTCCGGCTTTTTAGTGTGTAGCGTGTTTAGGCTTTAGCTAACGCTTTACGCACACCCTCTGCATAGGCAGGATCAGCTTGATGGAAGTGTTCCAACTGTCTGTCTATGATGAACTGAGGCACACCTGCCATGGCGGCAGCAACGTTATCAAACAGTTGTTGCTGTTGAGCTGGGTTCATCAAACGGAACAAGTCACCGGGCTGGGAGTAGTAATCGCTGTCTACACGGTGGCTCCAGTGGTCAGCCGCTTTACCGTCCAAGGCCAGTGGTGGTTCTTGGTAAGAGGACTCTTTCCATGTACCGGCACTGTTTGGCTCGTAGTTAGGTTTGTTGCCTTGGTTATCGTCTACACGCATAGCGCCATCACGGTGGTAGCTATTGTGGAACGGGCATTTAGGCGCGTTAACCGGAATTTGGTTATGGTTGATCCCCAAGCGGTAGCGCTGAGTATCGCCGTAAGCAAACAACCTACCTTGCAGCATACGGTCGGGTGAGTAACCAATCCCAGGAACTACGTTGCCGGGGGTAAAGGCGGCTTGCTCGACTTGGGCAAAGTAGTTGTCGGGGTTACGGTTTAGTTCCAACACACCCACGTCGATCAATGGGAAGTCGCCATGTGGCCATACTTTGGTTAGATCGAAAGGGTTGATGTGGTAGTTAAGCGCTTGCTCTTCTGTCATCACTTGAATGCGCAGCGCCCAACGAGGGAAGTCACCCGCATCAATGTGTTCATACAGGTCGCGGATGGCGCTTTCACGGTCTTCACCTACTAGCTTACTGGCTTCGGCATTAGTGTAGTTCTCAATGCCTTGCATGGATTTGAAGTGGAACTTCACCCAATGGCGTTTGCCTTCGGCGTTGATCAGGCTGTAGGTGTGTGAACCAAAGCCGTGAATTTGACGGAAGTTTTTAGGCAAGCCACGGTCACTCATCAAAATGGTGACTTGGTGCAAGGATTCGGGGTTCAGTGACCAGAAGTCCCATGCGTTGGTCATGCTGCGCAGGTGGGTTTGTGGATCACGTTTTTGGGTGTGGATAAAGTCAGGGAACTTCAGTGGGTCGCGGATAAAGAACACCGGGGTGTTATTACCCACCATGTCCCAGTTACCTTCTTCGGTATAAAACTTAAGCGAAAAACCACGTACATCACGCTCAGCATCGGCAGCACCTGCTTCACCGGCTACGGTTGAAAAGCGGCCCAGTACTGGGGTTTGTTGTCCTTTCTTAAAGACATTGGCACAGGAGTATTGGCTAATGTCATGCGTGGCGGTGAAGGTACCAAACGCACCAGCGCCTTTGGCGTGTACTACACGTTCAGGGATACGTTCACGATTAAAGTGGGCCAGCTTCTCTAACAGCCAGGTGTCCTGCATCAAGACCGGTCCACGCGGGCCAGCCGTCATGGAATCATTATTATGGCTGACGGGGGCGCCAGCAGCAGTGGTCATGAGGTCTTTTTTCATTGAAGCTCTCCTATGCGGGTGTATGTACAGGGGATCTGTAGTGCACGCTAGATGTGATCTATTCTAGGAGAGTTTGTTTCTTAGTTGAAATTGAATATATTGAAGATGTTGATAGCTATACTTAATCGCTACTGTGTATTCACTTTTACTGGGGTAGAAACACAATCCTGATTTCGTCCGCGAATTTTGGCGGTATAGAGCGCTGCATCAGCAGTTTTATACAGATCCTCAAAAGAGCATAGCTGAGTGCTGGAGACCAAGCCAGAGGAAAAGGTGTAATAAATTATGCTTTGAGCGGTACTAAAGGGGTGTTTTTGTAGATGTACGCGCAGTTTTTCCAGTAAGTCTTGTCCACAGCACGTAGGAGAATTTGGCAGCACCACAAGGAACTCCTCTCCTCCACTGCGTCCGATGACACCACCTGCAGCACGAATAAGACTATCGGCCTGTGTAGCAAAATGACGCAATACGGCGTCGCCCATGGCGTGACCAAAATTGTCGTTTACTGACTTGAAGTGATCCAGATCGATGATGGCTAAGGTTAGTGGCTGGTTTTGCCCCAAGCTGTATTCATACAGTTGGTGAAAGCGTTGAATGATGGCACCGCGGTTAGGTAGCCCGGTGAGGTCATCGGTTTTGGCGGCCAGTAAAGCCGCATCGTGGGCTTTTTGTAGAGCAAACTCTTTGTTTTTTACGGCCGTGAAGTCGATGATTTGTACCATCGTCCACTGATTAGCAAAGGTGACTTCAGTGCCCCACATCCAGCGACCATCTAGCATCACTATTTCAAAGGTACGCACCGGCATAGTACGGCGTTGGGATTGCACATTTTCTATCCATTGCGATAAGGGGGCGTTAATGCGCGGGCCCTTTTGCTGGTGGAAGCAGTAGCTAATAATGCTGTGAAAGGTTTGTGGGCCAGGCTGTACAGCATAAAGCTGTATAAAAGAGGGGCTGGCGAAGTGGAGTTGATCAGCGGCATTGAAAATGGCTACAGCTGTGTTGCTGGCTAGTACCCATTGCCCTAATTCTTGTTGTGTAGCCCTGTCTATCGCATCAGCTTGCGCTGGCGGCGTGAGGAAGGAAGAGGAATCAACCATGCGTTCCAGTTGCGAAAAATGTTCGGGGCGCGATGCAACTGACGCCGTATTAAAGAAAAAAGACTACGTATGAAGCACTAAAAAGGGGCAGACATGAATGTCGGCCCCTTTAGGATAAATCACACTCGCTTAGCGTTTAGCAGCAGCGGTTTCTTTATCCAGTTTGTGCATGATGTAGCGTTGCTGTGCGATAGACAAGGTATTGTTCACGCACCAGTACAGCACCAAACCGGCTGGGAAGAAGAACATCATCCCCCCGAATACCAATGGCATGATCATCATGATACGAGCTTGCATTGGATCGGGTGGCGTTGGGTTCAACTTGATCTGCAAGAACATGGTTGCCATCATTACTGCTGGCAAGATGAACCATGGGTCACGCGCGGCCAAGTCTTGTACCCATAGGATCCATGGTGCGCCGCGCATTTCCACGCTGCCCAACAGTACCCAGTACAGAGCAATAAACACAGGAATCTGTACGACCATAGGCAAACAACCACCCAATGGGTTGATTTTCTCGGTGCGGTACATTTCCATCATGGCAGCATTCAGCTTGGCTTTGTCGTCACCGAATTTGGCGCGCAAGGCTTGCAAGCGAGGTGTTACCAGCTTCATTTTGGCCATAGAGCGGTAGCTGGCTGCTGACAATGGGTAGAACACCAATTTGATCAGTACAGTCAGTGCCACAATAGACCAACCCCAGTTACCCAAGAAACCGTGCAACAGGGCTAACAGGTAGTACAACGGTTTAGCTAGAATTGTTAGCCAGCCGTAATCCACAACTAAGTCTAGGCCTTCAGCCAATGAGCCCATAGCGGCTTGGTCTTGAGGACCAACCCACAGATCAGCAATCATGCTTTGGCTTGCACCGGGAGCAATGCTACCCATGGCTTCAATCGTACGGATAGCGTACAGGTTGTCGCTAACACGCAGTACTTGGTTAGTACGGGCGCTGTCTGCTGGTGGAACCCACGCTGTAGCAAAGTAGTGCTGCACGAAACCGATCCAGCCATTATTGGCTTGGTTGGTGTAGCTGGCTTTGTTCTTGTCTACATCCGAGAAGGAAATCTTCTGGAACTTGTCTTCACTGGAATACACCACGGGGCCAGTAAAGGTGTTGTACAGACGAGAGGAGTCAGGAGGGTTGTTACCGTCGCGAGTCAACTGTAGATACACAGAAGGCTGTATAGCAGCGTCGCTCAGGTTGAATACGTCGTGTCGTACCTGAATGGCGTAGCTGTCGCTACCCAAGGTAAAGGTTTTCACCACACGTACGCCATCAGCAACGGCTTCAAACACCAGTGTGTGTACATTGGCGCTGTCTACTGTGTTAGATACCAGACCAAAGGGGGTCAGGTGAGTAGGGTAGCTTTGACCGGCCGGTGCACCCACGATGCCACTCTGTGCCATGTAAATGGATTCAGCAGAGTTATCCAGCAGCACCATTGGCTGATCTGGGGCTTCAGGGGAGTTGTACTTCAGCAGTTCTGCTTTGACCAACTGGGCACCAGTAGGATCAAAACTCAACGTATATACATTGGTTTTAACCTGTACAAGTTCGGTGCTAGGGGTAACCGCAGGACTGACAGGCAATTCAGCAGGCGTGCTGGCTGTTGCTGGTGCGGCTGATGGGATGCTAGCGTCCGACGTGCCGGTTGCTGTAGGTGCACCATCAGTGGTGGCCTGTGCTGTGGTTTCGCTTGCAGGGGTACTGGAAAACAACGAAGGTTTGCCATTGTACTCTTGCCAGTTATTCCATAGCAGCAGGAGCGAGAAGGAGAAGATCATCCAAAGGAGGGTACGACGAATATCCATAGCGCCTGTTTCACAATATGAAGCTGAGCAAACTTAGCAGTTTAACGCAGCTTGATGCTGGACTGATAATTTATGTAGATGTTACAGGGTTAGTGATTACATCCAGGGTGATTATCATGAGAAGTCTGTCCGGAATCTGGCTTTTCAGGGGTAACTGACAAGCGATTTTTGACCGGGGGAACGGGATCATAGCCACTACTGCCCCAAGGATGACAGCGGGCAATACGGCGAGTGCCAAGCCAAAGCCCTTTTAGGGCACCATGTGTTTGAATGGCTTCAATGGCGTAGGCGGAGCAACTGGGACTGTAACGACAACAGCGGCCTAACCAGGGGCTGATCACATACTGGTAAAAACGTATGGGAGCGATCAGCAAGGCTTTGATCATTGTTGTACCCGTTTGAGGTGTTCTTCTGCTTCGTTACGTACCAGTTCTTTTAATTGACGTAGCGAAATGTCGGGTACTTTACTGTGCAACCGGAATACATAATCGCGGGCAGGTAGCAGATGACGCTGGTGCCTAAACGTATCGCGCAATATGCGTTTGATCTGGTTACGAGTGACAGCCAAAGGAGCAGAGCGCTTGGGGATAATTAATCCCAGTCGGGCTTGTTCCTGTGGAAAACTCTCGGCAGATGAGCGTGGAGTATTTACAACGAACAAAGCCCCTCTGGCGATACGCCGGCCTTTGAGGGCCTGCACATATTCGGAGGGGCGTTTTAAACGAGCGGTGGCTGGAAAGGTGGTAACCATGATTACTCAGGCACTAGTACTGTGCCAGCCATTTTTCGTTAATTAAACTGCTAGGCGTTTACGGCCTTTACCACGGCGTGCGTTTAGAACGGCACGACCCGTGCGGGTTTTCATACGAATACGAAAGCCGTGAGTACGTTTTCGGCGAGTAACTGAAGGTTGATAAGTGCGCTTCATGGGGATTTATCCACAAATAAAGGTGCCGCCAGAAAACGCCTAATAAGGGCCTACCTCCGGCAACCATGCCGGCCTCTGGCAACAAGAATTCTTGAAAAGCTCACCATTTCAGCAAACTTTTGAAGATTAGTCAATTGTTTAGGCCATCTATTACAATGGAATTTGTACTGTCTGTGGATAACTAGAGGCTACACGGGGTAGAATCGAGGTTTACACAAGTGAGAAATATGAACGAATTTTGGCAGTCTTGCGTTCAGACGCTTGAACAGGAGCTCCCGCCGCAGCAAATTAGTGCTTGGATACGCCCTTTGGTTCCTTTGGAATACGATGAAGGGCAGGCAGCCTTGCGCCTGTCAGCGCCGAACCGCTTTAAATTGGATTGGGTGCGCAAGAACTTTGCGCATCGTATACAGGACTTGGCCAGCGAATGGTTTGGCCGCCCTGTTGAACTAGTCTTAGAATTGGCTGCTAATGCGCCTGCGTCTCAACCTGCTGTGCCTCGTCGTATGCCTTCAGCGGCACCGGGAGCGGCAGCGCCTATGTCGGCTACGGGTGCAGAACCTGCGGCTGATGTGGCGGCGGTAAACCCTGCCGCCGTTGTGGCAGATGCGGTACACGAGCGTTCGCGTTTGAACCCAGAGCTAACCTTCGATAACTTCGTAACCGGTAAGGCCAACCAATTGGCTCGTGCTGCCGCTCTGCAAGTTGCCGAGAACCCCGGTGTGTCTTACAACCCGCTGTTTTTGTATGGCGGTGTGGGGTTGGGTAAAACTCACTTGATACACGCTATTGGTAACGCGCTGTTGGCTAACGGCACAGGGATGCGTGTGCGTTATGTGCATGCTGACCAATACGTGTCTGATGTGGTGAAAGCGTACCAACGTAAAGCGTTTGATGAGTTCAAACGTTATTACCACTCGTTGGATTTACTGCTCATTGACGATATTCAGTTTTTTGCCGGTAAGAACCGTACACAAGAAGAGTTTTTCTACGCGTTTGAAGCCATGGTGGCGCAGCGTAAGCAAATTATCATCACGTCGGATACCTACCCCAAAGAACTCTCGAACATAGATAGCCGTTTGATTTCTAGATTTGACTCAGGTTTGACGGTGGCGATTGAGCCCCCTGAGCTAGAAATGCGTGTCGCCATTTTGCTGCGTAAAGCACAAACCGAGGGCATTGTGATGCCAGAAGAGGTTGCGTTCTTTATTGCCAAACATTTACGCAGTAACGTGCGTGAATTGGAAGGCGCGCTGCGTAAGGTATCGGCTTATGCCCGATTCCATGGTCGCGATGTGCTGAGTGTGGAAGTCTGTAAAGACGCCCTGAAAGATTTACTCTCTGTTTCCAATGGCCAGATTACGGTAGAAAACATTCAGAAAACAGTGGCAGACTTCTATAAAATCAAAGTAGCGGACATGTACTCTAAACGACGTCCTGCTAATATTGCCCTGCCCCGACAAATTGCCATGTATTTGGCAAAAGAACTCACGCAAAAAAGCTTGCCAGAAATTGGTGAGTTATTTGGCGGACGAGATCACACAACGGTGCTGCATGCGGTGCGTAAAATTACCGAGGCACGCAGCAAGCAGACAGAATTAAACCACTCATTACACGTACTTGAACAAACCCTGAAAGGATGACCATGCAACTTGTACAAGCCTCTCGTGACGCATTGCTCAAGCCATTATCGACAGTAGTAGGGATCGTCGAGCGTCGCCACACCTTGCCTATTCTTGCCAATATTTTGCTGCGTAAAGAAGGCTCCAGGGTTTCGTTTATTGCTTCCGATATGGAAGTGCAAATCACTACACATGCTGATTTCGGTGTGGGTGATGAGCATGTAGCAACAACGGTTGCTGCGCGTAAATTACTGGATATTTTGCGTGCTCTACCAGACGTAGGCGACGTCGTATTGTCACTGGTAGATGGGAAGTTGATTGTGCAGTCGGGTCGTAGCCGTTTTGCGCTGCAAACCATGGACGCCAACGAGTTCCCAACCCTGGCGCAACCCGAGCAATGGGACGTGTCGTTGGCGTTGCCTCAGCGTACGCTGAAGCACTTGTTCAATACGGCTCACTTTGCCATGGCTCAACAAGACATCCGTTACTACTTGAACGGTATGTTGTTTGTGTTTGAACCGGGTTGGGTACGTACTGTGGCGACGGATAGTCACCGCTTGGTACATAATGGTACCGAGATAGAAGGGTTGGAAAGCCGCCAAGACGTGATTGTTCCACGTAAAACAGTGCTGGAAATGCAGCGTTTGTTGGGCGAGATAGATGACGCCGTGCAAATTCAAGTTGCAGGTGGCCAGATTCGCTTCAGCTTTGACCAAGTAGAGCTGATCTCTAAGTTGGTGGAAGGGAAATTCCCAGATTTCACACGTGTGATTCCGTCCACGTATACCCGCCACTTCACAGTTAACCGTGAAGCTCTGCAAGGCAGCTTGCAACGTGCGGCTATTTTGACCACCGACAAACTTCGTGGCGTACGCGTGAACTTGGCTAATCACCAGTTGCGTATCTCGGCTTCTAACGCTGAACAAGAAGAAGCCAACGAAGAAATTGAAATTGACTACGAATTTGAACCGCTGGACGTAGGTTTTAACGTGAGCTATTTGCTAGACGTATTGGCCAACGTGAAAACCGAGCAAGTACGCTGGTCGGTACAGCCGGATTCCAATGCATCGGTGCTGATCACTCTGCCCGATGAGGATGCATTCAAGTACGTTGTCATGCCAATGCGCATTTAAGCGTTGGCTTACTAAAGGTATAAACAATACATGTCAGATCAAAGCACTCCAAACACCGAGTACGGCGCCGATTCAATTCGCATGCTCAAAGGCCTGGAAGCGGTTCGTAAACGCCCAGGCATGTACATTGGCGATACCTCGGACGGTACCGGTTTGCACCACATGGTCTTCGAGGTGGTGGATAACGCCATTGACGAAGCCTTGGCGGGTCATTGTGATGAAATTTTGGTCACTATCCATTCGGACAACAGTATTTCTGTGTGCGATAACGGACGTGGTATTCCTACGGACATTCACAAAGACGACGAAGAGCAACGTAGCGCTGCTGAAATCGTGATGACTGAACTGCACGCCGGCGGGAAGTTCGACCAGAACTCCTACAAGGTGTCGGGTGGTTTGCACGGTGTGGGCGTGTCGTGTGTGAACGCACTGTCCGAGTGGTTGGATCTGACAATTTGGCGTAATGGTCATGAGCACTACCTGCGCTTTCAGCGTGGTGAGCGAGTAGAACCATTGAAAGTGGTAGGCGATGCCAATAAAACCGGTACTAAAGTACGGTACTTGGCAGACCACGAAATTTTTAACAATGTGGAATACACCTACGAGGTACTGGCAAAACGCTTACGCGAATTGTCGTTCTTGAATAACGGTGTGAAAGTTAAGCTGATTGACGAGCGTCAGAACAAAGAAGAAGACTTTGCATTCTTGGGCGGCGTGAAAGGCTTTGTAGAATACATTAACCGTGGCAAAAGCGTGCTGCACCCGAACGTGTTTTCGGTGCAGACTGAGTCTGCAGCCGGTGGTGATGTGATGGTGGGTGTAGAGGTTGCCATGCAGTGGAATGACAGCTACGCCGAAAACGTGCTGTGTTTCACCAATAACATTCCCCAGCGTGATGGGGGTAGCCACTTAACCGGTCTACGTGCGGCCATGACGCGTGTACTGAACAAGTACATCAGCGATAACGAACTGGCTAAGCGTGCCAAAGTAGAAACGGCTGGCGATGACATGCGCGAAGGGTTGGCGTGTGTGTTGTCAGTGAAAGTGCCTGAGCCTAAATTCAGCAGTCAGACCAAAGATAAACTGGTGTCCAGTGAAGTGCGCCCGGCCGTTGAAGAAGCCGTGAGCCGTACGCTGGAAACGTGGTTGTTGGAAAACCCCGCCGATGCGCGTGCGGTCTGCAACAAAATTATCGAAGCTGCCCGTGCGCGTGAAGCGGCCCGTAAAGCCCGAGAAGTAACGCGTCGTAAGAGCGTACTGGAAGGCGCTGGTTTGCCTGGCAAACTGGCTGACTGCCAAGAGAAAGACCCAGCAAAATCTGAACTGTACATTGTGGAGGGTGACTCCGCGGGTGGTTCGGCCAAGCAAGGTCGCGATCGTAAGTTCCAAGCGATTTTGCCGCTGCGAGGCAAAATTCTAAACGTAGAAAAAGCACGTTTCGATAAGCTGATCAGCAGCGAACAGGTAACGGTGTTGATTACCGCATTGGGCACCAGCATTGGGCCTGATTTCGATATCAGCAAACTGCGTTATCACCGCATCATCATCATGACTGACGCGGACGTGGATGGTGCGCACATTCGTACCCTGCTGCTGACGCTGATTTATCGTCAAATGCCCGAGCTGATCGAGCGTGGCTACATCTACATTGCTCAACCGCCACTGTACAAAGTCAAAGTGGGCCGTGATGAGCGTTATCTAAAAGACGAAGCGGAAGAAGCCCAGTTTATGCTGAGCATCGCCGTGAGAGATGCGCAATTGCTGCCACGTGAAGGCGCTGAGCCTATTTCTGGTAATGCGTTGGAAAGTTTGGTGCGTCAGTACGTATTGGCAGACCAAGTGATTAATAAGTTGTCCCGACTGATGGATAACGACGTGTTGTCGGCAATTGCTGAAGGTAGCATTATCAAGCTGGATGACGAAGCTGCTGCACAGCAATCGGCTAAAGAGCTGGTAGAGCGTTTGCAAGACCCTGCTAACCCACACTTGTTTAGCGTCAGCGTAGAGCAAGACGATCAAGAACAGTGGCGTTTGCTGGTGAATCGTTTGTATCACGGCAACGTACGCGTCACGGTGTTTGATAAAGCCTTCTTGCGTGGTTCTGATTACCTGACACTGAGCCGTGCTGGCCAAACCTTCTTGGGTTTGATTGGCGAAGGTGCCAGAGTGATGCGCGGTGAAGGCGATCGTCGTAAAGAGTCTGACATTGATGATTTCCGTGATGCCATGCACTGGCTGCGTGCCGAGGCCGAGCGCGGTGTATCTAAGCAGCGCTACAAAGGTCTGGGGGAGATGAACCCAGGGCAGCTGTGGGAAACCACGATGGACCCATCGGCTCGTCGCCTGTTGCAAGTACGTATCGAAGACGCTATCGCGGCGGATCAGGTATTCACCACCTTGATGGGTGATGAAGTTGAGCCACGTCGTGCGTTTATCGAAACTCACGCTTTGCAGGCTGGCAACATCGACGTGTAATGCGTCAGTGAAGCTTGAATAAAAGCGGACTACGTTTTGTTAGTCCGCTTTTTCTTTGCCCTGTGTTGAACCCATTTCGTTGTTAAGATGGACACAGTTCAAAAAACAGAAAATTACTAACAACGCTTTGTTTGGAAATGGAATGCGCTTAGACAAGTTTCTTGGTGAAAGCACCGACCTAAGTCGCTCGGATGCACGTAAAGTGCTTAAAAGCGGGGAAGTCACGGTTAACGACGAGGTGGTGACTAAAGGTACCCACGTTGTACAAGAGGGTGACGTCGTTAAGTGGGAAGACGATGTGCTTGAGCTGATTGGCTTGCGCTACCTGATGCTGAATAAGCCAGCGGGTTATGAGTGCAGCCTTAAAAATAGTGCTTACCCGTCTGTGATGACGCTGTTAGATATTGAGAAACGCGACCGTTTGCACACCGTAGGTAGGTTGGATGTGGACACCACAGGGCTGATTCTAATCACCGATGATGGTCAGTGGACGCACCGTATTATTTCGCCACGCCACCAGTGCGATAAGGTTTATGTAGCGACCTTGGCCGAGCCGTTGCCGGACAATGCCGAAGCCCTATTTCAAGCCGGTATTTTGTTAAACGGCGAAGACAAACCTACCCTGCCTGCGGTGTTAGAACGCATTGATGAGCGCACCGCGCGACTCACAATTCAGGAAGGCAAATACCACCAAGTTAAACGCATGTTTGCCTCGTTGGGGAACCTAGTCCTGACCTTGCACCGTGAGCGTATTGGTTCGTTGGCGTTGGACGATAGCCTAGAGCTAGGCGAGTCCCGCTACTTAACTCCTGCTGAAGTGCAGCAGTTTGTAGAAGAAGGCTAACGTGGTTTTCCCACTCCTACGCCACTATTTGCGTAGAGATTGGGTAAAATGGCTTATAAATCAACGGGGCCTGTGGCCCTTTCTGTTGAAAACCAATTTTTTTACCTTTAGATAGCCCATTACTACCATGAAAAAAGTTGTCCGCGCCAAGCTGCACGGTATCACTATTACCGGAGCGGATCTGAACTACCATGGTTCCATTACCTTGGATCCGGAAGTCTGCGAACAAGCAGGTATCTTTCCTATGGAGTTCGTGGAAATCTGGAACAAGCAAAGTGGTGCGCGGATTTCTACCTATGTGATTTATGGCGAGCCTGGCTCACGTTGCTGCATTTTGAATGGTGCGGCAGCGCGTACGTGCCAAAAAGGTGATCAAGTCATTATTTGTGCATCCGAGTACGTGCAAACGGCCGAGCTGTACGATTTGCGCCCTACCGTGCTGACCTTCACGCCTGATAATCAGATTGATGAAGTGATGCACTACGAGGTACGTAAAACGCCCGAGCGCGATTTTGATTTCCGTATCGTGCGTAACGATCGCCCTACTTCTGACCAACGTACGCTGGTGGATGTGGACGTGGCTGCCCTTACGGCTGACCTTAAAGCACGTGGATTAAGCGATCATGCGATTGCTGATGTGCTGTCTTGCCATCTGTCGCAGTTTGCGCGTTAGGGCGTTCTAATCGCGTGTGAATGAACCCCTGTAGTGATGCAGGGGTTTTTTCATTGTGCTCGTTGGCCTGGTGAGGCTACAGAGGTTGCACATGCTGGGGGACTGCGGAAGAATTTTTTTGATTTGAGACACCAAATCAAAAAAATTTTCACTCCGCCCCCCGATAGTTCTAGTCATTGGTAGATTTACTGCCCTTTCTTATGTGACAACGTATCAGCACATCAGGCTATATCTTTTGTGCCTTGGTATTACGCGGCAGGATAGCTGGTTCATGTATCGTCAGTCAGAGAGAGGGTGTTTCTGTTTTGAAGAGCGTGCGTTGCACCACATGCCTTTTTTGCTCAGAAGTATGCACAACTAACAGCAATCCTCGACGCAAAAACCGTGGCATGCAATGAAGGAAAGGCGGATGGAAGTGTTTTTTTATTTGGTTTACAAATTAAAAAATACTTTCGCAGCCTTAGGCTACGGCAGCCAATAGTTGGCGCGTAGAAGTCCCCACAGCGAGAGCAGTCAATCACATAAGGGAACACTCATCTTCACTCTGAGTAGTAGTTCTCACGCAAGATGTCGTCGCACCATAAAAAAAGCCCGACGCAAGCATCGGGCTTTTCTACCGCTTAGTGAAAAACTTACACCAAACGTACTAACCAACCGTGTGGATCTGGAGCACGACCGTATTGTAGATCGGTCAGTGCTTGACGCAGTTCCATAGTGATTTTGCCAGCAGGGGCATCGGGGTTGCCGATAGCGAAGTCATGGCCTTTCAGTTGACCAATAGGGGTCACCACAGCGGCTGTACCACATGCAAAGGCTTCGACGATATCACCGGAAGCAACGCCTTCGCGCCATTCTTCAACGGTGATACGACGCTCGTCAACCTCGTGGCCGCGATCACGGGCCAGTTGGATGATGCTGGCGCGGGTAATACCTTCCAAGATGCTGCCAGACAGTGCTGGGGTCAGCAGGCTGCCGTCTTTGCGTACCAAGAACAGGTTCATGCCGCCCAGTTCTTCCAAGTATTTGCCTTCTACAGAATCCAAGAACAGTACTTGTGAACAACCGTTGTCGCTGGCTTCTTGTTGTGGCACCAAGGATGCAGCGTAGTTACCGCCACACTTCGCTGCACCGGTACCGCCACGGCCTGCACGGTTCAGTTCGGTGGACAACCAGATAGACACAGGCGCTACGCCTTTGGCAAAGTACGCTCCGGCTGGGCTGGCAATCACGTAGTAGGCCGCGCGTTGAGCTGCACGTACGCCTAGGAAGCTTTCGTTAGCAATGCTGAATGGACGCAGGTACAGGCTGGTTTCGGGTGCAGAAGGTACCCAGTCAGCGTCTGTTTTTACCAGTTGCTTAATGGACTCTACGAACAGGTCTGTAGGTAGCTGTGGCAGGGCCAAACGGCTAGCCGAGCGTTGCAGACGTGCGGCGTTGGCTTCTGGGCGGAATGTCCAGATAGAACCATCCGCGTGACGGTAGGCTTTTAGGCCTTCAAAAATTTCCTGACCGTAGTGCAATACCGAGGATGCTGGATCCAGTTGCAGTGGGCCATAGGGTTGAATGCGGGCATCGTGCCAACCTTGCTCTACGCTCCAATCAATGGCAGCCATGTGATCGGTGAAGTACTGACCAAAACCCGGTTTAGCCAGAATGGTGGCGCGCTCTTCCGCGGAACGTGGATGAGTAGAACGATTGATACTAAAGGCCAGCGATGGCTGAGCGGATTCGGTATTCATGTCAAAGCTCTGCTAAGAGGTAATAAACAATCCTTTAGTGTATTCCAAACTGAGCAGAATGGTGACGGCCTCGCTAGTTCACAGCGGTTTTTATGCTGCTTTGTGTGGCTGACTGTGAAAACGCAAGGTAAAACACGTGCCATGGCCGTCCTGAACGGGGGAAGTCACCTCCAATTGCCACGACTGCATCTGACATACCCGTTTAGCGATGGCTAATCCTAAGCCTGCTTGGTTTTCTAGCTCGTCTGATGGGGAGGCGTTGGTAATCGTTGTGCGTTGGTCGGTGCGTCGGTGACTGAAATAGCGCTCAAACACCGAGGCTTGTTCTTCCGAGGCAATACCTGGACCATCATCGGTAAAGTTCAGGCCGTTGGGAATAGATTCTATGGTGAGCGTGGCGGGGGCGGCATGCGAAATGGCGTTGCGCAAAATATTGCGCATGACGGTCATCAGCGCATGGTGATTGAGCTGCTCGTGGTGCGTGTTATCAATCAGGTTTTTAATGTGCAGACCCGCTTGGGCGGCGTCTTGATACAGCACTTCCATGGCATCTTGCAGGCAGTCGTACAGGGACACGGTTTCGTGTGTATCGGCATTACCGGCATGGCACAGGCTATAGGTGCTTTCCAGCGATTGTTTGATGTCTTGCACGGCATGCACAATGCGCTGTAGTCGTGGGCGCTCGGCTTCTGACACCAAGTTATGGCGCAGCATCAGTTCGGCATCGCTGCGAATAATGCTTAAGGGCGTGCGTATTTCATGGTGTAGATTGGCGGTGAATTCACGCTGATTGGCAATGGTGGCATCCACTTGGTCTTGCGCCCTATTGAAGATTTCCATCAAGCGGACCACTTCGTCGGTGTGCGGGATGGCACTTTGGTAGCCGCTGGGTAACCAGCGTATCAGCCGTTCGGTCAGTGTATTGATGGGGGTGACTAGCCAGCGAGCAATGGCTTTGCTGAAAAACAGGGCTAATAAGGTGCAAAACAGCACAATCCCCGCTAAGGCCAACGCAAAGTGTCGGGATTGCTCTACCAACACTACCGAGTCATACAGTACATACAAACGGCCATCCATTACATTGGCCACTTGTACATGCCAGCCTGTGTTGCCTTTGTCTATGTAATGTAACCCTAGCGGCAGGTCGCGTAGTTCTTCAGGCATGCTGGGGGCGAGCATGGCATCGGTCTCTCCCCATGCGTACATGGAGGGCCCCATGTCGCGTTCAAACGGTTGTTGCCAGTGATCGCCAAATCGCGATACTCGCACAGCAATACGTTTGGACTCGGTTTGCACCAAGGTGTCCAACATGTTTTCTTCTAGCGTGGTGTAGATGGCGTAGGTGACCACCGCCGATAGGCTAACCGCCAGAAAAATTAACAGCGTCAGTACGAGGGTGATGCGTCCAGATAGCGAACGGCGCAATTTCATGGTGCATCCAAGGTAAGCCGCCAGCCTATGCCATGCACGGTTTCTATGCCTTCATAGTGGTGTTGTTGCAGGGTTTTACGCAGTAAATGCAGTTGACTGCGAAGGGCCTCGGACGATGGAGGCTCACCCTGCCATAAGTATTCTTCCAATTTTTGACGTGGCACGATGCGGCCTGAATAACGCATCAACATTTCCAGAATCATCAGGCATTTGCGCGGCAGCTTAATGGTTTCGCCATTAATAGAAAGGCTTTGGTCGGCCACCAGATAGCACAGCGGGCCGTACTGCAATGAAAACGCGGTATCACACAGTTGTCGTGATCGGCGTATCAGGGCTTGGGCACGCACCAGTACTTCTTCTAACGCAAAGGGCTTCGTTAGGTAGTCGTCGGCACCGCAGGCAAAGCCTTGCAGCTTGTCTTCTAAGGTGGCTCTAGCCGTTAGCAACAGTACAGGAGTAGAGAGGCTAAGTTTGCGGCGCATTTTTTGCAGCATGCTTAAGCCGTCCATACCGGGTAGGCCTATATCTAACAGCACTAGGTCATAGTTTCCTTGCTCTAGGCGATGCAGCGCCGACGGTGCGTCTCTAGAGATGTCGGCAGTAAAGCCTTCGGCCTCTAGGGTTAGAAGAATGTTCTCGGCAATCACTGATTCGTCTTCGACGATCAGTACGGTATAGGGGATAGGGTGTTTTTTGTCATTCATGAGGAAGAACCTCTGGCGGCATCCTGAAGGCGTTTCAGGCAGGCGCAGACATTTAGGGTAGCAGAGCTTGCGTGAAATTATCATCGAATTATAAATAAGATTGATTGTTATTTTGTTTTATTGCGTATCAGCCATTTATTGACGAAAACTTCACGATCTCCTCTTTATTCTGAAATAAGAACAAGTCTCATTTGTTTTGATAGGCGGCTTTTACAGGGCGAAAAACGTCGGCGTAAGGGTTGGCCCTTTTTTATTTCAGGAGAGAGGTACGTGTTAAGCACTTACGCGTCGACGCAGCAGGATAAAGCGTTGGAGGGGACAACCGTTTTGTCCATGGACAGTTTCAAGCCCGCTTTTGGTACGGTGGTATTGGCCGGTGCAATGGCTGCTATGGCACCCGCACAGGCAGAAGAAAACCGAAGCACTACGGCTGAGCCTGCGGTATTACAAGAAATTCGAGTGATGGGTGAAGTGCCAAACGACACCTATCAAACACCCAGCAAGCTTTCTAGTCCTAAATTCACAGCGCCGTTATTGGATACACCTCGCACGGTGAATGTGATTACAGAGCAGCAAATGAAAGACCGTGGCGCAACCTCGTTGCAAGACGTATTGCGCACCACCCCAGGTATTACCTTGGGTTCTGGTGAAGGTGGTACCCCGGTAGGCGACCGCCCTTTTATTCGTGGTTATGAAGCCAGTACCGATATTTTCATTGATGGTTTGCGCGACTACGCACGTGGTTCGCATGAAACCTTCAACTTGGAAGCCGTGGAAGTGATCAAGGGTGCTAGTTCGGCCTACACGGGTCGTGGGGGCACCGGCGGTAGCATTAACTTAACCACCAAAGCGCCTAAGCTAGAACCCTTTGCTGAACTGAGCGCAGGCTTTGGTAATGCCGACCAATGGCGTACTACAGCAGACGTGAACATGCCTGTGGGCGATACCGTTGCCATCCGTTTAAACGTGATGAAAATGGGCGGTGATGTACCCGGTCGTGGCGGCCCCGAAATTGATCGTTTTGGTGTGGCACCTTCTATTGCTTTTGGTTTGGGCACCCCTACCCGTTTAACACTGTCGTATTCGGAGCTGAAAAACAAAGATACGCCGGACTTGGGTATTCCTTTTGCGAATGCTGCTAACGATAGGGACACCCCACCGAACGTAGATCGCGAGAACTTTTATGGGCGTTTGAATGCGGACTTCCGTAACAACACCATGAAAACCTCGACGATGTTGTTCGAGCATGACTTTTCCGAGCAAGCCCAATTCCGCAACATTACCCGCCATTCTGAGTCGCTAAACGACTACTTAATGACGCGTCCTAGCTTTGATAACTGCAAGGCGAATTCAGGCCCACCATGCTCTACCGAAGGCCCAGACGCGCAGTTTAAGCGCGATAACCGGGCTCGCTGGCGTTACAACACGGCGATTCAAAACCAAACCGACTTGTACGGCACGTTTAGCACAGGTTCGTTAAAGCACTCGTACAGCGCTGGGGTGGAATTTACCTACGAAAAAGTCTTTAGTCGTGCGGTAGGCGGTTTGCCCGCAACCGATACTGACAATTTGTGGAACCCAGACCCCAACAAGCCATACAAGTTCAACCTGACTTATGGTCCTAAGACCCAAGATGGCTACATTAAAACGCGTTCCATCTACTTCATGGACACCATTGAGCTTAGCGAACAGTTTTTGCTGAACTTGGGCCTACGTCGTGAAAGCTTCACGGTAGACAACATGAAGTTGAAACGTAAGGATGACTTCTGGAACTACCAACTGGGCGCGGTGTACAAGCCTGCTGAAAACGGCAGTATCTACGTGTCATATGCCACCTCCTCCAACCCCGCCGGCGAAAATTTGGGTCAAGGTGGCGGTGCCGATGGTGTAGGTGGTTCGGCCTCTGTGCGTGATATGAAGCCCGAGAAAAGCTACAGCTGGGAAATCGGTACCAAGTGGGATGTGTTCGATGAGCGCTTGTCGTTGACTGGTGCTTACTTTGAAACCCACAAAACCGATGCACGTACGACCGACCCATTAACGGGCGACGTCACGCTTAACGGTAGCAACCGTGTACGTGGGGTAGAGTTTGGGGCTTCAGGTGCGATCACCCCACGTTGGAATGTGTGGACAGGCTACACCTACTTGGCACCTAAAATCAAAAGCTACCGTAACGGCAATAACGTCTACGACGGTAACCAAATGAAGTTCATCGCGCGTCACAGTGCCAGCTTGTGGACCACCTACAAAATCCTGCCTGAGCTAACGCTGGGCGGTGGTGTGACCTACTTGGGCAAGCGTTACGTAGACGATGCCAACACCTTAGAGCTGCCAAGCTACTTCCGTTACGACGCGATGTTGCAGTATGACGTAAGTAAGAGTTTGTCGTTGCAGTTCAATGCGAATAACCTGTCTAACAATGCGCTGTATGATGCATCGCACGTAGGGGTGTTTGCAAACGTCGCTCCCGGACGTTCTTATATGTTCAGTGCCACCTATCGCTGGGAATAAGCCATAGGGCAGCAACAGAGTCCGTTTACGACGGCTCTGTTGCTGGCACATTAGGAGAAACAGATGATTCTGGTGATTCCCGAAGTTTTCAGTGCTGAAGAATGCCACGCCATACGTGAACGGCTGGCACAAGCATCGTGGCACGATGGCCGTGCGACCGCAGGGTATGTGGCGGTACAACAAAAAAGTAACGAACAGCTAAACGTGCAAGACCCTGTGGCGATAGAGCTTGCCCAAGCGGTGTTGCAGCGTTTGTCTTCCTTACCCAAATTTGTGTCTTTCGCCCTGCCCCTGAAAATTTTGCCGCCTATGTTTAACCGCTACCAAGGCGGGGGCGCATACGGGTTTCACATTGATAACGCTATACGTGTACACCCACAAACGGGTGAGCGTATACGCACCGACATTTCCACCACCGTATTTTTCAGCGATCCAGTTAGCTACGAAGGTGGTGAGCTAGAGATTCAAGACAACTACGGCATACAGCGCGTCAAACTACCCGCTGGCCATGCAGTGGTGTACCCCGGCACCAGCTTGCACCGAGTCTGTCCGGTCACGCAGGGCGAACGCCTTGCGGCCTTTTTCTGGACACAAAGCATGGTGCGCGAAGACAGTGCTCGTCATTCTTTATACGAACTGGATAACGTGGTGCAGCAATTAGCGAGCCGTGGTGACTCAGTCGATGAAGTCACACGCTTATCGGGCGTGTATCACAACCTTATCCGCCAATGGGGTGAGACATGAGCCAAGAGGCCTCTTTACAAGGCTTAAGCTGCTTGGCTGATTACGCACAGCGTGCAGGCGACTTATTGCCGGCTGCAACGTGGGCGTATGTGAACGCGGGGGCGGCGGATGGCATCACCCAACGCCGTAATGCGGCAGCCTTTGAGCAGTTGATGCTATGGCCACGCGTATTACGCCGTATTCCCAAGGGCAACACCGAGCTAGAGTTGTTCGGCAAACGTTATGCACACCCTATTTTTATCGCCCCCACGGCGTTTCATGCCTTAGCGCATGCCGATGCAGAACGTGCGACAGCCATTGCCGCAGCAGCGTTGCAAGCTGTGTATGTGGTCAGCACCCAAGCCAGCGTGAGCCTAGAAGATGTAGCTGCCGCTGCACCCGGACCACGCTGGTTTCAGTTGTATTGGCAGGCCGATAAAGACGTCAACCTAGACCTACTGCGCCGAGCCGAAGCTGCTGGCTACGAAGCCATCGTGATGACGGTAGATGCGCCCATACAAGGCAGCCGCAATGCTGAGCAACGTCACGGCTTTAGCTTGCCTGCGAACATCAAGCCGGTGAACTTACTGCCCTATACAGACAAGTTGCAAACACCCGGCGTATTAGAAGCGGGGCAGTCTTTATTTCAACATCCCTTGGTCACCCAAATGGCTAACTGGGATGACGTGGCCTGGTTAGCCAAACACACCACCCTACCCGTGCTAGTAAAAGGCATTCTGCACCCAGCAGACGCGCAACTGGCGGTGCAAGCGGGGGCGGCGGGAGTGATCGTGTCTAACCACGGTGGGCGTGTACTAGACAGCGTGCCTGCCACATTAGATGTATTGCCTCTGGTAGTGGCTGCCGTAGGTGGGCAAGTACCTGTGCTGGTAGATGGCGGCATACAGCGTGGCACCGACGTACTAAAAGCCTTGGCCCTAGGGGCTAAAGCCGTATTAATTGGGCGACCCGTATTGCACGGCCTAGCGGTTGCAGGCGCGACCGGAGTAGCACACATATTGCACCTACTACGTACCGAACTAGAAAGCAGCATGGTGTTAAGCGGCGTAGGGTCTTTGGAAGACATAGATGCTTCCTTACTTTGGCAAGGGAATAACACATGATGAATGTACTGATGACACACAGCGTAGGCGCTGGCTTGTTGCGCCAAGCAGGCATACGCATGACACTGGCGCGATTGGCTGTCCTGAATGTGCTGCACGAACAGCAAGAAGCCATGACTGTAGAGGAAATCTTCAACCAACTACAAAAACACAGAACACCATTAAGTTTGGGAACGGTATATGGCACCTTGAAGCATCTGAACGATGCCGGGGTTATTCACTCGCACATGGAGCAGGGACGTAAGTTGTTGTATTCCATGCAGCACGAACAGCCTGTGGGCAGTATGGGGTGTGTGGTGTGCGGGAAGAAGCAGGCGCTGGAAGATAAACGTGTGCAGAAAGCGGTAGAACAAGCTTGCACAGATATGGGCGTGAAGCTGGAGCTTTATAGGCTGAATGTGTCGGTGGTGTGTGAGGAGTGTGTGGAGCAGCCGAAGGTTAGGGTTGTGGGGGGTAGCCATTAATAGAGAATTATGTGCCAATTTTTTCTCTAAGGGGATAGTTTGGTTATTGTCAGAGTATTAGTTTTCAATGCTGCCTCCGCTTATGCAGAGGCAGCATTTTTTTGTTTTTGGGATTGGCTTTTTTATGAAGATAATAGATACTCTAAAACTGGAGGGTAGTTCTCCTTAATATCTAGGGGGGGATGTTTTTATCTGGGATTTTCACAATACCAGTATTTTCTGTGATCTTATCACTGTTTTTCTTGTTTAAGGAAAGTATGCTTCGGGTGGTTTTATGAACGACACATGTAGAAAGGTTGATCTATACATACTTTCGTTGGCATTGCTGTTTTTGTTTTTTATTATTATTTCATTCAGCTTTCCTGATTCTTCGTTTTCTATTTATGAAATCGAAGACTGGTATTCTTTAGCTGTAAAAAATATTTTGGCATTGTTTTCTTTTTTAATGCTAGGGTACTGTTTTTTTGCTTATAAGAGATTTAATTTCAAATTAAAAGGAGCAACGGAAATACCTTTTGAGATAAAAAAAATTAATAGCATTAACTATGAGCATTTAACTTTTTTGGCCACTTATGTGGTTCCTTTGATTAGTTTTGATTTTGGTAACAGTAGGCAAATAATAGTACTCTTTTTGCTGCTATTTATAATGGGAGTGATATATATAAAAACAGACTTATTTTATGCCAATCCTTCTTTGGCTTTGTTGGGGTTTCATATTTACCAAGCAGATGGTGATTTTAAAATGGGTTGTAGAAATGATATTATTTTGATTTGCCATGGTAGGTTGGGGGTAGGGCAGAAGGTTTCCTATATACGTTTGGATGATAGGATTTATTATGTTAAAGGAGCATAGTTTTGAATACAGAAGAATTAAAAGAAGCCTTGCAGATTTTTTATGATAGTGCTGATGATTTAGGTATAGCAGTATATGCAATACTGAAAAACAAAAACGATATGGCTCCCAGAAAAATAGATATTGCAGATGATGCTTTGGGGGATTTGAAGAGATTCTTTCTACTCAGCCTACGTGAGAATATTTCAAACAAAGCTGATCTCACGGTTTTGAAACTTTCAACTTCTGACGAACGGCTGGATGCAATATATGTTTATGATTTAGAGTGTCCAGAAGAACTCTCTACATTGGAGGCCGTTGTAAAGGATGATAATTTCCCTTTGATGAATTTTGATGATGAGGAACTTTCTGATATAAAATCTATTTTAATAGAAATTGGAAATAATGATAAGCAAATTGTTTTGTATAAAACAATGTCGCCAATAAATATTTTTGGACGATCAGGGTTTTTTTTGAAAAAAGATCGTCATAGAATGAAAAAAATAGATGATGAATTTCTGAGAGTTAGTGCTAATTTTCAGCTATTACGCATCAATGAAGAGTTGTTGGTCATGGATCTTACGGCAATCGAGAGAAATTTTGGTTTTCATGAAATTATCACCCGTGAGGCCATTGCTGGAATAAATTCCATAGCCGATATTGGATTGGTTGAAAATCCATTAGTTCTTAGTGAGCTAGTGGATGATATAAAGTATGCTCGGAGATTTACTAAAGTAGCGAAATCATCACCAGTGATACAAGCTCAAGTAACCAATGAAAATATTATTAAATTTTGTGAAAATTATCCTCTCCTTAAGGGTAGAATCCGGTTTAATGCTAATAAAGACAAAATAGTGCTTGATACTAAGGTATCTAAAGACTTGTTTATAAAATTAATGATGGATGATTTTTTAACATCTGAGTTGACTTCGTATCATTATCAAAGCATTGCTAAGGATAAAGCAGAGGCATCCTAGATATTCACCCCCTCACCGCTACGGCATGACAAGCCACCTGCGTTCCACCCTCATAACTCACCAACATCGGTGCCTCACGCTTACAGCGTTCATTCGCCAGCGGGCAGCGAGGGTGGAAGGTACAGCCTGAGGGTGGGTTGAGCGGGTTAGGTACTTCACCCGCTACTGGCGTACGGGCTTTGCCACTGCCACTCATATCCGGAATCGCCCCCAACAGCATGCGTGTGTACGGGTGTTGTGGGTTGTTAAACAGCGCGTCGCGCTCGGCGATTTCAACGATACGCCCTAAGTACATCACACCTACGCGATCAGCTACGTGGTGCACGACTGCTAAGTTGTGCGAGATGAATAGGTAGCTTAGCCCCAGCTCGCGCTGTAGATCTTTCATCAGGTTCAGCACTTGCGCTTGTACGGATACGTCCAAGGCCGACGTGGGCTCGTCACAGACGATGAAGTCTGGTTTTAAGGCCAAGGCACGGGCGATAGAGATACGCTGACGCTGTCCACCGGAAAACTGGTGTGGATAACGGTGTTGGTCGTTGGCGCTTAGGCCCACTTGTTCCAACAGTTCACCTACGCGTTGCTGCTGTTCGGCTTTGCTGAGCTGGGTATGGGTTTTTAGCGGCTCGGCAATGATGCGGCCTACGCGCCAGCGTGGGTTGAGGCTGGCGTAGGGGTCTTGGAAGATCATTTGCAGGCGTTTGCGCAGCGCGTGTTGTTGCGCGGCGTTCATGCTGCTAAGTTCTGCACCTTCGAAGCTAATTGAGCCACGTGTCAGCGGGTACAGCCCTGCTAATAAGCGTGCGACGGTGGATTTTCCACAGCCGGACTCGCCTACTAATGCCAAGGTTTCTCCACGGTTTAGGGTGAAGGATACGCCGTCGACCGCGCGCAGCATGACTCTGGGTTTGCGGTATAGGGTGCGTTCCAACCATGATGGGGATACGTCAAACCAACGTGCGGCATCACGCACTTCTAATAGTGGCGCAGTGCTCATGCTACTGGCTCCTCGATTGGGGCGTGATGCAGCCAACAGGCGACTTGGCCTTGTTCGTGCTGCTGTAATTCTGGGCGCTTCTGGGTACAGACGGGCATGGCCGCGCTACAGCGCGGGTGGAAGGCACAGCCGGTGGGGATGGCGTTCAAACGCGGCATGCTACCGGGGATTTGTTCGAGTCGCTCTGTCCCGCTTTCTAGGGTGGGGATGGAACGCATCAAACCACGGGTGTAGGGGTGCGAGGGCTCGCGGATGATGTCGCGCACGGGGCCTATTTCTATGATGCGGCCGGCGTACATCACTGCTACTCGGTCAGCAGTTTCAGCGATTACACCCATGTCGTGGGTGATCAGCATGACGGCTGTGCCTTTGGATTTGCACAGGTCTTTAAGCAGGTCGATGATCTGCGCCTGAATGGAGACATCCAAGGCGGTGGTGGGCTCGTCCGCGACGATCAGTTCGGGGTCGGCTGCTAAGGCCAGTGCGATCACTACCCGTTGGCGCATGCCGCCCGAAAACTGGTGGGGGTAGTGGTTGATACGTTCACGTGCAGCTGGAATGCCGGTGGATTCTAACAAGCCAATGGCGCGCTCTTGGGCGTCGTGTTTGGACAGCGGCAGGTGTGTTTGTATGGTTTCTACTAGCTGTCGGCCTACGGTGTACAAGGGGTTTAGCGAGGTTAAGGGGTCTTGGAAAATAGCCCCAATTCGCCGACCACGTATGTCGCGTAGTTTTCTTTCTGGCAGGTTGTCTATGCGTTCGTCGTGCAGGTAGATGGCACCGTGACTCACACGTCCTGGGGGTTCTAGCAAGCCTATGATGGCTGCCCCCGTGAGCGATTTACCCGCGCCAGACTCCCCTACTACGCCTAGGATTTCGCCTTTATTGATGTGGAATGAAACGTCATCCAAGGCTTTGAGCACCCCTCTGCGTGTGGGGAACTCTACGGCTAACTTATCCACAGTTAATAATGCGCTCATTAGTTCAGCCTCGGGTTCAGTGCATCGCGCAGCCAGTCACCCAGTAGATTGACGGACAGCACCAGCAATACCAGCATCGCGCCGGGGAAAATGGTGATCCACCATTCGCCAGAAAACAGGAAGTCGTTACCCACGCGTATCAACGTGCCCAAGGACGGCGATGTGGGCGGTACCCCTACCCCTAAGAAGGACAGGGTGGCTTCGGTAATGATGGCTGTGGCCAAGTGCACTGTGGCTAATACCAGTACGGGGCCCATCACGTTAGGCAGTACGTGGCTAAACATAATGCGGCTGCGGGATACGCCAATGACTTTAGCGGCCTGCACGTATTCGCGGTTTTTTTCTACCATGGTGGAACCACGCACGGTACGGGCATATTGTGGCCAACCGGCTAAGGCAATGGCCCCTACCAACACGGGGAAGGCGATGCTTTCTAGCATGTCGGCAGGTACAGCAGCGCGTGCCACACCATCAATCAATAAGGCAATCAGAATGGCAGGGAAAGATAGCTGTATGTCGGCAATACGCATGATCAGCGCGTCTACACGGCCACCGGCGTAACCCGCAATCAGCCCCAATACAATGCCCACCACCATCGCTAACGCAACCGAGGCAAAGCCAATTAGTAGCGAAATGCGTGTGCCGTACAGCAGCGTGGAAAATAGGTCACGCCCTTGGCTGTCGGTGCCGAGTAAGTAGGTGCTTTGGCCATCGGCTTCCCAAGCGGGAGGCAGTAGGTAATCCAGTAGGTTGATGCTGGCTAGATCAAAGGGGTCGTGTGGGGCTATCCAGTTGGCACCCAGTGAGCCTATTAGCAGCAACAACAGGATGATGCTGGCCACAATGGCAACAGGGGAATGGCGCCACGACCACGCGACGTCGCTGTCCCAAAAACGTTTTAAGCTGTCCATGGTTAATGCCCCCCCGCTTTACCAATGCTGGAGCGTAATCTAGGGTCTACGGCAAAGTACAGTAAGTCCACCACCAAGTTGATGATCACAAATACCAAGGCAATTAAACACAGGTAAGCAGCCATCACGGGTACATCGGCAAACTGTACGGCTTGGATGAACAATAAGCCCATGCCCGGCCATTGGAAAACAGTTTCGGTCACGATGGCAAAGGCGATGATGCCGCCCAACTGCAAGCCGGTAATGGTGATCACCGGTACCATGGTGTTTTTCAGGGCATGCCCAAAGTGAATAGCACGTTGGCTTAGGCCACGAGCGCGGGCAAATTTAATGTAGTCGCTACGCAGTACTTCCAGCATTTCTGAACGCACCAAGCGCAGTATCAGCGTGAGCTGGAACAAACAGAGTGTGATCGCTGGAAGGATTAGGTGTTTAAGGCCATCAATGGTGAGTAAACCGCTGCTCCACCAGCCAAAATACACTACCTCGCCACGCCCATAACTGGGTAGCCACCCTAGCTGTACCGAGAACACCAGTATCAGCAAAATACCGATTAAGAAGGTGGGCAGCGAAATGCCTAATAGCGAGAAGGCCAGAATACTTTGGGCGATAAAACCGTTGCGCTTTAGTGCGGCATAAATGCCCAGCGGTAGGCCTATGACTAAGGCTAATACGGCGGCGACCACAGACAGTTCTACGGTGGCGGGAAGTCGGTCTTTAAGCAGTTCGGCGACGCTTTGCCCTTGGCGTAAGGACAGGCCGAATTCGCCATGTACGGCGTTGGACACAAAATGCCCAAACTGCACCAGTGCGGACTGGTCCAGCCCTAGGCTGTGGCGTAAAGCAATGCGGTCGGCTTCGGTGGCGTCTTGGCCCAGCATGGTGGTCACTGGGTCGCCAATGTAGCGGAATAAAACAAAGGCCAGCAAGCTGACCACTAACATGACCAACACTGCCTGTATGAGGCGGCGGATGATGAATACCAGCATAGTAAGCGGGTTGCGCCCGACCCTTGGTAAGGATCAGGCGCAGTTCCTGTGATAATGGTCAGCGACCAATTATTGGATGGTGACCCATTGCGGTGTCAGACGGTTGTCGGCACGGTGGATCACGTCCACGTTTTTGCCCATAGCCCAAGGAATCACTTGGTCATGCAGAGGGATGTGACCGAATTCTTGAGCGTGAATTTTCAGCACTTCTTGAATTTGCGCCGTACGTTTGGCGTCGTCGGTTTCAACCTTAATGTTGTCGATCAGGGCATCTACTTCAGCGTTGTTGTAGCCGCCAAAGTTAAAGGAGCCGTCTGCGCCCTCGCCTTTGCTGTGAATCAGACTTTGCAGTGTGTACAGTGCGTCAAAGGTAGGTACGCCCCAGCCGAACATGTAGGCACTGGTGTCGGCGTTTTGTATTTTTGGCATGTAGGTGGCGCGCGGCATGGTGTTCAACGAGGCTTTCACACCCGCTTTGGCCCACATGGCAACAATGGCTTGGCAGATAGCTTCGTCATTGATGTAACGGTTGTTCGGGCAATCCAGCGTAAAGCTAAGCTCGTTCGGGCCATAACCGGCTTCGGTTAGCAATGTTTTGGCACGCTCTAGATCGTAGGGCACACGTTCAGCCAATGCCGCATCGTAACCGTGTACTTGTGGTGCAATCATGGTGCCCGTTGGCAGCGATGAGCCACGCATAACGGCACGTTTGATGGCATCCGTATCAATGGCGACGTACAGAGCCTCACGCACGCGTGCATCGGCAAATGGGTTTTTGCCTTTAATAGAACTGTATTTGAGTTCTGGGCTGCTTTGATCCAAGCCTAGGTAGATGGTGCGGTATTCGTTACCTTCTACAATTTTGGCTTGTTGACGTAAGCGCTGTAAATCTTGTGCCGGTGGGTCCAGAACAAAGTCCACTTCGCCAGACAACAGGGCGGCGGTACGTGTGGCGTTTTGTTTGATAGGTGTGAAGACCACGCGGGTGACGTTACCGGGTTTGGTGTCTTTGCCCCACCAGTTTTCGTTTTCTACGTAGGTAGTACGAATATCCACGTCACGGCTTTCCAGCTTGTAGGGGCCGGTACCGTTCGTGTTACGTGCCGAGAAGGTTTCTTGGTTGGCGTTAAAGTCTTGCGGCTGCTGCGCATTGTTTTTTTCAGACCACGCTTTGTTCATGATGAACAAGTTGGTTAACTGACGCAGCAAAATGGGGTTAGGGCCGTCGGTAATGATGTCTATAGTGTAGTCATCTACCTTTTTCACTTCTTTAATGCCGTTTACGTAGGCTTTGTAGTTAGAAGTGGGGGCCATCGCGCGTTCTAGCGAGAACTTGGCATCATCGGCAGTAAAGGGGGCGCCATCGTGAAAGGTCACGCCTTCACGCAATTTTAGACGCCACGTTTGGGCGTCTGGCTGCTCCCAGCTTACTGCTAGGCCGGGTACCACGTTAAAATCTTTGTCGTAGTCCACCAAAGGCTCGTACACATAGCTGCTGGCAGCAATGGTCATGCCTTCATTTTGGGCGTGTGGATCTAAAGTAAGAATGTCGCCTTGGCTTGCCCAGCGCAAGGTTTTAGCATTCAACGCAACGGGGGCCAACATCAGTGCGGCCAGTGCGGAAATCAGTATTTTTTGACGCATTTTTGGTGTGTCTCCTGACAGTTTGCTGACAGATGGAATGCGGCAATAGTGCCTTAGGCTATATATCAACGTCAACGTTTATTATGGCTTAACCAAATAACCAGTTATTTGATGTACCGTAAAGATGAGTAGCCTAAAACGCATAGCCCACCTCGATATGGATGCATTTTATGCATCCGTAGAATTGTTGCGCTATCCGGATTTGCGTGGAGAGGCGGTGGTGATAGGTGGACGTAGTGCCGATGCCCCTACCACTCTACCATCTGGCGAGCGGCGTTATGCCCGACTAGGGGATTACACTGGCAGAGGGGTAGTCACCACCTCTACCTACGAGGCACGTGCGTTTGGGGTGTTTTCTGCGATGGGGCTGATGAAAGCGGCAGAACTTGCTCCCCAAGCGTATTTGTTGCCATCAGACTTTGATGCGTACCGACATTACTCGGCCTTATTTAAGGCGGCGGTGGCGACGGTGTCTGATCGTATAGAAAACCGTGGCATTGACGAGATCTATATAGACCTTAGTCATCTGCCCGAAGACAGCGCTACCTTGGCTCAGCGTTTAAAAGACAAGGTGTGGGAAGCCACAGGGCTTACCTGTTCTATTGGTATTACGCCCAATAAGCTGCTGTCTAAGATAGCGTCTGAGTTAAACAAACCCAATGGCTACACCCTCTTAACCCTAGAAGATGTGCCTACGCGCATCTGGCCGTTGGCGGTGAATAAAATTAACGGTGTAGGCCCTAAGGCGCACCTGAAATTACAAGAATTAGACATACATACTATTGGTGAACTGGCGGCCACGCCCCCTGCGTTGCTGCAACAGCACTTTGGTTTAAGTTATGCACAGTGGCTAAGCCGCGTGGCGCAAGGTAAGGACGATCGCGATTTAGACCTTAGCCCCGAGCCTAAGTCTATTAGCCGCGAAACCACTTTCGAGCGAAATTTGCATGTGCGCCAAGATAAGCAGAAGTTATCAGCGGTGTTTAAGCGCTTGTGCCAGCAGTTAGAGGCCGATTTGCGGCGCAAAAAAGTGCGTGCCCAAACCATAGGCATCAAAGTGCGTTTTCATGATTTCAGCACCGTTACGCGTGATCGAAGCATGGAAGTTCCGGTACTAGAGGCGGCGGATATTCATGCGGCGGCGGGCCAGTGTTTACGACGCGTACCGTTTGATAAGCCAGCCTTACGATTGTTTGGTGTTAAAGCCAGTAATTTGGTGCCCGAAGACGAGGCCAGACGCTTGGATGAAGCCCCCCAACAATTGTCGTTAGCCGGCTGGGAAGACGAGCAAGACTCGTTTTAAGTGTGCGGGTGTGGCGCATGCGTAGCGTCTGGGTGCCACATAGGTGGCAAACACGCGGTTTCTCTTGCATTTCTGCGCTGTAGCGGTAAATTATGCATAATTGCATGGTGCTTTTACCGTGCGCGCTAATGCCTTTGTTTACGTAAAACTAAACAAGGGCTTTTGTCCATTGTGGGGCTACATTTTTACCTGCCCACATTCTTTACCTATAGGGTTTGCCGTTATGCAATTTGATCGGTCCGGTGCCAAGGCGCTTATGGATATTACAGCTCGCCCGGAGCTGGTTTTTGTTCGAGGTCAGGGTTCCTGGCTGGAAGACCATAATGGCAAGCGATACCTGGATATGATTCAGGGTTGGGCGGTGAACGCATTGGGTCACAGCCCTAAAGTGATTGTTGATGCGATGCACGAGCAAGCGCAAAAATTGATGAACCCATCGCCTGCGTTTTACAACGAGCCTTCTATGGAGTTGGCGAAGCGTTTGACGGGTGCATCGTGTTTTGACCGCGTGTTCTTTGCGAACAGCGGTGGCGAAGCCAATGAAGGCGCGATTAAGCTGGCCCGTAAATGGGGCAAAGTGAACCGTAACGGTTCCTACAAAATCATTACCTTTGACCATGGTTTCCACGGCCGTACGATTGCGACCATGTCGGCATCCGGTAAAGAGGGTTGGGACACTATGTTCGCCCCTCAGGTTGAAGGTTTCCCTAAAGCCATTCTGAACGACATTGATTCCGTTAAAGCGCTGATCGACGACAAAACCGTTGCGGTGATGCTGGAGCCCGTGCAAGGTGAAGGCGGTGTGATTGCGGCGACCAAAGAATTCATGCAACAACTGCGTGCGCTGACTCACGAAAACAATATGCTGTTGATCGTGGACGAAGTGCAAACCGGTATGGGTCGTACCGGTGAAATGTTTGCCTACCAGCACTCTGGCATCGAGCCTGATGTGATGACATTGGCCAAAGGTATTGGTGGCGGTATTCCTCTGGCGGCTTTGTGTGCAACCGAGTCTGCATCCTGCTTTGCCCATGGCGAACAAGGCGGTACTTACGGCGGTAACCCTGTGATGGCAGCGGCGGGTTTGGCCGTGTTTGATACCTTGGCGGCACCTGGCTTTATGGAATCCGTGCAAGCACGTAGCAAACAACTGTCTGATGGCTTGAACGCATTGAGCGACAAATGGGGCATGAATGGCGAGCGTGGTTTGGGCTTGCTGCGCGCGTTGAAAATGGACCGTCCTGATGGCGCTGCTATTGTGTTGGCTGCCCGCAATCGTGAACCACACGGCATGTTGTTGAATGCGCCGCGTCCAGAATTGCTGCGCTTTATGCCTGCGCTGAACGTGACGGAAGACGAGCTGGCTTTAGCCTTGTCTGAGTTGGATGCGATCATTACTGAAGTACGCAGCCGCTAAGCTCTAGGCCCGGGCAGGGCCTATTCCTTACTTTTTGTAGGGATAAATGAACGTTATATAGTTGACTACATATTGAGCAGTATCAAGCTTTGCTCATTCTCATGTGTAGACCAGCGTAGTACCCTAAAACCCTTAATACGTGATGGCTTATAGGCTTGAGCGGATTAAGGGTTTTCTATATAGGTACTTTCATCTACTGAGGTAAGGTTTAGTAGTTATAGTTGGCGTAGGGGCCAACTCGTATTCTGACCATAACGCACAGAACCGCGCTGATTTTTACAATAAATCAAAACGTTGCGGGTAGTGTAAGCAATGATGTCAGGAGAGTTCTATGAGCCCTAGTCCAGAAGCCAACACCGGTGCCACACCGCGCCAGAGCATAATCCGTTTTTTCTCGCGCAAGGCACGAGCCGAGTCGCTGCAAAGCGCCGCACCCGCCGCCAGTGTTTCTACTTCAGGCTGCCAAGGGGCAGCACGCTCCTGTGCAAGTCAGGCACCACAGCCCGATGCGGGTCGTCGTGCCTTTTTACGGGGTATTCCAGTGGTTACGGCTGCCGCCGTTGCATTACCCACTCCCGCCATGGCTGATGAGCAAAATAAGCACCGTTGGGCCATGCTGGTAGATGTGCGTAAATGCATTGGCTGTCAGGCCTGTACGGTGTCCTGTATTCAGGAAAACGCGGTACCCGAAGGCAGCTTCCGTACCGTGGTATCCACCTACAGCGTAGCGCTAGAGGGCGAAGATCAGCCTGCAGGTACCTACGTGTTGCCTAGGTTGTGTAACCACTGTGACAACCCACCCTGTGTGCCCGTGTGCCCAGTGGGGGCCACCTTCAAACAAGAAGACGGCTTGGTGCTGGTGGACAGCGACCGCTGCGTGGGCTGTGCTTACTGTGTACAAGCCTGTCCTTACGATGCACGTTTCATTAATCACCATACTGGTAAAGCCGATAAATGCACCTTCTGTGCGCACAGGCTAGAGGCCGGTTTGTTACCTGCCTGTGTGGAAACCTGTGTGGGCGGCGCACGTATTTTTGGTGACTTGAACGACCCTGATGGCGAGTTAAATCACTTGCTGCAGGCCTCTAAAGATGAGTTGAAAGTACTGAAACCTGAGGCGGGTACAGACCCACAGGTGTTTTACATAGGGTTGGACGAGAAATTCCAAGGCAAGGTGGTAGGTGAAGCCGCCTTGTGGAAACCTCGTGCTTCTCTTTAAGTTCTGGAGCCTGCCATGTATACCCAAATTGTAGAAACCATTAACGTTTCCCGCGAAGTAGCTTGGTTGCCCTGGGCGGTACAGTACTTCTTCTTAATTGGCTTGTCGTACTGCGGCTTTTTACTGTCGCTGCCCGGCATTGTATTTAAACGCCCATCGTGGGGCGGTATTGCAAACTTGTCGCTAGCCGTTGCGGTGGTGTGTGGGATTAGCGCTCCGGTGGCCTTGTTGGCCGACTTGCACCAGCCCGGACGATTTTTGAATTTTTACCTGCACTTCAACCCCAAATCCTGGATGGCATGGGGGGCGGTATTTATCCCTGTGTATGTAGGTGGTTTGCTGCTGTATAGCTGGTTGGCATGGCGTCCTTTGCTAGCAAAAACCGGTGCGCAGCCTACGCGCTACGCCCCTATTGCTAGATGGCTGTCCTTAGGTGGGCATGAAAGCCCCAAAGCGTTAGGTATTGCTGCTGTGATCACCACCATTGGTGCCATCTTGGTGGCCTTGTATACCGGTGCGGAAGTGATGGTGGTAGCGTCTAGACCCCTGTGGAACACCCCGCTCTTGCCAGTGCAGTTTGTGGTGACCGCGATGGCGGGTGCTTTGGGTATGGTGCTGATCTTTAATCGCATGATGTCCAGACCCGATACGCGGATTGTGCAGAAAGCCTCGCGTTGGCTGGCCGTAAGTCAGTTGTGTGCGCTAGCAGTAGGCGTGTTGTGGTTGGTGATCGCACTAAGCGGCTGGTCGCCTGTACACAGCGCGGCGTTGGCTGAAGTGGCACCCGCAGAAAACTGGCGTTTAGCGGCAGCGTGGGCAGTATTGGCGACAGTCATCACCTTCTTGTTGGCATGGAAGCGCCCAGGCTCGGGTTTGCTGATTGGTTTGTTGGCCCTGCACTCTACGTGGATGATGCGTTGGAGCATTTTCATCGGTGGGCAAGAAGTGCCTAAGACCGGTGCTGGTTACTACAGCTACCAATTGCCCTTAGGGCCAGAAGGATTGCTAGGCATTGTGGGTACAGCAGGTTTGTGGGTGTTCTTGTTTATCGCCCTTACCTCTTTGCTGCCATTGAATCAGTTGGGTAATGCCCGTCAGGCCTGAATTGTAGGAGTACGAATATGAAAATAGAACGACGTGAACTCATTGCGGCGGGTGGTCTGGTTGCTTTTGTAGCGGGTTTTTCCCAAACCTTGGGTCGTATGGCCGACAGCGTATTGGGTAAACCCACTGGTGAAAAACGTTTGCACGGGCACTCTGCCGAGCCTGAATACATTGTTGATCAAACAACAGGCGAAGTGCGCCTGAACCCTAATCAGCAAGTGAGCTACACCGGCTGTTTGGGCTGTACCACTTTGTGTGGTGTGCGTGTGCGCGTAGACAAGCGTACAGGTGATGTGATTCGTGTTACCGGTAACCCCTATAACCCCCTGTCTACAGAGCCACACCTACCTATGGATGTGAGCTTTAAAGACAGCTTGGTAGGGTTGTCGCGTTTTAAAGATAAAGGGCTAGCTGGGCGTTCTACCGCCTGTGGCCGTGGTAATGCAGCGCTGGATCAAATTAACTCGCCCTTTCGCGTGTTGACCCCCATGAAACGTGTGGGGCCGCGTAACAGTGGTCAGTGGGAAGCAATTTCCTTTGAACAGCTGGTGCAAGAAGTTGTAGAGGGTGGAGACTTATTTGGCGAAGGCCACGTAGATGGTTTGCGCGCCTTGCGTGATCTGGAAACCCCTATTGATCCTAATAACCCAGCATTGGGCGCCAAAGTGAATCAAGTGGGTCACATCGTTAGCGTGAACGATGGTCGTGACTTCTTGGCACGTCGTTTTTGGCAAAATGCCTACGGTACCTTGAACTATGTGGGTCACGGTTCGTACTGTGGCGGTTCATGGCGTTCGGGTTCGGGTGCCTTGTTTGGTGATCACCGTGGTATGCCACACGCTAAGCCTGACTTGGCGCATGCGGAGTTTGTGATCTTTATTGGTACCGCACCGGGTAACGCGGGTAACCCATTTAAACGAACTGGTGGTATGTTGGCACAAGGGCGTGCAGCAGGTAGGTTGGAATACGTGGTGGTAGACCCTGTATTGAACAACTCGGATAACCGTGCTGCAGGTGATCAAGGCCGTTGGGTGCCTATTCGCCCGGGTACAGATGGTGCGTTGGTGCTGGGTATGATGCGCTGGTTGATGGAAAACGACCGCGTCAACAAAGCCTACCTGTCTAACCCTAGCATTGAGGTGGCTAAAGCCAGTGGTGAGCCTTCCTTTACGACATCCAGTTGGTTGGTAATTACCGAACCTAACCACCCCCGTTACGGTCGCTACTTGCGTGGCTCTAACATTGGTATGGATATAGGTGGTGCCGATGCCTTTGGTGACGATGACCCGTATTTAGTAATGAATGCGGCTGGCGAAATGGTGCCAGTGAAAAACATGCAAGAGTCTGCACTGTTAGAAGTGCAAACTACGGTAGAAGCGGCTGGAAAACCGCTGCAAGTTAGTACTGCGTACGAGTTGTTGAAATCCGAGGTGTTCTCTACAGACCTAGAGACCTATGCAGAAGACTGCGGAATTGATGCCGATGTGATCGCAGGGTTAGCAGACGAGTTTTCCAGCCATGGCCGTAAGGCCTGTGCCACAGCACACGGTGGCATGATGTCAGGTGCGGGTTTCTACAATGCGTTTTCGGTGGCAACCCTGAACGCCTTGATTGGTAACCTGAACTGGAAAGGCGGCTATGTGATGAACGGTGGTGGCTACCGTGATATGTCACCCGGCCCCCGTTATGACTTAGTGAATTTCGACGGGAAGATTCAGCCTAAAGGTATTCCTCTGGGCCGTAATATTCCTTACGAGCGCACTGCTGAATTCAAACAGAAAAAAGAACAGGGTCAGGCGTACCCCGCACAAGACGGTTGGTTCCCAAGTGCTCCGGGTTTAGCAACTGAATGGTTTGCCAGCACCTTCCACGGCTACCCATACAGCTTAAAAGCCATGATTATGTGGATGGCTAACCCTTTGTACGGTGTGCCTGGTCTGCGCGAGCGTTTTGGCGAGGATTTGGCTGACCCTAAAAAACTGCCCTTGATTGTGTCCATTGATGGGCTAATCAACGAAAGTAACGCGTTTGCTGACTACATCGTGCCGGACTCCATGATGTACGAAAGCTGGGGTTGGACCTCGGCGTGGAACGGTGTACCTACGAAGATGATGACCGCACGTTGGCCAGTCATCGAGCCTAAGCAAGCGAAAACAGCCGATGGTCAGCCCATTTGTATGGAAAGCTTTGTGATGGCGTTGGCGAAGGCCATGGACTTGCCCGGTTTTGGCCCTGAGGGCTTGCGCGATAAAGACGGCAACGCCGTACCACTAGAGCGTGCTGAAGATTGGTTCTTGCGTGGCGCGGCGAATATTGCTTACCTAGGTGGTAAGGCGGTGGGCGATGCCACAGACGAAGACATTGCGATGTCGGGTGTAGACCGCCTGATGCCAGCGATGAAAGCGTCTTTGAAAGACGATGAAATCCGCAAAGTGGCTTTGTTGTACAGCCGTGGTGGCCGTTATGAACCGCCGAGTGCAGCGCAAGACACCGGGAACGACGATTGGCAACGCCACCGCTTTAGTGACCCACTGTGGGTGTGGAGCGAACATGTAGGCGGCGCACGTAATGCCATGACCGGTAAGCACTTCTCGGGCTGTGCCACATGGAAAGCACCCGCATTCTTAGACGATACGCCTATGCGCACGGTGTACAGCCAAGAGGAATGGCCGCTGCTGTTGGTAAGCTATAAATCGGCACTGCAAAACTCGTACAGTATTGCGACCCGTATTACCGGCTTACATCCGCACAACCCTGTGGTGGTGCACCCTGACGATGCGGCGAAACTGGGCTTACAAACGGGGGATAGCGCGCGGTTGGAAACCCCCGGTGGCGTGATGCCTTGTACGGTGTTGGTGCATGCAGGTGTGATGCGCGGTGTGATTGGTGTAGAGCACGGTTATGGTCACCGTGAATTGGGTGCACGTAGTCACACCATTGGTGGTGCGGCGCAGCCTGATCGTTCGGATTTGGCCGCAGGGGTGAACATTAACGATTTGGGTATTGTGGACCCAACCCGTGCGAGCCGATCCCCGTGGGTGGATTCCGTATCGGGTGCCGCGGTGCGTAACGGATTGCCCGGTCGATTACTGAACGCTTAACGTTTTGGGACATAAACGGGGTTGCAAAGCAGCCCCGTTTTATGCGACAGTAAGTTCACATGGCATCCCGATACAGGTTTACACACTAGGTTACTTGTAACGCACACTCAGGATTGTCATGATGGTTACTCACGGACATTGATGAGGAGGTTCACATGGCACAAACCCTGAAAGCATTCTTGGCAGCGGCTGCGATTGCATTTGGACTGTTCAGCCCGTACGCCATGGCACAGGGCTCACCTGCTGCAACGGGTACAACCATTCCGGTGGTCCAGCCTTCTGACGCCCAATTGCAGCGTTACGCGGATATTTACAAAGTCGTGGTGAAGGAAGCCGAGCCCTATCAGACTCGCTTTTCTGCAGCCAAGACCGATGAGGAGCGTCAAGCTATTGTTGTAGAGGCTGATCAACGTCTGGTCAATGTGGTCAAAGGCAAAGGTATGGAGCTGGATGAATATAACGGCATCAGCTTGGCCATCCAGCAAGATCCGGCACTACGCACTCGTGTAGAGGCCATGGTTAAGTAACCTACGGATCTTACCGTTGCGCCTTAGTCTTCCGTGACCGGGGGCATAATCTGATCTAATAAGTCTGGGTCGGTCAGCAGCATTAAGTGGGCAAGTTCCGCTGCACTGCTGACCGATGCCTTATCCATAATACGTTGACGGTGCACATGCACCGTTTTTTCACTGATGCCCAAACTGCGTGCCACCAATTTGTTGGGTTGGCCTAATGCCAGTAAGCGGGCCACTTCATATTCACGTTGCGATAAGTGGGACAGCGCCTCCTGCGCGGCCGCACGGCGCTCCGAGGTACGGCGTAAGTGACCACCTTGGCGCACGGCATTTTCTACCGCATCCAGCAAGGCTTGATCCCTGAACGGTTTTTCCATGAAATCACAGGCACCGCTTTTCATGGCTTGTACGGCGAGTTCTACGTCGCCATGCCCAGTGATGAAGATAATGGGAATAGACCAACCGCGACTGTGCAGGCGTTGCTGCAAATGCAGGCCGCTCATCACAGGCATGCGTATATCCAAGACTAAACAGCCTAAATCAGTAGGCACGTCTTCGTGTTCTTCCATGAAGGTGATGGCGCTGTTGAAGTCGCGTACATTCCAGCCTACGGACTCTAATAGGAATACCAGTGAACGGCGAAAGGCGTCGTCGTCGTCGATGAGGTAAATCGTGGATTCTTTGATGGTGGATTCTTTATCAGTCATGTGCGGGTAATAATAACGTAAAGATCATGCCAGATCCCTGTTCGGGCGTGCTGGCTGTCAGTTGGCCGCCATGTGCTTCGGCTATACCAACGCATATGGCTAGGCCCAGACCTAGCCCATTCTCTTTGGTCGTATAAAACGCGTCAAACACGTGTTGAATCGTGTCATTTTGTAAACCGTGCCCCCAATCGCGTACAGCAATGGAAACCAGCGTGTCTTGCATGGTGAGTTTCACCTGTAATAAGCGCTGTTCTGGGGGTAGATCTTGCATGGCGTCCAAGCCGTTTTTCAGCAGGTTCAGTAAGACCTGCTGTATTTGTAATGGGTCGGCTTGTATGCAGGTTTCGGCTGGAAGTTGAGCATCCAGCAAAATGGTGGGTGGGGTAGACAGCATATTGCTGAACAAGTCTAAGGAGTCCTGTACCAACCGTATGATGGGGCGGTGTTCGCGCACGGGGGGGCGCTTGCGGGCAAAGGAGCGCACACGGCCCAAGATGCCTGCGGCCGTTTCTGCTTGGGTGACAATTTCACTGGCCGCTTGATTTAGCGCATTGGGGTCTAAGCGGCCATTGGCTTGGCGGCGTAACAAACTTTGCCCATAGTTAATGATGCCGGCTAAAGGCTGATTGAGTTCGTGCGCCAGATTGGCCGACAGCTCGCCCAAAATAGACAGGCGGGATAAGTGGTCGGCTTGTTCTTGGCTGGCCTGCATACGTTCACGCATGGCTTCGCCTTCTTTAAGCGCGTTTTGCAGTAGCAGCGTGCGTTTTTGAATTAGGTATTCCACGCGCACGGTGTAGATCACCCACCCTACTAAAATCAGCAGTGCAATGGCCAGTATGGGCCAATAGCGTTCGGCCAAATGCTGCAAGGTGGGCTCGCGCAGGTATTGGTAAGGCCCGATTTTTAACTCTTTAAAGAGCTCGTGCACCGATTGGTAATCGGCAGGGACGGCCCACGATACACCCTGTTTGTCGGGGGGCATTTGCAGCAGGGCAACGGCGACTGCACGCGCTAAGCCGGGGTTGGTGTAGCGCAGCGAGGCCAATGGCCAGTTGGGGTATAACCGCGACGATACCGCACAGCCCAGCGTAGTGGTGGGTTGGGGGGAAATGACTTTGAAGCGTTCTTGCCAGTTGGGCAGCGTTTCCAGCAAACAACCCCGTATGGCACCCGCATCGGCTTTGCCGTTTTCTACTGCTTGCCACACGTTGTCCATGGGTAAGCCGGTGTATAAAAGCTGTAAGTCGGACTCAGGTTTTAGGCCTAGTGCTTCCAGCTCACGCCATATTACTTGGTAACTGGTGAAGCCCTCGGGTGAGGTGGTGGCGAACTTTTTCTTTTTTAGGTCTGATAAGGTGCTGAGGTCGCTACGATCTGCGCGGGCAATCACCGTAGTGCCCAGTGTGTTTTCGGCCGAGGGGCGTCCGTATTGTTCCAAGGTGGCAATACGGCTGGCTCCCAATAGGGTTTCCAACGACACATAATGACCAGGGTTGGTCAGAATAAAATCTACGTCACCATTTTCAATGGCATGTTGTAGTGTTTGATGATCGCCCTGCTTTAAGACGAAATGGTATTCGGGCAGTGCTTTGTTGAGGTGATCAATGGTGGATTGCCACGTGGCGTCAGTGGCGTCTTGGTCGCGATAGGCTAAGACACCTATGCGTACCTCTTGCAGCGGCACGGCAAGGCTATCTGACACATAGCCTAGTAATAAGCCTAGGGTCAGACACAAGCCCACACAGCGGGACAGAAAAACGGTCATAAGACAGGGAAGCCAGAGCGCATAGACTTTCTATGTTAGCGCATCGTGGCACCCTGCAAAACTTACGACTAACCCCAATTACAGCTGTTGGCAGATGGCTTCGCCTACTTCCGTGGTGCTCGCTGAGCCGCCCAGATCTGGCGTGCGCGGACCGTTTTCTAAAGTGTGTTCAATCGCCGACAAAATGGCATCGTGTGCGGCGCGATAGTCGCCTTGGCTATTGCCCAAGAAGTCCAACATCATTGCACCAGACCAAATCATGCCGATGGGGTTGGCAATGTTTTTGCCATAAATATCGGGCGCGGAACCGTGTACAGGTTCGAACAACGAGGGGAATTTACGCTCGGGGTTCAAGTTGGCAGACGGTGCCAAACCAATAGTCCCGGTACATGCTGGGCCTAAGTCAGACAAAATGTCGCCAAACAAGTTAGAGGCTACCACCACGTCAAATTGTTCAGGCTTCAACACAAAGCGGGCGGCCATAATGTCGATGTGGTGTTTGTCCCAACGTACATCAGGGTAGTCGGCGGCACGAGCAGCGACGCGTTCGTCCCAGTACGGCATGCTAATGGCTAAGCCGTTGGATTTCGTGGCGGCACTTAAGTGTTTAGCGGGGCGGCTGCTTGCGACTTTGAACGCGTAGTCCAGCACGCGGTCTACACCGGTGCGTGTGAATACGGATTCTTGAATCACGACTTCGCGGTCGGTACCTTCAAAAATACGGCCACCCAAATTGGTGTATTCACCTTCGGTGTTTTCGCGCACGACCAAGAAATCAATGTCGCCAGGTTGTTTGTTCGCCAGTGGGCAGGGTACGCCGGGCATCAAGCGCACAGGGCGCAAGTTAATGTATTGGTCAAAGCCTCTACGGAATTGCAGCAAGGAGCCCCATAGCGAAACGTGGTCTGGGATCACATCGGGCCAGCCTACGGCGCCAAAGTAAATGGCATCAAAGGGGGCTAAGTGTTCAAACCAATTATCGGGCAGCATCGTGCCATGTTCTTGGTAGTATTCGGCGCTAGACCAGTCTAGGTGCTCAAATTCCAGTTGAATGCCATGTTGCTGTGCGGCGGCTTGTACCACTCGCAGCCCTTCGGGCATAACTTCTTTACCTATACCGTCTCCGGCGATCACGGCAATTTTATGAATGCGCATAGTTTGTCTCTGTAGAGGCTTTAGTATTGTTAGAAATGAACGCCAGTATAGCGCTTGAAATCGCTAAAGGTTGTGCGCTGAACAGCCTGTTCACTAGGTGTACAGCAGTCTTGGTCAAAGCTTGAGGGTATAATCAAAAATTGGGTCTGGATGTTGCGACCCTGATGGTTTGAGTGATCCTTTAAGAAGAACCCCAACGTGCGCTATCCTGTTCCTCCTCTCACGCAACTAGACTCTTGGCAACACTTTGCAGACGCGGCTGTACAAGCCTCTGTGCAGCTGGACTCCGTACGCTGTATACGGGCTGCGGGCTTGCATGCTGATTTTAGTGGTCAGGTGTATTCACCAGAGTTAGAAACCGCTGCCAAAGCGTTATTGGCGGATAGGCAGTTTGAACAGCAACGGGATATGTTACTGAGCGGAGGTATCAGTAATGTGACAGAAGGGCGTGCTGCCTGGCACACTGCACTGCGCGCACCGGCTGCTCCCAAGGACGAAATCACTACTGAACGCGAACGCTTAAACGCCTTTATCCGTACGGCAGATACCGCACGCCGCTGGCGCAATATTGTGCATATTGGTATTGGTGGCAGTGACTGGGGTGTACGGTTAAGTGTGAGCGCGTTTGGGTACTGTAAGCAGTGGCGTACGGTGCGATTTGTGGCCAATATTGATGGTCACGCGATTGCTGGTGCGCTGTCTGACTTAAATCCCATGGACACCTTAATCGTGGTGGCGAGTAAGTCTTTCACCACGGTAGAAACACTGGAAAACGCATCGCGTGCCTTAGAGTGGTTAAAAGCGGCTGATGTGCCCGACCCCTACAGCAATGTGGTGGCGATTACGGCACGTCCAGATCGCGCCCAAGAATGGGGTATTCCTGAACACAATACTTTTAGTTTTTGGGATTGGGTGGGCGGCCGTTTTTCACTATGGTCTGCGGTGAATCTGACTACCGCAATGGCGGTCAGTAGCGACGTAGTGGCCGGTATGTTGGCAGGTGCTGCCGCGATGGACAAGCACTTTGCCGAGGCTCCCATTGAGCAGAATATCCCCGTGCAAATGGCGTTAGCGGGCGTAGTGAATCGTAGTGTGTTGGGCTACGGTTCATTAAACGTTGCCCCTTATGATTTCCGTTTAGGGCATTTGGTGTCTTACATACAGCAGCTGGAAATGGAGTCGCTGGGCAAATCCGTAGACTTAAATGGCGAATTGGTGACGGTGCCTACCGGCCCTGCTGTGTGGGGGATGCCGGGTACCGATGCGCAGCACACGTTCTTCCAGTGGTTACACCAAGGTAGCGATGGTGCGCCTGTGGACTTTATTGTGTGCCAGCATGCCGATCACAGTTGGCCTACACACCATCAAACCTTATTGGCGCACTGCTTAGCGCAACGCGAGGCTATGCTGCGTGGCAAAAGTTATGCACAAGCCTTGCAAGAATGCTTGTCTAGCGGCATGGAAGCCGAGGAAGCGTCTTGGTTGGCTAAACACCGTGTACACAAAGGTGGCCGTCCTAACACATTGATTGTGTTGCCACACTTAACCCCGTACAGCTTAGGTGCGTTGTTAGCAGCCTACGAACACAAGGTGTTTGTACAAGGTCTGATTTGGGGCATTAACCCCTTTGACCAATGGGGTGTGGAATACGGCAAACAATTGGCCGCTGGCATCTTGGGTGAACTGCAACGCCCTACTACAGAAGCTACCCACCACGATGCATCTACTACCTATTGGGTACAGCAATTTAGGCAAGCAGACAGCCGCGACTAACCAAAAATAGACAGACAGTTTGTACTGAAGGTATGTGCTCTTAGGGTTTATGCCGCTATGCGCCTTGTTATAGATGGGCTACCATTAAATGGTCTTACCACTTTACCAAATGTGCGGCATCTACACGGTGATGGCGATTGCGCTGACGTGCCTAGAGGCCGCACATCTGATCCATTTGTACATGGATTGCTGACAGGGGCCTTATGTCTGACCTTCATGAACACACTCTTTATGCGGAATATCAGTTTGACCCTGTGGACAGGGATGCACTGATTGCCGCATTGCAAAAAGCGACGGCTGTTGACGCCGTTTTGCACACCCCAGAACAACTGAAGCCTTACGAGTGCGACGGTTTTACGCTGATTCGTAACATGCCTTTGTTGGTGGTCATGCCCGCCAACGAGGAAGAAGTCGTGCGGGCGATTAAAGTCTGTGCGGATATGGGGGTGCCTATTGTTGCGCGTGGTGCCGGTACCGGTTTGTCGGGCGGTGCCATGCCACACCCGCAAGGGGTGCTGCTGTCCTTGGCGAAGCTGAACAAAATCCTGAAAATCGACCCTTATGCACGCACAGCCATTGTGCAACCTGGGGTACGTAACCTGAAAATTTCGCAAGATGCGGCGCAATACGGCCTGTATTACGCGCCCGATCCATCGTCGCAAATTGCCTGTAGTATCGGCGGTAATGTGGCCGAAAACGCGGGTGGTGTGCACTGCTTGAAATACGGCTTAACGATCCACAACTTGTTGAAGTTGCGCGTAGTGACCATTGATGGCGATATTTTAGAAATTGGTAGCCATGCGTTGGATGTACCGGGCTTTGACCTGCTGTCGTTGATGACAGGGTCTGAAGGGATGCTGGCTGTGGTCACTGAAGTGACCGTCAAGCTGACCCCCACACCGCAATTGGCGCAGTGTATTTTGGCCAGTTTTGATGATGTTTCTAAAGCCTGTGATGCGGTAGCCAACGTGATTGCTGCCGGGATTATTCCTGCTGGTTTGGAAATGATGGATCAGCCTGCAACGGTCGCGGTAGAGGCTTTTGTGAAAGCCGGTTACCCCTTGGATGCCGCCGCAATTTTGCTGTGCGAGTCCGACGGAACACCTGAAGAAGTGGCGGCTGAAGTGGCCCGCATGAAAGCGGTATTAACCGAAAGCGGAGCGACTGAGATTCGTGTGTCGCAGTCTGAAGAAGAGCGCGCCCTATTCTGGGCTGGTCGTAAGGCAGCGTTCCCAGCAGCGGGTCGTATCTCGCCTGACTACATTTGTATGGATGGCACCATCCCACGCAAACGTTTGTCAGAAATGCTGGTCACCATGAAAGACCTAGAGGTTAAACATAACCTGCGTTGCTTAAACGTGTTTCACGCGGGCGACGGCAACTTGCACCCGCTGATTTTGTTTGATGGCAGCATTGCCGAAGAAAAAGATCGCGCCATGGCATTTGGTGGTGACATTCTGGAGCTTTCCGTGAAACTAGGTGGTTCTATCACCGGTGAGCACGGCGTGGGCGTAGAAAAAATTGACCAAATGTGTGTGCAATTTAGTGATCAAGAGCGCACGCGTTTCTTTGATGTAAAAGCGGCTTTTGATCCCGATGGCTTGTTGAATCCGGGTAAGCATATTCCTACCTTGAACCGCTGTGCTGAAATGGGTTTCATGCACGTGCATCACGGTGAAGTGCCTTTCCCCGATATTCCACGCTTCTAACTTGCCATCCGGAGTGATACGTAATTATGACGACAACGCATCTTATTAAGGACTGGCAGGAGCAACTTGCACAGGCCACAGCTAACCACACACCGTTGCAGTTGTGTGGTTCAGGTAGCAAAAATTTTTATGGCCCGCAGGCTCAGGGGCAGGTACTAGATCTGCGCGCAAACCAAGGCGTCGTGGACTACGAACCGTCTGAGTTAGTGATGGTAGTAAAAGGCGGCACACGCTTACGCGAGGTTGAAGCCATGCTGGCCGAACGTAACCAGTGCTTGGCGTTTGAGCCGCCTCATTTCGGGCCAGAAGCCACGATTGCTGGTTGTATTGCAGCAGGGTTATCGGGCCCACGCCGTGCGAATGCGGGTGGTTTGAAAGACTTTGTGTTGGGCGTAAAAATTGTGGATGGCTTAGGCCAGCATTTAAATTTTGGCGGCCAAGTGATGAAAAACGTGGCGGGCTACGATGTGTCGCGCGTGATTGCGGGAAGCTTCGGTAGCTTAGGCGTGATTGACGAGCTGTCTATCAAAGTCTTGCCTATACCCGAGCGCACCCTAACGCTGCGATTGAACCTGCCACAAGACAAGGCTTTGGATTTTTTCAACACCTTGGGTGGTCAGCCTGTAGCGATTTCTGCGACAGCATGGTTTAACGATCAAGCGTACATCCGTTTAAGCGGTGCACCGGAAGCGCTAATCGCGGGTAAAAACCGTATTGGTGGCGACGAATTGCCCGAAGCAGACGCCGCACAATTGTGGGCACACATTCGAGAGCAACAGCACCAGTGGTTCCAACGTCAAGACGCAGGTCATCTGTGGCGCCTGTCGGTGCCTAGCACCACGCCAGTTATCGACAGCAGTGCGGATGTATTGGTGGAATGGGGTGGTGCGTTGCGCTGGCAGTTCAGCACCGCTAGTGAAGCAGACGTGCGCGCGCAAGTGAGCAAAGTGGGCGGTACGGCGAACGTATTTCGTGCACAAGGTGCCGTAACGTCGGCCTTCCACCCCTTGCCTGAGCCTATGTTGCGCTTGCAGCAACGATTGAAAAAAGCGTTTGACCCTGCCGGTGTATTGAACCCAGGTCGTCTTTATACGGGAGTTCTGTAATGCAAACCGTATTGGCAGAAGAGTTTATTGGCACCCCTGAAGGGGAAAAAGCCAAAGAGGTGATTGCGAAGTGTGTGCACTGTGGTTTCTGTAACGCCACCTGCCCTACTTACCAATTGCTGGGTAACGAGCTAGATGGCCCACGTGGGCGTATCTACATGATGAAAGAGATGTTCGAAGGTAAGACCGTAACCGGAATTACCATGGAGCACTTGGATCATTGCTTAACCTGCCGTGCCTGTGAAACTACCTGTCCCTCAGGTGTGCGTTACAGCGAACTGGTGGAAGTGGGCCGCCGCGTTCTGGAAACTAAAGTAGAACGTCCGATGAAAGACAAAGTGGTGCGCTGGGGTCTGAAAGAACTGGCCTCTAACCCCGCTGTGTTTTCTAAAGTGGCCGCCGTAGGCTACAAAGTGCGCCCACTGCTCACCGAAAGCCTGCAAGAGCTGTTGCCTGAGCGTAAGGCGGAGTCGTTGCCGCTGCCTACCCGTGTACATCAGCGCAAAATGCTGCTGTTGGATGGCTGTGTACAACCTACGCTGACACCGCAAACCAATAGTGCGGCGATACGTGTGTTAGATGCCATGGGCATCACGTTGGTACGTATAGAAAAAGCGGGTTGCTGTGGTGCGATTAAGCACCACATGAATGACTTAGAAGGTGCCCAAGAGCAAGCACGACGCAATATTGATGCGTGGTGGCCGATGATCTCTGGGCAGCAAGCCGATGCCATCATCAGTACCGCCAGTGGTTGCGGGGTGCAGCTAGAGCATTACGGCGATTTGTTGGCGAACGATGCGCAATACGCCGAAAAAGCCCGTACGGTATCGGGCATGGCACGCGACATTAGCCGTGTAGTGCAAGACGAGTTGGCGTTGTTGGATGCCCAAGCGTTGCCGCAAACCGCGCAGCCTTTGAAGATTGCCGTGCAAGAGCCGTGTAGCTTCCAGCACGCCCTGCAAAACAAAGGTTCTATTTCGTCGTTGCTGAAAGCTTTTGGCTTTAATCCAGTGGCCGTGCGTGATGGTCACTTGTGTTGCGGTTCTGCTGGTACGTACTCGGTGCTGCAACCAGAACTGTCCGAGCAATTGCGTACCAACAAGTTGGAATCACTACAGATCAACTCACCCGATATGATTGTGACCGCCAACGTGGGTTGTTATGGTCACTTGGCTGCTAAGTCGCCTATTCCTATTCAGCATTGGATAGAGCTGGTAGACGAGGTGATCCGTGTGTCTGGCCGTCAGTCCTTAGTGGCTGATGCAGTGACCGCTTGAGGGCCATCTACGCTAGGTATATAACCTATACGCAGGCCTAAGCGCAGAGTGATATCACGCAGTATGGTGATAATCTGTTCTACATTGGGGCGACGTAAACCGTCGATGCGGGCAATATGCGGCACGTTAATGGCTGCATGGATTTTGCCCGCCACCCCAAACACGGGCATAGCGATGTTGGTTACGCCCTGAATCTGAATACTGGGCATAGTGGCATAACCCTGCTGACGTACGGCGTGCAGTATTTTGGTCAGCGCTTCGGGTTCATGCGCGATTTCACCATCAATTCTTACATGATGATTCAACATACGTGCGCGGGCCAAGTCATCGGCAAATGCGAGCAACACGTGTCCCGACGAGGTGTCGGTTAACCCTATTTGTGCACCGGTTTTCAACCCAAATGACCAGCGTTCAGGGCTGTCATTTTGTGCCGTAATCATCACCCTACCATTTTGATACAGCGCCAAGTGGCTGGACTGCATGCTGCGTTCTGACAGCTCGGCCAGCAAGGGTAGCGCTTCTTTAATCAGCGATTTGATGGGTTCTTGTTCGTGCGCCAATGTGAAGAGTTTTAGCGTTAAGGCGTAGCGATCTCTGTCGTTGATGTGTATGTAATTGCGTTGGTGCAAGGTGCTAACCATGCGGAAAATTTCATTCACGCTGCGCCCCAATACCTGACTGAGCTCATTGAGCGTGTAACCCTGTGGGGTCTTACTTAATACTTCCAGAATATCCAAACCTTTCTCTAGGGCTGGGGCGCTATAGCGGGCGTCTGCGCTGGTTGTTTTTTTGGCGGGAGTAGGTGTGGTCATCGTCATTTTTATTTTATATGTGAGTTTTTCATTTTACATGCAAGTAAAAAAAGCGGCCTTTTGAATTGGGGGCGTAATGGGTTAGGGATTTCACTAATAAGAACAGCTTTCAAATACCGTAACGTATGCCGTGAAGTATCACACAACGCATGCCATAACCCGTGGGATTTATGGCAGTTTTTCGCACAAAGGATGCGCAGTCGATGAAAGGTCGTTTAGAAAACAAAGTGGCACTAATTACCGCTGCTGGACAAGGTATAGGCCGTGCGACGGCTGAGGCCTTTCTGGCAGAAGGTGCGAAAGTGATCGCCACCGATATCAATCCAGCTTTATTGGCAGACTTGCAGGGTGCAACGGTAGCCAAACTGGACGTGACAGACGGTAAAGCAGTAGCAGCGTTTATGGCAACGCTAGGCCCTGTGGACGTGCTGTTTAATTGTGCAGGCTATGTACATCATGGCTCCATTTTGGAGTGTGATGAAGCAGCGTGGGAACGCTCCATGGACCTGAATGTGAAATCTATGTATCACACGATTCGTGCGGTATTGCCCGGCATGCTTGAGCGTGGGAACGGTTCAATTATTAATGTGGCATCGGCGGCATCCAGCATCAAAGGTGTGCCTACTCGTTGCGTGTACGGGACGAGCAAAGCAGCGGTGATTGGGTTGACCAAGTCCGTAGCAGCAGATTTCGTTACCCAAGGCGTGCGTTGTAATAGTATTTGCCCCGGCACGATTGAATCCCCTTCCCTACGTGAGCGTATTGCTACTCAGGCATCGAACTTGAATAGCAGCACGGATGCCGTGGAAAAAGCTTTCATTTCTCGTCAGCCAGTCGGTAGACTTGGCCGCCCTGAAGAAATTGCAGCCATGGCCATTTATTTGGCTTCTGATGAATCCCGTTTTACGACCGGCACCAACATGGTGATCGACGGTGGTTGGTCTAACTGAGTAAAGGAATAGAACAATGAAATTAGTACGTTTTGGTGCAGTGGGCCACGAAAAGCCTGGTTTGGTGGATGCGCAGGGTCAAGTGCGTGACTTGTCTGGCGTTGTTAGCGACATTACCGCCGACATGCTAAGTGATGCCGGTTTGGCCAAACTGAATGGCGTAGATATCAACAGCTTGCCCGTTGTGCAAAACCCCGGTCGTTACGGTGTGCCTTTTGCGGGTTTGGGTAAATTCATTTGTGTGGGCTTGAACTACAGCGACCACGCGGCAGAAACCAACCAAGAAGTACCTGTTGAACCCGTACTGTTTAACAAATGGTCTAAACCTACAGGCGCAAACGACAACGTTGTGATGCCTAAAAACTCCGTCAAAACCGACTGGGAAGTTGAACTGGGTGTGGTGATTGGTAAAAAAGCACGTTACGTCAGCTTGGAAGAAGCGATGGAATACGTTGCTGGTTACTGCGTGGTGAACGATGTGTCCGAACGCGAATACCAAGTAGAACGTTGTGGTACATGGGATAAAGGTAAAGGGTGCGATACCTTTGGTCCAGTAGGCCCATGGTTGGTGACACGCGATGAAATCGCTGATCCTCAAAATCTGAAAATGTGGTTGGACGTAAACGGCAAACGTTACCAAAATGGCAGTACCGCCACCATGGTGTACAACGTGGCTTTCTTAGTGCATTACATCAGCCAATTCACGACCTTGTACCCCGGCGATTTGATTTCTACCGGTACGCCTCCAGGCGTAGGTATGGGCCAGCAGCCTCACGTATACCTGAAAGCTGGTGACGTGATGAATGTGGGTATTGAAGGGTTGGGTGAGCAGCGTCAAGAAGTGCACGCATGGTCGGCTGATTTGCTGGACTAAGCCTTAGCTCCTGACAGTGACACAAAAAACTCAAGCCTTGCATAGTGATCTATGCAAGGCTTGAGTCATTTTAGGTACAGGCTAAAGCGGTTTAGTGCATACGGGCTTTGTGAGGATAAGCAGTGCGCACGATCGCTTGGATAATGAGGTGATGCAGCTCTACCGGTAAGTCATGCCCCATGCCTTTGATAGGCATGAGGGTTGCGTTGCTAATCGTTGCCGCCGTGTCTTCGCCGCAGGCTAGCGGTACTAATGGGTCGTCTGTGCCATGAATCACTAACGTAGGCGCAACAATACTCGCCAAGGTGGGACGCAAGTCACCTGTAGCGATAATAGCGGCAAGTTGTCGGTTAAATGCGGTGGGGTCGTAGGCGGTATTGGCTTCTTCTAGTATCAGTGTGCGCTGTTCTACGTCGTCGAAAAAATAGCCGGGGCTGGCGATACGTTTAGCAAATTGCAGGCGATGGTTCAAAAAACCTACGGTGTCCTCACGCAGATTAGGTGCAGGCTGGGTGAGTAAAGCCATGACATCCGGGGCGGCTGACGGTAATGCGGGGTTACCGGTGCTAGACATAATCGAGGTTAAGGTCAGCACGCGTTGTGGATACAAGCTAGCCATAAGCTGGGCAATCATGCCGCCCATAGACCTGCCCACAACGTGGGCGCGTTGAATGGCTAACGCGTCTAACAAGCCTATGGCATCAGCCGCCATGTCACGCAGTGTATAGGGAACGGTTGGTTTTTGCTGAGCGGCAACGGTCTGCGCCAGTGCAGCAAAATCGGGTGCTGCGTGCTGTGTGAAATGGGTAGATCGCCCTGCATCCCTATTATCAAAACGAATGACTCTAAACCCTTGGGCCGCTAAGTCTTCACAAAAAGAGGCGCTCCAGCGGATCATCTGGGTGCCTAAGCCCGAGATCAGCAAAATAGCCTCGGCGTGAGCATCCCCAAAGCTGTCATAGCCAAGGGTGATGCCGTTTGCGGTGATGTGTTGCATGATGGTGTTCCTGTGTGCCAGCCCGTGATTAAGCGTGGGGGGCACCAAATGCGAGTGTCATGGTGTGTGTTTGAATGTCAGTAGGCCATTGGATTATCTGTGTCTGTAAGGCAGCGGCATCGTTCGCAAACAACGCACGAGTGGCCTCTTCAAACCCCGGTAAGTCGCCCGCAATGGCTACCATAAAGTGATAGGCTCGTTCGTGCGCTTGACGGGTGTGGTCTTTGTCGCTGTTAGTGCGTTTGGCGGCTTCCACCAGTTTGCGTAGGGTGACGGATGCCCCACCAGGTTGTTGCGCTAACCATTCCCAATGGCGGGGTAACAAGGTGACTTCGCGCGCGACTACACCCAGTTTGGGGCGTCCGCGACCGCGTGGTGCGGCGTCTTCTTGTGGTGCTGTGGCGGGTGTCGTATCCGCTACGGGGCGTAGCCTTTCCAGTACCTCTGCGTCGGATCCGCGTGTGTCTACCTCTACGGTTCGGCCAGTGGCATCATCAAACAGTAGCACGGTGTGGTTGGTGCCCTGCTCCAGAGCGCGTTTGATGGCAAGTGCATTGACCTGCAAAGAGCCAGTAGCTAAACGACGGTGACCATCAAAGCTGGTGTAGGTGGGAGTGTGCGTATCAGACATAGCCAAGTCTATAAAAGTGACGATGTGCCTATTTTTACCCTGATAAAATCAATAGTCAATATTACCCGGGTAATATAATAAAATGCAGGAAAGAAAGTGGGAGAAATGTGGTGATACGAGTACAAAATGGCAGGTCTCGCTTTATTATTGGCGGTGGTGCGGCCTAGGGACTTGTCTTACACTGGCTCTGTTTATGTATTTCTGTGAAATAACGTGATGACTGTGAAACCTCGCAACGTAAAATCGGCAACTAAAACGGCAGCACGCCCTAGAACTAAGCCTGCTGAGGTACGTTTGGATGAGTTGATGGGCGCAGCGGAAACGCTGTTTTTGTCGCAAGGTGTAGAAGGCACCACCATCAACGATATCGTGGCACATGCGCAGGTAGCAAAAGGTACGTTCTACCATTATTTTGCGTCCAAGAACGAGATGCTAGAGGCCTTGGGTAGGCGTTATACCGAGCAGTTTCTGGCCACGGTACAAGAGGCGGTAGACGCCTGTGCGGTACACGATAGTGCGGAACGCTTGCGCGTGTGGGTCTACACCAATATAGAAACTTACGCTAACACGTACCGTGTGCACGATATTGTGTACACCAATCATCACCATCACGACCGCTCTAACCAGGATAAAAATGCCATTTTGAGTCAGCTTATCGAGATCATCGACCAAGGGACCGCGTCAGGTGTGTGGGCACCGGATGATTCCAGAGTGGTGGCACTGTTGATTTACTCCGGTGTGCATGGCGCTACCGACGATATTATTGCTGCCAATATTCAGGATTGCTCCATTTTTGCACGCAACGTGGCGCAAGCATGTTTGCGTATGCTGTCACCAGTGGCGAACTAAGCGTTGCCATTGTGCGTACATGCTATGGCGTAGCTAGCGCCAAATTTTCTCTGAACGTGTGACCTTCGTAGTGCTGTCGAAGCAAACCGCGTTGCTGTAATAGGGGGACCACGTGGTCCACAAACTCACTGACGCCACCGGGCAAGTGTGAGAAGAGTATGTTGAAACCATCGGCAGCGTGTTGTGTTAGCCAGTGTTCCATTTGGTCCGCGATCATGTCTGCTGTGCCTACCATTTCTAGACCTTGATAGCCGCAGATACGTCGTGCTAAGGCCAGAATGCTAAGCTGTTCGCGCTGTGCCAGTGCAACGACGCGATCTCTGCCACTTTTACTGGCATTACTGTCGGGTATGTGCGGCAGTAATCCAGCAGGATCGTAAGGCGAGATATCGTGTCCTAAGGCAACAGAAAGCGTAGCTAGGCTGCTTTGGTCATCTACTAGAGCATCAAGCATCGCGCGTTTTGCTTGCGCTTCTGCCAGTGTGCCCCCCAGAACTACCAATACGGCAGGCAAAATCTTAAGTGGTGTTTGACGACCTGCTGCGAGTGCCCTGTTTTGCATCTGTGCATAGAAGCTTTGGGCAGAGGCAATATCGGTTTGGTACGTGAAAACGACTTCAGCCGTTTCCGCAGCGATTTGCATCCCCGCGTCTGAGGCGCCTGCTTGCACAATCACAGGGCGATGTTGCACGGACCTTGCCACATTGAGGGGACCACGTACTGAAAAGTGCGTGTCTTGGTGATGTAACACATGCATTTTATCGGGATCAACATAGACGCCACGGTTGCTATCCATACAAAAGGCATCGGCGTCCCAACTTTGCCATAATCCGTCCATCACGGTGAAGAACTCTCTGGCTCGCTTATAGCGCAAACTATGCTCCAAATGCGCTGTATCACCAAAGTTAGCCGCTTCATTGGGATTGCTGGAGGTCACCAGATTCCACCCTGCTCTACCCTGACTAATGATGTCTAGCGAGGCTAGACGACGTGCCAACATATACGGCTCGTTATACGTGGTGCTCGCGGTAGCAATCAACCCTACATGTTGGGTGACGGCGGCGAGTGCAGGCAATAGCGTTAAGGGGTCCAGCGTTGCTACGCTAGCGCTACACATCAGCGTTTGAGGCGTACCGGTACGCAAGGCCAAGGAGTCTGGCAAGAATAGCCCATCAAAGCAGCCACGCTCTAAGGTCTGGGCAAACCATTTCATGTGTTCGAAGTTACGATGAAAATCGGGTGCGGCATGGGGGAAACGCCATGCGCCAGCATGTGTGCTGGGCATGCCAAGCAAGATAAGCTGTTTTTTAGGGGCTAAAGACATGGTATTACTGAAGCACTAAAGAGGAGGTTCGGGTAGAACGATCTACCACCATGATAGGGTGGCCTTGTGAGCAGTGTTCTAAACGTGCTTCTACGCCATATACCTGTTTGAGTAGTTCAGGCGTCAGTACGGTCAGAGGGTGACCGCTAGCATGTACATGCCCACGGTGCAGCACCACCACATGGTCGGCAAAACGTAGAGCGTGATTGATGTCATGAATGGCCATCACAACGCACATGGCTCGTTCTTTGGCTAGCCTGCGCAGTAGATCAAGTACCTCAAACTGGTTTTGTAGGTCCAGTGCACTGGTGGGCTCATCCAGCAATAAAATCGTAGGTTCGCGAATCAGCGCTTGGGCGATGGACACTAGCTGGCGCTGTCCACCACTTAAGGCTGCGAGTTCCCTGTCGGCGAGGGTGTGGATTTCTAAGGTGTGCAGCACGCGAGTGACGGTGTCTAGCTCCTCCTCGCCTACCGACCATCCACCACCCTGTTTATTCGCCAGTAGTACGGCTTCAAACACGCGCAACGAAGAGCGCATGGCAATATCTTGGGGAACATGAGCGGGGTGGTTGGGGTGATGGTTAGGCCAACTTTCAACCCGTTGTCCCGCCACAGTGACTTCCCCTGGGCCACGTAGTTCACCTGCAATACGGCGCAGTAAGGTAGATTTACCTGCTGCATTAGAGCCTAATAATGCAGTAACACTGCCAGCGGTTAAGGGGCCAAAGCTTAGGTTGTGCAGAATGGTACGGGTATCAAAGGTCACGCAGACGTTGGTGACTGTGAGCAGGTCGGTCGTCATGATCTGGCTCGCAGTATTAGGACAAAAAATAGAGGTACGCCAACAAGTGAGGTGACTATACCTATAGGTAAAACCTGGCCCACCACCAGTGACTTACTGAGTACCGATGCGGCAGACAACAAGCAGGCACCGCACAGCGCTGAGGTAGGAAGTAAGAAGCGCTGGTCTTCACCTACTAGCATGCGGGCAATGTGTGGCCCCACTAAGCCCACAAAACCGATGGTACCTACAAAAGACACGCAAACCGAAGCAAGCAAGCTACTGAGTAAGATCCCATGCAAGCGTAATCGAGCAACCGGAATACCTAATGCCGTCGCACGCGCCTCGCCAAGTCGTAAGGCAGTTAGAGCCCAGACCTGACGGGCAAAAATGGCAAAGACTACGACTAGGACAGCAGCCATGATGGCCAGTTGCAGCCAACTGGCGCGGGCTAAGCTGCCCATGGTCCAGAAGACAACAGCGGCCAGAGCTTGATCCGGACCTACGTATTGCAACGCTTCCAGTAGCGCAGAAAAGGTGAATACCAATGTGGTACCTAACAGCACAATCATTTGAGTGGTCATGCCGCGCTTCTGGCTTAACTTATAAATAAACCATGCGGCGGCCATAGAGACCAGAAAGGCATTTACTGGAATAGCAAAGGCAATGGCAAAGTCGGGTAGCAAGGTCACCCCCAAGATCAGCCCTAGTGCAGCGCCAAAACTTGCTGCTGCTGACAAGCCCAAGGTAAAGGGGCTAGCCAGTGGGTTACCTAAGATGGTTTGCATTTGTACACCAGCCACCGACAAACTGGCCCCTACCACTAAGGCCGTGAGTGCAACGGGTAAACGGATGTCCCACACGATGATGCTGATAGGGCTAGAACTATCATGCTGCCATAGCGAGCCTAGTATCTCTGGTAGGCTGTAGGGGGCGGTACCTATGTAAATATCTAATAAAAAACAGGCCAGCGTGCACAGTGCAATCAGGATGACAACCCTGAGGCGGCGTTGGGTGAGTTGGGTATAAAGTTGTCGTCCACTGAAGGGAGTCGCTGAGCTAGAAGTCATACTGTGTTTGGTCATACGGTTGTTTCGTCCAAACTGAGCCAATAACCGGGCTGATAGGGTACGGGTAAGAAACGCTGGTGCAGTTCAATGAAAGTCTGCTCTGGGTCTAGTGAAGCAGACAGCTCGGGGTGCAGCCATTTGGCGATGCGTTGCAGTGCGATGAAGTAGTAAGGGTTGTCGTAAAATGGATGCCAGATGGCATACACTTTTTTGGCTTGTACGGCAGATAGCGAACGATAGGCGGGCCTACGCATGAGTTTTTGCAGCCGCGCTTGCCCCTTTTCTGGATCCGCGCCTGGGCCTAAGTTGACCCAATCACCTACTTGCGAATACATAGACCAATTGGCACCGGTAATCAAAATAATGTCCGGCTCGGCGCTGATCACTTGTTCTGGATGTAAGGTGCCAAAGGTGCCGTGTACAAAATGGCTGCCTAGGTTATCGCCGCCAGCGATGGCGACTAGCTCACCAAAATTGCCATGACCATAGGTCATGCAGCAGTCGTTATAGAGGCCAGCGGCTCGCTCTATCATGACACTGGGGCGAGTCTGTACATGCTGAAGTGCTTCGGTGACACGGTTGATTTGTTCGGTTCTAAATTGCAGGAACTCAGCAGCCCGATCTTGCTGCTCTACTAGATCGCCTAGTATTTCTATGCTGCGCACGGTGTTTGCGAACATTTGCGTGCGGAAATCCACAAAGATCACGGGAATGTTGACTTGATCTAGTCTGGCCATGAGCCCCGACGACTCTGCTGCTGCGCGTGAGCTTAGGTTCAAGATCACCACATCGGGTGCGAGAGAGATAGCCAGCTCACTGCCAATAGAGTCTATTGTGGTTGCTGGAAAAGACGGGATACTTCCCATGTGTGGGAAGCGCTGTAAATAGGCGTGGTAGCCATCTAGATCGGCGGCTTTGAAGTTTTCCCCCCAACCTACTACAGAGTTAAATGGCGTGTCTGGTATGAGTAAGGCAAAGGCGTATGCCAGCGTGCCATCTCCTAACAGTACGCGGTGAATGGGACGGTCTATGGTGACTTGGCGGTTAGCAATATCTGTGAGTTGACGTGTAGGGTGCGCACGGGCAGCATAGGGCATGGTGCCAATAAGCATGCCGGCTGCAAGCAGCCGGCCTAACCAGACACGTCGTGAGCGCTGGAAATCTGCCATGAGTTTTACCAACGGTAGTTTAGCGTGGCCATGATGGTGCGGTCTTGGCCTAAGAAACAATACATGGCAGAGGTACAACTAGCGACGTATTTTTTGTTTGTTAGGTTGTTCACATTCAGCGAAACGCTCATGCCATCCAATGCTGGAGACAGTCGCCAAAGATCGTAGTTCAAGACCATGTCCATAAGTGTGGTAGATGGCACCTTGAAGGTGTTTGCAGGGTCGCCCCACGTGCTGCCCAGATAGCGTATGCCACCACCTACTTTCAACCCATTTAATGCCCCCTGACTAATGAGGTAGTCCACCCATAACGAGGCGCTGTGTTTAGGCGTTTGTGTCAGGCTATTGCCTTGAAAGGCGGCATCTTGCACCAGTGTGTTATCAAGGTAGGTGTAACCAGCGATGAGGTTCAAATTACGCGCTAGCTCAGTAGTCAGCGATAAATCTATACCGCGTGTACGCACCTTGCCTGCTTGGGTGTTAAAACCCAAGTGATTAGAGTCGGCTGTTTTAACGTTGGTTTGCTCTAGGTTAAACACTGCAGCAGTGAATAAGGTGCTGGAGTTGTTTGGATGGAACTTAATCCCCACTTCGGTTTGTTTGCTTTCCACCGGTACAAAGGCTTTACCATCGTAACCACTGCCCAAAATAGGATCAAAGGACGTAGAGTGACTGGCATAGGGGGCGATGCCATTATCAAATTGGTAGCTTAGCCCTACGCGCCATGTCCACTTGCCATCATCCATTTTGGTGTGGGTAGTGTTGGGGGAATAGCTTTGGGTCCAGTCGTTGGTTTTAGACTGATCGTGACGCACGCCAGCCGTTAAGCGCCAGTGGTCATAGGCAATTTGGTCTTGCAGATAAAAGCCTAAACGGTCGAACTTCTGTTTCACTGCCCACGGCGCGTTTTTGCTGGCATCGAAATTAGGCACACGGTCTGGTCTGTAGTGTGAGCCATAGGGGTCTACCAAATACGGACCATCGCTATACAGCGCATTTTTTACAGTACCTTTGGAGTAATCTACACCCGCTAGTAACTGGTGCTCGGTAGCGCCTAGCGACACAGTGCCATGTACATAGTTATCCATGGAAAAAGAGCGCACGCTGGAGGGGGACAGCTCATAAGTGTCTTTGAGGAATGGCTGACCATTGACCACTTGGTAACCATAGACGGCGGTGCGTTGTAGGTCCGAGTCTATGCGCATGTAGCGCATATTGCTTGTAAAGCCCCAGCCATCGCCAAAGTCGTGTTCAAAAATGGAGCTGAGGGAATTCTGCTTGCGCGTAGAGTCCTCAAATGCCATGTCTTGATAGTTTCTATTCCTATCTATTTCGGCATAGGGGGAGTCATTCAGCCCCAACAATGCTGCAGGCAACGAGTTGTAGTTGGGAATATCTGGTTCGTAGGAGTGTGTAGCCAGAATGGTCCACGATGTTTGGGCAGAAGGACGCCACGTGATGGAGGGTGCCAGATAAATACGTTTATGGCGTGTGTCTTCTACTTGGCTGTTGGTGTTGAGTCCGGTGGCGGTAAGCCTGTAGAGTAAGGTTTGTGAGTCATTCAGTGCGCCGGTGCTGTCGATCCCAATGAATTTATGGCCGTAATTACCCAGTCGTAGACTCAGCTCATGAGAGGCTTCGGCCTCTGGCATACGACTTACCTGATTAATGATGCCGCCACCTGTACCCTGCCCGTACAGCACCGCTGATGGACCACGTAACACCTCTACACGTTCCAGCGTAAACGGATCAATTTGCGGTGCCCAACTGCCGGCATTACCAATGATACGTAGGCCATTTAAATAATAGTCAGCATCAATGCCGCGAATTCTGGTGAAATCCAACTGGCTACCAAAAGCGCCAAATTTTTCGCTGGTTGCGTCGGTGGTATAGCGTAAAGATTGACTGGTTGTGGCGGACTGTTGCAGATCCATTTGTGAACGAGTGACCACTGAGACAGATTGCGGTACTTCCAGAATAGATGTGCGGGTCTTGGTACCCACTTTGGTTTGCTCTGCTACGTAGCCACGGACGGGGCCTTCAGCATTGCGTGGTGCGCTGTTTACCGTAATAGAAGATAGTTCAGCCACCTCTTCGTGTTGTGCAGCGTCTTTAGCGTTCTGCGTTGTTGCTGTTTGGGCGTTGACGCTGGTGCCCCCCAATGATGCAGCAAGGCAAACAATGCTGGCGTAGAGACGAGTTTGACCAACGTACGCAGGCCGCACAGGCGCAGGTACGCAAAATGAAAGTGGTTTCATAGCGTGAGCAAGATGAGAATATAAGTGAAGGCGATCTATCAAAATTCATTAACCGACCGACCGACGGTCAATATAAATGAAATTGAGAATTGATGTCAACTAGAAGGGTGGTGATGATGTTGTTGTGTAGTGTCTCTACCGAGGTTGGAGCACAACAGTAGACAGCTGTAAGCGCAGTGTTACGCGATACAGCTGTGTGATAAGACTAGAGGAACCGAATGCTCAGAGTGCGTTGCCGCGTATGGCGGTCATGTAGCTAGGTAAGTTCTTAGCGGGTTCGCTGGCCACAACGTGCAGGCGCTCTACCGTTTTGGCGATAGACAGACGCAGGTGATCATCTAAGGCCTGAGCCGCCGCATCGGGTTGGCGCTGCATCAAGGCTTGCATGATGAGCCTGTGCTCTTCTAAGAACGGGTCCATAGAAGGCAATTTCAGGTAGCCACCTAGCATATGTTTGTTATTAATGAGTAAGGCTTGGGTATGACCCAGCAGCTTAATCAGCTCATCGTTTTGGCAGTAGCTTAAGCAGCGGAAATGCAGATCTTTTTCCAGATCGTCTAGCTCGGCCTCGCTCACATTGGGGTAGCGTTTGCCTATGGCTTCTAAGCGTTCCCACATGTGGTTAAGCACTGCTTGTGGAATGTGTTCTACGCTTTTGCGCAATGCGGGTGGTTCCAGATAACGGCGTATTTCGTACAGTTGGCGTACACGTTCTGCTGTCATGGGTACGATAGACCAGCGACCAGCGGGGTCTTTTTCTACTAAGCCTACGCCTTCTAAGCGCATGAGTACTTCGTGGGCAACGGTACGACTGACGTCAAAGCTTTTAGCAAGCTCGGTTTCTATGATGCGTACCGGGCCAAAGATAGAGTGATTACAGACCTCGCGCTCTACCTCGTTATAGACCTGTATCCAGGAATCGGGGGATCGTATGGCGTCACCAAACGGCTCTAACGCGGTCAGTTCTACAGCACTTAAACGGGTAACGGTGGTGACCGCCTTGGCCGGACCAATCACGACGCCACGCCCGCTATGTTTGTACACCACGTTTTGGTCTAACAAGGCTTGCAGAGCCGCTTTAACAGGGGTTCGGCTTACATTAAAGGCTTGGGCCACCATGCTTTCGTTAATCAGATCACCCGCTTTAAGCACACGTTTAGCCATGGCATGGCGCAACGCGGTAGCAATCGCTTCGTAAAGCGGTGCGGCGGCGGTTTTGGGCTCACTGTTTTGTCGCATAGGCCTGATGGTTGTCCCGTGTGGGGTTGAAAAGACTGCTGCACATCATGCCAGATTATAGGGGGGCTGACTATTACTGCTGGAAACGCGATGTACAGGGGCATTTCTGGAAAACCCCAATTCATTAAATCGGGCTGTGTGTGCAATTATCATTACCATTAGTGAAAGTTACTTTCATATATGGTTTTTAGCAGGTGGCGAGAGTCACGTCTTTATACCCTACCGTGAAGGCGTTTATATGCCAATCACGCTGCACAAGACACACCCATCAAAAGAGAGGTTGAAGTGAGTATCGCCATTGAAGAACTGAACAGTTTTGTTCAGCAGTTATTTGTGGCTCAGCAGGTAGATCCAGCGGTAGCCCGCGTGGTGAGCGACGTATTGGTTGCCGGAGACAGGCTTGGGCAGCATACACATGGCGTGAAGCTAGCCAGAGGTTACCTACGAGACATACGTAACGGCCATGCCGCGATAGACCCACAATGCCTTAAGGTGCTGAAGTCTTCACCCGTGTTGCGTTTGTATGATGCCCACTACTTGTTGGGGCCTTATGTATTAAGTGAAGCCATACAGTGGGCCACCAGCGCGGCTAAAGAATACGGTTTGGCCGTTGCCAACATTCGCCAAAGCCATCACATTGCCTGCTTAGGAGCGTATTTAAAAAGCGTGGTGGATCAAGGGTTGGTGTGTTTGATTATGTCGTCTGATCCGGCGGCGGTATCGGTAGCCCCGTTCGGCGGCACCCGTGCTATGCAAACACCTAACCCTTTAGCCTTGGGTGTGCCTGGTGACCCAGAGCCCATTTTGATTGATGTCAGCATGTCTAGCATTACGAACGGCATGGTGGCAAAACAGCGGCAATTAGGCAATAAGTTGGCACATTCTGTGCTGCTGACAGCGGATGGCGAGTTATCAGACGACCCTGAAACTGCGTTTGCGAATCCACCCAGTACCATCTTGCCTTTAGGTGGCATGGAGTACGGCTATAAGGGCTTTGCGTTGGGGTTGATGGTGGAAGCCATGACCTCGGGTATTGCTGGCTTTGGTCGCAAAGACAAACCCACAGGCTGGGGAGCGTCGGTGTACATACAGGTAATAGACCCCGACTTCTTAGGTGGCTTACAAGCCTTAAAAGATGAAGTGGCTTTCTTGTCTGAGCAAGTACGCAGCAATCCGCCCGTAGATGCCAGCCGTCCACCCAGAATGCCGGGTTGGAATGGCATGGCCAACTGGCATAGAGCCGATACCGATGGGGTGTTGTTGCCTGCCGATGTGGTAAACGAGTTGCGCGAGGCCGCTGCCGAGGCCGATTTAGCGTATCCGTTTTAAGGCGATGTAGCCAAGCCGTAGCGTGCTGCCGCTTGGCTTTTTTACTGCCCTATTATGATTTTTGCATGCGTTATTCGATATTAATGGAACAGCGATGAAACACTCTAGCGTGAAACAAGTGGTACGACTAAGCGATCAGGACAATGTGGCCGTGGCCTGTATGGCGTTACCCGTGGGGGCGATGCTGGTGGAGTACGGTGTCACCACCGCAGCGGCTATACCTGTGGGCCATAAAGTGGCGTTGAGTGCTATCCCGCAAGGTGAGCCTATTCGCAAGTATGGGCAGATTATTGGGTTTGCCTCTACAGGCATAGCAGCGGGCGAACATGTGCATGTGCATAACGTGGCATTGCAGGCTTTTGATAGGGATTACGCCGTGGGGCAAGATGTGAAGTCCACACAGTATGTGGATACACCCGCTACCTTCAATGGGTATAAGCGCCCCAATGGCAAAATGGGCACACGTAATTATGTAGGTATTTTGACTACGGTGAATTGTTCGGCAACCGTAGCGCGGCAGGTGGCCGCACAGGTAGAACGCAGCGGCATGCTCGCCACGTATCCCAACATTGATGGTGTGGTGGCATTAACGCATGGCACGGGTTGCGGCATGGCCGATTCTGGTGAAGGTTTTGCGCTGCTACAGCGTACGATTTGGGGCTACGCGCAGCACCCTAATTTTGCGGGTATTTTGATCCTAGGTTTGGGGTGCGAGGCTAACCAAATACGTGCGTTGGTGGATGCCTATAATTTGAAAGATTCTGTAGATTGCCGGGTGTTAAATATCCAAGACACCGGCGGTACCGCCAAAACAGTAGAAAAATGCTGCGAGTATTTAGCGGACATGATGGTGGTTGCGAACGCGCATACGCGTGAGCCTGTGCCTGCTAGTGAGTTGATTTTGGCGTTACAGTGCGGTGGTTCAGACGGTTATTCAGGCATGACGGCTAATCCTGCCTTAGGGGTGGCCGCCGATATTTTGGTGCAGCACGGTGGTACGGCAGTGCTATCAGAAACGCCAGAAGTGTACGGGGCCGAGCACCTGTTAACGCGTCGTGCAGTCAGTGAAAAAGTAGCCGATAAACTCATCAAACGCATACGTTGGTGGGAAGATTACACGGCTCGCAATGACGGCAAAATGGATAACAACCCTTCGCCTGGTAACAAGGCCGGAGGGTTGACGACTATCTTAGAAAAGTCGTTAGGCGCGGTGGCTAAAGGGGGCAGTACCAATCTGGTAGATGTGTACCAATACGCCGAACCCATACGCGAGCGGGGCTTTGTGTTTATGGATAGCCCGGGTTACGACCCAGCCTCTGTCACTGGACAAGTTGCCAGCGGAGCCACCATGATTTGCTTCACCACAGGGCGTGGTTCGGTGTCGGGTTTTAAACCCGTACCGTGCATTAAGGTAGCGACCAATTCGGCCATGTATGTGCGCTTGCAAGACGATATGGATATAAATTGCGGCGACATTATTGATGGCGACCAAACGGTAGAACAGTGTGGTCAGGAAATTTTTGAACTGATTTTACGCGTGGCCTCGGGCGAACAGACCAAGTCTGAAGCCCAAGGTTTTGGTGATTGCGAGTTTGTGCCGTGGCAAATCGGTGCCGTCATGTAAGTAAGCGGCACCGTTAACGGCTTACAGGTACAGGTGGCCGCGTAAGGTCACCACGGCATTGCCTGAAATCAACACGCGGTCGCCTGCGACTTCACAATGTAAGTAGCCACGACGTGCCCCACCTTGTTGGGCGCGTAATTGGGTTTTACCTAAGCGTTGTGCCCAGTAAGGGGCAAGTGCGGTGTGGGCAGAGCCTGTAACAGGGTCTTCGCTTACACCCACATTAGGCCCAAACCAGCGCGTCACAAAATCTAGCGTTTTGCTGGGGGCGGTCACGGCCACACCGCGATTAGGCAAACCTTTTAAACGGGCTAGGTCTGGGGCAAGGCGTGGGATGAGGCTTTCATCTTCTACCACCACAATGTAATCGTCCGAGGACAGTACGGTGGCTGTTGCTATGCCCAAGGCATCTAGCAAGCCATCGGGGATAGCGCACGCTTGTGGCGGGCGTCTGGGGAAATCCATCTCTAACCCGTGGGGGGAGTGGCGCACCGACAGGCGGCCACTGCGGGTAGAAAAATGTATAACGTCGTTGGGGTAGTTCAGCTCGTGCATCAGTACCCAGGCGCTGGCTAAGGTGGCATGGCCGCACAAATCTACCTCTACCTCGGGAGTGAACCAACGCAGGTGGTAGCCGTGTTCGTCAGGCACAAAGAATGCAGTTTCCGACAAGTTGTTTTCGGCAGCGATATTTTGCAAGGTTGCGTCGTCTAGCCACGCGTCTAACGGGCATACCGCAGCGGGGTTACCTTCGAAGGGCTTAGAGGCAAACGCATCAACTTGATAGAGTGGGAGTTGCATAATAGTTCCTGTATTGTCTGCTTATTTCAAGTTGCGTTGGGCGCGTTGGCAGATTCGTTGTGTGGCATCGGTAGGCGATTCGACTAACCACCGCGTGCATAGTGCTTGTACCCAGTCAGGCTGGTCTTTACCGGCGTCGTTTAACCAGTTGGCAACAGAATCCTGTACATAAACGGACGGGTCGGCACGCAGTGCTTCCAATATAGGTAATGCCAACTGCGGCTCTTTTTTAAAGGCGGCAATGTGCGCACACCATACCCCGCGTGGGCGTAGCGCTTCACACGCAAAACGTCGTACCCATTCCGAGGGTGATGCCGTCCAAGCCGTCAGTAACGCAATGGCGCTGTCTAGTTCGTTCACCAAGTACGGGCGTACAGCCATCCATGACCATTCGCGCACACCAAAGTGTTCATCATCGGCTAAGGGGCGAATGGCGGCTAAGCGTTCGGCTAGCGGTAGTGATACCTGCGCACCAATCATAAAACATGCCCACCCGCGTACGGTATCTGAGGGGTGTGCAAGGCAGGTGGTCAATGCGTCGTTGCCCACTTCGGCTTGCAGCAAGGTTCCCATGGCGACCATACGGCGCAATATACCTAGCTCAGTAAAAGCGTGGGCTTTGTGCAGAATATCAGGTGACAGCGAGGGAAATACAGTGCACAGCAACCGGTACTGATCTACAGCCAAGCCCTCGGTCAGCGTAGCACTGGGAATCTGCCCCACTGACAAGGCTTCCAAAATATCAGGGGGGATATCAGCGATGCGGTTTGCACCTTTACGTGGGGGAGTTGTGCTCATGGTGTGGATGTACCTTGCGTGGGAAGGTGATGGGCCACTTTGGTGAGCAGGTTCGATAGTTGCTCTCGTTCGGTGGTAGTAAGCGACGCATAAAGGCTGGCAATCCAACGGCTATGTTGTGCAAAAACCTGAGCCGCCAGTGCTTTGCCAGTGTCAGTTAAGCGTATGCACAATGCGCGTCTATCGACGGGATCAGCATGGCGGGCGATTAACGCATCGCGCTCTAAACCATCCAGCAATCCGGTAACGGTGGCACGGGTCACACCCGCTTGTTCAGCCAAGGCGGCGGGTGCTAAACCATCGGGGGCGTTATCCAACAAAAATAACAAAATGAAGCGCCCTTCTGACAGCCCGTGGGGGGCTAGCTGCACCGCACAGTCTCTATCAATAGCCGCGGTTAAGGACAGCATCTGAAAACACAAACGGATGTTATCCACATGCGGAAGTTGCTGCTGTTGGGCCACGTTCAGTAGCGCGCGATATTTTTGTTCCATAGCCTAATCACCATATAGTATGGTGGCTAATTATATAGAAGCTGAGGCGTATGCGCAGCAATGTTATGCACAGGCTGTTGTTGTGAAGCAAGGGTGTGGGGAAAAGAAAAACGGCGTGTAGAAAACTCTACACGCCGTTTTTGTACTGTGCTGACCGCTTACAGACCCAGTTCGTCTGCAATGTGGCGTGCAATGGGCATGGCGCCTGTGGCAGCGGGGGATGGTGCGTTCAAAATGGCTGTTAGACCGCCGGAATGCTGGATCAAAAAGTCATCGACTAAGGAGCCATCGGGGCGTACGGCTTGTGCTCGGTTAGCACTGCGATAGACGCGTAGGTCAGACAAGGTGACAGTAGGGCAATACTTACGCACTGCGTCCAGATAGACTTGCTTGAACAATGAGCCTTTAAGCTCATTCCATGTGGCGCGTGGGTGTTTGGCTAACATTTTCCACAGGCCGCTGTAGCTAAGTGCCGACCAGGCGTCACGCATGTCTACGCTGAAATGGCTGTATTTTTCTCGAGCTAGTGCCAAAACAGCGTTGGGGCCTACGGTGATGGTGCCATCAATCATAGGCGTGAGGTGTACCCCTAAAAATGGCAAGGTGGGGTCGGGTACAGGGTAAATCAGGCTGTGTACAACTTTGTTCAGGTGGGTTGGCAACACAAAGTATTCGCCACGAAACGGCAAAATTCTAATGCCTGGGTCCATACCCAACATGCGCGCAACGCGGTCTGAAGCTAACCCTGTACACGCAATAATGTGTCCGGCTTCTATTTGTTGATTACCCGCTTGTACACGGTAGGCGGAACCGACTTGGGTAACGGACGTTACCGGGGCGTTAAACAGCACAGTGCTGCCCGCGTTTTCTACATCGGCCAATAAGGCTTTGGTGATACCGGCGTAGTCAGTAATGGCGGTTTCAGGGATGCGTAATGCGGCAAGCCCTGTAATTGCAGGTTCTAACCTACCTAAGTCAGCTTGGGTAAGTTGTTCGGTGTATACCTCGTTTTCGATGGCGCGCTGCTCAAGCTTGTACAGATTTTCTTGTTCTTGAGGGGTGGTGGCAACCAACAGCTTGCCGCGCGCTTCGTAGCCAATTTGGCGGGCGGCACAGAAGGCTTTGATTTCACTTAGCCCTTCTCGGCAGAAACGCGTTTTTAAGCTACCTGGGGTGTAGTACACACCAGAGTGCACCACGCCACTGTTGCGGCCAGTTTGGTGAAACGCCGGTGCGGCTTCTTTTTCGGCCACCAGCACACGGGCTTGGGGGCGGCGTTTGACGATTTCGGCAGCCAACGCAGCTCCAACAATGCCTGCGCCAATAATGAGGTAATCGTATTTCATGAGTGGGGTGATTCCGGTGACGTTCTTTGTGCTTAGCTTTGCCCGCGCATGGATTCCCAACGTCGTCGCGTGGGCTGCATGTGTTCCACGACTAGATGGGCCAAGGTGGCACGGTCTTGCTGCTCAATGGCATTTACCATGGCGGCGTGTTCAGAAATCGCTTGTTCTAGCCACTGTCTGTCGGTCATGCCGTATGAGCGTATGGGGTTAGATGCCTCGGTGTAAAACGCAATGGCTTTGCACAGGGTTTCATTACCGCAGAGGGCAAAAATTTGGCGATGGAACTCATCATTAAATTGATGAATAAGCCGTGGGTCTGCCCCAACCGATGCGGCCGCTGCATACTGTATGTGCAGCGTTTTCAGTGCATCTAATTCTGCGATAGACACTGGAAACGGCATGATCATAACGGCTTCTTTTTGCAGCAAAGCACGCAGGTGGTACAGCTCTTCCACTTCCTGAGTTGTGAAGTCTTTGACGCGGGCAGAACGCGAACGTGGTTTCACCACGATTTGGCGAGCCACCAGTTCTTGAATGGCAGCGCGCACGGCATGACGCTTGGCGTCAAAGCGTGCCATCAGCGTGTCTTCAATCAGCTCTTGGTGGGGGCGCAGATGGCCGAAAATAATATCGGCCTCAAGTTCCTGGGCGATTAGCTCAGCAGAAGATGGGGCAAGGGTTTCAGTACTCATCGGACAATCAGTTCCAGCGTCGAGGGTTGGTCCCAGATCCAGCCGTGTGGTGTGCGATGCAGTTCAGGAAAATGCCCCGGCACGACGATGTCGGCGTTATCGGCGATCCACTGCAGTGTTTTACTGGATTGGCGGTCCGGGTCATATTCATTGGCAGCCGACAGTGTAGCCAGTTCACGGTAGGTTTTACAGGCATCGCCCGCCAAGATTACGCGTTTGTTTTCTGGATTCACAAAGTGCAGTAAGTAGCTGCCGGTGGTGTGACCGGGGGCTTGCCTATAGAACAGGCCGGGGGCCAACTCGCCTTCGGGTTCGTGTATGAGTTGCAGGTTTTGGCGCTGCAGGTATTCGTTCATGCCTTGGCTGCCAAATACGTCTTCAGATGCAGGATGTTGGGAGTAGTCCCATTCGGCCGAGCTGACGTAAATGGTGGCATTGGGAAACAGATCAATGTTGTTGATGTGGTCGAAATGCAGGTGCGACAAAAACACGGTTTTGATGTCGGCAGGCTTAAGGTTGCGTTCTGCTAACGCATTTAACAACAGTAGTCGGGTGGAGTGATGGCCGGTATCAAACAAGATAGGGCCGTGGCCGTCTACGTTGACTAACACCACAGCCGAAAAACCAAAGAACCCGCCTTTAAAACTGAGGCAGTTCCCTTCAACAAGAATGTCATGTTGCACAGCCATGTGCGCTCCTTATTATGCGGACTTATTAATTATCAATAATACTATCAATATAGAATTTATTGTTCGAATTTGTTGTGGTTAGATAGGTATTTTAGGGTTTATTCTAATATAGACATTGGGTTTAAAGCACTTTACACTACGCTCCATCTTATCAATACTATTATCAATAATATTGATTTTCCCTACGACGGAGGAAACATGAACGCCTATAAAAGCATGATTGCAGGTGCAGCATTGGCCCTAGCCAGTGCCACCACTTATGCAGCAACAACGTGGCAGATGGCCACCCCTTATCCAGAGGCCAACTTCCACACACAAAATATTCAGCAGTTTGCTAAAGATGTGGAAGCCGCCACAAATGGCGAGCTGAAAATCAACGTGCACCCTGCGGGTTCGTTGATCAAGCATCAAGAAATCAAAAATGCGGTGCGTTCGCAGCAGATAGAAACGGGTGAGTTCATCATTTCTAACTTGGCGAATGAGAATCCCATGTTCGCGTTGGATTCTGTGCCATTTGTAGCGGTGTCGTTTGATGATGCTGCCAAGATGTATCACGTGTCTAAGCCCGAGCTTGAAAAGCTGCTGGGTCGCCAAAACCTGAAAGTGTTGTTCTCGGTAGCATGGCCTCCACAAGGTTTGTACACCGATCGCGCGATTGAAAAAATTGAAGATCTGAAAGGCATCAAAATGCGTGCGTACAGCCCGCAAACAGAACGCCTAGCGCAATTGGCGGGTGCAGTGCCTACGCAGGTAGAAGTACCTGACTTGGCACAAGCCTTCACTACGGGTCGTGTGAACGCGATGATTACTTCTACGTCTACTGGTGTGAACACCACAGCGTGGGATTACCTGACGCACTTCTACGATGTGGCGGCATTCTTGCCTAAGAACGTTGTGGTGGTGAACCAGCGTGTGTTTGATGGCTTGGATGAAGCCACTCAGAAAGCCGTGTTGGATGCGGCGGCAGCGGCTGAACTGCGTGGTTGGGAAATGGCTGAGGCAGATCACGTTGCACAACGTAATGTGTTGGAGCAGCATGGTATTAAAGTAAGCACAGGCTCTGATGAACTGAATGCTGCCCTGCATAAAGTGGGCGAGCAGATGGCGGCAGAGTGGGCGAAAGAAGCTGGCGACGAAGGTGAGGTCGTGCTTGAGGCTTACCGCGCTAACTAACTTCTGACTGTAATTCGCCAGCGCAGTGATTCCTGCGCTGGCATTTTGATGTGGGCAAACTGCCATGCGCAAAATCTTGGATGGCCTTTATACGATTAGTGCAGGTTTTGCTGCGCTGTCGTTGGCGAGCATAGCCGCTATTGTTTTTGGTCAGGTGATCTTCAATACGATCGATTACGTGGCTCTTCGTTTCTTTGATCAGAGTTTTGGCTTGCTGATCCCTTCCTATTCGCTGTTTTCAGGTTATGCGCTGGGTTTTGCCACGTTTTTATCCTTGGGTTTAGGGTTACGCAAAGCCGTACATATACGGGTGACCTTGCTGGAGTCCAAGCTGCCTTCGCCTATACGTAGAGGCACACTGACCATCATTGCGTTGTTAGGGGTAATGATGGGCGTGCTGTTTACCTATAGCTTGGGTGTGTTGGCCTATGAGTCTTTTTTATGGGGCGATAGGGCCAGTGGTTTAGTTAAAGTGCCTTTGTGGATACCGCAAAGCGTGTTGTGTGTGGGGGCGGCTGTCTTTTTGGTCGCTGCACTGGACACTTTGCAGGAAATTGTACGTACCGGTCACAGCGATGCGCTGGCGGCGGATTCGGTTGCTGAGGAGGCGCTGTAATGTCTGATGTAACCATGTCATTGATTATGGTGGGCGTGCTGTTGGGCTGCCTAGCCATAGGGTTGTGGGTGTCTATTGCACTGTTTGTGACAGGCATAGTGGGCATACTGCTGTTTTCCAATGCCCCTATTGTGAGTGTGTTGGCGACCAACATTTGGAGTTCGTCGGCAGAATGGTCACTCGCGGCCCTGCCCCTGTTCATCTGGATGGGTGAAATTCTGTTTCGCTCACGTATGTCGCAAGACTTGTTTTCAGGGTTGGCACCGTGGATGCGGTCGCTGCCGGGCGGCTTAGGGCATGTGGGTATTTTGGCGTCGGGGATTTTCGCGGCGGTAAGTGGTTCGTCGGCGGCAACGTGCGCCACAGTAGCGAAGGTAGCTGTGCCTGAACTCAAACAGCGTGGCTACGATGAAAGTCTGATTTTGGGGACTATTGCTGGCTCTGGCACCTTAGGCTTGTTAATACCACCCTCCATTATTTTGATTGTGTACGGTGTGGCCGCCGAGCTGTCCATTGCACGTCTGTTTATCGCTGGTGTGGTGCCCGGTGTATTGGTGATCTTGCTGTTCATGGCCTATGTTGCCATTTGGTCTACTAGGAACAAAGACAAAGTACCGGCAAAAGATCCGCCCATGAGCTTTGCTCAAAAAATGAAAGCCACGCGTACGTTGTTACCCGTGACGCTGCTAATTTTGGGTGTGATTGGCTCTATTTATTCTGGCTTGGCTAGCCCAACAGATTCGGCTGCTGTGGGTGTAGTGATTGCGTTGCTGCTGAGCTGGATTTTTGGTGATCTGAACTGGAAAACCTTCAAAGAAGGTCTGGTTGCTGCCACCTTGTCGTCATCCATGATCGCGTTGATTTTGGCGGGTTCGGCGTTCTTGACCATTGCGATGGGTTATTCCAACCTGCCTATGAATTTGGCTCGCTGGATTGGTGATTTGGGTTTGAATAACTACGCACTGTTGGCCGCGTTAACCGTGTTCTTCATTGTGCTGGGTTGTTTCCTGGATGGTATTTCCATCGTGGTGCTGACCAGCGCGGTGTTGTTGCCAGCGGTGCAGGCTGCAGGATTAGACCCAATTTGGTTTGGTGTGTATTTGGTGCTGGTAGTAGAAATGGGGCAATTAACCCCACCGGTAGGTTTGAACTTGTTTGTACTGCAAGGAATGACTGGTAAAGATATTTTGTTCTTGTCCAAAGCGGCGTTGCCGTTCTTCTTGATGTTGCTGCTAACGATCTTGTTGGTGGTGATGGTGCCTGATATTGTGCTGGGCTTGCCCAAAATGATGTACGGCTAAGCGGTGATGTGACCCTAGCCACCCGCTGTGGTGGCGAATACCCCTGCTTTACTTTTCTGGCCCGGTTATTGCGCAAGCGATAGCTGGGTTTTTTTGCGCGGCTACACCATAGCCACAGGTTTTTCCTAATTGTGATGGGGGTGTGAACTGTTTATTGTTGGATCGTGACCAATCGGTCACAGAGCAAGGGGGTAGGAACAAGAAGTAGAAAATTTACTCAAAAAAACAGTGAGGTAGACAACGATGAAGCGATTGCAACCCCGCAAGCTTAAGCTAGTCTTGCAAGCCGTAGTATCAGGTTCTGTGTTGGTGGCTGCGGCCCCTGCCGTGGCTCAAACGATTACTGCGGTGATGCACTCTGGCTTACGTATGATGGACCCCATACAAAGCACTGCATTTATTACCCGAGAACACGGTTACATGATCTATGACACCTTGGTGGGCATGGATTCCGATTTTACGGTGCAGCCACAGATGGCGAGCTGGGAAGTGCTGGACGATGGCAAGGTGTATAGATTCACCTTACGTGAGGGTTTGAAATGGCACGATGGCACGCCGGTAACGTCTGAAGATTGTGTGGCATCCATTCAGCGTTGGTTAGACAACGACAATACCGGCCCCGTGATTAAAGATTTTCTAGCGGGCTACAACATCGTTGATGATCAGGTGTTTGAAGTACAGCTAAACGAGCCCACTAGCTTGTTGTTAGATAGCTTAGCCAAAATCAGTTCGCGCCCTGCTTTTATGATGCCCAAACGCATTGTGGAAGCCTCTGCGGATAAAGCTGTGGCGGAAATGATTGGCTCTGGCCCCTTTAAGTTTGTGGCAGAGGAGTTTCGCCCTGGCGTGAAAGTGGTGTACGAGAAAAACACTGATTACCTGCCCCGCAGTGAGCCTAGCGATTGGACGTCGGGTGGCAAAGTGGTGAATGTGGATAAGGTGGAGTGGGTCAGCATGCCAGATGCTATGACGGCCGCCAATGCGCTGTTAAATGGTGAGGTAGATTACATAGAACACTACCCCTACGATTTGCTGCCGCTGGTACAGAATAATAGTGATCTAGTAACCAAAGTGATTGATCCGCTGGGTAACTGGAGCTACTACCGCATGAATCACTTGTATCCCCCTTTTGATAACAAGTTGGTTCGGCAAGCGGCGATGTATGCAGTCAGCCAAGAAGATGTGATGCAAGCCTTGGTGGGTAACCCAGATTACTATTCCACCTGCCCATCACCGTTTGGGTGTGGCACGCCTAACGCCAGTGATGTTGGTCAAGACATGATCGTGCCTAGCAACCTAGATAAAGCCAAAGCATTGCTGGCAGAAGCTAACTACGATGGCACGCCAGTGGTATTGCTGCACCCTACTGATAACGTGATGGCAGCGCCTCCGCCAGTGGTAATTGCAGCGGCGTTACGTAATGCAGGTTTTAAGGTGGACATGCAGTCTATGGATTGGCAGTCGGTGGTGTCTAGGCGTGCCAACAATAAGGCGCCCAAAGATGGTGGGTGGGGGATTTTTTCTACCTACGGAATTATTGCGGCCGCGGTAGACCCGTTCGCTAATACCACCATTGCTGCTAATGGCGATAAGGCGTGGTTTGGGTGGCCCGATGTGCCTGAGATCGAAGCGTTGCGTGTGCAGTATGCCAAGGCGCTAAGCAAGGAAGAAAAGCAGGCTATTGCCGCTAAGATCCAAGAAATCGTTTTGGATGAAGGGGTGATTGTGCCGTTGGGTCAGTTCCGTACACCGGCGGCTTACAGTACGGCATTGAGCAATTTACCTGAAGCACCTATTACGGCGTTTTGGGGGGTGAAAAAGCAGTAATGCAATGTACTACCTGTCATGCACAAGGTCGTGATGGCAGGTAGTGCGCCGCAGTTAAAGGGTTATTGCTTCGCGAGACAGCACATGCCCGGGGCGGGCATCCGTGGTTCGCCCGGCATCCCATACTATCTTGCCGTTCACCAATACTGTTTCTATACCAATGGCGGGTGCGATGGGCCTAGCGAAACTGGAGCCTTCCGCAACGGTGTCTGCATGTAGTATGACCAAATCGGCGTAGGCGCCTTCACGTATAACTCCACGATCTCGTAATCCAAATTTTTGGGCGCTTAAGCCTGTCATTTTATGAATGGCTTTTTCAAAACTGAATAAGCCTCTTTCGCGTGAGTAATGCCCCAGCACCCGGGGGAAACTGCCCCATAAGCGTGGGTGCGGTACGGCATCATGCGGTAGGCCGTCTGAACCAATCATGGTGTCGTCAAACGCCAAAATGCGCGATACGTCGGCATCGTCCATGCGGTGGTAAATGGCCCCTGCAGGTTGTAGCTTTTTTACGGCTTCTTCTAGGCTGCACTGCCATTCTTTTTGTATGTCGGCTAAGTCGCGCCCTGCCATGTCTGGGCACGATTTAGACCATGTCACCAGCACCTTCAAGGCGGATGAGGCGTGTTTCACCGACAGTACGGTAGAGGATGCCGCATAGGGGTAGCAGTCTAGACAGATGTCTTGCACGCTCATTTGTTGGCGTATGCGTTCTAGGGTTTCGGTAGAGCGCCCAAAATTGTTCTTACCCGCGACTTTATGGTGCGAGATCACTACGGGTAAGTTGGCTTCACGACCAATGCGGAAAGCCTCTTCCAGTGCTTCCATGACGTGGTCCGATTCGTCACGTAAGTGGGTGCAATACACCCCACCAAACTCAGCGGCGACTTTAGCCAGCTCAATGACTTCTTCCGTAGAAGCAGCAATAGCAGGGTCGTAAGCCAAGCCTGTGGATAAACCAATGGCACCCGCTTGCATGGCTTCACGCAACAAGGCTTTCATACGTGCTAGCTCGTCGGCGGTAGCGGGTCGGTCTACGGCTGACATAGCTACAATACGCAGCGTGGTGTGGCCTACTAAAGGGGCACAATTGGTGGCAGCGGGCTGTTGTTGAAGGGCGTCCACGTAGCTTTGAAAGGTGGGGTGCGTAAACCAGTCCCCTTCCCCATCCAGCAAATCTAAGGGCGGCGTGATGGGGGCTTGTAAACGTTGTGGGGTGGGGGCCAGCGAAATACCGCAGTTACCGGTAATTACTGTGGTCACGCCTTGGCTTACCTTGGGCTCCATGCTGTTACTGGATAGCAGCAAGCGGTCGTCATGGGTGTGGGTGTCTATAAAACCGGGCGATACCACCAAGTTACTGGCATCAATGCGTTGATCTGCCGTCCAGTGGCTGCAGTCACCTACAAAGGCGATACGGTCGTCGATGATGGCAATGTCGGCATCAAACCTAGGGGCACCCGTGCCATCGGCCACCTCGGCGTGTTGAATCAGAATGTGAGCATGTTTGGCCATAGTCTTTCTCGTGTACGTTGATCAGTGAATGGCGGCCTCAAGGGGGCGAAAATGTTGGAAATCCCAATGGCGTCCGGGGGCGGCGTCAATCAGCGAGCGGGTGTAGTCGTGTTGGGGATTCACCAGCACCTGTTCGGTAGGCCCGGCCTCTACTACGGTGCCATGCTGCATCACAATAATCTGGTCGCAAATTTGTGCGGCGACGCGTAGATCATGGGTGATAAACAGCACGGCAATGCCGATGCGCTCGCGCAGTTCGTCTAACAGCTTTAACACTTGGGCTTGTACCGATACGTCTAGTGCGGATACGGCCTCATCGGCCACCAGAATATCGGGTTCCAATACTAGGGCACGGGCAATACATAAGCGTTGGCGCTGCCCGCCCGAGAACTGGTGTGGATAACGACTTAGCACACTGCGGTCCATGCCTATCCATTCCAGTAAGGTATCAATACGCTTTTCACATTCGCTGGCGCTTAAGCCGTAGTTCTGCATGCCTTCTAACAAGGCATCGTGTATGCGTAAACGTGGGTTAAGAGAACGGTAGGGATCTTGGAAGACGATTTGTATGCGTTGGCGTAATTGGCGTAGCTCTTCGCCGGAGGCAGTAGCCAAGTCGGCATCGCCTAAGGCGACTTGCCCTGACGAGGGTTTAATCAATCGCATAATGCAGCGTGCCACCGATGACTTCCCTGAGCCGGACTCCCCCACAATGCCGATAATTTCTCCCTTGTTCAGGGTGAAAGATATGTTGTTGGCGGCCACTACTTTGCGGCTGGCCGAAAACAGCACGCGTTCTTCATAGGTTTTATTCAGTTCAGACACCTGCAAAATGGGGGCAGGCGTAATATCGCGTGGTGCGGGTGGCACTAAGCTTGGCACGGATGACACCAACAAGCGCGTGTAGTCTTGAGTGGGGGCACGCAAAATGCTGTTTCGGGTGCCCGTTTCTACCATGGCACCACGGTTCATCACCACAATGCGGTCGGCAATTTCGGCCACTACCCCAAAGTCGTGGGTGATGAACAGCACGGCCGTATTTTGTTGCTCTTGCAGTTCGCGTATGAGGGCCAGAATCTGCTTTTGCGTGGTGACGTCTAAGGCCGTGGTGGGTTCGTCGGCAATCAGCAGGCGGGGCTTTAAGATCAGCGCCATGCTGATCACTATGCGTTGGCGTTGTCCGCCTGATAACTGGTGTGGGTAAGCGCGATAGATTTTGTCGGGGTTAGGCAAATGCACTGCCTCGAACATCGCCAGCACCTGTTTTTTACGTTCGCTGGGGTTACGTACGCCGTGCACTTTCAGCACTTCTTCTACCTGAGGGCCCACGCGCTCTACCGGGTTGAGCGCGGTCATGGGTTCTTGGAAGATCATGGCCATTTTGGATGCACGCAACGTACGTATGCGACTGGACGAGGCGTCCAGCAGGTTCTCACCATCCAACAAAATACGGCCTTGAGTGGCTTGTAGTTCGGCTTTGGGAAGCAAGCCCATGGTGGCTAGCGAGGTCACCGATTTACCCGAACCCGACTCCCCTACTAGGCAGACGGTTTCGCCGGGGTGTATATCCAGCGAAATGCTAGAAATGGCGTGCTGCTCTTCTTTGCTATTGGCGATGCGTACCCACAGGTCTTGCACCTGTAGCACGGGCTGGTCACTCTGCGTCGTTGAAAAGGTTTGCGTCATCGTTTGATCATCCTTGGGTCCAGTTCGTCACGCAGTACATCGCCCAATACGTTGACACTCAATAACGTGAGGGCCAGCAAAATACCGGGATACAGCACCAAGCCAGGGTAAAGTTGGAAGAACATGCGGCCATCGGCCATGATGTTGCCCCACGATGGGATTTCAGGTGGCAAACCAGCCCCTAAAAAGCTCAAGGTGGATTCGATCAAAATGGCCGATGCAAAGATGTAGGTGCCCTGCACAATCAGTGGAGCCCAGGTATTAGGAATAATGTGGGTCACGATGATTTTGGGGATACGAGTGCCTAGGGTGATGGCTGCTTCTACGTAGGGTTCTGTACGTATAGTCAAAATGACACTGCGCACCAGTCGCACGACGCGAGGGATTTCAGGAATCACAATGGCCACTAATACCGTCAGTAAACTGCTACCGGTAAGCGATACCAAGGCAATGGCCAGCAAGATACTAGGAATTGCCATAATGCCATCCATAACGCGCATGATGATGGCATCAAATAGCGGGAAATAACCGGCCAGTACACCAATAAATAAGCCTAACGTTAGGCTAAATAGTGCGGCGCCTAGCCCGACGATCATAGACACCTGAGCGCCATACACCACGCGAGAGTACATGTCGCGGCCAAAGGCATCGCTGCCTAACCAGTGTTCAGCATTAATGGGAGATAAGCGTGATGCTGGGTTAATTTGTATGGGGTCCATGGTGCTGATTAAGGGGGCGAGCACCGCCATACCAATCACCAACAGCACAATGCTGCACGCGAGAAACGCGGCGGGTGACAACAGCCTAGACAGCAGGCCACGCCAGAGAGAATAGGGTTGCATAACAGACTCCCTCAATAGGTGATACGAGGGTCAAAGACGGTGTAGAGCACGTCTATAACCAAGTTGATGATGATGTAGGTGAGCGAGAACAGCAGAATCACCCCTTGAATAATGGGGTAGTCGCGGGCTTGCACTGCTTCTACGACCAACCTACCTAAGCCGGGAATGTTGAATACCGATTCAGTCACCACCACACCACCAATTAATGCGGCAGCACCAATGCCCACAATTGTGACGATGGGCACGGCGGCATTACGCAAGGCATGGCGCAGGAATACCGCGCTTTCTTTCACCCCTTTGGCACGTGCTGTACGAATGAAGTCTTCATTCATCACTTCGATCACGCTGCTACGGGTGATACGGGCGATCAGTGCGACATACACGGTACTGAGGGCGATGGTGGGTAACACCAGCCGCTGGGCAAATGCATAAAAGCCTTGGCTTAACTCTTTGTAGCCTTGTACTGGAAACCACCCTAATTGCAGCGAAAATAGGTAGATCAGCAGGTAACCCACCACAAAAGTGGGAATGGAAAACCCCAGTACCGACAAGATCATGACAAACCTATCGGTGGCACGGCCATGTCGCCATGCAGCAATCAACCCAATAGGGATAGCGATCAACAAGGTGAAGCTCATGGTGCTGATGGCTAAGGCAATGGTGGGGCCCATGCGGTCAGCAATCAGGGTGGTAACGGCGGTGCCAGACAGCAGCGACGTACCCAAATCACCGTGCAGCAAATTACCTGCCCAGTCGAAAAACTGAGTGGTGATGGGACGGTCTAGGCCCATTTGTGCACGAATCGCTGCCAACTGGGCGGGCGAGGCATCGTCACCAGCAATGACAGCAGCCGGGTCGCCTGTAAGCCGTAGCAAGGCAAAGATCACGATGGCTACCATGATCACCACCGGTATGGTGGTGATCAGGCGCCTAGCAATGTAGACAAGCATGCGTGGCCTCCTAGTTGGACTTACTCAACGACCAAAATACGGTAACGGGAGAATGGGGCACGTTTTGCAAAGTCCGGCTGTAGGCCGATGGAATGGTGAACTGCCCTAAGGGGATGACTACACCTTGATCAATAGCCAGTTCATTGACTTTCAGAGCAATGGCTTTGCGCTCGGCATCGTCCGTCGTCAGCGCAAATTGCTTACGCAGGGCTTCTATTTCGGGTACATCAGGCCATCCCGCCCACGCTTGTTTGCCGCTGGCATTTAAGGTGGTGTTACCAAAAGGGTCGCCGCTAGACGCTAAGGTGGCGTAGGTGGAAAAAATGTTCCAGCCGCCATTTGCAGCGTCCGACTGATTGCCTTGCTGCATGACCACACTTTGCCAATCCATGGATTTCAACTGCACGGTGAAACCGGCTTTGCGCAGTGCATCGGCAATGACCACAGGCTGTGGCGATACGGTAGCCATGTCGGTGGGGTGCAGAATGACCACAGGCTCACCGTTGTAGCTGGACGCTTTAAGTAAGGCTTGGGCTTTTTCTAATTGTGGTTTGACTACGTCGTCGTGGCGGTAGTCGCTCTCAAACGGGTTGCCGCAGCCCAGCGTGGTGGCGCAGGTGCGGTAATAGTCGGGGTTGCCGATGAGGGCATTGAGCACTTGTTGCTGGTCTATAGCCAGCATGGCGGCTTCGCGCACTTTGGGGGCGTTAAAGGGGGCGTGCAAGTGGTTAAAACGGAAGTATGTCCAGTTGCCCAACTCGTCGATGGTGTCGAGTTTGACCTCATCATTGTTTTGCAGCAAAGGCAGCAGATCCAACGGAATTTGCTGCATGAAATCAATCTCGCCTTGTAGCAATGCGTTCACGCCAGTGATGGCGTCTGGCATGGTGACCCACTCTACTTTATCCACATTCACGACTTTGCCACCGGCCGTCCAACTGGCCGGTTCTGAGCGTGGTTGGTAGTCAGTGTTTTTGGTGTAGACCACTTTGACACCAGGACGGAACTGCTCGGCCATAAACTTGAAGGGGCCAGAGCCTACAAATTCCGTAATGGCCTCTGAGCCGGGGGTGTTAGCAATGCGCTCGGGCATCATAAACGCCGGCCTAGAGCTCAGTTTCGCCAAACCCGATAGCAGTAGCCCAGTGGGTTCTTGCAGGCGTACCGAGAAGCTGTTGGCATCTACCGCAGACATGTCTTCTACCAAGGTTTGCAATACCTGACCGGTGCCGTCAACGCTCATCCAACGTTTAATAGAGGCGATGCAATCAGCAGGCGTGACTGGCGTGCCATCGTGCCATTTCAAGCCTTCTCGCAGGGTGAATGTGTAGGTTTTGCCGTCGTCGCTGACGCGCCAGTCGGCCATTTGGGGCTGGATGCGAAACTGATCATCGGTGCCCAACAGCGTGTCGTAAATCATGTAGCCATGATCACGTGTCAGAAACGAGGTACTGAATACGGGGTCCATTACCCGCAGGCCTGCATGCATGACTGCCGTAACGGTGGTTTCGGCCTGTGCAGCAAGGGGCGCAACGCAGGTACTGGCTAGCAGCAAGCCGGCCAACGTGGTGCGCGATAGCGGGGCAAGTAAGTGACGTGCCATGTTTGTCTCCTGAGTCAGGTAGGTATTGTTGTGTTTTATGGTGCAGCGATTGTGGCGGTATTACAGACTGAAAAGTGGCGCTAACAACGGCTGTTTATTACTGGGCGATTGCAGTATGTCGGTTAATAAACGGGCAGAGCCAAAGGCTAAGGTGAAGCCCAACGCGCCATGCCCTACATTAAGGAACAAGTTGTTAAAGGGGCTGGCACCAATGATCGGAGTGCTGGTGGGGCGTGATGGGCGCTCGCCCGTCCATTCCTCTATGTCTCCGGTGGGGGTGAGAGCGGGGAAAAACTCGCGCACTTGCTGGCGTAGTGTGTGTAGACGGGCAGCAATAGCAGACGGGTTATTCACCCCTATATCAATCATGCCGGCCACACGTAACTTGTCGCCAATGCGGGCATACACCACTTTGTTGCGTATGTCGCTGACACTGGCCTGTGGAGCGCCGCTGTGCTCGTTGACGGGTATGGTGAGCGAATAGCCCCGCAGTGGGTAAATACCCAAATTGAGTCCCAAGGGACGTGCTAGTTTTTGCGCGCCTGTGCCGTTAGCGAGAATGATGGTGTCGGCCTCTAGTGCGGTGTGAGCGCTAAAGGCGGTGATGCTGTCGCCATGGCGCTCTAAGCGCGTAATGGGGGTGTTGAAGTGAAAATTTACCCCCATGTTTTGCAGACGTTCTTGCAGGGCAATGCACAGTTGTTCGCAGTCGCCAGCCTCTTCGCTGGGGGTAAACAGTCCACCTTGAATACGGTGCGCAATAGGGGCCAAACTGGGTTCTTGTTCTACGGTTTGGGCGGCGCTAAATACACGTTGTTCTACACCATGGTGGCCTAGGAAACTGCCTTGTGCATCGCGGGCGGCAGCAAAGCTTTCGGCGTTCTCAAACACCTGCAATTTGCCATGGCGATTATGCGCAAACTCTAAGGGCTGTTCACGTTGTAGTTGGTCTAGCGTGCGATGGCTAAGCTTGCCTAATTGCAGTAAGTTTTCAGCACCGCGTTGGCTTTGGCTGGCAGAGCAGGCTTTTAAAAAAGACAGTAACCAGCACCATTGCGATAGGCTAAAGGTAGGGTGTAAACGTAGAGCACCGCTTCTATCCAGCAATAATTTGTGCAGAGATCGCACGACATCAGGGGTGGCTAAAGGGGTTACAAAGCTATAGCTTAACTGTGCGCCATTGGCTTTGCTGGTGCCTTGGCCGGGTTTGGCATCGGCATCGTACACGCTGACTTCTATGCCCTGACGGCGTAGCTCATACGCCGTGGCTAAGCCCACTATACCTGCACCGATTACAGCGATTTTTTTCATGCAGCACCTCCTGATTGTTGCAGCGCAACAATTGTTGCGTTAGGAGAGATATAGTTCAGGCTGGTGCGCACCACAATGACGCACAGTTTTTTGCTGTGTAAGGCGGCGGTTAAGGCGGGGGCGAACTCATCGCTATGTTGCACCGTAAAGGTTTGTGCACCGCACGCTGCCGCAAGTTGGGCAAAGTTGGGGTTATGTAAGGCGGTGGCGCTGGGGCGATGCGGAAAGTGTTTTTCCTGATGCATGCGTATGGTGCCAAAGCAGGCGTTATCAGAAATGATCACGATGGGTGTAGCGCCGTATTGTGCGGCGGTAGCCAGTTCCGTACCCGTCATCATGAAGCCGCCATCCCCTACAAAACACACAACGGGTCGCGAGGGCTCTGCCAGTGAGCAGGCCACGGCCGACGGTACGCCATAGCCCATGGCTCCAGACGATGGGCCTATCAGTTGTCGTGTAGGGCTAAAGCGCAGTTGGCGTTGCACCCAACCGCCAAAGTTACCCGCGTCTAAACAGATAATGGCGTCTTCGGGTAACAAGGCATCGGCTTGTGCCATGATGTTGCCAAACACCACGCCATCGGCTTGGTCGGGCATGGGTTTCCAGTCGCGCAGTGCCACAGTGGTGTGGTGCACGGAACGAATCCAGTCGTGTCGTGCCGCAGGTACCGCGGGCACGTTCGCTTTGTTTAAGGTTTGTAGGCTGGCAACGGGGTCGGCTGCCACAGCAATATCTGTTTGCCTATAGCGGCTAACCACGGTGCTGTCTGGCCAAATATGTACCAAGGTTTGGGCGGCTTGTGGGGCTGCAGGAAAGTGGAAAGATTGGCTAGTGACGTCGCCTAAACGGGTGCCAATCGCCAGAATTAAATCGCTACGGGTGACGGATTCTTTCAGGGCAGCAGGCAGACCATAAACCAAATGTCCTGCAAACAGAGGATGGTCGTTAGGAATCAAGTCAGCATGACGCACCGAGGTAGCCACAGGAATAGAAAAGCGCTCTGCAAATTCCAGCAGTGCTTGCTTACCCGCCGCATTTTTAAGCAATCCACCCGCGATAATTAACGGGCGTTCAGCGTGAGCAATGGCCTGCACAATAGCACTGCTGTCGTGGCTGCTGATTGTGCTGGGCTGGCTATGACGTGGGAAGATACCGGTGTTTGGGCAGTGGTCTTCTAGCATGTCTTCCGGTAATGAAATCACCACCGGACCGGGGGTGCCGCTTTGTGCCAAATAAAAGGCGGTGCACAGTACATCAGCCAGTTGGTTGGCATGTTCTACTTCCACCACCCACTTCGCCATGTCACTAAACATGCGTTCGTAATGTATGTGTTGGAAGGCTTCGCGCTGCAAGTTCTCGCGTTCTGCTTGACCTACTAAGACCACTAAGGGGCAGGCGTCTTGTTGGGCAGAGTGAATGGCAATGGCCGCGTTCATGCAACCCGGGCCACGGCTAACCATTAGTACGCCGGGTGTGCCGGTGAGTCTAGCGTGCCCCAGCGCCATGAAGCCTGCACCACCTTCATGGCGGCAGGTCACTACGTCTACAGAGGGCTGATCATGCAAACTGTCTAGCACGCTAAGATAGCTTTCGCCGGGTACGCAATACACGCGTTTCACGCGATGCGCGATCAAGCACTCCACCAATAAGTCGGCAGCACGAATGGTCATGATGTTTGTCTCGTCTCGTTATAAATTATGTAAGCGTTGCGCTGGCTAAGAGGGGTCAGCAGATTGCTTCCGTAAGCTTTCTAAAGACTGTTCTTTTAATGGTTCGGGCAGGCTGGCACTCAGTTGAATCAGCGCTTTTTGGATACGGTCCCAGCCCTCTTCGGTGCGTAGTGGCACACCTAAGAAATGTGTTTCGGTTTTAGAACGCAGTGACAGGTACAGCACCCCTGCCAGCATGATGCCCACCATGGCCGCAATATCGGCGTCATCGTCATCGTTGACTGAGGTCAGTGCATCGATAAAAGTGCGGGCGGCTTTCTCGCGTCGAGTGGCCAGTTGGGCGCTTACGTCGTTGCGTTCTATCAGCTCCCAGCGTCGAATTTCTTTTAGGGCATCGTTGCTGGCCAAGGCGTTGATCTGCGCATTTAACATGGTCAGAATTAATTGCTGGGGGCTGCGCATTTCGGCTTTGTCGTCCAACAGCATGGACGATTTACCCGTCCAGAAGTCCTGTGTTTGCATCCATTGCAGCATCAGGCCGGGCAAGCCGTTGAAATAACGGTAGATCAGTTCTTTGCTAACGCCTGCGCGCTTAGCAATAGCATTAACGCCTACGCCCATCATGCCGGTTTCGCAGATTTGGTCTTCCAGCGCCTGCATGATTTTTTGTTCGGTCTGTTGACGACGGGTCAGGGTCATACGTGTGCTCCTATGATCAAAGACAAAGGGGGATGTTGCGGCAGCAGGCGCTGCAGGTGGTCACCCTGTTTGTGTCCTAACAGGTCGTGTAAACAGGTACCCAATATCTGACCATCCGTAGTGACCGCGGCACAACCACCTTGAATGGCGACACAGCGGCCTTCAGCGTGCTGCACGAAGGGATCTGCAGTGTAAATGCATTGCACGGTGGCGGTAATGGGGTTCACTACTATCTGGTCATGTGCGGCAGGCAAGATGGGGCATTGATCGGGCACCGTCAGCAACATGGCACCGGTCTGGCTGGTGGGCGCTGGTTCTGGCCATGCCACATCGCACAGCAAGGTAGCGATGTGGGGTGCAAGGTGCGGTGCGAAATAAATGGAGTTCAACATCACGGCGACATGGCGGTCTGGGCGCTGCTGTTCGCCATGGTGTATGTCAGGGCGGCGTATCACACGTGCGGTATTGGCATAGGCAATTTGACCGTCTACGGTTACGGCCAGTAGCCCAGCATCGTATTCAGGGTACGCATTAACAGTGTCCTGCACGGCTTGTTCTGCCGAGCGGCTGCGTTGTAAGGCTTGCAAGGCTAACTGGTTTAAAGGCAGGCCTTGTGGTGTAGGACGATTGGGCAATCTATGCCCCGTCATTAAGGCGATACCGGGTAGGCTGGGCAGAAATTGCTGCAGGGGTTCTGGCCTATGGGGGCCGCTGGAAATGAGGGCCGCACGTTCATACTGTAACCATGCGGGATCTATGTCCAAAGCATGGCTACCGCCATCTTGGGTTTGGCTATAGTGCACAGAGCCGTCTTCAGCCATCACGGCTAAGACAGCAAAGCCGCCAATCGCGCCACTGCCTAAAATTTCGGTACACCGCAGCACACGCAATGCGTGCACTACGGCGTGTTTTCCTGTGACGGCAATACTAATCGTCATGCGTAGGCTCCAATCATAGTGACCATCTGGTCACATTTAAATGCTAGCACTGCTTGGATAGCCTGAAAAGCGCGACGTGGTAGAGAAAAACCCTTAAACGTTAAGGGTGTGTTCTGGGCGTTCCCATCCGGTTTGGTCGACGATGCGACGGTAATGCTCAGGGCGGCGATGGGCGCTGAAGTTGAAGGTTGATGCTCTATTAACGTGACATAAGCGAAGATCGCAATCCGCCACTAACAGCTCGTCTGCCCACGTGGACGCTTGTGCAATGATCTCGCCAAAGGGGTTCACGATAATAGAGTTGCCAAACATCGCGTGGCCATCTTCTACCCCTGCTTTGGCTACCGACACTGCAAAACAGTTGTTTTGGTAGCAGCCGGCTTGTACCACGAGGTTGGAGTGCAGCACTTTCAGGTGTGGCGGTTGCTCGTGTTTGACATCTAAGTTGGCAACTGGCGTGTTGTAGCCAATCATCACGAGGTCCACTTCTTGTAAGCCTAATTCGCGCCAGGCTTCGGGCCAACGCCTGTCATTGCATAGCAACAAGCCAGCGTTAAAGGTGGCGACGTCCTCAAAATGTAAACGGCGCACAGGAAACCCTAAATCGCCTACTTCAAAATACCGTTTTTCTAAGTGTTGTAGGGGGCGTTCAGGCATGTATTCGGCATGACCCGGCAGATGGATTTTGCGGTATTTCAGCACTTCTTGCCCGTGTCGGGACACTAAGCTGGCGGTATTGAAGTGATGGTGGTCTGGTGTTTTTTCGGCGTAGGAAAACTGCAGCATCACGCCCTTTTTCTGCGCTACATCCAATACGGCTTGCATGCCAGCGGGTGGCCACTGAGTCTCGAACCATTGCTCGGCCTCTTCCATCGTTTCGTAGTACCAACGTGGAAAAAAGGGCGTTAAGCATAGCTCGGGAAACACCACGATATGGGCGCCACGGTGTGCTGCCCCTTCTACTAACTTCAGCATACGAGCGATGACATCATCGCGTGAGTTCGTGCGCTGTATAGGCCCCATTTGGGCGGCAGCGACGGTCAGAATGTGCGACATATAAGGTCTCCGTTTGTGATTATTGATGATCGCGTGCTGATGTTCAGCACCGCTTCATAGTGCCACTGCCTTCTGGCGGCGTACAAGACGGACTCTGGAAAACCTTAGTGCGAAAAAACGGCAAAAAAAGTCAGGGCTTACGTACCTAGACTTTTATACAGTACTGGCGCTATGCCAAAGTCGGTGCGTATGTTGGTGCGAAACAAGTAGCCTTGTTTGGTGTAAAACTGCTGCGCTTTGGGGTTAGCGACTAATTGCAGCTCAGCAGCACCCAAGCGGCGAGCGTGTGCTTCGGCGGCACATAGCAGCGCTGTACCTATGCCTTGGTGCCAGCAATCAGGCTCTACAAACAAGTCATCCAGTTGTGCTTGCGACAAGGCTGGGCGTAGCTCTACTGATGCAAAGCCTACTAGGCGTTGCTGTAGCTCTGCCACGATCAATTGGGGCAGCAACGTGGGGGGTACGTGATCTATATCGGGCAGCTGGCGCAGTTCTTCAGTGTGCTCACCCCATGCCAATGAAGCACGTAACTTGATTTGCCCTAACAGGGCTAGGTCACGGGTATGGGCAGCGCGTAGGTATAGCGGTGGTGTGGTCATGATGCTGTGGCTATCCATAAGGTCCACAAAGGGGTACTCACATTGCTGTTAGCACCGGCAAGAACCCTATTCTTGCGCGGCGCAAAGGCAATTTTGCACAGCCTGACACAAGCCACGAGATGTGTACAGCGAGTTATCAAGGGTGGATAAGGTGTATGTGATGATTGATTTTCAGGTTTTGCACTACGGTATCAGCGGTATCAATGGCATCAGCAGAGCGTGATGTTGGGTTGTAAATCTTGATCTGGTGTTCATAAGTCAGTGGTGGCTTTGCCACAGGCCTCAAGGAGTATCTGGTGGCTCCACACTACGTACACAATCCCTCGACAGTCATTCCACCTTGATGGCGCACACTGTGTCCAGCATTACGTTAATTTGGAGATATGCGTCCATGTCCATCGACACTGCCAGCCTGTTGGCTGACGAAGCCCGGTATTGTTCATTCGGTGATACCGTTCACTATGTTAATCCGCCAAAGATCTTTACAGGCTGCGAAGGCAGTTACATGTTTGATGACGCGGGTACCCCTTATTTAGATTTGCAGATGTGGTATTCAGCGGTGAACTTCGGTTACCGCAACCGCCGTCTGGAAGATGCAATGACGAAGCAGTTAAACACACTGCCACAGATTGCTAGCCAATACCTGCACCCCACCAAAATTGAACTGGCCCGTGTGATTGCCCAGGATGCCGAACAAAAATGGGGCAGCCAAGGCCGTGTGCACTTCAACGTGGGTGGTGCGCAAGCGGTTGAAGATTCACTAAAAATTGTACGTAACGCCAGCGGTGGTAAAAGTCTGATGTTTGCGTTTGAGGGTGGCTATCATGGCCGTACCTTGGGTGCATCCAGCATTACTTCCAGCTACCGTTACCGTCGTCGTTACGGCCACTTTGGTGACCGTGCGCAATTTATTCCTTTCCCTTACCCTTTCCGTCGCCCTAAAGGCATGACAGCGGAAGAGTACGCGGATTCCATCGTGCGCGATTTCGAACGCAAGTTTGAAAACGAATACCACGCCATTTGGGACCCTAAAACCAACCAATGTGAATACGCGGCGTTTTACATCGAGCCTATTCAAGGTACGGGCGGTTATGTGATTCCTCCTGCGAACTTCTTCACAGGTTTGAAACGCGTATTGGATGACCACGGCGTATTGCTGGTGGTAGACGAGATTCAAATGGGCTTCTGGCGTACCGGTAAGCTGTGGTCGGTGGAAAACTTTGGCATCAAACCAGACGTACTGGTGTTTGCTAAAGCACTGACTAACGGTTTGAACCCATTGTCTGGTTTATGGGCGCGTGAAGAGCTGATCAACCCAACGGTGTTCCCTCCAGGCTCCACACACTCCACCTTTGCGTCTAACCCACTGGGTACAGCCATTGGTTTGGAAGTGATGAAAATGACGCACGAAATGGACTTCGGTAAGCAAGTTCGTGAGTCCGGCGCGTACTTCTTGGATGGTCTGCGCGACCTGCAAAAACGTCACCGCGAAATTGGTGATGTGGATGGTCTGGGCTTGGCGTTGCGTGCAGAAATTTGTACCGAAGACGGCTTCACCCCCAACAAAGCGCTGTTGGACAAAATGGTGGATATCGGTTTGGAAGGCAATCTGGACTATCAGGGCAACAAACGTGGTTTGGTGCTGGATGTGGGCGGGTACTACAAAAACGTCATTACCTTTGCTCCTTCACTGATGATTACGCGTGCAGAAATTGACGAAGCAATGGCCTTGCTGGATCAGTTGCTCACACGTGCAAAACAGGCCTAATGCCAAACCTGCCGTTATTGCGTAACGCGTTAGAACCGGCCGCTTTGCATGCATGTTTCCTCCGGCACCCGCCGGAGGGTTTTCATGTATTGGAAGGCGTGCCGGTTCCGGCGTTTGTAGCGCCCTTTGACTTGTTAACCACTGCCGATGACGACTTTAAAGCGCGTATCAAAGGTTTTGTGGGTTACAGCATGTGGTCGCGTTGGCTTACTATCCGTACTGCCTTTGTGGGGACTACGGTAAGTGAGTACGCGGTGTGGCCACCACAGTTGGGTGTGAATGACGCTGTACACGCATTATTGAGCGGGCCATGTAAGGCACAAAAGCTCACCATCATTAAAGATTTGCCGCAGCAGTCGCCTTTATTGTCGGATGACGATAATGCCTATGCGGATGCGTTGGTAGCTACCTGTAAAGACGCTGGTTTTGTGCCGGTAGAAGGTCAGGCGTTGGCATACGTGCCTATTAATTTTGAGAGCACAGACGCCTATTTAGACCGTCTCCCTAAAGATGGACGGCGTTATTTGCGACGCAAGCTGCGTACACGTGAGCAAATAGAGGTGTCGCGTGTTTATACCGGGACGGCCTTTGAGGACGACGCTAAAGTCGATGCCTACTACGCACTGTACCAAGGTGTGTACGCACAAAGTGACGTGCATTTTGATAAGTTAACGCGTGCCTTTTTTGCGCAATTGCTGCGCGATGAGAGCAACGGCGGTATCGTATTTGAATACCGGCATGCCCAAACCCACGAGTTTTTGGGCTGGAACCTGTGCTTTGAGCATCAGGGTAAATTGGTGGATAAATACATAGGCTTGTCGTATCCCCTATCGCGGGAAATGAATCTGTATTTTGTGAGCTGGTTTGTGAATTTAGAGTACGCCTTGGAAAAAGGGCTTAGCCACTATGTAGCGGGCTGGACCGACCCCGGGGTGAAAGCGTTATTGGGTGCTACGTTTACGCCCACGCGTCATATGGTGTATGTGCGTAACCCTATTTTGCGTGCTTTAGCCAGACGTTTTGCCAATCGTTTTGAAAGTGATAGCCAATGGATCACGTCGTAACTTCTGCTGAACACCATTTTCCAGTGGTATTGAATACCGATGACTCCATCGGTACCTTAGAAAACGAGCAGCGTATTCAGCTTTCCGACTCGTGGCGCGAAGCGGTGCGTTTTGGGTGCCGCCGCTCGGTGTGGGCGAAACGCATTGCCGAGATGGAAGCGTTAATGCCAGCTTTTCAAGAGCATGGCACGGTGTTTATGGGTAGCGGTGATTTTCACCATGTAAGCTATGCGCTCATACAGCGTTGCATAGAGGCGGGTGGCTACGATATGTTGCGCCCGTTGCAGGTGGTGATTTTAGATAATCACCCTGATAACATGCGGTTTCCTTGGGGCATTCATTGCGGCTCATGGGTACAGCGTGTCGCGTTGTTGCCAGCGGTAGCCAAGGTGCATGTGGTGGGTATTACCTCGTCTGACTTGGGGGCCGCCCATGCGTGGGAACATCGCTTGGCGGCGCTCTATGCGGGTAAGCTGCATTACTGGAGCACCAAGGTAGATACGGGTTGGGCAAAGCTCTTGGGCTTAGGTGGTTTTTTCCACGCGTTTGACACCGAAGATGCCATGGTGAAGGCCTTGTGCGACACCTTAGCCGAAGGTGATACAGACACCTATTTCAGTGTGGACAAAGACGCATTTTCACCCGACGTAGTACGCACGAATTGGGATCAAGGTGAATTACGCACACAGCACATGCAAGACATTGTGCAGGCGCTGCGTGGCCGTATTGTGGGTAGTGATGTGACGGGTGAGGTTTCTGTGTGGAACTACAGTACCCCGTGGAAGCGTTGGTTAAGTACGGCCGACGGTCAAGATACCACGCAAGAAGATGCAGAACTGCCGCAATGGCAGGCTCACCAAACCAGCTTCAATCAACAGTTGTTGCAGATGCTGCAGGCGGCCCGCTCGTAATGGGTGAGTAGTGGTTACTCTGGCTTTTTAGCGGCTAATCGGGTTTCGCTAATGGCCAGACACACTATGCCGGCCAAAATAAAAATCGTGCCGGTAATTTGTGGCCAGCCTATGGTTTCACCAAATAGCAGCGACGACACCACCAGTACCGCCACAATTTCCAAGTGAGACGCTGCAAAAGCTGGCCCAATAGGTGCGTGTTTGAGTAGCGTCATCCAGGCAAAAAATGTGCCTATATAGCCCAAGAATGCACCGTAAATCCAAGGTTGACCAAACACACGACCAAACCAACTGGCCGTAAATTCCAGTGGTAAGGCATTGTTGCCGGCCATCTTAAAGCTGACTTGGGCGAAGGTGTCTAAGGCCATTAAGACCAAGAAACCAATCAAGTAAAAACGTTTCATCTTGAGTTCCTTAGGCCTGCAAGCCCACGACGGCAACGCCAATGGAAATTAACACAATGCCAGTCACCCGCAAGGGGGTGAGTTGTTCATTAAAGAACATGCGCCCCAAAACCATGATGACTACGGTGTTAATAGAACCTAGCAGCACGCCATTTGATAAAGGTACCAGCGACAAAAAGGCCAGCCACATCACAAACTCAACGATGTAACAGCCTATGCCCACCCACAACCAAGGGCGTTTGCACATCCAGCGCCAACGTTCTAAACCATCGCCGGCTCGGGGGTCGGCCGCAGCGGCTTTAAGGGCTAATTGCCCGCCGCTATCCAAGACGATATTGGTGGCCCACAGCAGCAACACCAACGGTGATATAGACTCCATCAGTGTGTGCCTCCGGCGCGAACTTCCGCGCCGCTTTCAGTGAGTGAGGCAATAAAATCAGCCGCTTTAGCAATCACCGTACGGCGGTCCCTATCAATAGTGATCATGTGGTAACTGTTATCGAGTAATAGCAGTTCTACCGGTGCATGACGCACACCTTTGACAATGGCATAGGCGTTAGCGACCGAGGCGATATCGTCATGACGCGCATGCATCACTAAGCATGGCGCTTGAATAGCAGGTAGATTTTTGAGTACGGTGTGCGACAAGGCCCGCATTTCGATGATGCTCCACCATGGGTTGCCAGGTAAACCGGCTTCCGAGCTATCACCAGAGTTCATTTGTTCTACTACGCGTGCGCGCAGGGCCTCGTCTTTAATACCGTAAGGGGGCTGTTCTAAGAACATGCTGTTGCGCCCTATACCCAGCGCACGGAATAACGGCAGAATGAAGGCAAGGCGGGTGTGAGCGGGCATGCTCCAACCGTCGTGACGGAAGGTAGTAGACAGTGCCAAGACACCTGAAATTAAGTCTGGACGACGTTGTGCTAACGCCAGTGATAGCACTGCACCCATAGACAGCCCACCCACGACCACACGGTCGACTCGGGTGGCTAAGCGATCGGCACCCGCAATCACGCTGTTTAACCAGTCTTGCCAGCAGGTGTTGACGAGGTCGTCTTGGGTGCCGCAGTGCCCTGCCAATTGCACCGCATACACCGTGAAGCCTTGGCGGTTTAAGCCACGGGCTAGCACGCGCATTTCGTTAGGTGTACCGGTTAAACCGTGTATTAACAGTACACCGGTACGCGCACGTTCACCTTGGCCTTCTAGCAAAAATTCGTGTGGGGTAATGGTGCATGACGTGGACGCAGGCGTAACCGCGCGTGCGTGCGCTGCTTCATCAGCAGAGATCAAGGTAGAAGGAAAGGTAGGGGCTAGGTTACTCATACCGCAGGTTCCAGTGCCGTCCCAGAAAGTATGCCGGGCAATAGTGCCAATGCCTCACGGAAATCCGTGAAGGGTACGTGGGCGATGCCGTGGTCACGGCAGTAGTTAATCAGTTTGCCTTTGGCTAGCACCACATCGGCTTTGCCTGATACGCAGAAATCAGAACTTCCGTCACCGATGTACAGCACTTTGCGTCCGGCTTGGTGGGTGGCTAATGCATGTTGGCATTTGCAGTTGGCGCTGGCACAGGTGGGTTGGTTCCACGGTGTTTGCAGTGACCATCGCGCGTTTTGTTCGTACACCAAATGGTTGGCGATGACGGGTAAGTCGTTGATACCGGCGCTGCGCAAAATGGTAGTGATGGCATAGTCTAGGCCGTCACTGACCACGAAAAACGGCAGGCCTTGGTTTTGGGTCGACTGCAGGAACGCGGCAAAGCCGGGGTCTACCTGTAGTTGGGCTAAGCTGGCATCTAGTTGTTCGGGGCTCATCGCTAGCAGCGCTACTTGTTTCTGCATGCATTCTCTGGACCCAATTTCGCCGTTTTCCCAGGCGTCTTCTAGGTCTTCCCAACCGGGTAGCCCATAGCTGTTCAGCAGGCTGTCGGTGGTGTCTTTCATGCTGATGGTGCCATCGAAATCGCACTGTATTACCCACTCTGAGGTGGGTTGAGTAGCGTTGAGTGCAGCGGTAGAAAGCAAAGGATGATTATTCATGAAAACTTACTCGTACATTCTGGCCAACGCGCACGTTCGCAGGCTCATCAAATTCAAGGATGCATTCCACGACACGGACGGGGCCGCGTTGTGCCTCTTCTTGTAGACGACCTTGGCGGTACACAGGGCTAATGCGTATCACACGTGCTTGAGGTAGGGCGTTGCCGTCAGAATCACTGTCCATGTCTGAGGCGATGGTCGCTGGCATGCCGGGGGTAATGTTGCCCACGTAGGCCGCGTTCAGTTCTGCACGCACAATAAGTGGGCGTGCGGGTAATAGCATCATGGCCGGCGTATTGGCGCTGATGGCGGCACCGGGTTGGGCATGAATACTGATAATTTCGCCGGCTTCAGGTGCGGTAATAGAGCGTTGTGCTAGCAGCGCCTTAGCTTGATTTAACCGCTGTAACGCAACATCCACTTCGGCTTGAGCAATGCGAGCATCGGCATCAGCGTCTTTTAGTTGCTGTTGAGCGGTATCGGATAATTGCGCTTGCACTGCACCTGCACGGGCGGCTTGTTCTAGCCTAGATGCGGCACGACGTAGCTCGGGCAGTTTGGCAAGGCTTGCTTGCTTGCGTTCTTGCGCCAACTTCCATTCCGACTCAGCGACGGCGACGGCTGCTGTCTCGGTGGTTGTGGATAAGGTCAGTAGGGTTTGGTCTTTTTTAACCGACTCGCCTTCGCGTACGTTTAAGGCGCGCACTACCCCATCTGTGCTGGCGGATAGGTTAATCAACCCACCTTCTACATCGACGGTGCCTCTGGCAACCGCGATCTTGCGGCTAGATTCTTGTTGTGTGCTGGTAGAGGCTTGGGGGGATGCCGAGGTGCTCGTGTTGTCAGAGCACGCTGCCAACAGTAAAGAGGCAGCCGTAAGAATCACGCCACAACGCGCGCGCGTAAAAACAATCATGCAGTCACTCCTTCGGTTCGGACATGCAATCGCCGGTCGCTGCGTATCATGCCGTCTTCCATACCAATTACGCGGTCAGCGTGGCGTACCAGACGGGGGTCATGACTGACGCACAGAACGGTAGCTTGGTGGGTAGAGGCAAAACGCTGCAGTATGTCCGCAACGCGTTGACCATTTTCGGCATCCAACGCGCTAGTGGGTTCATCGGCAAACAAAAATTTTGGTTCTTTAGCAATAGCGCGAGCAATGGCCACACGCTGCTTTTCTCCGCCCGATAACTGAGCAGGTCGCATGTGTGAACGGTGAGACAAGCCCACGCTTTCCAGTGCTTGCATGGCGCGTTTGGCACTTTCCTTGTCGGACATGCCCAGATAGCCCAGTGGCAATTGCACTTGTTCTTGAGCGGTTAAGGCGGGAAACAGGTTAAAGCCCTGAAACACGAAACCAGTATGGTGCAGCCTGAAGGTGTCCAGTTCGCCGCGCTTCATTTTGCTTAAGTCTTGGCCTAAGGCATGTGCTTCGCCCGCATCGGGGTGCTGTAAACCGGACAGCAGCGACAGCAGCGTACTTTTACCGCAGCCCGAAGGCCCAGAAATAAGGGTTAGTTCACCGGCATACACCGATAAAGACAGCGACCGCAGCACTTGTACTTGCACCATGCCCGACAAAAAGGCTTTGCTAATGCGTATGGCTTCTAGTGTGGGCTTGGAAGCCAGTAAAGGGGGGGATGTAGGCATTAGTCGTGCTCCCTTATATCAACGCAACAACAACGATGGGTCTGTACGCATCAGGCTACGTATAGCCATGACACTGGAAAACAGAGCCATCAAGCTGACCAGAGTTGCGCAACCTATTGCCACCAACGGTGTCATCGCAATAGGGACGTGATAGATGGCCGCTAGACTGAGCAAAGCCACGCTCACCATGGCTGCCAAGAGCATACCTATGCCGCCGATCAAGCACGATTGCTCAATCACGACGCGGGCTAAGGCACCACGGCTAGCCCCCAGAGCATTCAGCGTGGCATATTCACGGGCAGACCCAGCCACCACTGCAGCAAAGGATTGGTTAGTAATGATGGCACCTACCAAGCACACAATAATGGCCATAAACAGCACGGCCATACCGGCACCGGTGTCTAGCAACCAGTACAACTGCGATTTGTACGCAAATTGTGGTGCGGTCCAAATTTCCACAGGCCCAAAGCTAGCAGCCTCTTTTTGCAAACGGGCTTGCACGGCTTCGGCATCCACCGTGGGCGGTGTTTTGGCTACATAGTAGGTGCTGCCATATTGAGCACCATTACCAGCAATGTTACGTGCAGTGTCTAATGAGCTTAGTACGTTCACACCACCTAAACCACGCAGGCCAGGCAATACTCCCACAATGTGTACAGGGTGTGTATTGATCCATGCACGACCGCCTTCGTGGGTATCTAAGGTGTCCAGGTCAGCCGGATCCACAATGACGGCACCGGGTTCACGTAGTCGTGCGCGTAGGCCTTTGGACAGCAGCGATGAAAACATCATGGCGTCTTCTCGTGTGGTAATACCCGACAGATACACCGACACGCTACCCGCTTGGCTGTGTTCAGAACTCCATTCGCCGTCTACCCACACATAGGGCTCTACATCGCTGATGTCGGGGTCCATGCGCAAGAGCATTTCTACGTCTTGATCTACGCGCTGGCCAAAGTTCACGCTTTGGGTACCCGGGTAGCCCGCCCAAATGGTGGCCGAGGAGCTTTTTACATAAAGCGCCGAGGCACCAAAAATGCCCAGTACCAAGGCGGCTTGTACCACTAACAGCACACCTGAAAAGCAGACGGCCAAAATGACGGGTACAAATCGTCGCCATTCGTAGATGAGGGTTTTACGCGCTAAAGGGATCATGGCGTTGTGTCCTCGGGTTTTTCAGGCAAGGGAGCGCCGCCCAAGGCTTTGTACAAAGCAATGAAAGACAGTGTGCGTGCAGCGCGTGCACGCAGTAGTTCAGATTGTGTTTCCAGCACAGCACGTTGTTGTAGCAACTGATCGTAGCGGCTAGACAGCCCTAAGGACTGCAAGGTACGTTGCGATTGTTGCTGCTTTTTCAGGGCAAGCTCTGAGCTTTCTAAGGCCTGAATACGTTCTTGTTGATGTGTTAGGCCACTTAAGGCATTTTCTACATCGTTTACGCCATCCAGTACTGCTTTGCGATAGCCCAGTAAGGCGGCATCCAGCAGCGATTCGTTGGCTTGCATGCGGGTGCGGCGTTGGCCCCAATCCCACAGAGGGATATCCACATAAAGGCCTACCGACGGAGCGTAATCTGTACTGGTACGCATGTTTTGTGTGGTGTTGTACGCATACAGAATAGACCCACCTAGGCTTAGGCGCGGAAACAACGCTGAACGAGCTAGCCCCACCTGCGCGGCGGCTTGCAGTACTTCGGCTTCAGCTGTGTGTATGTCGGGGCGTGTGCGCAGCAAATCAGCAGGCAGCTCAGTCAAGGTGAACGCAGGAGCTTGTAGTGGGGTGTTGATCTGTACCCACGTAGCATCGGGTTGCTCACGACCCAGTAGTACGGCTAGGGCACGTGTCGATCGTGATGCTGCTTCGCGTTCAAGGGCCAGATTGGCACGAGTTTGTGCCAATCGCAGTTGGGCTTGGGTGCTTTCTTCGGGGGTACCCAAATGGGCGTGCTGGCGTGTTAAGGCCAGCGCTAGCGTTTCTTCGTCTAGGGCTAGTTGCTGCTGTAGTAGTTGCTGTTGTTTTTGGCTAAGGCCTAAGTCCAAGTAGTGACGCACCACAGTGGCAACCACGATGACTCGTGCGCCCTGTTCGGTGGCTTCGGCCAGATACAGGCGAGCGTTGGCAGATAGCTTGGAATTATCCAGTGCACCAAACAGGCCCAATTCCCACGTCATGTCTAGGCTGGCATGGTAGTACATGTCAGTGGCTGACACGTCTTGTGTAGGGCGAGCACCTGCCGTGATAGTAGGTAGAAAGGGTGACTGCCACTTACCTGCCATTCGCCTTTCGCTTTCTAGGCGTTGCGTCGCTTGAGCTAGGTCTAAGTTCGCTGCTAGTGCTTCGTCTATCAGTGCATTAAGTGTAGGGTCTTGCCATGTTTGCCACCACGAACGCAAAGCAATAGCGGGCGCATTCTTGGGCGATTGCTCGGACCAAGATGTGGGCGTATGAGTAGGCAGTTCAGGTGTGTCTAAGGTCACACACCCTGCAAGTAGCAGGCTGCAGATGACAGAAGCACTGAAGCGGGTAGCAAAATAAGACAAACTAAACACGTACAAAAATGATGAAAGTAGGCGTGGTAGCCATAGTTACACAAGGGCTACGTTGACATAGTAAAAGACCAACGTTGCGTGGTGATGCAGGTTTTATGGAGAAATGATGGAGCGGCCCTCCTATGTGTAACTGCAGGTGTAGAGGGCCTAAATTTCTAATTAAACCAACGTGTTATCCACATTGTCATGACGCGGGAAATGGATGCTAAAACGTGCACCACCGCGTTGTGACACACCACCCTGTACATCGCCTCCTTGGCGCTCTACCAAGGCTTGTACGATAGACAGCCCTAAGCCTGAGCCATCTTTATGGCTGCCAGTGGGGTGTGGAAAGCGTCTAAAGGGGTTGTCGCGCATGGCATCGGGCAAGCCTGGGCCAGCATCGCTAATATGCAAACTCACGTTGTGATCGTCGCTGGACACAGCCACTTCTACCCACTTTCCGGCGTGGGCATAACGTAGGGAGTTTTCCAGTAGGTTGGATAAGATTTGGCGTATGCGGTCAGGGTCTACCATGACCAACGCATCATCTAAGGTTGCCGGAATACGGCGCTCCAGCTCCATACCTTGTTCAGTCAGTCTAGAAGCGTAGGTATTCAGCTCGGCATCAATGAATTGGGCCAAGTCTAGCGGCTCGTAGTGCAACGATAAGCGGTTCGCAAATGCCATAGAGATGGTGTGTAAATCATCCACCAAGCGCCCTAAATGCAGCGACTGGTCTAGCAGCCCGCGTAGTTCATCTTTGGACACCGGAATGACGTCATCGCAAATGGCGTGTAAGCGGGTGCTGAGAATAGTCAGCGGGGTACGCAGTTCATGCGAGAGCGAGGCAACCGTAGCGCTGCGTTCGCGTTCTAGGGTTTCCAGTGAATCAATCATGCGATTGAAGTCACGTACCATGTCGGCCATTTCGCCTCGAGCGTGCCCCGGTAAGGCGCGTACGGTGAAGTCGCCCACGGCCACGCGTTTAGCCGTTTCAGCCATCGAACCTAAGGGTTGAGTCACGAGTCTAGATACCCAGAAACTGGCACCTAGCCCTAACGGTAAGCCAGCAATTAGCGTAAGCAGCAGTGAAAGCTGTTCGCCTTTAATGGGGTCGCCTACCCAGTATTCGGCATAAATCTGCATAGCCCGTGGGCTTTCAGATAAGCCACGGTCGTTAAGGTCGTCAAACTCTACGCGTATGTCTTGGGGTAAGCGTTGATAGAAGTCGCTGTACTCTACCCGCCAAAACAGCAGCAGGCTGGTAGTGAGTAAGGCCATCATGAAGAAAATGATGGCGGCGGTCGCAATACCGAAGCGTACCCAGATGCGGTCTATCTTTCTTGCCACAGGCGGTATCCTATGCCACGTACGGCCTCAATCAAGTCTTCTTGGCCTGCTTGTTGTAGTTTGCGGCGCAATTTGGAAATGTGTGAGTCGATGACGCGCTCTAGAGCATCACTTTCAGGCAAACATTGCTCAATCAGATAGCTACGGGAAAAGCAACGCCTGGGTTGGGCGGCTAAGCATGCTAATAACCGGAACTCTGTTAGCGTTAAGGGCAATGGAATGGCTTTGTCTTGCAGATGTACCAGTGCTACGTGGTCTTGCTCGTCAATTTCTAAGTCGCCCACGCGTATGGGGGCGCTGACGGAATGCACGTTAGCAGAACGGCGCAATACCGCCTTAACACGGGCTACAACTTCGGCAGGGTTAAACGGTTTAATGACGTAATCGTCAGCACCTAAACGTAGCCCCAGCAACTTATCCACATCATCGGCTAAGGCGGTGACCAAAATAACGGGAGTTTGGTCTTCGTCACGAATGTGACGCAGCACATCCAGTCCATCTATGCCGGGTAGGTTGATGTCTAACAGCACCATATCGGGGCGCATGTCTCGGAATAACTGTAAGGCTTCGATGCCATCAGCTGCCATACACGTGCGCATGCCATCGCGGCGTAAATACGCCTCGAGTACGCTCGCGATAGCGGGTTCATCTTCAACAATCAGAACCAAATGACTATGAGCAGAAAGCGATGTGGATGCAGTGTTCATACACAAAAAGAAGTCAGGCGAGGCTGTTTAGGGTAGTACTACCAAGGGTAAATCGTGGTGCGGGTCAGTTTAGCATGCTCTTTTTTATGCCATCAGCAGTACACAAAAACGATCAGAGCCGCGTTGTAGCGGCTCTGATCGGTGTGTGGCATAGACTGCCACATGGCTATAGCAAGTACGTTGTACTTAGCGCACTGGCGCTACATCGCTGGCAGTAACAGCCGATGCGTTGTTGTTCCAGCCTTGGCGAATGAAAGTGGCCAACTCAGCAACTTCTTCATCGCTTAAGCGCCATGCATAGCTTTGCATGCGTAAACGAGCAGGACGGATTTCGGTAGAAGGCAGCTCTGCACCGTGCAATATGGTGTAGATCAGACCTTTAGGCGAATCTGCTGTCACCATCAGGTTGCCATCCAGCGCGGGGAAGATTTCTGGCGCACCACGACCATCCACAAAGTGGCAGCCGGAGCAGTTATCCAGATACAGTCTTGGGCCCAATGGCATGGAAGGATCAGCAGATGCCAACAGTTTTTCCGTTGCAGTCACCGTACGGTTGGCCGCATCAGGAGCTGCAGGTGTTTTGCCGCCACTGATGTGCTTCAAGTACGCCGCAATAGCCGTGTTGTCTTCAGGAGTCAGGTATTGCAACGAATCACCAACTACTAAGGACATCTCGCCTACAGCAGTGGCGTAGTCATTACGGCCAGTAGCCAAGTAATGCGCCATTTGCTCTACGCTCCACTGACCCGCAACACTGTCTGCGCCGTGCAAGCTAGGTGCACTCCAGCCATCTACTTCACCGCCAGACAAGAATGCTGGGTCGCTGGCATTTGCACCTTTTTGCGACATGAACATCGTGCGTGGGCTATGGCAGGCTGCACAGTGTGCTGCACCTTGTACCAAGTAGGCACCGCGATTAATCATTTGATCATCGGTAGGTGCGTCGAAGCCCACAGGGTTCAATGCTACCCAGTTCCAAGCACGCAAACCCCAACGTTGGTTGAAGGGGAAAGCCAAGTCGGTTTCGGGCATAGTGCTGTAGGCGGGTGGAACGGCTTGCATAAAGTACATGTACAGTGACTGTATGTCTGCTTCGCTCAGCGTACGGTAGTTCTCGTAAGGCATAGCAGGATACAGGCGTGTACCATCTTTGCTCAGGCCGTCGTACAGTGCAGCACGGAAATCATCCAGAGTGTAGTCGCCAATACCGGTTTCTTTATCAGGGGTAATGTTGGATGACCAAATGATGCCAAACGGGCTTTGAATAGCACGGCCACCAGCAAAATCTGCGCCGTATGGGGCAGTGTGACACGCAATACAGTCAGCAGCACGCATCATGTATTCACCACGGGCCACGCTGATTTCAGCATCAGGTGCCAGAGCTTGCGCGGGAGTGCGCTCAGAAGGAATCCAGATCATGCCTGCAATCACCAAAACGGCGATCACGATCAGCGCTAGGACTATACGTACAAACGTTTTCATGATGAGTCCTCCCCTTAGGCCAGAATGCGTGGGTTACGCAGATAGTCGTTACGCAATGCGTGTGCGGCCCAGTACGCCAACCCGCCTACCAACCCGGTTGGGTTGTATTGCAGGTTTTGTGGGAATGCACCCGCACCCATGACGAATAAGTTGTGTACGTCATGCGCTTGCAAATAACGATTCACAACAGAGGAGTTAGGATCGTTACCCATCACAGCACCACCCACGTTGTGTGTGGTTTGGTAAGGGCGTACGTCGTACATGGCGCCTTCAGATTTGTAGCCAGACTGCATGATATCGGGGTTCATGTTTTTGGCAATTTCTTCGATCTTGCCGCGCATGAATTGTGTCATACGGATATCGTTGTCTTTCCAGTTGAAGGTCATGCGCAACATGGGGCGGCCGAACTGGTCTTTGTAGGTAGGGTCCAGATCCAAGTAGTTATCTTGATAGGACATACAGGAACCGTGTGAGCCTATGCTCATGGCGTGGCCGTACCATTCACCAATGGATTTCTTCCATTCGCTACCCCATGACGGTGTACCGGCTGGTAAAGGCATAGAACGAATAGGTTGACCGTTGTACGTACCGGCCGTGATGTAGCTGCCGCCTACAAAGCCTTCTTTAGCAAAGTCGATTTGGTTCACACCAAAGTCATCAATCACCATGCTGTTGGAGCCGGTACCGATGAAGGGGTTGAACTCTTTGTCTTTGAAGAACATGGTGGTGCCGCCAGTCATCTGGTAGGCATAGCCACGGCCTGTAGCGCCTTCGCCTGTAGTGGCGTTGTAGGGCTTACCAATACCGGACAACAGCAACAAGTGCACGTTGTGCAACTGGTAAGCACATAGCAAGACTAGGTCAGCAGGTTGGAACACTTCTTCGCCAGCAACGTGGTCAAAGTAGGTTACGCCAGTGGCGGTTTTGCCATCGGCAGCCAGTTCCACACGCAGTACTTCAGAGTGTGTTTTGTAGCTGAAGTTTGGTTTGCGTTTTAGCGCATCCAAAATACAGGTTTGTGGTGAACCTTTGGAGTAGTTGTAGCAACCAAAGCGCTCACAGAAACCACAGAAGTTACAGGGGCCCATTTGCATGCCGTACTCGTTCACATAGGACTGTGACGCGATTGAACCTGGCAGTGGGAATGGGTGGTAGCCCATGGCTTTAGTGGCTTGGGTAAACAAGTCAGCATCGTAGGTGTGCGGCATGGCGGGCATCGGGAAGTTGCCCGAGCGTGGCCCTTCAAAGGGGTTACCACCGGGGATCAATTTACCGTTGATGTTACCTGCCTGACCAGAAATACCGGCTACGCCTTCAAAGCGGGCCAAGAACGGTTCTAGCTCTTCGTAGCTTAGTGGGTAATCCGCCAGTTGCATGCCATCAGGGATGACATTACGGCCAAAACGTTCAATAGTGTATGAACGCAGGCGCATCTCTTCTGGCTGTGGACGCCATGTGTGGCCGTTCCAGTGCATACCCGCGCCACCTACACCGTTACCGGGCAAAAATGAGCCCAAAATACGGTATGGCAAAGCGTTTTCACCGGGTGCGTGACGTACCGTAACGGTGGATTGCGAGGGGCGTTGCATAAAGCCGTAACGTACGCCGTACTTCAGTTCGTCAATCACGTTAGGGTATTCAAAACCGGGGACGGTGTCGCGGTCTTCACCACGTTCTAAGGCCAGAACTTCCAGGCCTTCTTGCGCCAATTCCATAGACAGAATGGCACCGGTCCAGCCCAGACCAACGACTACTACATCTTTTTTGGGTGCTGTGCGTGCCATGGTTATGCCCTCTCTCCAGAAATTGAAACCGGTCCCAGCGGATAACGGACGTTGTACTGATCGGCCCATTCTTTAAAGCTGGCGCGTGCACCGGGAAAACCGATGTAGCTCCACGCTTGCATACCTTGGTTACCACCGTACATGGGGTCAGCAAAATACCCTTCTTTGGTATTGCCCAACAACAAGGTGAAGAAATCGCGCAACTCAGGTTCCAAGCCAACTTTGTTGTCTTGTAAGGCTAGCAGTGCAGCGTCTTGTTGTTCAGCAGTCAGTTTGGCAAACACAGCTTCGTGTTCGGTGACACACCATGCATCAAAAGCTTTAATACCTTCGCGGTACAGCTGAGCTGGGTTGTAAGGCGTTTGGTAACCCAATTGTGGAGCAGCTGAAGGGTCGTGGGGACCTTCCATGTACCAATCCACAGCCTTGCCGTAATCGCCTGCCAATTGCAGATCTAAAAACAGTGGTACACGGGTTTCGATTGCGCCAGGGCCGTCACCGTCTGATGGAATCAGGCGTGCGGTGGCAGCAAGAATGAACGTCCACTCTTCAGGGGTGAAGTAGGTGGGTGTGTACTGGTCTAGTGGCGGAAAGTCGGCAGGTTTGGCGTGCAGTGACAGTGGCACATTGGCCAGACCTGCAGTAGCCGCTGACACCATCAAGAAACGGCGTCGCGTCAGACTTCCTTTTTGGGATTGGTCGTGCATAGGAAACTCCCTTTCTAAGTACCCAGATGAAGATCTGGATGACAGGAGAAATAAAAAACAAATGGGTGTTGAAATTTTTACTTCAGTAATACACGCAATAAAAGTTAAATGGCGCGGATTACTGTAAACAGTTACATGAATAACAAGAGAAAATCAATCTGGTTACATCTGTAAAGATTTGAAGCGCGTAATGGTTGGTCGGATGTAACAGCTGAGACTCAGTGATACGGACGAAAACCATGATGAGTACAGAGAATTGTATAGCAATCTACAGCCATGCGCGAGCAGGCACACATGAAGCTATGCTGTACGGGTGCGTGATGAGTTTCTATTAGTAGGTGATTTTTTTAAAAATATAGCTGTAAATATTTTTATAAATTAATCCAATATAAATCAAAAATATCTAATAATTATTTTTGTGTTTTTTGTTTTATATTTTGGTGATTTTTTATTGAAATAATAGTTATATTAAATTTAATAATTGTGATTATTTTCATATAGAAAAATAAAAAATAAAATCTTTAAGCTAATTTTAAGGTGTGGGATTTTTCTTTTATATTTCAACAGTTTTGCTAGCAGGGCGCAGTGGGTGTGACCGGCTGTTTGGCATGTGGTGGACTAGCGATGTGGCATTGCGTAGCACTGCTATGCGGCTTTCGTAAGAAAGCGTTAAAAATGAATTACGGTGTGTGGTGTGTTAAAAGTTTGTAATACGTCCGTATGATCGTATTCATATAGGCAATTTAGTTCATATAAACTTTAGGCGTATTTACTATTCTTTTGTCTTGCTGCTAATTATCACCAGAGTACTTGGGTGTTGCCCTATGGGTACGTAATGCGTCCCCCAAAAGTTGGATGTTGTTCCAACCTTTTGGGGGCTTTGCATAGGGTCTAGCTCTGTTTACGAGGCGGTTTGCCGGTTGCTCACCAAGCTCATGAAAATCGCTGCAAGCAAGGCAGGGATAGCAAAGCTAAAGAAGTTTTGTTGCAGTGTGAGGTTTAGGTCAAACAGTAGGCCTACCGCAAAGGGGCCAATGATGGCTCCCAGACGCCCTACTCCCAGCGCCCAACCCATACCAGTGGAACTCATGGTCATGGGGTAGAAACGCACGATAAAGGCGTATAAGCCTATTTGTGTACCAATGGTGGTCGCCCCTGTAATGATCAAGAGGGTATAAAGCACCACACTGTTGGTGGCAAAGCCTAGCGCAGCGATCGCTGCGGCGGCAATGAATAGATAAACAACCAACACATTACGGCCGTTGAAGTGATCCATGAGCCAACTGCAGCTTAGTGCTCCCAGTACTGTGCCGAAGTGCACGGTGAATAAAAAGCTCAGGCTAGAACCCAGAGGATACCCTGCTTGCAGCATGAGACGTGGTAGCCATGAGGTCATGCCGTACACCACATACAGTGCCATGAAACACATGGCCCACAGCATCAAGGTGCTAAGCGTGCGTCCCTCTAAGAACAGGTCGCGAATGACTATACGTGCCTTGCTGTTGTTCGCAGTGATGCTGGGGTTACTAAATTGTGTGCCTGTTTCGTATTGGTAACCAGGGCTGACTTTGCTAAGCGTGGCGCCTATTTTTTCCCATTGCTGGGTTTGCACCATGTAGGCGGCAGATTCTGGCAACTGTTTGAGCATCAAGGGCAGAAGTAGAACCGGAAAGATGGCAATGTAAAACATGGCTTGCCATCCAAAGGTGGGGATCACCCAAATACCCAGTACGGCGGCCAACATGCCCCCTACGGAATAGCCACTAAACATCAAGCCAACCGTTAGGCTACGTCGACGTTTGGGTGAGTATTCGCTGGTGAGGCTAGTGACGACTGGCATCACACCGCCTAGGCCTACACCACCAATAAACCTATACCAGCCAAACTGTGTAGGGCTAGTCGCAAAGGCACATAAAAAAGTAAAAATACTGAAAACCAGTACACACATGGTGATGACTTTTTTCTTGCCTAGCTTATCTGACAGGGCGCTCAAGGATAATGCTCCTACCATCATCCCTATCAGCGTATAGCTACCGAGCAACCCTGCTGCGGCACCACTCAAATTCCACTCATTCATGATGGAAGGCAAAATCACACCCAGCACCGCTAGGTCATAGCCATCAAAAATAATGATATAGGCACACCAGAAAATAGTGAGCCAATGAAATTTTTGAAATTTTGCCTCATTAATAATGGGGCATACGTTTACTACCCCAGGCTCCATAGCCTTGGGGTTTATAGATTGTGTCATCTCCCTACTCCTTTTTTTCTACGACTTAATTGTTTGTTGTGACAGGTATCGCAGATTGAGTGCGTCACTGCGTTACAGGGTCGCGAGTCTGCTACTGCAACTCTCTGTGGAGCTGTCAGGGCAGCGTTTTGTTACTCTGGTTTTTGCGTCAGGCGATCAGGAATACGGCATGGCTGTAGATTGCCTGCTGCGTTTGTATGGTGATAGAGAATTTTAGGGTTTGGCTTTTGCTCGATGCGCTGCTAAAGGCACCACGTCAGAGGCTAAGTGGCGTGCTCGATCGGGCTCTACTTCGGTTAACGGCGAGCAAAGTCGTAGGCTTTGCTGGCTTTCTATCACCAGTTGTTGATAGCGGCTGGTGGCCTTACGTTTCCACGCCATTTCATCGTCATTTAAGTCGCGTATTACTTTAGCGGGTATACCAGCCACCAACACGTGGTCGGGAATGACCATCCCCGTTTTAATAAACGCACTGGCAGCGATGATGCTGGATTCGCCCACCACGGCGTTATCCATGACTACTGCATTCATGCCCACCAGAGCGTTTTTCTTGATGCGACAACCATGCAGAATCGCGCCATGACCCACGTGTCCATTGACCTCCACCACGGTGTCACTGCCAGGAAAACCGTGCATCACACAGCAATCTTGTATGTTGCTGCCCTCTTCTAAAATCAGACGGCCAAAATCACCACGTAAGCTCGCTAAGGGGGCGACATAGCAGTTGGGCCCTATGATCACATCGCCTATTAGTACGGCATCGGGGTGCACATAAGCGGTGGGGTGTACCACCGGCCGTATTCCATTGATTTCATAAAAGGGCATAGTGGACTCACAAGTAAAGGGTTAGGCAGTGCCAGTACGTCGTGGTTGTTCTTGAGCCGTTGGTTGGCCCAGTTCTTGCTCCATATGGTCACGGATACGGAATTTCTGCACTTTGCCCGTTACGGTTAACGGGAATTCATCTACAAAACGTATGTAGCGGGGAATCTTGTGGTGCGAGATTTGCCCACGGCAGAAGTTGCGTATGTCGTCTTCAGTAGTGGAAACGTTGTCTTGCAAGATGACCCACGCGCACAGCTCTTCGCCGAACTTCTGGTCTGACACGCCCACTACCTGTACGTCTTTGATTTCAGGGTGGCGGTAAAGGAATTCTTCAATCTCACGGGGGTACAGATTTTCACCACCGCGAATAATCATGTCTTTGATGCGGCCTACGATGTTGCAGTAGCCTTCGTCATCAATGGTGGCCAAGTCACCGGTGTGCATCCAGCCTTCATCATCGACCACTTCTAGGGTTTTTTCTTCATCTCCCCAGTAACCCAGCATGACCGAGTAGCCGCGTGTGCACAGTTCACCAGTATGACCACGAGGCACAGTATGACCGTCGGAATCCACGATTTTGACTTCGCAGTGCGGGTGAATAGTACCCACGGTAGAGACACGGCGATCCAGTGGCGCATCGGTATGGCTTTGGAAGGAAACGGGAGAGGTTTCAGTCATGCCATAGCAAATGGTGACTTCACTCATGTGCATTTTTTCGATGACGCGTTTCATGATTTCTGCCGGGCATGGGCTACCGGCCATGATGCCCGTACGCAGAGAACTCAGGTCAAAGTGGTTGAACTCAGGGTGGTCTAGCAAGGCAATAAACATAGTAGGTACGCCGTATAGGGCGGTACAACGTTCTGCCGTGACGGCGTCTAAGACGCTTTTGGCATCAAAGGCCTCAGACGGATACACCATGGTAGAACCATGTGTCATGCACCCAATGTTCCCCATCACCATGCCAAAGCAGTGATACAGCGGAACAGGAATACAGACGCGATCATGGTGGCTAAGTTTGATGGTTTCACCCACGAAAAAGCCATTGTTTAGAATATTGCTGTGGCACAGCGTAGCCCCTTTAGCCGCACCAGTAGTACCAGAGGTGAACTGAATATTCACCGGATCACGTGGGCTAAAGGTGGCCCCCAGCTCATCTAAGTGCTCAAGTTCTGATGCACTAGGCGGTACCATTAAGCTGCCAAAGTTCATCATGCCTGTAGAGGTTTCATCCCCTAAGCGCACGATGAATTCCAAGCTGGGCAGTTTGTCTTGGCCCCCCGCGTTGTGTTGCAACGTAGGTTTAAGCTCAGACAGTATGTGTAGATAGTTGCTGGATTTAAAACCCGGAGCCAACACCAGAGCCCTACACCCCACCTTGTTAATGGCGTATTCCAACTCGGCCTGTTGGTAGGCTTGGTTGATGTTCACCAGAATCAGCCCTGCTTTGGCCGTGGCAAATTGCATTAACAGCCACTCTAGGTTGTTGGGTGACCAAATGCCGACGCGGTCACCGGGTAACAGCCCCAAACGCAGTAGCGAACATGCCAGCGTATTGACCTGTTCTTGCAATGCTTTATAGGTCAGCCGGATGTTGTCTTGATGAATGACAATCGCGTCATTGTCTGCAAATTGGGTGCAGCTTTGGTCAAAAAACTGCCCTATGGTGGAAGTAATCAGAGGGGTGTCAGTCCTGCCTATTACATGGCTCATGGTTTTGTCTCCTGGGTTGTTTAGGCTTATCAGCTTATGTTTTGTTATGCTGCTGAAGCGTCGAACTCGATTAGATCTGCTCCGTCATCTACTTGATCTCCTACTGCGCACAGTAGCTTGCGAACAATGCCGTCACTGGGGGCGCTGATGGTGTATTCCATCTTCATGGCGCTTAAGGTGAGTAGCGGTGTATTACGGGTGACATGGCTGCCCGCTTCGGCCAGCAGTGCCACCACAATGCCTGGCATTGGGGCTTGCAGGCCTTTGTCGTCTTGCTCTTGCCCTACCTGTGGCGGCAAGTCGTGCGTATTGTCTATAAGCCACTGTTGGTCGCCGTAAAATACATGGCGTTGATGCTCGTTGCGCACCACAGTCATGTTTTGGCAATGACCGTTTAGACAAATACGAAAACGCTGGGCATCAAGCGCATTGCCACTGACATCAAAGCGTTGACCATTGATGTGCAGCGTCCAGCCTTGTTGATGGGCTTGCGCACGTACGGTAGCGGTAGTGTCACCGTGCTGGAAGTCGAACACACGGGTGGCGTCTAGGTTGCTGCGCCAGTTATCGTGAATATCCCAAGGTGAGTTTTCTTGGCAGTTGTGCTCGTTGGCTTCACGCAATAACTCACTAACGGCCAACGCGGCAAAAGTAGCGTCGGGCACCGTAGCGGCAGGCACGAACAGGTAATCGTGTTGGCGCGTGATTAATGCGGTGTCTAGGTCAGCCTGCATAAAGGCTGGGCAGCCTACTAAGCGCGACAAAAATTGTAGGTTGGTTTGTACGCCAGCAATTTGGTAGTGCTGCAAGGCTTGCTGCATGCGGGCTAGCGCGTTATCACGGTCTTCGTCCCACACAATCAGTTTAGCGATCATGGGGTCATAAAACGGCGTGATGGCATCACCTTGTTCGACTCCACTGTCTACCCGTACATAGCGACTGTTTGCAGGGGGGGAGTAGTGCAACAAGGTGCCGGTTGCGGGCATGAAGTCCTTATCGGGGGATTCCGCATAAATACGGGCCTCAATCGCATGGCCTGTAACCGTTAACTGGTCTTGGCGCAGCGGTAGTGGCTGCCCTGCGGCAACGCGTAACTGCCATTCCACCAAGTCTTGGCCGGTAATCATTTCGGTCACAGGGTGCTCTACTTGCAGGCGGGTGTTCATTTCCATGAAGTAGAAATTACCGGTAGGCCCCATGATGAACTCTACTGTACCTGCTCCGACGTACCCGGTAGCGACAGCAGCTTTAACAGCCGCTTCGCCCATAGTGTGGCGCAGTTCAGCCGATAAACCGGGCGCAGGTGCTTCTTCCAGAATTTTCTGGTGGCGGCGTTGCACCGAGCAATCACGTTCAAACAGGTGTACGCAGTTACCGTGTTCATCAGCAAAAATTTGTATTTCTACGTGACGCGGTTGGGTGATGTACTTTTCAATCAGCACCAAATCGTCACCAAAGCTGGCGCTAGCCTCTTGCTTGCACGACACCAGCGATGCGGCGAAGTCTTCAGCGCGCTCTACTAAGCGCATCCCTTTACCGCCACCGCCTGCTGCGGCTTTGATTAATACAGGATAGCCAATTTGGTCGGCTTGTTGCTGTAGGAAGTCGGCGTCTTGGTTGTCACCGTGATAGCCGGGGGTCAAGGGGACATTGGCCGTTTCCATCAGCTTCTTCGCTGCGGATTTAGACCCCATGGCCTTAATCGCCGATGCCGGTGGGCCAATAAACACAATGCCAGCGTCGTCGCAGGCTTGTCTAAAGGCCGTGTTTTCCGATAAAAAACCATAGCCAGGGTGGATGGCTTCAGCACCACAGGCTTTGGCAGCAGCGATGATTTTTTCAGTGCTCAAATAGCTTTGTGCAGAGGCAGCAGGGCCAATGAGCACGGCTTGGTCGGCTAAGCGCACATGGCGGCTATGGCGGTCGGCCTCTGAGTACACGGCAACGGTTTCTATGCCCAAGCGTCGTGCTGTCTTGATGATGCGGCAAGCAATCTCGCCACGGTTGGCAATCAGAATTCGATTGAACATATTAGGGCTCCTTGCTGTGCAGCCATTGGGGCGCACGTCGGGCAAGAAAGGCAGCCATGCCTTCCTGTGCTTCGCTGCCAGTACGCAGTTCAGCGATGTTGCGGGCGCAGAGCTCAAGCAAGCTCTGGTCTATGGGTTTGTGGCTTACCTCTTGGATCAGCACTTTTGATGCCGCTTGTGCTTCGGGGCCACCGGCTTGTAGGGCCTCTAACAATGTGGCGACTTTGTCGTCCAGTTGTTCGGCAGGCACCACTTCGTGCGCTAGCCCAATGGTTAAGGCCGTAGCAGCGGGAATCATTTCTGCCGTCAGGAAATAACGGTGCGCTTGGCGTGGGCCAATGGCACGAATCACATAAGGGCTAATCACGCTGGGTATCAACCCCAGTTTGACTTCCGAGGTGGCAAACTTGGCCGTATCAGCGGCGACGCAGATGTCGCAAGCGCTAACCAAACCCATACCGCCGCCAATGGCCGCGCCTTGTACGCGAGCAATGGTCGGTTTACGTAGCGTGGCGAGCGTATGCAGCATGTTCGACAAGGCCAACGCATCGTTGTGGTTGTCTTGGGTGCTGGCGGTTGCGGCACTTTTCATCCAGTTCAAGTCTGCACCGGCAGAAAAACTTTTGCCTCTGGCGGCTAAGACTACGGCGCGAACAGTGGCATCGTTATCCAGTTGTTGGAAGGCCGTGTACAGTTCGTGTATCAGTTGGGCATTAAACGCATTGTGCAGCTCTGGCCTATTCATCCAGACAGTCGCGACACCAGCGTGTTGGGTAATCTCAAGAAAGCTAAACATCATTACACCTCTTGATAGTGGCGCGTTTACATTCTGAACAAACCGAATTTGGTAGGCTCTATGGGGGCGTTTAAGGATGCTGATAACGACAAGCCTAAAATGCGGCGGCTTTGTGCAGGGTCTACAATGCCGTCATCCCATAAGCGGGCGCTGGAGTAATACGGATGGCCTTGGTGCTCGTATTGGGCAAGCAGTGGAGCTTTAAATTGTGCTTCGTCCTCAGCGCTCCAGTTGCCACCTTTGGCTTCTAACTGATCGCGACGAATGGTAGACAGCACGCTTGCGGCTTGTTCGCCACCCATCACCGAGATACGGCTGTTAGGCCACATCCACAGAAAGCGCGGGTCGTAAGCACGGCCACACATACCGTAGTTACCGGCACCAAAAGAACCACCGATTAGCATGGTGATTTTGGGCACAGCGACGGTACTTACTGCCGTAACCATCTTGGCACCGTCTTTAGCGATACCACCACTTTCGTATTTGCGACCCACCATAAAGCCACTGATATTCTGCAAGAACACCAGAGGGATATTGCGCTGACCGCACAGCTCGATGAAGTGCGCACCCTTTTGGGCTGACTCGCTAAACAAAATACCGTTATTGGCAATAATGCCCACAGGCTGACCGTACAGATGCGCAAAACCCGTGACTAGCGTGTTGCCATAACGGGCTTTGAATTCATCAAAGCGCGAGCCATCCACAATACGGGCAATCACTTCACGCACGTCATAGGGTTTGCGGTTATCAGTAGGCAAAATACCGTAGATTTCTTCGGGGTCGTACAGGGGTTCTTCGCTAGGTTGTAGCACCAGCGATTGCGGTTTTTTGCGATTCAGGTTCAGTACGATACGGCGTGCTAGGTACAGCGCGTGGGCATCGTCTTCGGCGTAATGGTCGGCGACGCCAGAAATGCGCGTGTGCACATCGGCACCACCCAAATCTTCGGCGCTAACGACTTCGCCAGTTGCGGCTTTAACCAGCGGAGGGCCAGCTAAAAAGATAGTGCCTTGGTTCTTCACAATAATGGTTTCGTCCGACATGGCAGGCACATAGGCGCCACCGGCTGTACACGAACCCATTACTACTGCAATTTGTGGAATGCCTTTGGCCGACATTTGCGCTTGGTTGTAGAAAATACGGCCAAAGTGATCGCGGTCAGGGAACACTTCATCTTGCATGGGCAAGAACGCACCGCCAGAATCCACCAAGTAAATGCAAGGCAGGTGGTTTTTCTCGGCAATTTCTTGAGCACGCAAATGCTTCTTCACCGTCATGGGGAAGTAGGTACCACCTTTAACGGTGGCGTCATTAGCAATCACCATGCACTCGGTGCCATGGATACGGCCAATACCCGCAATTAGGCCTGCAGAGGGCACTTCGTCACCGTACAAACCGTAGGCGGCTAACTGCCCTATTTCTAAAAAGGCAGAACCTTTATCTAACAGGTGATCAATACGATCGCGCGGCAGCAGCTTGTTGCGTGCCAAGTGCTTTTCACGCGCTTGGGGCGACGAGCCATCGGCCACCAATTTAGCCTTGGCGCGTAGGTCGTCCACCAAGGTACGCATGTTTTGGGCATTGCTTTTGAACTCGTCAGAGCGCGTGTTCAGCGTGGAGGTAAGTTTGGTCATGCAACCCCCTTTTTAACGGGTTTCTTCAAACAATTCGCGGCCAATAAGCATGCGTCGGATTTCACTGGTGCCTGCACCAATTTCGTATAGCTTGGCGTCGCGCCACAGGCGACCTGTAGGGAATTCGTTGATGTAGCCATTACCGCCTAGCACTTGAATCGCTTCGCCTGCCATCCAGGTGGCTTTTTCGGCGCTGTATAAAATTGCGCCAGCCGCATCTTTGCGCAGCGTACGGCTGTGATCGCTAAGGTCACAGGCACGGCCTAAGGCATACACGTAGGCGCGGTTGGCTTGCCACGTGCTGTACATGTCGGCGATCTTGCCTTGCATCAGTTGGAACTGGCCAATAGGCTGATCGAATTGCTTACGTTCGTGGATGTAGGGAATCACTACATCCATGCAGGCTGCCATAATGCCCAGCGGACCACCGCACAGCACGGCACGTTCGTAATCAAGGCCACTCATCAATACGCGTACGCCATTGCCCTCACCGCCCAGCACGTTTTCTTCGGGGATTTCACAATCATCAAAGAACAGCGGATAGGTGTTAGAGCCGCGCATCCCCAGTTTGTCTAGGTGCGACCCGTGGGAGAAGCCTTTGGTACCTTTTTCCACGATGAAGGCCGTAATACCTTTAGCGCCAGCTTCGGGATTGGTTTTGGCGTAAACCACCAGCGTATCGGCATCGCCGCCATTGGTAATCCACATCTTGCTGCCATTTAGCACATATCTATCGCCTTTTTTCTCGGCGCGTAGCTTCATGGACACCACATCCGAACCCGCATTGGGTTCAGACATTGCCAACGCACCTACATGTTCACCGGAAATCAGGCGTGGCAGGTATTTGGCTTTTTGTGCGGCCGTACCGTGACGGGTAATTTGGTTCACGCACAGGTTGGAGTGTGCGCCGTAGGACAGAGCTACCGAGGCCGAAGCGCGTGACAGCTCTTCCATCACAATAATATGCGCTAAGTAACCGGCATCCGTACCGCCATACTCCTCTGAACTGGTGATGCCCAATAGGCCTAGATCACCCATTTTCTGCCAGAGGTCGGCAGGAAACTCATTGTCTTTATCAATGTCGGCAGCACGAGGGGCGATCTCTTTAGCCGCAAAAGACCGCACGGTGTCTTGCAGCATTTCAATAGTGTCGCCAAGAAAGAAATTAAGGCCTGAAATACTCATGGCTTTTCATGCACACCTTTGCAGGTGTCATGCTCCTGTTGGTGATTGGTTCCAGAGCAAGTGGGTAGGCTTGCGCTGGGTTGTCTCTGTTGCCTTGCGGTATAGGGTGCAAGTGCAATACGTATAGTTGATCTTAAATGGGTATGGTGATGAATTGATGATAAAGTGGGCGTTGGGTCTGGACATGCCAAAAAGGTTGCAAATACTGCCACTGTTCTGGTGGCCCACATTGCGGTGTTAGGGAGGCACCTATGACAGTTATGCACAGTTTGCCGTTATTGTTTGGGAAGAAGGCCACTACGCCTATAGCGTTTATCCAAGCGATGGTTTTGGCCTATCAGAAATATGGCATGGATCCTGCCAAGGCCTTACGTAAAGCGCAGATCTCGCCCAAGCTATTGGTAGACCCGCAGGCACGTATTACCGCTACGCAAATGGAGCACATGTCGGCGCTTGCTATGCAAGAGCTGGATGACGAGGCCTTAGGCTGGTTTTCGCGCAAACTGCCCTGGGGTAGCTACGGCATGTTGTGCAGGGCGTCGCTAAGTTCGCCCGATTTGGGTTTGGCGCTAACGCGTTGGTGTAGGCACCACAAGCTGCTGACTGAAGACGTCACCTTGCGCTTAGACGTGTCCAGTAACGTGGCTTCTATTTCCCTGCATGAAAACCGTGATTTAGGCGAAATGCGTGAGTTCTGTCACGTCACCTTATTTAGATACATGCTGGGCTACGCCTGTTGGCTAATCGATTCGCGTATACAACTGCAAGACGTGATGTTCGCCTTTGACAAGCCTGACCACGCGGAAATCTACCCACGGTTGTTTTCAGGGCAGACAAGTTTTAATGCTGGGCAATCTGCTATGCATTTTGATGCACGCTATTTGCAGCTGCCGTTATTGCGTGACGAAGCCATGCTGCAAAGTATGCTGCGCCAAGCCATCTTGCTAACTGTGCTGCCTTACAGGCGCGACAAGCTGTTGGTACAAGGCATACGTAAACAACTGCACAACGATTTAGGTTTAACCGCCGAAGAGCTGGCCGAGAAACTGCACATGTCGGTGCGCACGCTCTATCGCCATCTGCAAGAAGAAGGTTTTTCTATTCAACAATTAAAAAATGACGTGCGCCAGAAAAAGGCCATGGAATGCCTAGCAAGAACCAGTAAGCCCATCAAACAAATCGCGTTTGAGACCGGCTTTAAAAACGAGAAAAGCTTTTCTCGTGCCTTTAAAAACTGGGTAGGGACTACGCCGCAGAACTATAGAGTGCAGGCTAGAGAAGATGCGGGTTTGACGGATTAGAACGCACACAAAAAAACGCCAACCCCTAAGGATTGGCGTTTTACGGTCACGTTAATGCTGTTCCCACCATGTTGATGGGTCAACACCTAACCCCGGGGTTTCGGGTACGTGCATGTAACCATCAATAATAGGCGGCGGTGGTGCTACATCATTTTTGAAGAAACGTGCTGTTCCCATACCGCATGGCTCAACAGAGCTACCTAGCAATGCAGCGCAATGCAGCGCCACATATAAGCCTACGGAGGTTTCTAAACTGGCCGTGATAATGCAGCGTATGTTCGCCGCGCGTGCAAGCTCAATGAGTGCTTTGGTTTCATCCACACCCCCTACTCGAGGTGGTTTGATAATGAAGGCTTTGGCCGCACCCAGCTCAATTGCCCGTAAGGCATGAAAAGGGCTACGAATGGAGTCGTCTAGAGCAATGGGGATAGAGGTTTGTTTGCTGATTTGTGCATACACAGATAAATCCGTGCCACGAGGTAAGGGCTCTTCTATATAGTCTATGTTGAAACCCTCCATGGCCTTGATTTGTTCCAATGCCCACTCCACCTCCCACGACTCATTAGGGTCTAAGCGGATAATGAGGTCAGGGAATGCTGCACGTAAGGCTTTGACACGTGCAATATCTAGGGCTCTTTCAGCTGTGCACTTGAGCTTGATGGTGTTCTGCCCGCGCGCGATCGCTGCGGCGGCGCTTTGTACACATTCAGCGGGGTCTGCTTCGTTAATAAGGTCATTAATGGGGACACGAGTGAGTGGAGTCATTGTGTCGCCAGCAAGATAGGTCGCTAGCGATTGACCTTGGCTAGCCGCTTTGGCTGTGTACAGTGCTGACGATAGCCCGCAGCGTAGACGCGGCGGAACCTCTCTAAGAGCAAGCTCTGCCAAAAAATCGGGGCTATGAACGTCTAAACCGGTAAGCAAGGTGGAACAGTGGGCAGCAAAACTCCAGCCATCATAGTTTACGTGGGGTGGCAAAGCAGATTCCCCCCAACCCACATGCCCGTCAATTTCTGCACGAATGAGTAGCCCTCGGCGTACATACTGGGTACCTTTGGACCAACGATACGGCACTTGTAGTTGTTGGTTATAAGGTTTGATTTGTAGTGCGTTCATGCTGGTTCTTTCTCCAGTAGTACACAGCGTTCTGGCTGGAAGTGCAGGGTGATACTTTTGTCAGCAGGAACCTGGATATACGAAGGGGCAATTGCCGAGATCAAGTGGCCTGTTGGGGTTTTGAATTGGTATTCTGTTTTCTCACCTATGAATACTTTTTTTACCAAACGGGCTTCTAGCTGATTGCTAGTGTCGGATGAATTTGGAGTCGTAGTATGGATGGTGATGGCCTCGGGGCGAATCATGACATAGCCAGTTTTGTCGCCAAGGTTGTGCGGATCGCTGGCAACGATTACACCTAGCTTGGTTTTAACAAGAGTGAAGTCCCCTCTTCTTTCTTGGTAGCAACACTCTAGTACATCGGCTTTACCGATGAAGTTAGCCGTAAACAGTTTGCGTGGTCGCTGATACAGTTCAAAAGGCGTGCCCTGCTCCACAATATTGCCTTTTTGCATGACGATAATGCGGTCAGACATAGCCAAGGCTTCATCTTGGTCGTGCGTCACAAAAATGGTGGTGGTTTGCAACTTCAGTTGTAGCTCTCGTAACTCATCACGCATTTGCTCGCGCAGCTTCGCATCTAGGTTAGAGAGCGGTTCATCAAGCAGTAGTACCTTGCCATTACGAATAATGGCTCGTGCCAATGCTACACGCTGCTGTTGGCCGCCTGAAAGTTGTGTGGCTGAGCGGCTTGAGAAATCACCTAGGCCAACCATTTCTAGGGCATGTTGTACGGCTTGTTGAATGGCTGTTTTGGATTTGCCAGCATTTTGCAACGGGAAGGCCACGTTCTCAAATACGCTCATGTGCGGCCAAATAGCATAAGACTGAAATACCATCCCTAGATTACGTTTGTGCGTGGGGACCAGGGTTTGGTTGTCGGAGTTAAATACTTCTTCGTTGTCTATGAGTATTCTGCCGCGAGTGGGCTCTTCTAGCCCCGCAATGCAGCGTAGCGTCGTGGTCTTACCGCATCCGCTAGGGCCAAGAAAAGTACAGAACTCACCGGCCTTAACTTCTAGTGATATGGATTTGACGGCCTCTACCAGACCGTGTTCGGTCTGGTAATGGACTTGTAGATTGTCAATCTTTAACACGGGCGCTCCTTAATTACCTATTTTTTAATGATTTCTTGCCCCAGACCTGCCAAAGGAACATGGTGATAAATAGCAGAGCCACTAGCCACAGGCCTACGGCTGCCGCTTTGTTGGGTTCTCCACCTACCCAGAAATTCCATAGCACAACGGGCAATGTTTGGTTTTCCCCGCCCTGTAGCAGTAGTGCGGATGACAACTCTCGGATACAGTGCGCAACCACCCATATCCATACAGCCATGGCTGCAGGTAGGGTCAGAGGTAACACCACTTTACGCATGACTTGTAGCCATGATGCACCCGACGTTCTGGCCGCTTCTTCTAGCTCCTTGTGCATCTGCATCATGACGGAGTTGGTGCTGCGTGTACCAAATGGGATGTAGGTCGTGATGTAGGCGATAGCAATGATCCAGATGCTGCCGTAGATTTGCAGTGCCGGTAGATTTAGATAGACATAAACCAAGGCAATACCAATCATGGTTCCAGGTATGGCAATAGGTAGGAAAGCCAGCAAATCGATAAATTTGCCGGCTTTACTACCAGAGCGAACAACGAACCACGAAGTGAGCACCGAGAACAATGCAACGGCAGTTGCAGCGAAAACACCAATCACTAGTGAGTTCAGCAGAGCAGACAAGGTCAGATCATTAGTGAAGAATGCGAGGTGGTTGTTCAACGAAAGCATGGCCATACCTTCGGCTGAAGGAGGCATTAACCATGGAGTAAGACTGGTCCATAGCAAAATACCCAGTGGGATAATGGTGGCCACAGCAAAGAACAGGAAGATCAGAATTTGTATAGGACGCTTCCAGGCCCCTAACTTGAACTGTCGTGGTCGAAAGTTTTTTCCTGTCACGGTGACGAAGCGACTGGCATTACGTGTTAAGCGGTGATAAACACTGGCTTGCAGTAATAAGATCACCAAGAAAAACACGGCAATAGTACTGATGATATGGTACGCAGACATACCGCCAGCGCTATCAGTGGCGAGATACATGATGCGGCTAGACAGCACGAAAATATTAACGGGCATACCTAGAGTGCCGGGTACATCGAACACTAAAAAACCTACCATCAGCATAAAGATAGCAGCGGCGAGTAGCGAGGGTGATAGCAGTGGAATAAAAATGCGGGTAAACAGGTGCCAACGGCTAGCGCCAGAGGTCATGGCAGCTTCTTCGAGGCTAGGATCCATATTCCTAAAAGCAGGGCTGAGGATCAGAAAGGTAGAGGGTACCAGTGAGATAGCCTGTACAAAAATCATGCCCCCCAGCGAGTAAATGTTGAAAGGTGCTTCTTCCAGGCCAAACCAGTCTTGCAATAAAGTATTGATAAAGCCGATTCTGGGGCTAAGCAGTAAGCTCCAGCCAATAGCTAGCAAGAAAGGCGGGATCGCCATGGGCAAGGATAGTACTAGGCGCAGCATGCCTTTTTTTGGCAAGTCTGTACGCTCAACTACCCACGCGAGGCTAATACCCAGCAGCATGGCGCCTAGCATGGATCCTACGGCGAACTGTATGGTGGTCCACACCATTTTCCAGAACTGTATATCTTGATACACCAGTAGGTAGTTCTGTAGGGTCCAGCCGGGATCAAAAGGAAGCCCTGAAGGTGTCAGGCTACTAATAATTAGAATACCCAGTGGGATCAGCACTAGGTAAACAAGAATAAGAAAAATGACAAGAAAGGGGATTCCCAGTTTGAGCTTAGTAAATAAGGGGAATGAGGATGTCATTGAGTTGACTCCAGCAGTTATTCAGCCCAGGAGTCACCACGGGCTGAATTTGACACAAAACTGTATAAAAAAGGCTATTTCACTGTTGCGCCATCAGCAAGAATGGCATTGAACTTGTCAGTTAACTCGGCGAGCTCGGAACTTTTATCGAAAGGCCAGTCTGCAACTTCTACGGTGGATAACATTTCATGAGCATTAGTACCTTCTACAAATGGGTTACCTCTAGAGGTAGCTTCTTCGTAGGCGGTAGCGCCGCGGCTAGTGGTCAGCCAAACAGCCAGTAGCTGTGCGGCGTCTGGGTTAACCGAGGACTTAGCAATGGATGATGAAATGGTATGCATGGGAGTGGGATTCAGTAGCTTGTAGTCCACGGGAGCACCTGCCTGCATAACAGGTTGCATAGAGTGGTAGAAGCCGATGGCAATATCCACCTCGCCGGAGGCCACACCTTGCGCTAGCGGGAATGTGGACTTGAAAAGATAAGGCTTGAGCTGCACAAACTTACGCAGTTCTTCTTCTGCTTTATCTACGCCCCAAACGCTAGCCAACTGTGTGAATGCTGCGGCACGCACCCAGTTCCCAATCTTGTTTTTCCACGTAGGATTAATCAGCTCCTCCCATGAGTTAGGGACGGCATCGGCAGGTACTTTACGGGTGTTCCATATTTGTACGTAGATGGAGGCTGCGGTTGGGATGGCATAGGGTACTGGCAGCAGTGCCTCGGATAGCCCTAAGGTGGTGGCATCCATTTCAAGCAGCAGGTGACGTTCATTTAGCTGCCATAGATGGTCTGGGCCGCCTGTTAGCACGTCGGCACTTCTGCCTGCGGCTTGTTCTTCTTGTATGACTCGTGAGGCAAGCTCATTACCGCCAACTAGCCTTACATATTTGACTTGTACTTTTGGGTAATCTTGATTGAAGGCCTCTAGCACCTTTTTGATTTGGTCCTCGGGTGAGCTTTCATACCATGTGATCGCTTTGCCGTTCTTTTCTGCGGCCTGTGCCAGTGTGTCTAAGGCTGAATTCTCAGTGGCATAGACATTACAGGTAAAGGGTAGAACGCAGGCGGTAAGCACGGCTGCGCTGTTGTAGAGGGTCTTGTGCCACATACTACGGTTTTGTGTAAGAGCCTGCTCCATAACTGTCTCCATATTGCATGCAATTTATATAAAAAATGCTTTTTCGTATTTATGTGCAAAACAATTTAGCATAGTGAAACTGTATAGATCAAGATGTTTTAAATTTGTAGTAATTAATTATAAGATATTGATTTATAAGCATATATATGTGTATTTTTGGTTCTTGTTAGGGTTTTCATATAGATGAAAACATGCTTTTGACATAAAATTCGTTACGTTGTGTCTTGGTTATTTTGCATGCAATTGAGTATTTGTACATAAATAAGGAGGAGTTATGTTGGATAGGAAGACAATAGAGCTGATAGCACGAGAACTAGAGCAAAGTGAGCAGATGGGACAGCAGGCTCGTCAGGTGTCGTTGCGATACCCAGAAATGCGCATAGAGGACTCCTATGCCATACAGACAGCATGGGTAGATTTGAAGTGTGCGCAAGGGCGTCGTATACGAGGCCATAAGGTGGGGCTGACCTCTAGAGCCATGCAATTATCGTCAAATATAGACGAACCAGATTTTGGGGTTTTGTTAGATGACATGTTCTATGGCGACTGTAGCAAGCTGCCTATAAACAAGTTCATTGTTCCTAGGGTAGAAGTGGAGCTGGCGTTTGTATTGGCTAAGGATTTGTCGGGGCCAGGCCTAGAACTGACCGATGTTTATGATGCAACTGCGTATATCCAGCCCGCGCTGGAAATCATAGATGCTCGTTTTCATCAGGTAGACCCTCAAACTGGTGTGACACGCAAAGTGCTAGATACTATTGCGGATAATGCGGCCAATGCAGCGGTGGTGCTAGGTGGGCGCCCAGCTCGTTTACATGATTTTGACGTAAGGTGGTTGGGGGCGATCTTAAGTCGTAATGGGCAGATAGAAGAGACAGGTCTTGCTGCAGGCGTGTTGAACCATCCCGCGAATGGAGTGCTGTGGCTGGCGAACAGGTTGGGGACGTTGGGTGTGGGGTTGAAAGCTGGGCAAGTGATCTTGTCAGGCTCTTTTACTCGTCCGGTGTGGGCAAAAGCAGGCGATGTGTTCCATGCTGATTACGGCCCATTAGGTGCTATTCAATGCCAGTTCACAGAGCAGGAGCGCTAGGATGAAAGTATCAAAAAATAGCTTTAAAGCGGCATTGCAAGCGCAGCATGCCCAGATTGGTTTATGGCTTGGAAGTACTAGCCCTTATATTGCGGAACTATGTGCTAGTACGGGTTATGACTGGGTACTAATTGATGGGGAGCATGCCCCCAACACCGTGCAGACTATGTTGGCACAATTGCAAGCCGTAGCCGCATACCCGGTGGCACCAGTGGTTCGTCCTGTAGACAGTAACCCCGCATTATTGAAGCAGCTGTCCGATATTGGAGGGCGTAATTTCCTGATCCCGATGATTGAGTCAGCAGAAGAGGCTTCGCAAGTGGTGTCAGCCTTACGTTATCCTCCACAAGGAACCCGTGGTATTGGTACGGCGTTAGCCAGAGCTGCTTTATGGGGTGGAGTGACAGACTATTTGGCTAAGGCCAATGAGGAACTCTGCATACTGTGTCAGGTAGAAACCGTAGCAGGGTTAGCTGCTTTGGATGATATTTTGCAGGTAGAGGGTGTAGACGGCGTGTTTATTGGACCAGCAGATCTGGCTGCCAGTTTGGGTTATCCGGGCCAGTCTGCTCATCCAGTGGTGGTGGAAGCGATTAGTGCTGCCATGCAAAAAATTGTGGCATCTGGTAAAGCGGCTGGTATTTTGCAGGTGGATGTAGCGCAAGCAAAAACATATCTGGATCTAGGTGCGACGTTCGTGGCTGTGGGCGTGGATATGGTGTTGTTGAGACGTCAGTGTGTAGACTTGCTGGAAAATTTTAAAAACACCTAGCAGTGTAGCGCTACGGCTTTCTGCGTTAGTAGTCAAAAAGCGTGTGTTGCAGAGTTTATGCAGCACACGCTAAGTCGTACTCTACGCTTGAATAGCTTGCAGCTCGTTGGCAATACCCAGAGTAGACGGTTGAAGACTCTGCGTAGCATGCCGTCCCTGACGCATGCTTTCAATTAGCTTGCGTTTGTTGATGCGGCTTCTATAGGCGTGTTCGCGCATTAACGCTTCAGCACGAGTTGCTTGGCGCAGTGTTAGTGCCTCCAGTACATCTTCATGGTCTGCCTGAGCGCGTTGCACAAATGCGGTCTCCAGTTGGGTGGGAGCCGTATTGAGTGTCATGGCAGCTGGGCCAGAAAAGGGTGTTTTGTTGTTGTGTTGAATGGCCTCAATCAAAGCAGAGTTTTGGCTGGCTAGCACTAAACACTCGTGGAATTGCTGGTTAATTTTTCTCCAGGCTTGGGCATCCACCATTTTTTGTTCGCTGATGGCATTACAAATCAGGTCTTTACCTTGCTGTACCGAAAGTTTTAATTGTTGTTCGGTCTCTGGCGTTAGACCTCGTTCAGCCAGAATGCGTGCAGCCATTCCTTCTAGCACTCCGCGCACTTCAACGGCATCGCCGATGTGGTCGATGGAGAAATTCCGCACCCTAAAACCTCTGGAGGTTTTTTGTTCCAGCAACCCTTCTTTTTCCAGCTCAGCCAATGCTAAGCGTAAAGGTGTACGAGAGACGCCTAAGCGTTTGGCGTAATGGATTTCCGTTAGGCGTTCACCAGGCGCAACCTCGCCTGACAGGATTATTTCCCGAAGTTGGGATATGACTCTTTCTGTTTGTGATTTGGCAGACATGGATGAGTTTTCCTATGGGCTTGTCGCAGGTATTTGCTCGAAACTTTAAGTCTAAAGCTTGATCACCACAAAATTGCATGCAATAATGCGGAAAAATTAGGTTAAAAAGAATAATAACTGCTTTATTGCATGCAATCGGAGACTGGGATGCATATTGTCTGTTTCGAATACCAAGAACAGCAGTTCTGGGGTGTATATCAAAAGAATACTCAAAAAATCATTCCTTTGCATACAGTTTGGCCTACGCACGCAGAGGGTTTGGCTGCTGGTGTAGGGGAATTAGAGTCGGCAATGAAAAATTGCATGCAGTATGCCATAGCGGCTAACGAAGTCAGCTGGCTGCCCCCTGTGAACTGCACATCTAAGATTATTTGTGTGGGCCTTAACTACGGTAAGCACGTACTTGAGTCAGGTAAAGAACTACCTATCTACCCTTCCCTCTTTATACGTTTCCCAGATTCGCTAGCGGGGCATCAACAGCCTATTGTGGTGCCTTCTGTGTCAGAACAGTTGGACTACGAGGGTGAACTGGCTGTAGTGATAGGAAAACCAGGTCGCCATATCACAGTGGAAAACGCGATGGATTATGTGGGTGGTTACACCTGTATGGCCGAGAACTCTGTACGCGATTTTCAGAAGCATGCCCAGCAAGTGACACCAGGTAAAAATTTCAGGCATAGCGGTGCATTAGGGCCATGGATTGTGACGGCTGATAGTGTTCCTGAGGTGAATGCGTTAGTGCTGAGTACTTTTGTCAATGAACAGCGTGTGCAGCACGACGGCTGCGATCAACTGATTTTTTCTGTTCCTGAACTGATTGCATACATTAGCAGCTTCACCGAATTGCGTGCTGGGGATGTGATTGCAACGGGAACACCTGAAGGCGTGGGAATGAAGCGTAAGCCGCCTTTGTATCTACGTGAGGGAGACACCTTAATGGTGGAAATCTCAGAGATTGGCGTACTGCGTGTACCAGTAGTAAAGGAATAAAAAGGAGAAGGAGATGGCAGAGCAGAGCATACGCTATATACAAGAGCAAGATGTAGTAAGTCTGGTGAACATGTCAGACGCGATTACTGTGTTGGAGCAGATGTTGCTGCAACAAGGTAAAGGACAGGTACGTAATATATCCAAAGCATTAGGCGCGTGGGGTGATGGGTGCTCAATGCATGCTTTGGGCTCATTCATGACAGAGCAAGGCTATGCCGGTTTCAAAACATGGATGCATACGCCTAGAAGTGGTGGATCTCTTTTCAGTTTGTTTGATACGCACTCTGGACGCTTGTTGGCTCTGATAGAGGCCCGAGCACTGGGGATGTTGCGCACTGCCGCCATTACTGGTGTGGCTACGAAGCTGTTGGCTCCCCGTCAGGCGCGTGTTGCTGCACTAATAGGTACTGGGCCTCAAGCGGTTACACAGTTAGCGGCATTGGCAAGTGTTCAACCTTTAGACAAAGTCCAAGTGTTTAGTCCTACGGCGGAGAAAAGGGACGCATTCGTTCGCATGCTTGCACCTAAATATGGGTTTGAGATGCAAAGCTGTAGCAGCTTAGATGAGGCGCTGCAGAGTGCAGAAATCGTGACCACTATTACTAGAGCTACTGATGCATTTATTCATGACCATCAGTTGGCGTCCTGTCGTCATATCAATGCCATAGGCGCAATTTTGCCTGCTAAGGCCGAGTTTTCTACAGCGTGTTTGCAGCGTGCCACTCTTTTGGTGGTGGATGACAAAGAAAATGCCCTTAAAGGGTCACGCGAACTGCGGGAGTTATTGGGTACGGAGGCCGATAACTGGACAGCGGTCAAAACTCTGGGAGAACTGTTGGCGAGCACTAAGCAACCTTCCGATGCCGCCGGTATGAGCTTTTTTAAAGGCATGGGTATGGGCATATCGGATTTGGCAGTGGCTGGATTGGTATTTGAACGGGCGCAGCAGCAAGGCAAAGGCATCATGCTGCCAGCACAGACCCGACAGAATCTTCTATTGGAAGAATATACAAAGAGCAAGGAGACAACATAATGACTGCAGTATTTAAGGACGTGAGTGGTACAAAACCGCGAGAGCAGAATCTTTGGCCTTCGGTGGTGGTGCCTAAAGAGCAAATTGATCTGCAAATAGAAGGGCTGATTGATGCGCCTAAACCTGATAACGGCAGGCGTGCCACACGAATTGTGCACCCTTGCGCCACGGCGCCTGGGTACGGCTTCGCACCAGGTATTGATGTCACGATCAATGTATTAAAACCAGGTGAGCGTACGTTCAGTCTGCGTAAAAATTCAAACATGGTAGAGATCTGTTTGAGTGGTTCAGGCGTTACCACGTGCAATGGTGTACATACGCGTGCGAGTAAGTGGGATGTCTGGAATGTGCCTTCCATGAATGTACACAGTTACTTCAATGATGGAAAAGAGCCTTGGGTACGATTGAGCTACTCCAATGCACCGCTACTGGAGAATCTAGAGATTCACTACGTAGAAGAATTTGAGGGCGAGATCCCTCCAGCAGATGCCGGTAAGGTCAAAAATAATGAGCCTGCTGACGCTAAAGTGCGAGCCAGAGATTTGGCCTTACGTGAGCAAATTACCCCAGAGGGGGCGTGGTTGCTGGGTTATGAATGGTTGATTGATATTGATGTCATTGAGTCAAAGGCGTTGCATTGGCCATGGGCAAAAGTAGCAGAGAAGCTACCTAGTGTTGAAGACATCGCTAAGGGCTATAACGGTCGTCGATTGTTTGTGCTGTATAACCCAGCCACAGAGCGCCGTATCGGTACTACGCACAGTTTTTTTGCCACGATTTCCAGCTCCCCTCCTAATAATCACCATATTCCTCATCGCCATAGTTCAGCAGCTATGAATTACTACTTACGCGGCCATGGCTATAGCAAGGTTGGTGGGGAACGCATGGAATGGAAAGCTGGCGATCTGATTTTGTCGGCTCCCGGTTGGGCGATGCACTCACATCATTCTGGTGATGAAACAACGTCAGCACTGACTATTCAGGATCACCCGCTGCAAATCGCAATGGAGTCATTGATCTGGCAAGAACGTATTAATGAGCCGATTTTGAACTTGGGTAGCCAAAGTGGTTTCGAAAGTAATCGCGCCCAATTTGTCACAGCCTAACCATAGGAGAGCAGGATGAAAAATACCGATATGGTGATGCTGAAGATGAGTCTTTGCGATTTCTACGATAACTATGCCTATGCGTTAGATCAGCAAGATTTGGATGCCTGGATAGAGCATTTTATTGAGGATTGCCATTACAGAGTTATTTCGCATGAAAACATGTCTGCAGGTTTGCCCTTGGGGCTGATTTATTGCATGAATAAAAACATGCTGCGAGACCGCGTATTGGCGCTGCGGGAAACCACGATGTACGAACCCAGAGTGTTGAGGCACTTCATTAGCGGTTTGAAAATCTTGGACATTACCAATGATGAGATTCGAGTGGAAGCCAATTTCTTGATTACAGAGTCGTTATCGGATCAAGAGCCCACGATCAGCTTGGTGGGGCAGTATCAGGATATTGTGATCCGACAAGAGGATGGTTTCCTGTTTAAGCGACGAGATTGCGTATATGACAACTATCGCATCCGTAACTCTCTCATTATTCCAGTTTGACGCAGGAGACAACATGACAACTTGTGACGTGGATACCCCAAGTGTAAAGCAGCACCCTATACAGATTAATCGCCAATGGCCAGAAGAAGGGTTCACTCGGATTCCTGCCTGGGTGTATACCGACCCAGAGGTGTATCGCAAAGAAATGGAAGTGTTCTTTGTGGGAAAAACCTGGAACTATGTCGGGCTGGAGTGTGAGGTGCCAGAGGTTGGTAGTTTCAAACGTAACTGGATTGGGGACCGCCCTGTCATTATGGTACGTAATGAAGCGGGGGAAGTGAATGTTATTGAAAACCGCTGTGCTCATAAGGGGGCGCAAATTTGTTGGCAAAATCAAGGGAAGGTAGAAGATTTCACCTGTCCTTACCACCAGTGGAATTACGATTTAGATGGTAATTTGCGTGGCGTGCCCTTTAGGCGTGGTGTGTTAGGTAAAGGGGGGATGCCTCGTGACTTTGATCCCAAAAAGTTTGGCATCAATAAATTGCGTACGGTGAATAGAGGGGGATCTATTTGGGCAACGTTCTCGGATGAAACGCCTTCTTTTGAAGAGTTTTGTGGTGAAGAGGTGCTTGCTGAAATTGATCACATGTTGCCAGGCAAAAAGCTGAAACTGCTGGGTTATAGCCGTCAGCTTATTCCTAGCAACTGGAAAATGTACCTAGAAAACTTAAAAGACCCCTATCACGCTACGTTGCTGCATACCTTTTATATTACGTTTGGTTTGTGGCGTGCGGACTCAAAGTCAGAATGTATTCCGGCCGGACGTGGTGAGCACAGTGTGATGGTGTCACACAATGAGGGGAAAAAGGTTACTGAGGCGACAGCTGAAATGAAGCGTTTTCGCCATGATCTGAAAATTCTTGATAGCGAGACTGTTACCCCCAGAGCAGAGTTCAACAGAGGTAGAGTGGGTGGTGCATGGGTGTTCCCGGCAGCTCAGTTTGGCATACAAGCTAACTCGCTAAAAAGTCGTCATGTCATACCTAGAGGTCCTAATGCTCACGAGCTGATCTTCACCTATTACGGTTACGAAGACGATGATGAGGAGATGACCCGTTTGCGCCTTAAGCACGCCAACTTGTTGGGGCCTGCAGGCTTCGTGTCTATGGATGATAGTGAGATGTTGAAGCAGGTTCAGGCTGGGGTTTCAGGCTATCCAGATAGTCTGGGTATTGTAGAGATGGGTGGGAAAGATATAGAGCCTACTGACTATATGGTGAGTGAGGTACTGATTCGTTCTTTCTACAATTACTACCGTGAGGCTATGGGGCTATGAGCACTGTACAGCAATGGTTGGAAGTAGCGACTACAGCAGATATAGCGGCTACTTACACCAACACATTACGGGTGGAGTATGAAGGGGCGGCTGTATGCCTGTACTTACTAGAAGATGGTTCGGTGCATGCAAGCCAAGATCTTTGTACGCATGGCAACGCCAGCTTGTCGGAGGGCTATATAGAAAATGGTGCGATTGAGTGTCCGTTGCACCAGGGTACCTTTGATATCTTGACGGGTGAAGCGTTGACGGCACCTTGCAAGCTGCCGTTGAGGGTGTATCACGTTAAGGTGGAGGAAGATCGTATCTACCTTGGTGGAGTGCGTGCATGACGGCAAAGCCCATTGTGATAATAGGTGCGGGGCAGGCAGGAGCATGGGCTGCCCGCACTCTGCGGGCAGAGGGCTACACAGGCGAGCTAGTATTAATTGGTCAGGAAGCGCATCCGCCTTATGAACGACCACCGCTGTCTAAAGAGTTTTTGCTGGGAAACAGCGAGTTTTCCCAGCATGTGTTGCTTACGTTTGATGAGTTGCGGGAATTAGATATTCGCGTTGTCTTGGGGGGTGCTGTACAGAGAATAGATAGAGAGCAGCAACAACTTTATGTAGATAATGGTGCAACGCAGCCCTATGGGCAGCTGATTTTAGCTATGGGCGGGCGGGCAGTACGCCCTGCTCTTCCGGGTGTTGATCATGATCATGTGGTGACGTTGCGTACGGTGGATGATGCCAAACGCTTACAACAACTTTTGCGGGCAGAGGCTGCGCAAAACGTAGTGGTAGTTGGAGGCGGCTGGATTGGTCTGGAAGTGGCAGCGACTGTACAGCAGCAAGGGCACCATGTGAGTATTGTGGAGTTTGGCAATCACCTCTGCCAACGTAGTTTGGATGCGGAGTTAGCAACTGAACTTTTAACGTTGCACCACAGTAAAGGTAATCATTTTTATCTGAATACTGCCGTTGTAGAGATAGAACGAGTATCGCCTACCGAAGTAGAGGTAGTGCTATCCGATGGGAAAAAGCTAAAAAGTACGCTTGTGATTTTGGCGGTAGGCATGAAAGCCAATGATGAGCTGGCCGTTGCCGCAGGGCTGCATGCGGAAGGTGGTGTGGTGGTTGATGAATTTGGCTGCACTTCCGACCCACTTATCTATGCAGCGGGAGATATTGCTCGCACTCCATGCGGCTATACGGCCCAAACCATGCGCCATGAGTCATGGCAAAACGCTAAGGATCAAGCTCAGGTTGTGGCGAAGGCGGTTCTGGGTAAGGCGGAGCCCTATAGGCCATTGCTGATGTTGTGGTCAGAGCAGTTTGATTGGATGCTGCAAATAGCGGGCATGGTAAAGGGGGCGCACCACACTGTTGAAAGATCTGTTGGTGATGCAGGCAAGTTAGTGTTTTATGCGGATGCTACGGGTGTGATAGTGGGTGTGGCGGGGATTAATGCAGGCAGAGAGTTCCGTTGGGCTCGTATGCTAGTTGAGGCTAAAGTGGCGGTGCCAGACCAGCTATTGGGCAATCCGGCTGAGCCTTTGCCTAAATTGCTGAAAGAGGTTGTACATGGATAATTCACATTGCTATGGAGATGTAGCGTTATTTCTGAGCAATTTTTATGGTTGCTTGGATGCGTATCATGATGAGCAGTTGGTAGCGCTTTTTGCAGAGGATGGAGTGTGGCACAGAAAAGAAGGCCCAGCCCAAGGCAAAGCAGTGATACGGGAAGTTTTACAGGCACGAGACCGATCACGTAAAACGTGTCACCTGATCACCAATGTTCAGGTTAGTGCAGTTGCTATTGATGTGTTGGACGTTAGTTATTACTTAACTGTCTACGATAATGTGAAGGGTTTGCAGCCTGTGGCAATCTTGAAAATGGCGGATACCTTGAAAAAGGACGCGCAGGGATTAACGTTGCTTTCTAAGCGCTCAACAATTGCCATTAAATAAGTTGTGAGTGTAAAGGTGTAATTGCTAAGGTTATCCGTTAGTTTCTACATCTAAACGACGCGCACAAAAAAACGCCAACCCCTAAGGATTGGCGTTTTTTCTATTCTTGGTGCCGGCTAAAGGAGTTGAACCCTCGACCTTCGCATTACAAGTGCGCTGCTCTACCAACTGAGCTAAGCCGGCGAAATAAGAATTATATGGGGGGTGTTCTTAAAACGCAAGTGTTTTTATAAACTTTCTTACGATTCCCCATTCGGAGTGTTTTCAGCCAGGATGGTTGGGTCGTTATCGTGCACCAAATGCAAGAAGTGACGGTGGCGTTCGTACTGATCCAGTATGTCGCCAATCACTTCGTCTTGACTCCAGCCCATCACGTCGTAATCCTGACCGCCTTCGCTAAGGAATACTTCAGCACGGTAGTACACCTCGTCGTCACGTTTGGCATCAGCAGGACGCAATGTCGGACGTATAACGCTCATGGGGCGCACTTTGTAGCGGAAGTCTTGGTAAGCGCCATGGTGCTCTACGTCTAACGCTAAGGCGCGCTCGGGTTGGTCTTCTGATGGTTCCAAAATAGTGAGCTTGGCATCAAAACCGGCTTTGCGCAGTTCGGCTGCTACGGCTTGCATGGCAGGCTCTACCGTGTTGTCCAAGAAGCGGCATACTTGTTCGCGCCTAGGCATCACAATCAGATTACGTAAGCGTTTTTGCCATGGTTGTCCGGGTGCTAGTGGCTGACTTCTAGCCACGGTTTGGTAACGAATGTGGCGCTTGGTGGCATCCAGCTTCAAGGCTTTAAATAGCCCCCAAATAGCAATCAGCAAGATAATAGAAAACGGCAGCGCACTGGCAATGGTGGCCGTTTGTAACGCTTGCAGGCCATCGGCAAGTAACAAGGCAATGGCGACTACACCGGCCAATGCTGACCAGAAAATTCGTTGCCATACGGGCGATGGTTGCCCTTCTTTAGAGGCCAGTAAGTCCACCACTAAGGCGCCAGAGTCAGCCGACGTTACAAAGAACACTACCACCATACAAATGGCCAAGCCCGAGGTAATAGAAGCAAAAGGTAATTGTTCTAAGAATACAAACAAGGCTTGTGAGGTGTTTTCTTGTACAAACACGCCGAATTCCTGCATGCCTTCATACAAGATGGCATGGATGGCTGTGTCACCAAACACGGTCATCCACAGCAGGGTGAAACCGGCTGGTACGAGCAGCACACCCCGTACGAATTCACGGATAGTACGGCCACGGGAAATACGGGCAATAAACAGGCCTACAAATGGGGACCATGCTAACCACCAACCCCAGTAGAACAGCGTCCAACCACCAATCCAGTCGTTGGGTTCGTAGGCGTAGAGGTTAAAGGTTTTGCTGACGATGTCAGACAAATAGGCACCGGTATTCTGCATAAAGGTCTGCATGATGAATACGGTGGGGCCTAAGATCAGCACAAACAGCATGAGCAGTACGGCAAGTGCTAGGTTTAGTTCAGACAGAATCTTAATCCCGCGATCCAAACCACTGGCAACGGATAACGTCGCCAAGCCGCAGGCAATCACAATCAAGATGATTTGATTGAGCGTGGTGACTTCCATGCCAAACAGGTATTCCAGACCACTGTTGATCTGTGCCACGCCAAAACCTAGGGATGTTGCCACACCAAATACCGTACCAATGATGGCAAAGATATCCACAGCATGGCCGATGGGGCCATAGATCTTGTCACCAATCAGTGGGTATAGGGCCGAGCGCAGTTTCAGCGGTAAGCCATGGCGGTAACTGAAAAAAGCCAATACCAGCGCCACGATGGCGTAAATCGCCCAGGCGTGTAAGCCCCAGTGGAAGAAGGTGATGCTCATGGACTCACGTGCGGCTTCAATCGTGCCGCCCTCACCCGTAGGTGGGCTCATGAAGTGCATGACAGGTTCGGCTACACCGAAGAACATCAACCCAATACCCATACCCGTGGAAAACAACATGGCAAACCACGTGATGTTTTTATAGTCGGGCTGGGAGTGGTCGGGGCCTAATTTGATATCGCCGTACCGACTAACCGCCAAGAAAATGGTGGCAAGCAAAATGACGGCAACGGTAAGAATGTAGAACCAGCTAACGTGGGTAATGATCCAGTTTTGCGTGGTGCTAAAGAGGTTTTGTGCTGTCTCTGGCGCAAGAATTGCGAACGCCACGAGTGCCAAAATTAGAAAAGCTGCAGGAAAAAAGACGGGAGGGTGTAGGCTTGTTGGGGTTTTATTGGACCTCATAGACCTTTACATCGTTTATTTTGAAGGCTATCAGTTTACCAGAAATCATTCTTATGCGAATTATTAGCATATGTAATGATTGTCAGGAAGTTTTAACAGGAACTGCGGATTTTTCTGGATTCAAGTGCTTTGTTATTTCTTAAAGTAATAAGCGCATAAGTACATTATCGTTCGTATTTATATGGAGACTCTGCATAATGCACTGCATGGATAAACGGTTTTTGCCGTTGCAGTCACTCAAATATATTGCGGGGTTTATGATGAATCTGAAGAAAATTGTTGGGGCTCTTGCCTTGGTTGCTACCGCTGCCAGCTCTGCTGCTGTAGCCCAAACAAGTCTGTTGAACGCATCGTTTGATGTGGCGCGCGAAACATTTGCGGCAGTTAACCCGAAATTTGTTGAATATTGGAAGCAAAAGACCGGCGAAGACATCAAAATCGACCAATCGTTTGCAGGTACTTCCCGCCAAGCACAAGACATCATCCAAGGTAAAAAAGTGGATGTGGTGACGTTTAACCAAGTGACCGACATTGATATCTTGGCGGATCGCAACATCGTGGCCGCTGATTGGGCGGAGCGTTTGCCAAATAACAGCTCGCCTTATTACAGCACCATCGCTTTCTTAGTGCGTAAGGGCAACCCTAAAAACATTAAAGACTGGGATGATTTGGCCCGTGAAGACGTAGGTCTGGTGTTTCCTAACCCTAAAACGTCCGGTAATGCTCGTTACACCTACTTAGGTGCATGGTTATATGCTCACGAGCAGTTTGGTGGTGACGAAGAAAAGATTCGCGAATTCGTAGGTAAAGTGCTGGGCAACGTAGAAAACTTCCCTACCGGTGGTCGCGGTGCGACGGTCGCGTTTGCACAGAATGACCAAGGTGATGTGCTGTTGACCTTTGAATCTGAAGAACTGAACATCGTGAACGGTGACGAGTTCAAAGACCAAGAGTTTGAAATTGTTGTTCCACCTACCAGCGTGTTGGCTGAGTTCCCGGTAGCGGTTGTGGATAAAGTGGTAGATGAGCGTAATACACGTAATGTCGCCACCGAGTACTTAGAGTTTCAATACACACCCGAGATCCAACGTTTGCTAGCCGGTTTTAACTACCGTGTTACCAACGAAGAAGTCGCCAAAGAAAACGCAGGCAAGTTTGCCGATGTCAAACTGGTGAACCCAACCGATGTACTGGGTTCTTGGAAAGATATTCAAGCCAAGCACTTCACTACTGACGGCGTATTGGATCAGATTCAGGCACAGTAAAAGTAGTTAGCTATGACAACATTGTCTAACGCTGCATCGGGGGATAAGGCCGTAACGGCCTCCCCCGTTCGTCAGTGGTTTTTCTTACGCAAACCCATATTGCCGGGTTTTGGGCTGAGCTTTGGACTCAGCCTGTTCTATTTGTCCATTGTGGTGTTGTTGCCGCTGTCAGCGCTGCTGATTTACGTGAGCGATATGACGTGGGCACAGTACTGGCGTGCTATCTCGCACCCTAGGGTGGTGCAGAGTTATAAGGTCACAGCAAGCGCGGCTTTTTATTCCACTGTTGCTGCAACGTTTATTGGTTTCTTGATTGCGTGGGTGACAACTCGGTATAACTTCTGGGGCCGCCGCATGATGGATGCCTTGGTAGATATCCCCTTCGCATTGCCTACCTCGGTTGCCGGTTTAACCTTGGCTGCGCTGTTTGTGCCAGGCGGTTGGTTAGGCCAGTATTTTGCGGCCATGGGCATCAAAATTTCCTACGCTTACCCCGGTATTTTGGTGGCCATGACCTTCACCAGCTTACCGTTTGTGGTGCGTATTGTGCAGCCAGTGATTGAAGAGCTGGGCTCAGAGTACGAAGAGGTTGCGCAGACCTTGGGCGCCAGACGTTGGCAGATTTTCCTGAAAGTGATTTTGCCGCCGCTGATCCCCGCTATTGTTACCGGTGCGTCGCAAGCATTCATTCGCAGCTTGGGCGAGTTTGGTGCAGTAATTATGATTGCCGGTAATGCACCCTTTAAAACAGAAGTCACCTCCTTGATGATTTTTGTGCGTTTACAAGAGTTCAACTACCCTGCCGCAGCGGCAATTGCCTCGGTGGTGTTGCTGGCTTCCTTGTTGTTATTGTTTGTCCTGCAAGTGGTGCAGGGACGTTTATTGGGCTGGCAACGGCAACGATCATGAGAAAGAAACCGCAGAGTTTTGGGCAGTGGCTGCAAGTAGGCGCAGGCTTGGCCGTAGTGGTGGTGATGCTTATCATCCCCTTGGCGCTAATTTTCAGTCAGGTAATCGCGGGCGGTTGGACGCTGCTGGCTGAAAACCTAAGTGAAGACTTCATGCAGCATGCCATTGGGCTAACTATTTTCGTGGCATTGTTAAGCGTGCCGCTGAACATGGTGTTCGGTATTTTGTTGGCATGGTGTATGACGCATTACCAGTTCAGAGGCAAGCGCCTGCTGAGCTTGTTTGTGGATATTCCCTATGCGGTATCGCCCGTGGTAGCTGGTTTGTGTTACTTGGTGGTGTACGGTGCAGAAACCATGATGGGCCGCTGGTTAGGTGCGCATAACGTGCAGCTAATGTTTGCGTGGCCGGGCATCGTGATGGTGACTATTTTTGTGACAGTGCCTTATGTGGCCCGTATTTTGATCCCTGTGATGCAAACCTTGGGTAGCGAGCAAGAAGAGGCTGCTCTAAGCTTAGGTGCCTCGGGTTGGCAGATTTTCTGGCAAGTGACTATGCCCAATATACGTTGGGGGTTGGTATATGGTGTAGTGCTGACCAATGCTCGTGCAATTGGTGAGTTTGGTGCGGTGTCGGTGGTGTCCGGTACGGTGATGAACCAAACCTTAACGCTGTCGTTGCTGGTAGAGCAGTTAAATAACGACTACAAAACGGCGGCAGCCTTTACGGCAGCGGGTTTGTTAGCGTGTATGGCCATTTTGACCGTGGGTTTGAAAAGCGTGCTGGAGTGGCGTTTACAGCAGAATAAAGCAGCACCACAACACTAAGGTTATGCACAGGTAGTGTGCTGCGTGTAGTAACAGCAATTACCTTATCCACAGCACTAAAAAAGCCTACCTGATAAATTCAGGTAGGCTTTTTTACAGCATTTCACACCGCTATAGGCTGCGCTGTTATTTGACGATTTTCAGGTGCGAGACTTTGTCGGCCTTGCTCTGTTCGCCAGTTTCAGCAGCAGGTGCTTGCGATGTAGTAGAAGATGCTGAATCCGATTTGCTGCTTGTCCCCGGATAGGCTGGGGACTCAGAGACCTCAAACCCCATACCGGCACCAGTTTCGCGCGCATAAATGGCACTTACTGCTGCGACAGGCACAAATAGGTCTTCGGCAACACCTCCAAAACGTGCTTGAAACTCGATGTAGTCGTTACCAATCACGAGTTGATTGGTGGCGAGTAAGTCTAGGTTCAGCGTGATTTGGCCATCTTGTGCATAGCCTGCGGGAACAACGGTGTTGTCATCCACAGTAACTACTATGTACGGTGTGTAGCCGTTATCGGTGCACCATTCGTGCAAAGCACGAAGCATGTAGGGTTTGGTAGAAGTCTCTTGCATGGTGTGATTAGCGACGCATGACTTTTTCGGATGGTGTCAAAGCCTCGATAAAGGCTGGACGGGAGAACACGCGCTCGGCGTATTTCTGTACCGGAGCAGCGCTCTTAGGCAATTCAATACCGTAGTGGTCCAAGCGCCATAGCAACGGAGCAATAGCCACATCCAACATGGAGAACTCTTCGCCCAACATGTATTTGTTTTTGGTCAAGATAGGAGCCAACTGCGCCAAGTGATCGCGGATTTGCGCACGGGCTTTGTCTTGAGCTTTGGGGTCAGCTGCTTGTCTACGGTCTTCCAAGATGGAAACGTAAGTAAACAGTTCACGTTCAAAGTTGTACAAGAATAGGCGTGTGCGGGCGCGCATGGTTGGGTCTGCAGGCATCAGCTGTGGATGCGGGAAACGCTCATCAATGTATTCGTTGATGATGTTGGATTCGTACAGAACCAGATCGCGCTCAACCAGAATAGGTACTTGGCCATATGGATTCATGACGGCGATGTCTTCGGGCTTGTTATACAAGTCAATATCGCGAATCTCGAAATCCATGCCTTTCTCAAACAACACAAAACGGCAGCGTTGTGAGAAAGGGCATGTAGTTCCAGAGTAGAGTACCATCATAGTGAGGATTCCAGTCGTAGAAATAAAAACAAGAGCCAGCATAGGCTCTGATAATAATACCGGCGTCTTTGCAACATTACCATGCTGCCATGTTGGCAGCATGGTCACAAGACATTATTTGATGTCGCGCCAGTAGGCTTTGTTTAGACGCCAGGCAACAAAGAAGAAGATCAGCAAAAAGCCTATCACAGCATACCCAATTTTCTTGCGGGTATTTTGTACAGGTTCTGCCATCCATTGCATAAAGTTGCTCAGGTCAGCGACGTCACTGGCGAATTCGGCGGCTTGCGACGCATTCACTGGTGTGTATTTAACAGATTCACTGGCGCCGCCTTTGTAGTCAGCTGCTAGTGTTTCTTGTTTGCTGCTAGAGAAACCGTACTGGTCAAAGTTGGTCACAGTGCGCACCCAAGAAGGTGGGTTGCCATCTTTACCTGCTACTTCAGAAACGGTAGTGCGTTCTACTTGGGTATGACCCTGACGTTGCCACAAGGCGTGCGGCATACCTACGCTTGGGAACACTAGGTTATCCCAACCTGTAGGACGGTTAACGTCTCGATAGAAAGCGCGCAAGTACGTGTAGATGTAGTCTGTACCACTTGGGCCCAAGTTAGTAGACAGGGCACGTGCTGTAACAGACAGATCTGGAGGCGTAGCACCAAACCATTGTTTACCGTCAGCAGGAGTCATGGCGATGGTCATTAGATCACCAACCTTGTCACCTGTGAACAGCAGGTTTTTGCGGATTTCTTCATCTGTCAGGCCAATTTCTGTGAGCTTGTTGTAGCGCATAGAATTGGCACTGTGACAGTTCAAACAGTAGTTAACGAACAGCTTTGCACCGTTTTGCAGTGCAGGCATGTCGGTAATACGATTAGGGGCGCTTTCCAAAGGGTAGCCTGCTTCGGCGGCAACCGCCACCGAGCAAGACAGGGACAACGCCAAGATTCCAAATAGTTTCTTAATCATGGTCTATCCGTGTTGAGTCCTAGTGAGCGCGAAAAGTCACGCGATCCGGTACCTGCTTGAATGTGCCCAGTCGGCTCCATATTGGCATCAAGAAGAAAAATGCCAGATAGATGATGGTGCCAATTTGGCTCAGCAGGTTGAACAGGTCGTTTGGTGGTTGTGTACCTAGGTAACCCAGTATGACGAAGTTGATGAAGAAAATCGCATACAGGACTTTGTGCCAGGTAGGACGGTAACGAATGGATTTCACGGGTGATGCATCCAGCCAAGGCAGGAAGAACAGAATCACTACCGCGCCACCCATGGAGACCACACCCCAGAATTTCGCGTCAAAAACTTTCAGTGCTACGGCCACACCCAACAGAATCACTGGGGCAATCAAGCGCAGGATGCCTGGTTGACGGCTCTTGAAGAACAAGACCACGGCAGCCAGCACAGCAGAACCCGCCAGAATCCATGTGAAGTCGGCAGTGGTTGCACGCAGCATGGAATAGAACGGTGTGAAGTACCAAACCGGCGCAATGTGCGGAGGTGTCTTCATTGGGTCAGCTGGAATGAAGTTGTTGTATTCCAAGAAGTACCCGCCCATTTCTGGTGCGAAGAACAAAATAGCCGCAAATACGATCAGGAACCCTGCCACGCCCACGATATCGTGTACGGAGTAGTACGGGTGGAAAGGAATGCCATCCAAAGGGTTGCCTTTGGCATCTTTGGGGCCTTCTTTGATTTCTACGCCGTCTGGGTTGTTAGAACCTACTTCGTGCAGTGCAATGATGTGTGCGACCACCAGACCAATAATGGCCAGAGGAATAGCAATCACGTGCAGCGCAAAGAAACGGTTCAGGGTGGCATCAGATACTACGTAGTCACCACGAATCCAGATAGCCAGCTCAGGGCCAATGAATGGAATGGCGGCAAACAAGTTCACGATTACCTGTGCGCCCCAGTAGGACATTTGGCCCCACGGTAGCAGGTAACCCAAGAAGGCTTCCGCCATCAAACAGAGGAACAGCGCCACACCGAAGATCCACACCAGTTCGCGAGGCTTACGGTATGAACCGTAGATCAGGCCACGCAGCATGTGCAGATATACCACCACGAAGAACATGGAGGCACCGGTAGAGTGCATGTAGCGGATAATCCAGCCGCCCGGCACTTCGCGCATGATGTATTCCACCGAGGCGAACGCCAACGCAGCATCAGGCTTGTAGTTCATGACCAGGAAGATACCTGTCACGATTTGAATAACCAGCACTAACAGTGCTAGCGAGCCAAAGAAGTACCAGAAGTTGAAGTTCTTTGGCGCATAGTACTCCGACATATGCTCTTTAAAGAGGGAGGACAGCGGGAAGCGTCTATCAATCCATCCTAAGAGGCCTGTCGTTTCGACGGTTTTTTCACCAGCCATGAAACGGCTCCTTTAATCTTTGAAAATTTGTATGTCTTATGCCTTATTGTTTTCGTCCACACCAATCATGATGCGGTTGCCGTCGGCAGAAAACTCGTAAGGAGGAATTTCCAGGTTATCGGGTGCAGGTTTATTCATGTAAACGCGCCCGGCAAGATCAAAGGTAGAACCGTGACAGGGGCACAGAAAACCGCCATCCCAGTCGCTGGGTAAGCCAGGCTGGGCACCGGAATTCAGACGAGGTGTTGGGGAGCATCCAAGATGGGTACAGATACCGATACAGACAAAAATCTCGGGGCGGCGTGAGCGGTACTCGTTTTTAGCGTAAGCAGGGGTGAAACCAGGACGGTTGGAATCTGGATCAGCCAACTGGTTGTCGTGCTTGCTAAGCTCGGCGAGTTGCTCAGGAGTGCGGTACATAATCCAGATTGGATTACCGCGCCACTCTACAGTGCGCATTTCGCCAGGAGCGAGTGTGGAGATATCTACTTCGACAGGAGCACCTGCAGCGCGTGCTTTGGCTGACGGGGCGAATGACCCGACAAACGGAACGGCGGCGCCAACCCCGGCGACACCTCCAACCGCACAGGCAGTAGTGACCCAGAAACGGCGCGAAGGATCGGCAGGCTTCTGCTCGTCGACCCCGTTCTCATCGGGCTGTGTCGTAATCTGACTCATTCTAGTATCCTTATTCCTACCCCCCTCGGGGCTTACCACAAAATTTACGGACTTTGGGTCTGGGTTAAGTTATATCAACCCGGTATTATAGCCATTACCCGTCACAAGTGACTTGATCAGAGAGGTATATATGAGCAAAACCAGTGGTTTTATCAAAGAATTTAGGGAGTTCGCGGTAAAAGGCAACATGATCGACCTCGCCGTCGGTGTAATTATTGGCGGCGCGTTTGGCAAAATTATTGATTCACTGGTGAAAGACCTCTTCATGCCCATCATCAGCTTCGTGATGGGCGGCGAAGTCGACTTCTCTAATCAATTCATTGTACTACGTTCACCAGAAGGTTATACAGGGCCACAAACGCTGGAAGCCTTGAACGAAGCAGGGGCTGTATTGCTGTCCTGGGGTAGTTTCCTCACGGTTTTCATCAATTTCATCCTGTTGGCATTCGTGGTGTTCTTGATGGTGAAGATGGTCAACCGTATGCGCAATACGCTGATGGCCGAAGAGAAAGTGGAAGAGGTTGCAGCCCCTACACCAGAAGATATCGTGTTGCTGCGTGAAATTCGTGACTCTTTGAAGACACGTGATTCTGCTCAGTAAATCATTTATCTGACTGTAACATCGCTAAAAAAGCCCCGATTTCGGGGCTTTTTCTATGAGCGTCGTTTTGTACTGTTCTCACAACAGTTAGATGGGATTATCCATGTCTAGGAAGTCCACACGTATGCCAAAACGGCTGGCAATGGCTTCACCCAGAGCTTTAACACCATAGCGTTCAGTCGCGTGATGGCCAGCCGCAATGAAAGCACTGCCGGTTTCGTGGGCGAGGTGAAAATTGGGCTCCGAGGCCTCGCCAGTGATGTACACATCGGCCCCCGCATCCAGCGCAGCCTGCATATAGCCTTGCGCGCCGCCCGTACACCACGCGACTTTTCCTACGCTTTGTTGTGGTGATCCTACAATCAATGGCTGCCGTTGCAACTGCTTGCAAAATAGCGCGCCCAAGCTTTCTAGGGTATGTGGCTCTAGGGTTTTGCCCAACCAGATCAATCCGCCAGGGCCGCAAGTCAGTGGTTCGCCCTCGTCGTCCATGTCAGCTTGTAGTCCCAATACGTGAGCCAGTTGCGCGTTATTGCCCAAGGTGGGGTGGGCATCTAGCGGTAGATGGTAGGCAAATAAGTTCAGGTCATGCTGCAAGGTGGTGAGCAGACGCTGTTTTTTGATGCCACGTATGCGTGCGTCTTCGTTTTTCCAGAACCAACCATGGTGTACCAATACCGTATCGGCGCCCTGCTCTACGGCGGCGTCTAGCAAAGCTTGAGACGCCGTTACACCCGTCACGATATGACGGATGGTGTCACGCCCTTCTACTTGTATGCCATTAGGGCAGTAATCCGAAAAACGGTGAGGTTGTAGGGTGGCGGTTAGCCATTGCTCCAGTTCGGTTCGGGAGATGTGTGACATGGTGCTTCCATCAATAAACTAGGTTAAACGTAGGTGGGCTAGGCTTGGGCAACCACGGGCGGTTGTGGGCGTTCCGCCAGTTTGCAGCACAGTAAAGCAAGCGCAGCGCACGCGGCAATTGCCACGGGTAATACCGCAGGGCTTTGACCAAAGAAGCTTAATACATAGCCCGCCAATGCCGAGATTAAGTACTGCAACGTACCCATTAATGCCGAAGCAACACCTGCTTGTTTACCACTGTGGTGCATGGTTAAGGCGGTAAGGTTTCCAAAGATCAGGCCCAGTGAACCTACGGCGATAGCGATCAGCGTAGCATAGCTCCACAAGCTTGCCAGCCCACCTTGCACGATAAGGTATAACACGGCCCCGCTCAGTAGGTGCAGCGTCAGCCCTATGTAGGTCACGCGGGTTTCAGCAACGCCGCGTTTCAATAACGATGTGCTGATTTGCCCACCTATGACAAGGCTGATGGCATTGCCTGCAAACAAGTAGCTAAACAGTGTGGGGGTAAGGCTGAAGTGCTGCGTGAAGATAAAAGCCGAGTGGCTGATATAGAGAAACAGCGATGACAGCACAAAACTACCGGCTAAGGTGTAAGCCATAAAGATAGGCAGACGTAGCTGTCGCCCGTACGAGCGCAAAATGCTGCCTAAAGCTAAGCTGCTACGGTGTTTGGGGTCTAGGGTTTCGGGGATGGTGACTATGCCCCAGATCAACCCTAAGACTCCAATGGCAGACAGCGCCCAGAATATAAGTCGCCAACTGCCCTGCTCGAGTAAAAAGCCACCAAGGATGGGTGCCAAAATGGGGGCAATCATCATAATCTGCATGAGCAGGGAAAAAATAGGCGCAGACTCTGCTAAGGTGCAGCGGTCCGACACAATGGCGCGTGGCGTGACTAGCCCTGCTGCCGCCCCTAATGCTTGTAGGAAGCGGGCAGCTAATAGCCATTCGATGCTAGACGCTAAGGCGGCAACCACAGAGCCTGCGATAAAAATTACTACCCCTACCAGCATAGGTAGGCGGCGGCCGTATCTATCCAATAAGGGGCCGTATACGGCTTGCCCTACTGCTAAGCCTATTAAGAAAATGGACAGCGTTTGTTGTACGCGCCCTGCTGAAACGTCAAAGCCTAGGGCGATGGCGGGCATGCTGGGCAAGTACATGTCTATGGCCATGGCATCCATGGCGGTAAACAGGGCAAGCAGCAAGATTAGGGATAAAGAAAGACCGCCTGCGGCGGTATGGCGATGGGAGGTCATGGGTTACAGCGTGTGCAGAGTGTGTTGCAAGGAAGCAGAGAGCAGCATTTCCAGTGCTGTCAGTCTGGCTTGGAAGTCGTTGCCATCGGTGTAGATCAGTTTGACGTGTAGGCTGTCTACGATGCCTAGGTACGCAATACTAAATTGGGTGATGGCGGCGGGATGAGCCGTTAATGCCGGTTGTGCTTGCAGTAAAGCGTCACTAAAGCGGTCTTGCAGCAGTTGCAAGTAGTCTTCGTAGCCCTCGTCTAAGGCGGCTTTAAGTGAGGCAGGTTGCAAGTAGGCGGCCAGCAGCACGAAACGTAAGGTTGGGGCGTGGGCATAGCGTTCTTGTAGGCTGTGGCAGTAATGCAAGCCTAATGGCGCGGCGTTGGGGTGTGCAAAGCAATGTTGTACATGCTCAAGCTCAACCGCTAACGCGCGATTGAACGCGGCCAGATACAGTTCGTCTTTGCTTTTGAAATGCGCATACAAGGAGGCTTTGCGTATACCTGCAGCCGTAGCGATCTCATTTAAGGAGGCGCTATCGTAGTGGTGCTCTGAAAAATGCAGTATGGCCGCTTGGCAAATACGCTCGGCAGACGGAGAAAGAGCAGCAGACATGGATTGCTGTGTTTTTTTAAGTGTAAAGAACACGTATTCTAGCATCCCTACCTACCGATAGGTAGGTTAACGAAATAGTGGTGATGCACAAAACAAACAAGCCGCATAAAGCGGCTTGTGGGGGAGGTGTTTAGGCTTCTAGTTCGCGGGAGTCTGAATCAGAATCGGTTTCGCGTTTCTTCATGAAACTGGCAAAGATAATGCCCAGTTCATACAGCAAGCACAGTGGTGCGGCTAGCAGGAATTGGCTGACCACATCCGGTGGTGTCACCACTGCCGCAATAATGAAAGCACCCACAATCACATAACCACGTACTTCACGCAGTTTAGCAACGCTAGTCATACCGGTTTTAACCAGCAAAATCACAGCAATGGGTACTTCAAAGGTAATGCCGAAAGCCAAGAACATAGTCATGACAAAGTTCAGATAGGCTTCTATATCCGGTGCTGGGGTAATAGAGTCAGGCGCAAAGGTGGCAATGAAATGGAAAACCGTTTTAAAGACCACGAAATAACAAAAGGCCATCCCTGCCAGAAACAGTACGGTACTAGAGAAAATAAGTGGCAACGCCAGACGTTTCTCGTGTTTGTATAGCCCCGGTGCCACAAACGCCCAGCCTTGGTACAGCACAATAGGTAAGGCCACCATAAATGACGCTAATAGCGTCACTTTGACGGGCACCATAAACGGCGTGATCACGCCGGTTGCGATCATGCGGGTGCCTTGCGGCAATGAAGCCAGCATGGGCTGCGCCAATATGTCATAAATAACAGATGGCCCGGGATACATGAACAGCACGAAGAAGACCACAAGTACGCTTAATACAGCACGCATTAAGCGGCTGCGTAATTCGACTAGGTGCGAAATAAAGGTGTCACCAGATTGCTCTTGGGTCATTCTTTGGCCTTATTAGCGTTGTCTGGTGTGCTGACAGTTGCAGGTTCAGCGGCTGTCGTTGTTTCAGGTAATGCTGCTTTTTTCTCGGGTTCTGCGGCAATGGGCTCCGTAGGAGTATCTAGGGACTTGGGTAGGTCCGAGAGTGCTTGCTGTGCCTCAGCCAGTGGATCTTTGATGCTATTTACGCCGTCATTGACCGAGTTTCGTACCGAGTCGGCGGCGTCTTTCATCTGGTTTTTCAGTTTGTTGATTTCTTCCAGATCCATTTCACGTTGTATGTCCGTTTTTACATCGTTCATATAACGTTGGGCACGCCCCATCAAGTGCCCTACCGTGCGCGCTACTTTAGGTAGGCGCTCGGGGCCGAGCACAATCAGGGCAACAACAGCAATCAGCAGCAGTTCACTGAAACTAATGTCAAACATAAGCGTGGCAAAACCTTAAAAGGTGGAACCCTTAGGTATCCTGTTTTTCCTTGGCTTGCACATCAATGGTGGTGGTATCTTGCACTTTTTGAGTCACAGCTTCAGGCTGTTCGTCGGTTTGTGCATCTTTCATACCTTTTTTGAAGCCTTTGATAGCGCCGCCTAGGTCTTCACCTACGTTGCGTAATTTTTTGGTACCAAAAACCAGAGCAATAATGACTAGTACAACCAGCCAGTGCCAGATACTAAAACTTCCCATGTTGTTCTCCGCAAGTTAGGCAACGGCGGTAGCCGTGGATTTCCAGGGGCGTGGGCCCCCAATAATATGTACATGCAGGTGGCCAACTTCTTGACCACCATCGTTTCCACTATTGATAACGACTCTAAAGCCGCCCTCTGCACCTGGACGGCAACCGTTTTCGCTAGCGATTTGCGGTACCAGTGCCATCATTTTGCCTAGCCATGTGGCATCAGCAGAGTTCACGTCTTGCAAGGACACTACATGATGACGAGGCACCAGCAAGATATGCACGGGAGCAACAGGGTTGATGTCTTTGAAAGCAACAAATTCGTCGTTCTCGAAAACCTTAGCGGAAGGAATTGCACCTTCAATGATTTTACAGAACAGGCAGTTTTCGCTCATAACGTATAGACAAGTGAAAAATTGGGAGTCAAACCTAAGTTTACAGCACTTGCTGAAACAGGTGCTTAGTCTTTACTGCGCTGGGCTTTTTCTTCTAAACCAGACAGCCCTTGGCGGCGAGCCAGCTCGGCAAGCACAGTTTCCGGGCGGATCTGGTAGTGAGTTAGAGCAACCAAGCAGTGGAACCAGAGGTCTGCAGTTTCTGACACGATACGATCAGGCGTATTGTCTTTGGCAGCCATCACCAGTTCGCAGGCTTCTTCGCCAATTTTTTTGAGAAATGCGTCAGGTGCATTAGCCAGCAAACGAGCACTGTATGACGTTTGTGGGTCACCGCCGTTAGCGGGTAGACGAGTTTCCAGCAGATCAGCCAATTGGCTTAAGACGTTACGGTAATCGGTGGTCATTTGTAAATAGAGGAAGGGTCTTTCAATACTGGGTCTACAGACTTCCAGTAAGGTTGGCCTTGTTCATCGGACTCCAGGCGCTGGTAAAAACAGCTTTCCCGGCCTGTGTGACATGCAATGCCGCCCAGTTGTTCTACGCGCAGCAAAATCACATCACCATCACAGTCTAGCCGAATTTCTTTTAAGTTTTGTGTATGTCCAGATTCTTCACCTTTGCGCCACAGACGCTGGCGAGAACGGGACCAATACACCGCACGATTCGTGGCGACGGTTTCTGCTAAGGCGTCACTGTTCATCCACGCCACCATCAAAATGGCACCGGTGTGGGCGTCTTGGGCGATGGCAGGGATCAGACCCTGCTCATCAAAGTGCACCTCAGCTAGCCAGTCTGGAGTCATGTTATGCCCTAACCTGTATGCCGCGTTCAGCCAAATACGCTTTAGCTTGTGGGATAGTGTAGGTGCCGTAGTGGAAAATACTGGCGGCCAAGACGGCGCTTGCGCCACCCTGCAATACGCCCTCTGCCAAATGCTCTAACGACCCTACGCCACCGGAGGCAATTACCGGAATAGACACGGCGTCTGATACAGCGCGGGTCAGCTCAAGGTCAAAGCCAGACTTCGTACCGTCTTTGTCCATGCTGGTGAGCAACAGCTCCCCTGCTCCTAAATCTGCCATGCGCTTAGCCCATTCTATAACGTCTAAGCCTGTGCCTTTTTTACCGCCGTGGGTGTGTACTTCCCAACGAGCAGGCTCACCCTCTGCAGACACGCGACGCGCATCGATAGCAACGGTGATGCACTGTGAGCCGTAGTGTTCAGCCGCAGCACGCACTAAGTCAGGGTTGGCTACAGCGGCGCTGTTAATCGAGACTTTGTCTGCGCCAGCATTCAGCAAACGTTGAATGTCGCCTACTTCACGTACACCACCACCCACAGTTAAGGGGATGAAAACTTGGCTGGCTACCGCTTCAATAATAGGTAGGATCAGGTCACGGTTTTCTGTGGTTGCAGTGATGTCCAGCAAGGTGATTTCATCAGCACCTTGCTCGTTGTAGCGACGGGCAATTTCAACGGGATCGCCTGCATCCACTAGGTCCACAAAATTCACGCCTTTCACTACACGACCAGCGTTTACATCAAGGCAAGGGATAATGCGGCAACTGTGGGTGTTGGTTTGACTCATGCTTCGTACTCGTCCGCGAAGTTTTGGGCTTCAGTAAAGTTCAGAGTGCCTTCATACAGGCTACGGCCCAGAATTACACCTTCGATCCCTTCATGTTCTACTTCGCACAAGGCCTCAATGTCTTTGAGGTTGGCGACACCACCAGAGGCGATGACAGGGATACTGACGTGGCGCGATAGCGCGACAGTAGCTTCAATGTTGACACCGCTCAACATGCCATCTCTACCGATATCGGTGTAAATGATGGAGTCGCAGCCGTAGTCTTCAAATTTCTTGGCCATATCCAGTACATCGTGGCGGCTAAGTTTGCTCCAACCGTCGGTAGCAATTTTGCCGTCGCGTGCGTCCAAACCTACGATGATTTGGCCGGGGAAGGCGCTGCATGCATCACGCAGAAAACCGGGGTTTTTCACGGCAGCAGTGCCGATGATGACGTAGCTTAGGCCTTGATCCAGATACGCTTCAATGGTGTTCAGGTCACGAATACCACCGCCAATTTGTACGGGGATTTCTTCGTCAATGGCGGCCAAAATGGATTTGATCGCGGCCTGGTTTACCGGTTTGCCGGATACGGCGCCGTTCAAATCCACCAGATGCAGGCGTCGCGCGCCTTGTTCAAGCCACTGTGTTGCCATGGCACCGGGATCATCGGAAAATACAGTAGCGTCTTCCAGGTCGCCCTGGCGTAGGCGTACACAACGCCCGTCTTGTAGGTCGATGGCGGGGATTAAAAGCATGATCTCTAGCGTTAATGTCTAAGTAGTAAACGAAAAGAAAAAGCCGCGATGCGGGTTAAGTTAAGGTTTCCAGTGTGCAAAATTGTGCAGTAACTGTAAACCTGCTTGTGCGCTTTTCTCGGGATGGAACTGCACAGCAAAAATATTATCTTTCGCGACTGCACTGGTGAAAGCATAGCCATAATGGGTGCTTCCTGCGCATAGTGTAGTGGCAACTGGCTTTACGTAATAGCTATGTACAAAATAAAAGTAGTTATTTTGAGCTATATCTACCCATAACGGATGCGCTTGTTGCTGAAAAACTTGATTCCACCCTACGTGGGGAATCTTAAGCCCTTGGCGCTGCTGTTCGGGGTGATAAAAAGCCGGTCCATGAAAGCGTACCACATCACCTTCAAACAGGTTAAGGCAGTCAGTATTGCCTTCATCGCTATGGGTGAACAACATTTGCTCACCTACACAGATGCCTAATAGGGGTTTGAGGTTGGCCTGTTCACGCAAAGTATGCAGCAAACCGGACTGTTGTAGGGAACGCATGCAATCAGGCATGGCACCTTGTCCGGGCAGTACTAGCCTATCGGCTTGCTGTAGTTGTGCGGGTGTGCTGGCCAGTGAAATGGTGGCCTCGGGGGCTGCTGCTTGAAGAGCGCGGGCAACAGAGTGAATGTTGCCCATGCCGTAATCGACGATAGCGATCGTACTCACGATGGATAGCCAAGAGAGTGAGGGTTAGAGTACGCCCTTAGTGGAGGGGATGATGCCTTCACTGCGTGGGTCTACTTCCAGTGCCATACGCAATGCACGGCCAAAGGCTTTGAAAATGGTTTCACACTGGTGGTGTGCATTTTCGCCACGTAGATTATCGATGTGTACAGTAGCGTTGGCGTTGTTAACAAAGCCTTGGAAGAATTCGCGGGCTAAGTCCACATCAAAATTACCAATACGGGCACGCGTATAGTTGACGTAGTAAAACAGACCAGGACGGCCGGAGAAATCAATTACTACACGGCTTAAGGACTCGTCCAGTGGCACGTAGGAGTGGCCGTAACGGCGCAAACCTGCTTTGTTGCCAACGGCTTGGGCAAAAGCCTTACCCAGTGCAATGCCAATATCTTCTACAGTGTGGTGGTCATCAATGTGGGTGTCTCCGTCACAGGATACATCCAGGTCAATCAGACCATGGCGTGCGATCTGGTCCAGCATGTGGTCCAGAAAAGGTACGCCGCTGTTTAGGCTATGGCGGCCGGTGCCATCAATATTGATGGCAACACGGATACGGGTTTCATTGGTATTACGGGAAACTTCAGCTGTACGCATAACAAAACGGTAACCAGACCGGGGTTAAGGTTTGAGCCGGTATTCTGCACTAGCAGCGTGGGCAAATAGCCCTTCGCCTTTAGCGAGTGTAGCGGCAATAGGGCCTAGCGTTTGAGCGCCGGCCTGCGAGACATTAATTAAGCTGCTGCGTTTCTGGAAATCATATACACCCAAAGGCGATGAGAAACGCGCGGTACGCGATGTGGGCAATACGTGGTTGGGGCCTGCGCAGTAGTCGCCTAGCGACTCAGAGCTGTAGGGACCCATAAAGATTGCGCCCGCATGGCGAATTTTTTGTGCCCAACGCTCGGGTTCTTGAGTAGAAATTTCCAAGTGTTCGGCGGCAATGTGGTTGGCAACGTTACATGCCTCGTCCAAGTCGCGTACTAAGATCAGCGCGCCACGGTCTTGCAGACTTTGGCGGATGATGGCTTCACGCGGCATGGTGGTGATCAGGTTGGCAATAGCGGCTTCTACTGCGTCTAGGTAGGCAGCGTCTGGACACAGCAAAATAGATTGTGCCAGTTCGTCGTGCTCGGCTTGCGAGAACAAGTCCATCGCTACCCACTCGGCGGGTGTGCTGCCATCAGCGATGATCAGGATTTCGCTAGGGCCAGCAATCATGTCTATGCCTACGACGCCAAAGACGCGACGTTTGGCTTCTGCCACATAGGCGTTACCTGGGCCAACAATTTTGTCCACAGGTTGAATGGTTTGTGTGCCGTAAGCCAGAGCAGCCACGGCTTGTGCGCCACCAATGGTGTACACCTTATCCACACCCGCTAATGCAGCGGCTGCCAGTACTAACTGGTTGCGCTCGCCTTTAGGGGTGGGCGTTACCATCACCAGTTCTTTCACGCCCGCCACTTTGGCAGGCATGGCGTTCATTAATACAGAAGATGGGTACGCCGCTTTACCACCGGGTACGTATAAGCCTACGCGATCCAGTGGTGTGATTTTTTGGCCTAGTACAGTGCCATCCGCTTCGGTGTAAGACCAGTCGCTAGTGCGTTGTTTCTCGTGGTAGGAGCGTACGCGTTCGGCGGCTTTTTCTAGTGCACTACGTTGTTCAGCAGGCAACGTGTTTAGCGCCTGCTGTAACTCGTCGGTGGAAATGACCAAATCAGCGATGGATTGTGCCGGTACATGATCAAAACGCTGTGTGAACTCTAGCAAGGCCTCATCACCACGATGCTGCACAGCATGCAGAATGGTTTTACAGGCTTGCTCGATGGAATCATCTTGTGTGGCTTCATAAGCCAGCAAGTCGCGCAGTTCTTGGTCGAACTGGGCAGATGTCGTGTTCAAACGGCGGATCATGGACATGGTACAAATCAAAAGAGAAACAACAGGGTACAGTTTAGTGTATCCGAGATCGTCTAGTTCTGGGGGGGTTCAACCGCTGCGCGCATAAAAGCGTTGATCAGAGGCTGCAATTCAGTCTGACGGGTTTTCATGGCGGCTTGGTTAATAATGAGGCGCGAGGAAATCTGGGCGATTTCTTCCACTTCTTCTAAGTGGTTGGCACGTAAGGTGCTACCGGTGGAAACCAAGTCAACAATGGCGTCAGCCAGCCCTACCAAGGGAGCCAATTCCATAGAACCGTACAGTTTGATCAGGTCTACGTACACCCCTTTGGACGCAAAGTGTTCGCGTGCGGCACGGGTGTATTTTGTGGCGATACGCAGGCGTGAGCCTTTACGTACGGCGTTGTCGTAGTCAAAACCCTCAGCCACGGCCACGCTCATGCGGCAACGGGCGATGTTCAGATCGATGGGCTGATAAATACCACCGGGATGATGCTCACTGTGTTCGTACAGCACGTCTTTACCTGCAATACCAATATGTGCAGCACCGTATTGCACATACGTAGGTACGTCGGTGGCGCGCACAATAATGATTTGTAGATCAGGCGAGTTGGTAGGCAGAATCAGCTTGCGCGATGTTTCTGGGCTTTCCAACACCTTAATACCGGCTTCTTCCAGCAAAGGCAGGGTTTCATCAAAAATCCTGCCTTTGGAAAGTGCCAAGGTCAGTGGACGACTTGCACTGGCTGGGCTCATTCTTCTTCCTTCGTTAGGCGCTCAATGCGGGCACCTACTGCTTGCAGTTTGGATTCCATGCGATCGTAGCCACGATCTAAGTGATAGATACGTTCGATAATGGTGTCGCCTTTAGCCGCAAGGCCTGCGATGACCAAGCTGGCGGATGCGCGCAGGTCGGTTGCCATCACACGGGCTCCCAACAATTGGCTCACGCCCGTTACTACGGCGGCATTACCATCGATTTCTATCTGTGCACCCAAGCGGATCAGTTCTTGTACGTGCATGAAACGGTTTTCAAAAATAGTTTCCACTACCATGGCTGTACCGTCAGCAATGGTGTTTAACGCCATTAGCTGAGCTTGCATGTCGGTAGGGAAGCTGGGGTATTCGCTGGTACGGAAACCCGTTGCTTTAGGGCGGCCGTGCATAGTGCCGCGTACCCAGTCTGGGCCGGTTTCAATATGCAGACCTGCTTCACGCAGTTTGTCTAGCGTGGCACCTAAGGTATCGGGGCAGGCACGACGCAGCATCAAGTCACCGCCAGTAGCCGCTACCGCGCACAGGAAGGTACCTGCTTCAATGCGGTCAGGCATGATGGTGTGCTCGGCACCGTGTAGGCGTTCTACACCTTGGATGGTGATGCGGTCGGTACCGTGGCCACTGATTTTGGCACCCATGGCGATCAGCAGTTCGGCCAAGTCTACAATTTCAGGCTCGCGTGCTGCGTTTTCCAGAATGGTTTCGCCGTCGGCTAAAGTAGCGGCCATCAGCAAGTTTTCTGTACCGGTAACGGTAACCATGTCAGTACGGATCACCGCGCCTTTCAGGCGTTTGGCTTTGGCAACGACGAAACCGTGCTCTATATGTATATCGGCACCCATGGCTTCCAAGCCTTTGATGTGCTGATCCACAGGGCGTTGGCCAATGGCACAGCCACCAGGTAGGCTTACGCGCGCCTCGCCAAAGCGGGCCAGCAAGGGGCCCAGCACCAGAATGGACGCACGCATGGTTTTCACCAGTTCGTACGGGGCTTCCAAACTGTTTAGTTCATTGGCTTGTATGGTGACACTTTCAGCGTTGCGTTCTACATGCACACCTAACTGACTCAGCAGTTTTAGGGTGGTGTCGATGTCGCGCAGCTCTGGCGCGTTGTGTAGCGTAACTGTGTCGGCTGTCAGTAACGTCGCGCAAAGTATAGGCAGGGCGGCATTTTTGGCACCGGATACGGTGATCTCTCCGTTTAAGCGTTGACCACCGGTGATGCGCAGTTTATCCATTCTGTTCAGCCTTGTATTCGTCGGGAGTAAGAGTGCGCATGGATAATGCATGGATTTCAGCATCCATACGGTTACCCAATGCTTTGTATACACGTTGGTGACGGGCGATAGCGCGTTTGCCTTCGAATTCACGGCTTACGATAATGGCCTCGAAATGGGCACCGTCGCCTGTGACTTCAACATGTTCACAGTCAAGGTTGTCGGCAATGTACTGGCGTACGAGTTCAGGTGTCGGCAACATAATTAATTCCGTAATTTATAGCCCGAAATGAGCATGCGTAGCAGGATCAGGCACAGTACGACGAACACGGACCCAACCACGGCCAGACTGTGCCAAGGGGAGGCGTCGGATATGGCAAAAAAGCCATAACGGAAGCCATCGATGGTGTAGAAAATAGGGTTCCAGTGCGATACCGTCTGCCAAAAAGGTGGCAGGCTGTGTATGGAATAGAACACGCCAGACAAGAAGGTCGCCGGCATGATCAAAAAATTCTGGAACACTGAAAGCTGATCAAATTTTTCAGACCATAAGCCTGCAATTATACCCAGAGCACCCATGACGCCACAGGATAAAATCGCAAAGGTCAGCACCCAAACGTAGCTGTAAATTTGCAAAGGGATGAAAAATAGCGAGACTACGCCAATCGCAATACCTACGACCAGACCACGAATAATAGAGGCCAACAAGTAGGCAGCGAAAATATCCCAGTGCGACAGCGGTGGTAGCAAGATGAAAATGAGGTTTCCACCCATACGACTTTGCACCAGCGATGAGGATGGATTCGCAAACGCATTTTGCAGCATGCTCATCATCATCAAGCCAGGGATCAAGAAAGCGGTATACGGGATTTTGTCGTAGATATTCACGCGCCCTTCTAGAATGTGCGCGAATACCAGCAAGTACAGCAAGGCAGACAATACCGGTGCTGCCATGGTTTGCCCACCTACTTTCCAGAAGCGTTTCAGCTCTTTAAACAGCAGTGTGGGAAAGCCCGAGCCACCAGGTTGCGTTTGCAACGGTGGTAAGGAGTCTTGCGCGAGTTGCGTTAGGCTGTCTTGGTCAGGCACACCCCAGCGCTTGGTGGGCGTAGGTTGTGTGTTCATGCCAATCCCTCATTCAGTTGTTCGCCATGCATGATACGTACAAAGGCTTCTTCTAAATCGTGGCTACCCGCATTTTTCAGCAGGTTCGCCGTGGTGTCTAGCGCGATGATTTCACCTGCTTTCAGCATGGCAATGCGACCACACAGTGCCTCGGCTTCTTCCAAGTAGTGGGTGGTGAGCAAAATCGTATGGCCCGCGCGATTTAGGCTGCTGATGAATTCCCATAGGTTGCGGCGTAAATCTACGTCCACACCGGCTGTGGGTTCATCCAGAATAATAACGGGGGGTTTATGCACCAAGGCTTGAGCCACCAGTACACGGCGCTTCATCCCACCGGATAAGGCTCGCATGTTGGAGTTGGCTTTATCGCTTAAGCCCAAATGGTGCAGAATTTCGTCAATCCAGTCGTCGTTGTTGCGTAGGCCAAAGTAGCCAGACTGTAAACGTAGTGTTTCACGTACCGTGAAAAACGGGTCATACACCAGTTCTTGAGGCACTACGCCCAATGCGCGGCGTGATTGCCTGTATTCGCTTTGCACATCGTAGCCATACACCTTAGCCGTACCTTGGGTAGCTTTAGTGATACCAGCCAAAATGGAAATCATGGTGGTTTTGCCAGCGCCATTAGGGCCTAACAAACCAAAAAACTCCCCGGGCTCAATGCGCAGAGAGACGTCCTTCAGTGCCTGAAAAGGCGGGGTTTCTGCGGCCTTGGCTGAGCGCAAAAACGGCAGCATGGGGCGCTTTGGGCTGAAGGTTTTTGAAACGTTTTCAAGCAGAATGGCGGACATGAAAGCACAAAGAGCCGGGCTTATTAGTAAACCCGACTCTGCATAGAGTTAGGATCGGAAAGGCAGAGGTGATCCGATCAAGTGTAGCGCAGGATTAGCGGTTTTGCTGATTCAACGCGTTGATCAGGCCATCTATGCCGTTTTGAGCAATCTGGTCATTGAACTGGTTGCGGTAATTCTGAATGAGCCAGATGTTTTCTACGTTCAGATCGTACACCTTCCAACCTTCGGGTGTTTTTTCCAAGCGGTAATCGACAGCAACAGCTGGGCCGTTGCTTTGGTTGATCATGGAACGCACCACTACATCATTTGCCGAGGCATCACCGCGAAACGGTTGCATGGAAATGCTGGAGTTGTCGTCTACTTTGGCCATGGCACCACTGTAGGTGCGGATCAGTGTGTTCTTAAACGCATCAACCAGATTTTGACGCTGCTCTGGTGTGGCGGTACGCCAGTGTCGGCCAGCGGCCAAACGTGTGGTTTTCTCAAAGTTAACGTAAGGCAATACGTAGTTTTCTATCAGTACTTTAACGGCCTCACGGTCGCCTTGGCGAGCCGCTGCATCGTTTTTAACGGCCGACAGTGCTGTGCTAGCCACTGCTTCTACGAAGTCTTGTGGCGCGGCGTTTGCGTCGATATTTTGTGCGCTTGCCAATGGGCTGAACAGTGTCAGGCTAAAGGCCATGAGCAAGAGAGCAGGCAGTCTAAAAATAGTAGTAAGCATCATTGTTTCAACCTTCAGTCTTGTGCGGGTGCTGGAGCGGTAGTGGTAGTGCTATCGTCGTCGTAGTCTTCATCGTCACCGTAGTCGGGTAGCGAAGCCTCGCCAGCCGTACCGCCGTCACGACGGCTATCTACCATGGCGTCGCGTCGTTGCAGGTAAGCGTCACGGATGAAGCTGTAGCGATCCAGTGCTACATCGTTTACCAACTCGTCGGCATCCAACAAGTTGGAACGCATATTGATGATGTACAGCCCCATTAGCGAGTTACGTACAGGTACGTTTTTGATTGCCATGATTGGTACTACTTCAGTCAGGCTATCAATACCAGCAAATACGGTCACATAACCAGCGGTGTCGCGCAGTGTGCTTGGGCCTAACAGTGGCAGTTCTATGTATGGACCCGTTGGAATACCCCATACGCCCAGCGTGGTGCCAAAGTCGTTAGGAATACGTTTGGAGCCCATTTGTGACGCTACGTCGAAACAGCCGCCCACACCCATGGTGGTGTTGAACAGCACACGGCCCAAGGTGTTAAAGAAGTCGTGCGGTCTACCTTGCAAGAAGCTGTTAGCAGCAGACCAAATATCACCCAAGTTATTGAACATGTTACGGAAACAGTTCTGAGCAGGCTGGGGGGTCAGGGTGTGGTAGGCCGAGGCAATAGGGCGGAACAAGGCTTGATCAATGTTGTAGTTGATCGTGTACATGGTCCGGTTGTAACTTTCAAACGGATCCCTAGGGTTAGGATTGTTCACGGTTGCACAGCCGCTCACCAACGCCAGCGCCGCCAAAGTAGAGCCAATGGCTAGAGGACGTTTATAAAGAGGGGGCGAGGCTTGCTGTGTGACGTTCATGATCAAAAATCCGTTGTAAAGAGTGACAAAGATACCAGATGCTGGAGTCCTATATATAGCAAAAAGACCGTAGAGTCGTTTTTTGGACGCACTCTTTATACGGGTGTATGGAGGTTATTCGCCAGCTTTGTTATAGAGGAATTTACTGATGAGCTCTTCCAGTACAACAGCGCTTTGTGTATAGGGAATCACGCCATTGTTACGCAGTGGATCATCGCTGCCGCCGGGAGTGATACCAATGTATTGCTCACCCAATAAGCCAGAAGTCAGGATAGACGCCGAGCTGTCATCAGGGAATTGGTAGCGGTCTTCAAGCTCTATGGTGACCAAGGCTTTGAAGTCTTCGTTATCAAAAGCGATGTTGGTGACGCGACCAACTACTACACCACTGCTTTTGATGGGTGCGCGTATTTTCAGGCCACCCAAGTTATTGAAGGAGGCTTGCACTTGGTAGGTAGGCGCAAATGAGAAAGAGCTCAGGTTGCCTGCGCGCAGTGCCAGAAAGGCTAAGGCGACAAGGCCTATCAGCACAAACAGGCCTACAAGAAAATCAGATCTTTCGCGTGACATGATACGTATCCGTAAAAATTTTAATTGCTGAACATCAGTGCTGTAAGCAGGAAATCCAAACCGAGCACGGCTAAGGAGCCGGCGACCACAGTACGGGTCGTGGCACGGGAAACACCCTCGGGTGTTGCTTTGGCTGTCCAGCCTGTATACAGGGCGATCAGCGTGACTACCAAACCGAACACAATGCTTTTGATAACACCGTTTAAGACATCATCAAAAATATCAACGCCAGACTGCATTTGAGACCAGAAAGAGCCTGGGTCAATGCCAATCATGGGTACACCCACAATCCAGCCGCCGATCACGCCAACGGCTGAGAATACGGTAGCCAAAATAGGCATAGCGATAAAACCACCCCAGAAACGGGGTACTAAAACGCGTCGAATAGGGTCCACGGCCATGACTTCCATGGCGGTAAGCTGTTCACCGGCTTTCATTAGGCCAATTTCGGCGGTTAATGAGGTACCTGCGCGCCCAGCAAACAGTAAGGCGGTGACTACAGGGCCCAGCTCGCGGCTAAGTGATAGCGCAACCAACAGCCCCAAGGCTTCTTCGGAACCGTAACGGCTAAGCGTGTAATAGCCTTGCAGACCCAATACAAAACCAACAAACAGGCCAGAAATAGCAATAATCAGCAGCGAGTAATTGCCGATGAAGTGTATTTGTTGAGACACCAAGCCGGGGCGCTTTAACGCGATGCCTGAGCGTGCCAAGATGGCAAACAGCAAGCGCGTGAAAGCACCCAAACCATGAATGCTCAATCTGACAAAGCGGCCTAGAGCCGTGATAGGGGAGAGCAGTTTTATCATGAGCGGCGTTGTGTATTTAACCAGTCGTTAAACGCAGGCGTCACTGGGTAGTTAAAGGCGATGGGGCCATCCGGCTCACCATGCAAGAACTGGGCAATATAAGGATCGGTAGACTCTTGCAATTGCTCAGGTGTGCCATGACCAATCAGTTTGCCTTGGCCCACTACATATACGTGGTCTGCAATCGCAAAGGATTCGGGCACATCGTGTGTAATCAGTACCGAAGCACAGTTCAGCTTATCAGTAAGGTCGCGTATTAGCTGTGCAGTAATGCCTAAGGAAATAGGGTCTAAACCTGCAAAAGGCTCATCGTACAAAATGAGCTCAGGTTCTAGCACAATGGCACGCGCTAAGGCGACACGGCGCGCCATGCCACCAGAAATTTCAGAAATTTGTAGGTGTGCCGCTGCACGTAACCCTACGGCATCTAATTTACCTAGTACACGTTCTAGTATTTGTTCTTCAGACAGGCTTGCGTGCTCACGCAGTGGAAAAGCAACGTTTTCAAAGACATTTAAGTCGGTGAACAAAGCGCCTTGTTGAAACAGTACCCCCATGCGTTGTCTGGCATGGCGTACTTCTTGGTCGTTTAATGTGGCCAAATTTTGACCAAAAGCATAAACGTTACCGCTTTGTGCCACGATTTGGCGTGTGGCCGCACGCATCAATGTGGTTTTTCCTGAGCCAGAACCACCCATCATGGCCACTACTTGGCCACGCTTAACGTCAATATCTATGTCGCTCAGCACGGTAAAGGGGCCGTAGCCTAGCGACGCAGATTCGAACTTCAGCAACGTATCGGAAGAAGAGCTGTTCATGAAATGCAGTGAAAATCCAGTGATGGTGCATTGTAACGTTTTTACGCTAACCCACAGGGTAGTGCGGCGCGCTTGTAACGTAGCTAAGTGAAACTGTACAGAAGCCGCTCTACCTCTGGCAAGTCCGGAACGTGTATAAACGTAAACTCGTTAAAACACGTCATGGAATGATACCAATCGCAAAAAAAGTGTAAGCCTAGCCTACAGGTAGGGTACTGTTTAGCCTGACGCGAAGGAGCGTAGTACAGTTTAGTAGTGTAAAGAAGAACTATGTGGCGGAGAGAAGTAACCATGCAGAAAAGCAAAGTTTGGGTGATGTTGGTGCGTGCCCTGTGTTTGGCCTGTATGCCATTGGTAGTGTGGGCGTCACCCACAGTGATACAGGTGGTGCATGACGGTAATGCCAATGGTTTTGCTACTAAGGTAGTAAAAGAGTGGAGCACATTACTCAAAGAGCGTAGTAAAGGGAACGTAGTGTTACGTTACGATGCGCGTGCCAAACACGATATAGCCCAAGCAATAGAAGATATGGCCGACGGTAAAAATGTGATTGCTTTGGTAGCACTGCCAGTTCAGGAAAGTACTATACCGAATGCGGGTGCGCTGAGTACCTTACCTGAGCACACCATGGAGCCGTTGTTGGCGGCATATGGCCAAGCACTGCGTCACCAGGGTTTTAGGGTGGTCATGGATAATTATCACGGTGGCACATCTTTGTTTTTGGCGAAAAAGCCGCTCTATAAATTGAGTGACTTGGCGGGGTTAAGAATTGCGACCACCGCTAGTCCTGTCCAGCAGCAATTGTTAGAAGCACAAGGTGCGACGCCTGTGGTGTTAGACCCCAAAGAGGTGGCCTCTGCACTGACTTATGGCTCGGTAGATGGGGCAGAAGGCAGTTTGTTTACGTTATATGAGTATGGGTGGCTGGAGTCAGCGAGATACCTGTCGGCGATGGGTGGCGAGCCTACGGTGAGCGTGTGGCTAGGCAGTGAGACGTTCTTGGATGGGTTACCTTCTGCAACGCAAGAGCTGATCGCCGAGACAGCGAAAGAAGCCGGGTTATACAGCCAAGAATTGGCCGCTACCTACACGGAAGAGATCACACAAGAATTACAAGCTGAAGGTGTGCAGCTGATTGGCTTTGATTCGTTGCGTACAGTGCTGCCAACGGAGCTAGAGGGTGGCCTGAACCAAGACTTGTATCGTGTGCCTACCGCAACAACGATGACCCCATAAAGCAGTTCGGGTATAGTGGAAAAATCACGATTGAACAATGCGTGCACGTGACGATATTTACAATATTTACTAATGCATAACGGGACAAACATGTACGAAAAGCTGGCTTTATATATCAATGGTCAATTTGTGGAGGCCAATGGGCGGGAGACCATGCCGGTAGTGAATCCGGCCACACAAGAGGTATTGGGGCAGTTGCCAATGGCAACACAGGCAGATTTGGATTTGGCGCTGGAATCGTCTGCGAAGGCGTTTGAGAGCTGGAAAAAATCTTCCCCCATGCAGCGTTCAGAGATTTTGCGTAAGGTAGCCCAACTGTCACGTGAACGTGCACAGGAAATCGGCCGCAACATTACGCAAGATATGGGTAAACCGTTAGCGGAAGCCGTTGGTGAGGTAGTGGCATGCGCCGACCACGCAGACTGGCATGCTGAAGAGTGCCGCCGTATCTATGGCCGCATCGTACCTGCGCGTAACCCCGATGTGCGTCAAATGGTGTTGCGTGAACCTATTGGTGTATGTGCAGCGTTTTCCCCATGGAATTTCCCGTACAACCAAGCTATTCGTAAAATTTCCGCTGCCATCGGCGCGGGTTGTACCATTATTCTGAAAGGCCCTGAAACAGCTCCTAGCGCTGTGATGGCTATTGCACAAGCTTTCCACGATGCAGGTTTGCCACCCGGCGTACTGAACATTGTGTGGGGTGATCCACCGTTTATTTCTGATTACCTGATCCGCTCACCTATAGTGCGTAAGATCTCGTTCACCGGTTCGGTGGCGGTGGGTAAACAACTGGCTGCCTTGGCCGGCGCACATATGAAGCGCTCCACAATGGAGTTGGGCGGCCATTCACCGGTGTTGGTGTTTGGTGATGCCGATGTAGAGCGTGCTGCTAAACAGTTGGCTAACTTCAAGGTACGTAATGCAGGTCAGGTGTGTGTATCGCCTACCCGTTTCTACGTGCACAAAAACATTTATGACCGTTTCTTGGCTGAATTCGTAGACGCCCTGAAGCAAGTGCGTGTGGGTAACGGTTTAGACCCTGAAACACAAATGGGCCCACTGGCTAACCAACGCAGCGTGCCACGTATGGCGCGTTTTGTGGAAGACGCGATTCAGCACGGCGGTAAAGTGGTGTTGGGTGGCGAGAAACTGGAAGGTATTGGTAACTTCTTCCCACCAACCGTGATTACGGACCTGAGCGAAGACTCCATGCTGATGACTGAAGAGCCCTTTGGCCCAGTGATCCCAGTGGTGCCTTTCTCGGATACTGACGAAGTGATCCGTAAGGCTAACCACCTGCCATTTGGTTTGTCTTCTTACGTGTTTACTAACTCGTTGCAAACAGCGCATCAAGCGGCCACAGGTATTGAGTCTGGCATGATCAACATTAACCACTTCGGTAGCGCATTGCCTGAAACGCCATTTGGTGGTGTGAAAGACAGCGGTATTGGTAGCGAAGGCGGTACAGAAACCTTTGATGGTTACTTGGTGACTAAGTTTGTGACACAAATCTAAGTCGTCACATACTGCACAACACAACGCCCACAAGGATTATTCCTGTGGGCGTTGTGCTATGTGATGCCACCAAAGCGTACGGCGCTAGGCAGTACGTGGGAGCCGCTTAGGAGGCGTGCGCATCTACAGTAGGAGCATCGGGATCTACGCTGAGTTGCGTGTCTTTATTGGCACCGTTAAAGAACAGGTTCAAGGCTACAGCACAAATAGAGGTCAGCAAAATACCGGACTCAATCAGTGGTCCTAAGCCTTCAGGCATCCACTGTTTGAAGTGTGGTGCCACCAGCGGGATCATGCCAAAACCAATAGAGATGGCCACAATCATGGCGTTGTTGCGGTTGCTGGTGTAATTCACCTGCGACAAGATACGGATGCCTGTAGCCGTGACCATACCGAACATCACAATACCCGCACCACCCAGCACCGCGGTAGGCAGAGATTCCACGAGCGCGGCAATTTTAGGTAGCAAGCCCAAGACAATCAGAATCACACCGGCTGCCACACACACAAAGCGGCTACGAATACCCGTGACGGCCACCAAGCCCACGTTTTGCGAGAAGCTGGAGTAAGGGAAGGTGTTGAAAATACCGCCCACAATGGTACCCACACCGTCTGTACGCAAACCAGCGGCGAGTTCACGCTGGGTGATCTTTTTGCCTGTCATGTCGCTCAAGGCTAAGAACATACCAGTGGACTCAATCAACACCACAATCATGACCAAGGTCATAGTCAGGATATACAGTAGGTTGAATTTGGGCATACCGAAGTGAAAGGGCAGCACGATATCGATCCACGGCGCCGCAGCAACCTTTTCGTAGGTCATCATGCCAATAGCCGTAGCAACGATGGCACCAATCACAATGCCTAGCAACACAGCGACGTTAGCCATGAAACCACGGCAGAACTTAGCAATTAGCAAGATGGATAGCAGTACGACCGCAGAAATGCTCAGAGCAGGCATGGCGGCGTAGCGTGGGTTAGGAACCGAAGCGGCTAGCAGCAAACCGTCTGGCGGTGGCGGTAGCGCAGATCCAGGCGCTGCTGCCTGTTGTACCGCTTGTAGCCATGCAAGGTGGTTGGGGTCTACCAACTGGGGGGCGGTAGGGCCTACTGGGTTACCAAAAATCCAGTTAATACCCACACGCATCAGGGTGATACCAATCATGGTGATGATGGTGCCAGTGACTACAGGCGGGAAGAAGCGTAATAAACGACTGACTACCGGCGCGATAATTACGGTGATAATCCCCGCGCCGATAATGGTTCCAAAGAGTAGTTGTGCGCCTTCGTGACCTGGGTTGGCGTGTGCCATGGATACCATGGGGCCAACGGCAGCGAAGGTTACGCCCATCATGACCGGTAGGCGTATGCCTAGCCATTGGGTGGCACCTAAGGACTGGATGATAGTAATGACACCGCAGACAAACAAATCCGCAGCAATTAATAAAGATACTTCTGCAGGGCTGAGATTGAGCGCTCTACCTACAATCAAGGGTACAGCGACTGCACCAGCGTACATAACCAGTACGTGTTGCAAGCCCAGTAAGCCGAGTTTCCCTGCGGGTAGCAGTTCATCTACGGGTGCTACTTTTGCATGTGTCTCCATGTAGCAGTCTCCTTTTTATTTGTGATAACCATAATCATGTATGGCATATGACTGTAATGGGGTAAAGTCAGTAGGGCTATACAACAAAGCAGATACAGAGCTCTTGCTTTTGGTTATAGTCGAGGGAAAACCCTAAATAAAATCAGCTATTTAGCGCTGTGCTTGGGAAATTCAAGGGAAAACCCTGTCAGGTTGTAGAAGTGGAGCATCGTGTGCTGCCTTCCTGTTCCTACAGCGTATAATTATGAGAAAAAGGAGGACAGGTAAGCGCTTTACCTGAAATTGCGGTTTTATGAATACACCAATCATGAAGCGTCCCCGGTTATCAGATGAGATTGCAGAGAAAATCAAAAATCTGATTTTTGAGGGGGCTTGGGTACGTGGACAACGGTTACCTGCCGAGCGTGAGCTGGCGGAAAGTTTTGGCGTGTCGCGTCCTTCGGTACGTGAAGCCATACATTCTTTAGTGGCAATGGGCTTGCTGCAGACGCAGCATGGCGGCGGTACCTATGTGGCCGACGAGGTGGGGGCTATTTTTCGCGACCCATTACAAAACGTGTTGTTGGCGAATGCCGATGCTCAACGTGATTTGCTGGAGTTCCGGCACATGGTTGAGGGGGCGTGTTCGTATTACGCAGCGCTACGTGCGACAGACGCCGATAAAGAACGCTTACGTGAAGCGTTTAGGGTGTTGAAGCAGCATTATGAAGAACCACACAGTGCGAACGAACAGCAGCACCAAGATGCCGATGCGCACTTTCATTTGGTGATTGCTGAAGCCAGTCACAATGCCGTGTTATTGCATACCATCCGTAATACCTACGAGGTACTAGGACCAGAGGTACGTATTAACTTTGGTGGTGTACAAGAGGGTCAACACATACGTGATGACCTCATCGCGCAACATCAAGCGCTGTATGAGGCCATCATGCAAGGATCCGCTGATAACGCGCTGTTGGCCGCGCAAGGGCACATACGCTACATACAAGACGTGCTGGTTGAGAAAGCAGAAATGCAGCAGCGTGAGGCGCGGGCCAAACGTAGGCTAGTTAGTTTTTAGTGATTCTTGGGTCGGAGGCAAGCTCGATACGGCAGCCTTTGTTACCACCGTCTACGCTTTCGATACGACCTTTAATGGTCACGGAGTCGCCCAGATTAAACGCATCCAACTGAGCTGGGCGTTTGGTGATCAGTGTCAAAAATTCAGTCTGACCGTTGGTGACGCGTACATCGAACTGTTTAGCGCTACCCCATACGTCGGAGTTAAAGCTGCTCATGCTTTTTGCGAGCACGTTTTGTTCGATGGAAGTCAGGCGACCAGTGGTTTCAATGGTTTTGCCCATGTACTTGTTAGTAGCGCGTGCTTTGTTGGAGCGAATCTCTGCACATATTTGAGCAGGTGTGTCCGTGATAGGAGCGCCACCCATTGCATCGTTAACGCTGGCAAAAGTGTCGTCAATGCTTTTGGTTACGGAGTTTAGTGTTTCACAACCAGCCAAACCCACTGTTAGTGCCGCAATAAGTAGTACTTTCTTCATTTCCCGTGCTCTCTTTGATAGCAAAAAATCAGCACGTAGTATAGCAGCGCGAAAGTGGGTTTTGCGTGTAACGAATTCTTAATTTTGGCGAAGATAATTATTTTAAATCACACTTGCTGTGAGTTAATTGGTTTTTATTGTGTGAATCATAAAAAATTAATTGTTAAAAAATATATACACAAAAGAATCACATAAAAAAGAATTCAACGGGTGAACACATAAAATAAATTGGGTTCACTGACCAGATACAAACTACCGTTAGGGCCTAGTGTGATGCCTTCTGCTTGTGGGATGTTGAGGTCGCCGGGCAGGTGATTTAAGGGGCGGTAGCTGCGAGGTTCTCCGGTGTCGTCTAGTTCTAGCAAAGACTGGTTTTGCTCGCTTAATAAAACGACATGGCCCAGTGGCGGCGCGATGAGCACGCTAGAAAAATCGTGTACAAAATCTACCGAGTGCAGCCAATGGCTAAGGTCTTCCACCTGTACGCCGTCAAAAGAGCACTGAGGTTTTGCAGCACAGAGTCCGGCGAGACGATACAACGCTTTGGGGGAGTGTTCTTTGACTACATACAACAGGTCATGTTGGCGGTCATACTCTACGCCTTCTAAGCCGCTGTTATCGGAGTCTGTAGGCCCCAAGGCAAACGTAGGCGCACGACGTAAATCAATGGTGCCTGGCTGCTCTGGTAAATGCGCTAAAACAATTTTTCCGTGTTTTTCGTTACTAAGTGCAATGTACCCATTACCCAGATAGGCAATGCCTTCTGTATCTGAAATTCCATCTAAAGGATAGTGCGCGGTAATGTGGCCTTCTAGATCCAGTGTAAGAACAGTAGGAGGTCTATTTAATACGGCTAATAATTCACCACGTTCATCCCAATAACTGAGCCCTGATAAGTTATCTTCAATTTCACTAATAGAGCGTGAATAGGCTAAACGATAGTCGGCGACATTGAAGGAATCCTCACGGTGTTCTGGGCGATTCCACTCGTCTTGTTTTTGTTGTTGCCCGCTAAACCAATTCATGATGGGAACATGCAAGTGCTGGTAGCGTATGGCATAAAACAAGTAGGCTCCCACGCTCGCCAATACACTTATTAGCAATAGCGTGCGCAGTAGATAGCGTTTATAGCGTGGCATGGATGACTACTCAGGAAAATGAAGGTGGGCAATAACGAGAGCTGGAAAGTATAACGTGCATGCAAAACGGGCTACCCAATGGGTAGCCCGTTTCTAGTGGCAATGCGAAAGGGGATTAGCCTTCAGCTTTCAGTGCCAAGCGCCATTGATGCAGCAGAGGTTCGGTATAGCCGTTAGGCTGTTCCAGACCTTTGAAGATCAGGTCGCGTGCTGCTTTGTACGCTTTGGAGGTTTCAAAGTTGCCTGCCATGTTGCGGTACAGAGCGTCGCCGGCGTTTTGCTTGTCTACGACAGCAGCCATGCGTTGCAGTGTGGCATCTACTTGCTCAGGAGTCACAATACCGTGCAGCATCCAGTTAGCGATGTGCTGGCTGGAAATACGCAGTGTGGCGCGGTCTTCCATTAAGCCTACGTTGTGGATGTCAGGTACTTTAGAGCAACCTACGCCTTGGTCAATCCAACGTACAACATAACCCAGAATACCTTGGGTGTTGTTGTCCAGTTCTTGCTGAATATCTTCAGCCGACCAGTTGGTGTCTGTAGCCACAGGGATAGTCAGGATGTCGTCCAGAACTTCTACTTTCTGGCCTTCCATACCTTTCTGGATGTCGTCTACGCTAACTTGATGGTAGTGCAGTGCGTGCAGCGTTGCTGCTGTTGGGGAAGGTACCCAAGCGGTGTTACCACCCGCTTTCAGGTGACCAACTTTTTGTACCAACATATCGGCCATCAGATCAGGCATTGCCCACATCCCTTTACCGATTTGAGCACGACCGCGTAGGCCGCATTCTAAGCCTGTTTGTACGTTGTTGCGTTCGTAAGCGGACAACCATTTCTGGGTTTTCATGTCGCCCTTACGTACTACAGGGCCAGCGCGCATGATGGTGTGGATTTCGTCACCAGTGCGGTCCAAGAAGCCAGTGTTGATGAACACTACGCGTTCGTTAGCCGCATCAATACACGCTTTCAGGTTAACCGTAGTACGGCGCTCTTCGTCCATTACACCCATTTTGATGGTGTTGCGTGGCACACCCAGTACGTCTTCAACACGAGCAAATAGTTCGTTGGCGAAAGCTACTTCGTCAGGGCCATGCATTTTTGGCTTCACGATGTAGATGGAGCCAGTGCGGGAGTTTTTCTTCAACTCTAGATCGCGCATCGCAATCAGGTTAGTGAAGATCGCATCCATGATGCCTTCTGGTACTTCGTTGCCTTGCTCGTCCAAGATGGCGGGGTTAGTCATCAAGTGACCCACGTTACGCACAAACATCATGGAACGGCCTGGCAGCGTTTTAGCGTTGCCTTGCAGGTCGGTGTAGCTACGGTCAGCGTTCAGCTTACGCGTGAAGCTACGGCCATCTTTGCTGATTTCTTCTGTCAGCGTACCGGTTACCAGACCCAACCAGTTGCGGTAGGCCAGTACTTTGTCTTCAGCATCTACAGCGGCGACGGAGTCTTCGCAGTCCATGATGGTGGTCAGAGCGGACTCTAGCAGCACGTCTTTCACGCCAGCAGCGTCGTCTTTACCAATAGCGTCGTTGCGGTCGATTTGCAGCTCGAAACGCAGGCCGTTGTGGCCAAACACAATCGCTTCTGGGTTAGCCGCGTCGCCACGGTAGCCCATCAATGTGGAGGCATCAGCCAATGTGGCTTTGCTGCCGTCTTTCAGTGTGACTTCCAATGCACCGTTCACAATGGCGTACTGAGTAGCGTCAGTGTGAGAACCTTGGTTCAGAGGAATAGTGTCGTTCAAGAATTTGCGTGCGAAAGCAATAACTTTGGCACCGCGTACAGGGTTGTAACCTTTACCAGCTTCGGCGCCGCCGTCGTTGGAAATCGCATCGGTACCGTACAACGCGTTGTACAGGCTGCCCCAACGTGCGTTCACAGCGTTCAGTGCGTAACGCGCGTTCATGATAGGCACAACTAGCTGAGGACCACCTTGTTCGGTGATTTCAGTGTCTACGTTGGTGGTGTTTACTTTGACCGACGCAGGAACATCTTTCAGATAGCCAATTTGTTTCAAAAAGGCTTTGTATGCGCCCATATCGTTGATGGGGCCTGGGTTGGCGCCGTGCCATGTATCCAGTTCAGCTTGTAGACGGTCACGCTCAGCCAACAATTCGCGGTTGCGCGGTGCCAAGTCGTGTACCAGTTTGTCTACGCCTTGCCAGAATGTTTTGGAATCTAAGCCAGTGCCGGGTAGGGCTTCGTTTTCGATGAATTGGTGCAGTGCTTCTGCAATCTGCAGTCTTTCACATGTGATTCGTTTGGTCATGATTGCCTTTGCGTAAAGTTAAGAGTTTGCTGAAACCGGGAGGGTAGTCCCGGGCAGGAAGGTCGCTGCAGGGCACGAAAATAGGAATAGGTATTCAGAATAGTGGCTCTGAATGTACTTCTGGTAAGAACACTCATTACTATAAGTATTGACTGGTGAGCCGAGAAAATGGCCCGATGGCCGCGGAAAAATGGAAGTTGCCCTGAAAGAATCCATTTATTCATAAATCGCGAATTCTCATTTTTTACCAATAAATACAGTGACTTGCATAGGAATACATGGCTGTGATGTCTTTGGTCTTATATAAGACCTTCCAGTGTTCTATAAGACTATACCTAGTATTAGAATGTTTTTATAGGGGAAAGCCCGTACATACCTAAAAGACTGGGGTTTTCTCTATTGTCATAAATCCTGTATACACTGGACTTTTGTTTAAGGCTGTGGACATCATGCGTGAATCGGTGCAGTACGATGTGAAAGTGGTTACCCCCCCAGTCATCGGGGCCGAAGAATTCTGGGACGCCGAAGCGGCAGTGTGGCGACTGGTAGAAATTTACCGACGCAATACCGCTTTCATACGCGAGCAGTTCAGAATGTGTATGGCGCAAGGGTTTACGCAAGGTGTGCGTTACCGCGCTTGCTATCCTCAAATACGTATACGGGTAGACACGTTTCAAGAAGTGGACAGCCGTTTGGCCTATGGCTATGTCGTAGAGCCAGGCGCGTATGCCACTACAGTCACTAGACCTGAGCTGTATTTTGACTACTTACGCGACCAGATTCGACTGTTACTGAAGAACCATGGTGTGCCGGTAGAGATTGCAGAGTCCGAACAGCCCATACCGCTGCATTTTTGCTTAGCGGGCGAAAACTCGGTAGAAGCGGTGTACCCCGAGTCGTCTGCACACACGTTGCGTGATCACTTTGATGTGCCTGATCTAGAAGTGATGGACGACGCCATTGTGAATGGCACATGGGTAGGAAAACCGGGCGAAGAATTACCATTGGCCCCTTTTACTGCGCCGCGCATTGATTACTCGTTGCACCGCTTGCAGCACTACACGGCAACCCGCCCCGAGTATTTCCAAAAATTTGTACTGTTCACCAACTACCAGTTCTACGTAGATGAGTTCTGCAAATGGGCGCAATCTGCCTTAGAGGACCCGGATAGTGGTTATACCGCGTTAGTCGAACCGGGTAACCGTATTACGCGTGCCGGTGGGGTAGTAGAAGGCTCACATGCCTCGCGCCAGCCGCAAATGCCGTCGTATCACTTAATGCGCGACGACCATACTGGCATTACCTTAATCAATATTGGGGTGGGTCCGTCTAACGCTAAAACTATTACGGATCACGTGGCAGTATTGCGCCCGTCGGCATGGTTGATGTTGGGTCACTGCGCGGGGTTGCGTACGTCGCAGCGCTTGGGCGATTACGTGTTGGCGCATGGCTATGTACGTCAGGATAAAGTGCTGGATGATGATCTACCGTTGTGGGTACCTATTCCTCCATTGGCTGAAATCCAAGTGCCTTTAGAACAAGCGGTGGCAGAAGTCGCTGGCTTGTCGGGCTGGGAATTAAAACGCATTATGCGTACTGGTACAGTGGCATCTATTGATAACCGTAACTGGGAATTGCGTGATCATCACGAACCGGTGCTGAAGTTGTCGCAGTCACGTGCCATTGCGCTAGATATGGAGTCGGCCACCATTTCAGCGAACGGCTTTAGGTTCCGTATTCCATATGGCACGTTGCTGTGTGTGTCTGATAAGCCGCTACACGGCGAATTAAAGTTGCCCGGTATGGCCAATGCGTTTTACAGCAAGCAGGTAGGTCAGCATCTGCACATAGGGATACGCGCGCTAGAAATGGTACGAGAAATGCCAAGTGAGCGTTTACATTCACGCAAATTACGCAGTTTCTTAGAGACAGCATTCCAGTAATCGCACTGGTAAAGAGGTAGTGATGAAGGCAACTACGCAACCCTGGTATTTGGCGACGTTACTGTTAGCGGTTGCTACCCTAGCAGGGTGTGCCTTACAGCCTTCCACTACGTTGACGGCGGCAGATACTGCCCCAGAAGCGGCCAGTGCACACACCACCCAGAAATTGGTGCAAGGGTCGCGCCAGATGTTTGCGACGGCGAACCCCCTAGCGACACAAGCAGGCTACACCATGCTAGAGCAAGGTGGTAGTGCCATAGATGCCATTATTGCCGCACAGGCGGTGCTTACTTTGGTAGAGCCACAATCATCAGGCATAGGTGGTGGCGCTTTCTTATTGCATTACGATGCGGCAACGGCGCAATTGCAAAGCTACGATGGCCGAGAAACAGCGCCTGCACAGGCAACAGCAGACCGCTTTTTAGAAGCAGGTAAGCCGCTTAGTTATACACAGGCCGTTAACAGTGGTTTGTCTGTAGGTACGCCGGGAGTACTGCGGGCGTTGGAAATGGCGCATGCACAGCATGGCCGCTTACCGTGGGAAACGTTGTTTGCGCCTGCAATACAGCTAGCCACAGAAGGCTTTGCGGTAAGCCCTAGATTGCACACACTGATTAGCGATAATCAACAGGCGCTACGCGAGCAGTCAGCCAGTGCGGCGTACTTTTTGGATGCAGAGGGCCAACCGCTGCCTGTGGGGTACACGCTGCGCAACCCCGAATTGGCGGACACCTTGTCGCGTATTGCCAAAAAAGGAGTAATTGCCTTTTATGAGGGTGAAATCGCCGATGATATGGTGCGTTCGGTGCAGAACCACACCAGCGCAGGCGATTTAAGTTTGGTGGATTTACAGCGTTATCAAGCGGTGCAGCGTGAGCCCTTATGCGGACCGTACCGGGAGTACACCGTGTGCGGTATGCCACCACCCAGTTCCGGTGGTGTGACGGTATTGCAGTTGTTGGGCGTGCTGCAAAATTTCCCCATGCAACACTACGCTCCTCAAAGTGTAGAGGCTGTGCATTACTTTTCAGAAGCTGGGCGTTTAGCCTATGCTGACCGCGATTTTTATGTGGCCGATCCGGCTTTTGTGGATATCCCCGTTAAGGCCTTGCTCAGTCCCGCTTATTTACGTCAACGTAGTGCGTTGATTCAACCTGACCAAAGTATGGGCAAAGCAGAGCCGGGCGACCCTTTCGCGATGCTAGCCAGTTTAGGCAAGGACCAAGCCTACGAATTGCCTTCCACTAGCCACTTGGTAGCAGCAGATGCCTACGGTAATTTGCTGTCTATGACCACCAGTGTAGAGGCCGCGTTTGGCAGCAAAATTCTGGTACGAGGCTTTTTGCTCAATAACCAGCTTACGGATTTTTCTAGCCAACCTTACGATGCACAAGGCGTGGCGGTGGCTAACCGAGTGGAAGCGGGTAAGCGACCTCGCAGTAGCATGGCTCCGGTGATGGTGTTTAAGGCTAACAAGCCTTATCTGATCACGGGCTCGCCGGGTGGCAGTGCCATTATTAACTATGTGGCGCAAACCTTGGTAGGAGTGTTGGATTGGGGGCTGGACATACAAGAGGCAATTTCATTGCCTCACTACGGTAGCCGCAATCAGGCTACCGAATTAGAGGAAGGTACAGCCATTGTGGGCGTGGCCGATGCGCTGCGTGCCAAAGGCCACGACGTCTCTATTTTGCCGTTTACCAGTGGCTTGCAGGGCATAGTCATTACCGATCAAGGGCTATTTGGTGGCGCAGACCCCCGTCGCGAGGGCCTAGTGCTGGCCGATTAAAGGTAGAAATACTGCAAAGCCGCAATAAACAGTGGTGATGCCAGTAGGAAAATTACGGTGGACACTAGTACCGCACTGGCAGCGATGTGTTTTTGATCTGGCTGGAAGTGAGAGACGTACATGTAGCTCAATACCGCGCATGGCATGGTCATTTGCAGAATAATAATGGCGGCTAACAAACCTGGAGTGCCCAGCAGCCAGCAGGCAAGGATGGCACCAACACAACCCGCCGCTAAGCGCAAAATGGCCATGAAACTACCACTTTGCATGCCTTCTGATGAAATGTTTGCCAACGAATAGCCTAGGCTAAACAGCATTAATGGGACGGTAATACTGCCTATCAGCCCTAAACCGTTTAAGGTCCACTCCGGCACGGGTACAGATAAACCTTTAGCAAGAATAGCGATTAAGGCTGCACTGATCACAATGAACTGTGTGCCTTTGCTGCTGCTGTGTTTGTCCGTTAGGGTGCGTACGCCTAGTGTGTTGTGTATGAAGGTGCAGATCGCAAAGAAGACCAACGCGGCCGATAAGCCGATAGAGCCAAAGGCCAATGTAGAGAGCGGCAGGCCTAAGTTGCCCGAATTGGGGAAGGTGACCAGTTGCATATTTGCGCGTATGGATACCTTAAACAGCTTTAAGGCAGCGGCACACAGCAGGGCCGTAATCGCCAGCGCTACAACGGTAGATAAACCTATATCTAACAGGGCAGCGGTATCGATCTCAGTGGTGTAAAGCGTGTGAAAAATCAGTGCGGGTACACCCACTAGCGTGACCAGCGTTGAGATAAAAGCAATGTCGAATCTGAGTGTGCTCTTACCCCAAATAAACCCTATACCACCGCACATAACTAAGGGGGCAATGGAGCTTAGTGCGGACACATACAACGAAAAAACATCAGGCATAGTACTGCTCAGGGAGTGTAACAATGGGGGCCACTATAGCCCATACGTTGCGACAGGCGCAGGCTAACGTCAGACAAAATACGGGCAATCTGTGTTGCGTCGGGGCGGCGTAGACCATCAATACGTGATACATGGGGCACGTTAATCGCGGCTAATACTTTGTTTTCTAAGCCTAATACCGGCATAGCAATGTTGGTCACGCCATCAATTTGGGCGCTGGGCATGGTGGCATAGCCTTGCTGACGAATGGTGTGTAGTAAATCAAACAATTGGCCGGGGTCCATCTGATTTTCGCCATCAATACGTATGTGGTGATTCAGCATACGTACTCGCGTAATGTCATCAGCAAAGGCGAGCAGTACATGGCCAGAAGAGGTATCAGTTAGGCCAATTAGTGCCCCCATTTTTAAACCAAAAGACCAGCGTTCAGGGCTGTCTTGCTGCGCCACGATGATGACTCTGCCATTTTGGTATAGCGCTAAATGGCACGATTGCATGCTGCGTTCAGCCAGCTCTGCCAGCAACGGTAGCGCTTCTTTAATCAGGGACTTGGCAGGCTCTTGTTGGTGCGATAGCTCAAACAGTTTAAGGGTCAGAATGTAGCGATCACTGTCGTTGATTTGTATGTAGTCACGTTGGTGCAGTGTGCTCACCATTCTGAAGATTTCATTCACGCCTCGGTTTAAGGCTTGGCTGAGTTCGCTCAAGGTATAGCCGTGCGGGGTTTGGCTTAGCGCCTCTAGTATGTCCAACCCCTTATCTAAGGCTGGTGCTTGGTACCGCTGAGCGGGATGGGCGGGAGTGGGTTGGCTCATGTTTTTCTTCTATTTTTTCATCAATAAAAAGTTTTTTTCGTATGTGGGAGGAAAAACTGGAGATTATTCTCTAAAAGCGGAAAGCTAGGGTTTTACCTAGCAATATGCTGTGGATCGCCAAATTTTTTTTTGATAGTCTGCAACAAAAAAATTACATACAAAAAGATTTTTCGTTGATGAAATTACTATGCCTATAGCGGTTTCGTCAATGCAGGCTACAGCGTATGTAACCTGCAGAAAATGAAGTAATACCTCTTACGGACTGTGGAGAAGACAATGTTGAAAAAAATATGTGTAGCACTGGGTATTTCGTTAATGATTGGCCTGACTGGTACGGCCCACGCGCAGGAAGATCAAAGCCTGCAACGCATTAAAGACCGTGGCACGATCAAAATCGGTTTGATGTTGGATTTCCCGCCATACGCGAGCTCAGGTGCTGGTAACAAACCTGATGGCTACGATGCTGAAGTGGCACAAATGTTGGCTGATTACTTGGGTGTGACAGTAGAACCTGTGATTACTACAGGCCCAAACCGTATTCCGTATTTGTTAACTGACAAAGCCGACGTATTGGTGGCTTCGCTGGCAATTACACCAGAGCGCCAAGAGCAAGTGCAGTTCTCTAACCCGTATTCCGCAGCCAGCATGGTGTTGTTAGGACCAGCTGACGTGGTGGTGGATAGCCCTGCCGACTTCACTAAATACAAAATTGGTGTGCCTCGCGCCAGTACGACAGACATCGGTGTGATGAAAATCGCTCCTGAAGGCACAGACATTCGCCGTTTTGACGACGATGCATCTGCCTTGCAAGCCATGATCGTAGGCCAAGTAGATTTGGCAGGTACTTCAACAGTGATCGCCTCGGAAGTGCAAAAACGTCACCCCGGTAAATTTGAAACTCGCTATGTGATTAACGAACAAGTGATGGGCGTGACCATGCAAAAAGACCGTCCAGAGCTGGAAGCGGCTGTGAATGCGTTCTTGAAAGAAAAACTGGCCGATGGCTCGTTGGATAAAGTGTTTGAGAAATGGTTGGGTACGCCCTTGCCCGCCTCTGTACACGCTGCATCAAATTAATGTGTTGCTAAGCGCTGGCCGAAGTGGGGCGACCCCTTCGGCAGTGTCTGGAAGTTGCTATGAATTACGTTTTTCAGTTTGATCCAGTTCTGGAGGCGTGGCCGCTGCTACTAAAAGGGACATGGGTCACTATTCAGTTGTCGGCACTGTCCATGTTTTTTGGGCTGATCGTGGCGGTCATTTGTGCCAGTGTCAAAATTAACGGTAATGCGTTTTTCCGGTTTTTGGTGAATGCCTATATTGAGGTCATTCGCAATACACCCTTCATCATCCAGTTGTTTGTGTTTTTCTTTGCGTTGCCGTCTGTGGGCGTGAAGTGGAGTGCGCATACCGCTGCATTGGTAGCAATGACGGTGAACCTGGGTGCTTATGCCAGCGAGATTGTGCGTGCAGGGATTGAGTCTATTCCCAAGGGGCAGGTTGAAGCAGGTCGCGCACTGAGTTTGTCGGGCGTAGAGGTGTTTTTGCATATTATTTTGCGCCCTGCGTTAAAGGCTATTTATCCGGCGTTAACCAGCCAGTTTATTTACTTGATGTTGGCCTCCAGTGTGGTGTCGGTAATTTCGGCCGATGATCTGACGTCAGTGGCAACAGGGCTGCAGTCGTTGACCTTCCGTAGTTTTGAAATCTACATCACGGTAACGGTCATTTATTTACTGCTGACCTTACTGTTTTCGGGCTTGTTTTCCATCATTTACAAGTACCTGCTTGATTATCCGGACCGTAAATAATGCGTACATTTGGAATAGAAGATTTCTGGTTTATTGTCCAGGCCGCGCAATGGACGATCTGGCTATCTCTCATCGCGTTTATAGGGGGTGGGATAGTAGGGCTGGTCGTGGCGTTAGGCAGGGTGTCGGAACGCCGCTGGATGAGCCAGTCCATGCGTGTGTTTATTGAGTTTTTCCGTGGCACACCCTTGCTGTTGCAGCTGTTCTTGGTGTTCTTTGGGTTACCTGTTTTAGGCTTAGAAATAGGGGTGTGGTATGCCGCTGCCATTGCGCTGATTTTAAATAGCGCCGCTTTTTTGGCAGAGATCTGGCGTGGTTGTATACAGGCTGTTCCTCAGGGGCAAAGCGAAGCCGCCGAAGCATTGGGGTTGAGCTACACCCAGAAAATGCGCGATGTGGTGTTGCCGCAAGCACTCAAAATTGCCATTCCACCTACCGTTGGCTACTTGGTGCAGATCATCAAAGCTACATCGTTGACGGCAATTATTGGGTTTACTGAGCTTACCCGAGCAGGGCAGATTGTGAATAACGCAACCTTCCAGCCCATGATCGTATTTGGTTTGGTGGCTTTGCTTTACTTCATTCTGTGCTGGCCATTATCACTGTATGCCAGCCGTTTGGAGCGCAAGCTGAACGTTAACTAAGCCTAGGTCACGTCATTACGCCGTGCGTTGTTCTGATAATGAATATTGAGTAGAAGTGAGTCATGTCTAAACCTATTATTACCATGCGCAATGTCGACAAATGGTATGGCGAGTACCATGCCCTGGTAGACATTAATCTGGAAGTGCAACCAGGCGAAAAAATCGTGATCTGTGGCCCATCGGGTTCGGGTAAATCCACCTTAATACGCTGTATTAATGCGCTAGAGCCCATTAAGTCGGGTGAGATTACGGTGGATGGCATGGTGTTAGACCAAAACCCCGCTCATGTGCAGGCTATTCGTCGCGAAGTGGGTATGGTGTTCCAGCAGTTCAACTTGTTTCCTCATAAAACGGTGCTAGAAAACTGCATGTTGGCTCCTATACGCGCCCGCAAGATGTCTAAAACGGATGCGGAAGCCATTGCGTTGAAGTACCTAGATCGCGTGCGTATTAAAGCCCACGCGCACAAATACCCTAGTCAGCTATCGGGTGGTCAGCAACAGCGTGTGGCGATTGCCAGGGCGCTCTGTATGAGCCCTAAAGTCATGTTGTTTGATGAGCCTACCTCGGCGCTGGACCCAGAGATGGTGAAAGAGGTGTTGGACACCATGATTGGTTTAGCCGAAGACGGTATGACCATGCTATGCGTGACCCACGAAATGGGCTTTGCACGCAGCGTGGCTGACAGAGTGATTTTTATGGCTGACGGCAAAATTCTTGAAGAAGCTGAGCCACAGCGCTTTTTTGATAACCCGCAGCACCCTAAAACCCAGACATTCCTCAGTCAAATTCTATAAAGAGGAATGGCAGGTTACTAACAATTCAATCGCCTTGCTACGACTAGGCCGGGTCTTCTGTATGTTGGAGGATTCGGTCTAGTTTTTTATTTAACTGACGCATTTGTTTGCTCAGTTTTTTCTGCTCGCGGCGGATTTTTTTCAGTTTCTTATGCAGGGCAGACTTCGTAATGGGTTTGTCTTTGGGCTCGGGAAGCGCCAGCATCGTGCCACGGCATGTGGGCGCACCACATAAGCAGCGATACTGTTTCTGTAGCGTAGGTGTGATGTCGTCATCAATGACTAACGCGTAGTCGTAGAGCAGCTCTTCATCTTTGGCAATATCGCGTAAGGCAACGATAAATACACGCGTGCCAGCACTGTTCTCGTGGCCCTCGCAGTTGGGGGCGCAGGAATGGTTAATGAAGCGCGATTCGTTACCACCGTCACCACCATCAATAATCTTGCCGCAGGACAGCGAGAAGAAAAAGGTATGGAAGGGATTATTGGGGTCTGAAGGCTCCATGTCATCCGCTTCTTGGGTGCTGATGTGCTTGCCTTCGTATTCCATGATGCTGGTGCCAGCTGGAATATCTCTAGCAGCAAAAACCCCCGTCCCGTGTAAAGACGAGGGTTTAACGTAGTGCCAAGGTTCAAGAATTGACATGATCATTCGTTGGCGGCCACTTTCTTAGCGGCTTTTTTGGCGACTTTCTTTGCCGCTTTTTTAGCCGCCTTTTTTGCTGCCTTTTTAGCGGAAGATTTTTTCGCAGCTGTCTTACCGGCACGAGGTTCAAACTCGAAGCTCACGGCACCTTTAGCATCGCGTGTCAGGAAAGCTTTGAATTTACGGTTGGTGCGGTTGGACACAAAGCCATCTAGCAAATCTGTTTTACCTTCTGTTAGCAATTTGTGCATTTGCTCGCGGGAAATTTCCTGCTGCAAAATTACCTGATTGCTACGGAAGTCGCAGGTTTGCGACGGGCCTACGGCTTTTTCACACACATAACGTATGCCGTGCTCAAACACATTGGCTTGGCATTTAGGGCAAGCGCCTATGGGTGTTTGGCCTGAAAAATCTACTTCTTCTTCGTCTTCGTCATCGTTTTGGCCGAAGTCGAATTCCAGTTTGAATTCATCAGTGATACGCAGGATAGCGGCAAAAGGGCGTCCCATTTTGCTGATAAAACCAGTTAATGGGCCAATTTCGCGTTTTTGCAGCAATTCTTCTACTTCAGGCAGTTCGAAAGTGCGGCCACTTGGGTGCTTACCAAACGAGAAATCACAGCTGGTGCAGGCAAAGCGTCGGTAGTTCTCTTTGACCACGCTACCGCATTTAGGGCAGGGGGTTTGCAGCGTTGCATAATCACCCGGCACTGTATCGCGTTCGTACTCTTTGGCGCGCTTCACGATGATTTGTGTCATCTGCGCAATTTTGGTCAGGAAGGCTTCAGGGCCTTCTTGGCCTTGTTCAATTTGCTTGAGGCGGAACTCCCACTCACCAGTGAGTTCGGGTGAGGTGAGCTCGGTAACATCTAAGCCAGACAGCAAGGTCATCAACTGACGGGTTTTGGCACTAGGCACCAGCTCGCGGCCTTCACGGCGCAAGTAGCCTTCGTTCAGCAAGCCCTCAATAATAGAGGCGCGCGTGGCTGGCGTGCCCAAACCGCGTTCAGACATGGCGTCACGCAGGGATTCGTCATCAATTAGCTTGCCTGCGCCTTCCATTGCCGACAACAATGTCGCCTCGGTAAAGCGTGCTGGCGGTTTGGTGGCTAAGCCGCGTGCTTCAATGTCTTCGGTTTGTACTTCTTCACCAGGCTGTACAGCAACCAAGTTGTCGTCTTCACCTTGAGCTTCACGACCATAGATAGCCAACCAACCGGGGTTGACCAGTACCTTACCTTCGGTTTTGAAGTGGTTGCCCGATACCTTCGTAATACGCGTGGTAATGCGGAACTCGGCTGCAGGGAAGAAAATTGCTAAGAAGCGGCGCGTGATCAGTTCGTAGATTTTGAATTCAGCATCGCTTAATTCACGCGGAATTTGCAGCGTAGGAATGATCGCAAAGTGATCCGAAACCTTTTTGTTATCGAACACTCGGCGGCTAGGTTTTACCCATTGCTGTTCTACCACCTGACGTGCAAAAGGTTGCACTGACGTGGTAGCAGAGCTTTGACCTTCCGCCAACGCACGCATGGTGTCTTTGACTGTGCCTACGTAGTCTTCTGGCAAGAAGCGAGAGTCGGTACGCGGGTAGGTGAGCGCCTTATGGCGTTCGTACAGTGTTTGTGCCAGTGCTAACGTGGTTTTGGCCGAGAAGCCAAAGCGGGAGTTAGCCTCGCGCTGCAAGGAGGTTAAGTCAAACAGAGCAGGGGATTGTTGCGTAGAGGGTTTGGACTCTTCGCTCACAATGCCGGGCTTACCGTCGCAGGCCACCACGATAGTTTTAGCAGCCGTTTCAGACCACAGGCGAGAATCGCGCTTTTCAGGGTCTTTTTCGTCTTTCTTGAACTCGGGGTCGAACCAACGTCCGTTGTACAGTCCAGCGCCCGCTACGAAGGTGGCATGCACCTCCCAGTAGTCCCTAGACACGAACTTACGAATGGCTTCTTCACGAGTATGAACAATGGCCAGCGTAGGGGTTTGCACACGGCCTACGGGTGTTTTGAAAAAACCACCGTCTTTGCTGTTAAACGCTGTCATGGCACGTGTGCCATTGATACCTACCAGCCAGTCAGCCTCAGCACGGGCACGGGCAGCGGCTTCCAGCGGTTTCATTTCTTCGTCGTCGCGCAGGTTCTCGAAGGCTTCGCGTATGGCGGCCTGAGTCATGGAACGCAACCACAAACGCTGTATAGGTTTGTTTACTTTTGCGTACTGCACGATGTAACGGAAGATCAATTCACCCTCACGCCCCGCATCACAGGCGTTAATGATGCGGTCTACATCTTTGCGTTTGAGTAGTTTGACCAGCAGTTTTAATCGCTCTGCGGAACGCTTGTCGGCCACATCCAACTCGAATTTCTCGGGGATAACTGGCAGGTGAGTAAAACTCCATTTGCCTCGTTTAGGGTCGTTGGGCGCAACAAGGCCCAGCAAGTGTCCAATACTGGATGACAGTACGTACTGTTCACTTTCGAAGTAGTCCCCTTCACGGGTAAACCCACCTAACGCTCTGGAAATGTCCAAAGCAACAGAGGGTTTTTCAGCAATGATGAGTGTTTTATTCATGTGTTTCCAATGACAGCGGGCCCGCAGCAATAGCGCGGATATTACGGGTTGAACCCCGTATGCGCAAGTTTCAGCCACAAGGCCTTACCATTTTTGTGTGCGCAACATTGTTTGCTACTGTACGATAGCAGAAAAAAATTATCCACACTCGGAACTATGTCTAACACTAAATCCCCAGCATCTGCGACGTTCGGTATGCCTGTTTGGCCTAGGTTTTTATTACGGGCCTCGTTGGCATTAGCCATCCTACTATTATGCAGTGCGCTGATCAGTGTGATTGCAGCGAACTGGTCCGAGTTAAGTAAAACCATACGCATTGTGCTGGTGCAGGGCGTCATCGTACTGACTGCCGGTGTGGCGTGGATACTGAATAAGCGTGGTCACGGCTGGTGGCCAGAATACGCGCCTGTACCATTAATGATGGGGCTCTCTGCCGTTGCGGTGGGTGGGCTATGGGCATTATTGGGGCAAATTTATCAAACCGGTGCCGACCCCTGGCAGCTTTTTGCCGTGTGGGCGCTCACTATTACACCGTGGTTGGTGGGGCTGCGCTCCATAATTTTGGCGGTGTTGTGGATTGTTATCGTTAACGTAGCTGGAGTGCTGCTAGGTTTTAATGCACTGAACATGTGGAGCCGAGTCTATTGGTGGGTAGATGGCCCGCTAGCGGTGACGTTGATTGTTGTGGTGTTAAACACGTTCTTACTTGTGTTGTCCGAGCTATGTCAGCACTATTTACGTGATCCATTTAGGGTAGTGCCCCGTTTATTGGCTGCAGTGACCTGCCTTGCGCTGTTCTACTTGGTCATGGGCGGTTTGATGGAGTGGGAAGACGGCTTCTTGAAATATTGGTTGGGTGCATCGGCCGTAATGGCCGCCATGGCTTGGTACTACCGCCAGCGTTCCCCAGATCAAGTCAGTTTGAGCTTTGTCTATGGTGCTTTTTTAGCGGCACTTATACCGTTCTTTATTCGTCTTGGCAGCGACGACATTGCGACGTGGTTCATCTTTACTCTTGTAGAGATCTCTCTTGCTATAGTGCTAGCTAAGGACCTTTTTCAACAGTGGCGTAAGCATACTGTGCGGGTGGTAGCGGCAACAGAACAACAGGGTGACGCAGCGCCAACGCATACTGATGCCGCCTCACCACCGTGGTTTTTACGTCTGTTGCGTTTGGGTGCGGTGTTGTTGGGCAGCGCATTGATTCTGGTGACACTAACGCTGCTGACTGACGCAGAAATTTTCAAACATTCCTTCTGGGTGATGCTGTGCTTTGTAGGGGGCGGCTTGTGGCTGTCGCGCCAAGCTGGCGAAGAAGGTTTACAGGACATTCCAGCACTGCTGGTGATCGTTGGGCTTGTGTTCAGCGGTGTGGAATGGGTCATGCAAGTAGAGCAAGAAAATACGATTTACCCGTTTTTGCAGGTCGTTCTGGGTGTGGTGTTGTATGTGCTATCGCCGGTGTGGTTGGTACGGTTGTTGGCGGCAGGCTGGACCCTTATTAGCGCCTTCTTATGGCTGAATTTCCATGGTTTTGTCACGAACTACTACTATGAGTTCCCGTGGTTAACACCGTTTATGCAATGGCAAGTGTTTGCCGTGGTGGTAGCCAGTTTGTTGATAGGCGTACGAGCCCATCAAACTGCTGAACGTTATCGCTATTGGGCACCTGCCATGTGGGCAGGTTTGGCTGCCAGCTTACTGGGCATAGGCTTGATGCCTCCAGTATTGATGTTTGGTGAGACCTTGTCTGAATGGGCACTGGGGTCGTGGATACCAAGTTGGTTACTGTTTCCTTTACCTGCTGTAGTGTTAGCGGTGGCATTACAGCGTCAGAACAGTTGGTCTGTGGTTAGCGCAGCGGCTGTGGCGGTGTGTGTACTGCTGTCCATTACGTGGGCAGGCGCACCGACGATTTCGTTGACCTTGGCATGGTTATTAGTGGCGTATGCATGGCGCAGTCGCCTGCTGTTTGTGGTGATGCTGTTGGCGCTCTTTATTGCGCTAGGGAAACTGTATTACGACTTTGACATTAGCCTGAATCAAAAAGCGTTATTACTGGCCTGCAGTGCTGTAGTGTTGCTGGTGTATCTGGTGATCTTCCGAGGAACGGTGAAGTCTTTAGCGGCCTTTAAAGACACTGATGCCACGGCAGCTCCTATGCCTAAGGGCATGAAGTACCTGCGCCCGGGGCCGGTGATTTTAGCGGGCTTGGTGCTGGTATTAGGCTTGGCTAACTACAACATTTGGAACAAAGAGCGTATTTTGTCGGATGGCAAAGCGGTAGTGTTGGCCTTGGCACCTGTGGACCCTCGCTCATTGATGCAGGGCGATTACATGTCATTGGATTTCCAAGTGGCAAGGGATGCGTCTAGGCTAAGTCGCGGTATACAGCAGGGCAATATAGACGCTTACGAGGAAGATGGCTCGGCAGTGTGGGCATGGTTGTCGCCGCCCGCAGCAGGTGAGTTGGCATGGCAATTACAGGCATTGCAAAGCTCGCGTGATGCCGACAAAGCCTATCAACATTACTACGTGGAACGTGATGACGGTAGCAATCAAAACCAGATCGTCGAAGTGGCCGTGCAACCCGACTGGGTAGTGCTGCGTTTGGTACGTAAAAATGGCCAGTGGGCACCGGGTACCGATGCCTGGTTCTTCAAAGAAGGCCAAGCCGCTGTGTTTGAACCGGCTAAATTTGCTGAGTTCCGCGTAGAAAACGGTATCCCACTGCTCAAACATATGTTGGATGAGCAGGGGAACGTCTTGGCGGCTAAGGATTAGTGATAGAGGCGGTCGCCGTCGTCGGTGACCAATTCTTCAAAGATCAGGTGCTCGACTTCGGCGTCGTTGCTCCAGAGCACGATTAATGTGATGATTTTGATCTTTTCCAAGGCTATAGGCGATTCGTCTATAGCCATGGCGCGCTCGATGATGATTTCGCGCAGGGCTGGGGGCAGCGCACCGGATTGCTCCAGAAAGCTGATGAAGCCCAAGGCTTCTTGACCTAAAAATTCATATTCCAGATCGGTATAGACGCGCAGGCTTTGTTGATGATGCAATGTTTGCAGTGGCTGGTGCTGAGCGGAAGACTCATGCAAACCGTGTAACCAGCTTAATGCATCGTTGATTTCATCGTCCTCAAACCCGATGGCGGCCAACTTGTGTGCTAGAACTTCAGCTTTAGGACAAGCCTGTGGGTTGTAATAGTTTTCAAACAGATAGACAAGAATATCGAACATAAAGCGTAGTGCCGTACAGAAATAGGAAGCGCCGCAACAAAAAAGCGTAAAACCTAGTAGCCACTTTACGCTGAATTTGGGGTGGGGGCAAATAGCACAGCGTGTGAAAAGTGGGGTTTAGCAGGCAGTACAGTTAGCGCGGGCTTCAATATGTTGTTGTCTAGTGTGGTTAATCAGATAATCCAGAAAAACCAAGGAGCGCTGCGGTATATGTTTGCGGCTAGGTAAGGCGGCATACATGTTGATGAAACCCGTGCTCCATGGGTGCAAAACACGCACCAATTCGCCACGGTTTAAGTACGGTGCAGCCAACCCTAACACTACTGATGTAATCCCCACCCCATTTAAGGCTGCTCTCAGCAAGGTATCCGTGTGATTGGCAATGATGACCGGGTCTACTGCAATGCTAAGTTGCTCGTCAGGTTGATTGGGGTGTCTAAACGTCCAGTTGTCTAGGCGCTCAGAATCACGCAGACGTAAACAGCGGTGTTTGGATAGCTCAGTGGGGTGCTGGGGCAAGGGGTTACGGGCCGCGTAGTCGGGGGATGCGACGAGAATCACCTCGGATTCCACAATTTTGCGTGCGACGATATTGGCATTTTCTTGCACGCTATTGCCCAACATTGTGATGTCGAAGTCTTCGATGGGTTGGGCATATTCAGCACCCACCTGAATTTCAATGCGTATATCGGGGTATTCCAAACAGAAATCACCCAAGATAGGGGCAACCACGTGATACGCCAATGCGGGGGGCGCATAGATGCGCAGCTTACCCGCCAGTGCATTGGTGTGTGCGCTGACTTGGGCATCGGCTTCTTCAATATCCTGCAAAATATGCTGTATACGGGTGAGGTATACCTCACCTGCATCGGTTAAGTGCACCCGGCGGGTGGTGCGTTGAAATAAGCGTGTGCCTAGATGACTTTCTAAGTCGGCCACATGTCGGGTGACCGCAGAGGGTGACATATTTAGTGAGCGGGCAGCGGCAGCAAAGCCCCCTTCATTGGCGACACGTTCAAACACGTGCATGGCGAGTAAACGGCTCATAAATTACCTGTAGCAAAATTTTATTATTTCGTTTTTAGCAATAGTGTATGTCTTTTTGTCCTGTTTATCTGATTTATCGGTTGACTTAAAGTGTAGCCATGGATGCAGCGATACACCGTTACAGAGCCTTCGTTTCATATGAAGTACAAGGCTACACGCAAGAAAGCGCTGAGAAAAGAGCTAACTTGTGTTCTGGATTGTGTTGCTGCCATCGCCACTATTATTGAAGATGAAAGGAATCATTATTATGAAACGCACACTACCTGTTTTGAGTTTTGCTGTTGCTACCCTGTTTGCTGGTCAAGCGATGGCATTGAATGTGAACACCACTCCTACCCGTGCAGAGGTAAAAGCGGAATTGACCCAAGCCATTAACGCTGGTGAGATGTTGTCGGGTGATTCCAGCCAAACACTGCGTGAGATGTACCCTGCTGTGTACCCCGCACAACCAGTTGCTGTAAAAACCAGTGCTGAAGTACGTGCCGAGTTGGTACAGGCTGTACGTGAAGGGAATGTAGTGACAGGCGAATCCAGTGCTACGCTGAGCGAAATGTACCCAGCCTTGTACTCGGCCGCCCAACAGGATGTAGCCGTGAAAACACGTGCGCAAGTTCAGTCTGAGTTGTCGGATGCCGTACGAGCTGGTGATATGGTGTCGGGTCAGTCTAGCCAAACGCTGAACCAGATTTATCCTCAGTTGTACCCAACTAACTCTTAATCGTGAGTCGGTGTCGCAAACGATAGCGAGCCTTTATGGCTCGCTTTTTTGCGTGGGAGGTTCGGGTCTAGACCATAGCCATAGCAGTACACACAACATGCAGCTGATGGCGAAGGTACTAATCCACCAATGGGGGGCTAGCCATAGCAATAACACGGCACACACACTCATACTGACCAGTGCTGTCCACTTAGCTTGTTTGGTGACTAGCCGGCCATTTTGCCAGTTATGTAAGGAGGGGCCAAAGATGCGGTGATTCATCAGCCACTGATGAAAGCGCGGAGAGCTGCGTGCTGCTGCCCATGCAGAGATCAATACAAAAACCGTGGTAGGCATGCCGGGCAAAATCACCCCGATAATCGCCAAGATAAAACTACACACCGCCAGAATGAACCAGCACACACGCAACAAAGCGGATTGGGCACGCTGGTCAGAAGGAGGAGGCGCAGGGGGCTGGGTCATAGGTCGTCAGGTGATACGCGTACCACCGGGCAATGTTCGTAATAGGCCGGCGAATAACCACGACAGCATAAATACCGCAAGAGCCATCAGGGGTGTTTGCCAGACTATACCGGTTTGCGCTTGATATAAACCAGTTTGTTGTGCCAGATCTAAAAAGATGGGGTGAACCAGATAAATCCCAAAGGTGAAGGGGGCCAACATGGGCAGAGTTGGCAATCTAGGGCTATGTAAAATCAGTTGAAACACGGCTAACGACATCAGAGGCACGGTGATGCTAAAGGTGTCGTAGAAGTAGGTACTGAAGTGTTGGTGTGACGATAAGACCGTGGTGCCTACTACGGTTGCTGCAATGCTTAGACACAGCACCCAGCCGGGGTATGGCATACGTATACGGCCTTCAAACATCATGCGTCCGGCTAAAAAGTAGCTGATGTACGGTAAGCACCAGAGCAGAAAAAAACCATAGCTGTTGCCTTGCACTTCACGGTATAGGCTTTGCAGCATGGCAAGTGCCAGCATAAACAGCAAAACATAGCGGCTTTGTCGGGCAGAACAGTGCTGATACAGCAAGCGTAAATAGGGGGCAAAGAGCAATAGCCCCACCAACATGTACAGATACCATAGATGATAGTAGGGCTCGCCGCTGGTGGCTTTACGCAACCACGATTGTGCATCCATGGGTACACCTTGTTGGTGATACATCCATGCGCCCCAGAATAAATAAAACACCGACCAGAAAATTAGTGCGGGCAAGATGCGTAGACCGCGTTTTCTATAAAACGACGCAAAGCCTTCGTGTTTAGAGGGATCTAGCAAAAGCACACCGCTGACCATCACAAAAATAGGCACACACCAGCGGGTGGCCGCATCGTACAGGTTGGCCCAATACCAGTCTTGTGTACCGTAATCGGCGGTGCTGGTTAGGGGGACGGCAGCGCTGTGCAGCAGCACTACCGCTAGGGCAGCCATCCAGCGGGCAGTATCCAGTTTGGCGTAATCAGCGTGTGGGTAGGTCATAACGGGCAGATGCAAACTCCATACGTATCACCTTAACAAAAAGGGTTGGACTCTACAAAAGCCGGAATGTTGCGGGATGTAGGGTTCGTCGTAGTACAGGTGCGCTGTATTCATATTGCTGCGTCGTAATGTTCATATGAACATCTTTAACCGTCATAAAAGGTTCATATGGCAGTAATCCGAGCGTAATTTACGTTTTTTACACTTCTGCGTATTCACATGAACAGTTATGCAGGGTTATGAATCTTTCAGTTCGACAGGGTGGGATCGTTGAGTTGCTGCGCATACAGGGTGCTGTCTCTGTAGATGGGTTAGCGATGCACTTCCAAGTGACCCCCCAAACCATCAGACGTGATTTGAATGCGCTGTATGAAGCCAATTTGGTACGTAGGCGTCATGGTGGGGCCGAGCTAGCCGGGCATGAGCGCAATGTGTCGTTTCAAGCCCGACGCATTACGCACTTTCAATCCAAAGTACGAATAGGCCGCGCGGTTGCTGCGCTGATTCCTGATGGTGCCAGTGTGCTGCTGGGTTTTGGGACTACACCCGAACAGGTGGCGTTGTCGTTGGTAGAGCATCACGAGTTGACAGTAGTGACCAACAACCTAAGTGCGGCGATGCCTCTGAGTCAGAATCACAGCAACCGGGTAGTGATTGCTGGGGGTGTGCTGCGCCAACCTAATCCAGAAATTTTAGGGCCAGAGGCTGAGCGTTTATTTAACAGTTTTAAAGCGGATTTTGGGGTGTCAGGGGTGGGCGGCTTTGATACAGAAGGCGCCTTATTGGACTTTGACATGGCCGAGTCTGACTGCCACAAGGCCCTACGCGGTAATTGCCGTACACGCATCTTAGTGCTGGACCATTCCAAGTTTGGACGGTTGGCGGCAGTGCGTAGTGGGTCAATCGATGACATAGATGTGTTGGTAACGGATCTGCCTTTGCCTGAGGGCTACAAGCAGCGTATTCCCGCACACGTACAAGTAGTAATAGCGAGTGAGAGTGCAGCATGAGTCAAGCCGCCATCCAATTGCAAGGTATAGGCAAATCGTGGGGGGATCATGCTGTGCTAAAGCACATTGATCTTTCTATTCCCGAAGGACAATTTACCGCGTTGCTGGGGCCTTCGGGTTGCGGCAAGTCTACGCTGTTGCGCATTATTGCCGGTTTAGAGCAACCCTCTACAGGCACGTTATTGATAGATGGCCACGATGCCACGTATCAAGAGCCTGCACAACGTGGGCTGACGATGGTGTTTCAGTCGTATGCACTGTTTCCGCATTTAACGGTGGCACACAATATTTTGTTTGGGTTACAGGTGCGACGCGTTAGCAAGGCTGAGCAACATAAGCGTCTGCAAGAAGCACTAGCGTTAACGAATTTAGAAGGGCTGGAGCATCGTAGGCCCGCGCAACTATCAGGCGGTCAACGCCAACGAGTGGCCTTGGCGCGCAGCATTGTGTCGGGCCACCGCATTTGTTTGATGGATGAGCCGTTATCTAACCTAGATGCCAAATTACGTCATAGCGTACGTCATGAAATCCGTGCTTTGCAGCAGCGTTTGGGTTTAACAGTGGTGTATGTCACGCACGATCAAACCGAAGCTATGGGCATGGCGGATCAGGTGGTGTTGCTGAATGCAGGCAGTATTGCTCAGCAAGGTTCGGCGCAGGAACTGTACCAAGAGCCTAACAGTATTTTTACGGCGGGATTTATTGGTAGCCCACCCATGATGCTGATTCATAGCGACTTTGTGCCACTGGCATTGTGGCCCACACGTTATGGCTTCGATTTACCGCACCGCGTGTCCATCGGCGTGCGTCCCGAGCAATTACAACTGCATGAACCTACTGTCGACAGTGTGGCGGTAACGGTTGTGCACCAAGAGTTTCAAGGTGCTGATGCCTATGTGTATGTACGACTGAAAGATGGCAATACCTTGATTGTGCGCGCGTCGCACCAACTACGTTTCATGGCAGGGGAGCGTTGTGGTTTGAGTTGGAATCCTGCACATGCTTTTTACTTCAGTCAGGACACCGGGGCGCGTTTGCAACTGCCCTCGCCCGTGCTGGCTGACTAACGTTTAAGAGAGATGGCTATGTTGAAAAAATTTGTGATGACTACAACCAGTGCATTGTTGATGGGTTTAAGCGCCCAAGCGATGAGTGCCGTGGAATTGACCATGTACTACCCCATCTCGGTAGGTGGCCCACTGACCGATGTAGTGGATGGCATGATTAACGATTTTCAAGCCGAAAATCCAGAGATTAAGGTGAAAGCGGTGTACTCCGGTAACTACGACGAAACCCGTGTTCGTGCGTTGTCGGCACTACGCGCTGGTGAGCCAGTACAGTTGTCGGTGTTGGGGGCGTTGGATACGCATGACCTTGTAGACCAGGGTTTGGTAGAGGCCTTTAGCGATGTGGCTACAGACGACCAGAGCAAAGCGTGGTTGAACAGTTTTTACCCTGCCTTGATGGCAAACGGTACCTTAGATGGCAAGGTGTGGGGTATCCCTTTCCAACGCTCTACCATCGTGATGTTCTACAACAAAGACATGTTCCGCGAAGCGGGTCTGAATCCTGAGCAGCCACCAAAAACACGTGCGGAAATGGTAGAAGCAGCGAAGAAACTGACCACAGACAAGCGTTACGGTTTGATGATTCCATCTACGGGTTACCCATACTGGATGTTCCAAGCCTTGGCTTTGCAAAATGGCCACCAGTTAATGAATGAAGAAGGCACGCAAGTCTACTTCAACGATCCTAAAGCGGTTGAAGCCCTACAGTTTTTCCAAGACTTGGCGCAAACACATAAAGTCAGCCCTGCTGGCACTATTGAATGGGGCACATTGCGCCAAGCCTTTGTGCAAGGCCAAACCGCCATGATGTGGCACACCACAGGTAACTTAACAGCCGTTAAAAACGAAGCACCGTTTGAGTTTGGTGTAGCCATGTTGCCAGCGAACGAAACCGCCGGTTCACCTACAGGGGGCGGTAACTTTTACCTGTTCAAAGGTGCTAGCGACGAGCAAAAAGCAGCAGCGGTGGAATTTGTGCGTTGGATGACAGCACCTGAGCGTGCGGCAAAATGGTCGATGGCAACAGGTTATGTGGGTGTGAGCCCGGCGGCGTATGAAACACAAGCGCTTCAAGATTACGCCAAGACCTTCCCACAAGCGACCGTAGCGCGTGACCAGTTGGCGGTAGCGTCCCCTGAGTTTGCCACCTACGAAACAGCCCGTGTGCGTGAGTTGTTGTCTAACGCGGTGCAGTCAGCACTAACTCAGAGCAAGACACCACAAGCAGCGCTAGATGAAGCACAAGCGGCGGCGGATCGTTTGCTGCGTCCTTTTAACTAAGCTGGAACACAGATGAAACCCTTGCGTGTGTTGCGAAAGGAATCGGTGTTTGCGTATTTGCTGCTGACGCCGTTGTTGGTGCTGTTGAGTGTGTTTGCCTTTATTCCTGCGCTGCACACGCTATGGGCTAGTCTGCAAAGCAAAGGGACGGCGCGTCGTCCCTCGCAGTTTGTGGGCATGGATAACTACGATGTCATGCTGGCAGACCCCACCTTTTGGTTGGTACTGAAGAACAACCTTTGGTATGCGGCGGTGACTATTCCCGTCTCTATCGCGCTCGCGCTGTTAATGGCGCTGTGGGCAAATAGGGCGATGAGTATGCGGGCATGGGTGCGCTGTGCGTACTTCACGCCCACCATGTTGCCTATGATTGCAGCGGCGAACTTATGGCTGTTTTTTTATACGCCTGATTTGGGCTTGTTAGACCAGATCATGAAGCTGTTTGGTGCTAGCTCTACCAACTGGTTGGGGCAACCTCAAACAGCCTTGGGGGCGGTGATGGTGGTCACCATCTGGAAAGAGGCTGGGTTCTTTATGATCTTCTACCTCGCGGCCTTGCAAACTGTTCCGCCCGAACTGCGCGATGCGGCTCGCCTAGAAGGGGCCAGTCGCTGGCAGTATGGCAGACGGGTATTGCTGCCGTTACTGGCACCCACCACGCTGTTTATTTTGATCAATGCGTTGATCAACTCGGTAAAGCTGGTGGATCACCTGTTTATTTTGACGAAGGGTGGCCCAAATAACGCTTCTAAGCTGTTGTTGTACTGGATATGGGAAACCGCTTTTGCCTACATGGATACGCCTAGTGCCGCCGTGTTGACGGTGATTCTATTAGGTGGTTTAGGGCTGATTGCCATTCTTCAATTCCGTTACGCTGAAAAGCGTGTGCATTACCAGTAACTATGATGACTACTGTGTGTTCTGTTCCTAGTACCCCCGCCTGGCGGCGCGCCATTCGCTCTTTTCCGTTGGAAAACATAGGCGCGTATTTACTGGCCCTGTTGTGGATATCCCCCTTGCTGTATGCCTGCTGGGCTGCGTTTAGAGACCCCTCTGCTGCCTTGTCGCTGGATTTACTGCGGGGTTGGACCTTTGAAAACTTCAGCGCGGCATGGGCACGTGCACCGTGGCTGCGCTATGTGTTCAATACCACCATGCTGGTGTTAACCATTTTGGTGGGGCAACTGGTGATTTGTACCTTGGCTGCCTACGCATTCGCGCGTTTTAAGTTTTTTGGCAGCCAGTTTTTATTCATGTTGCTGCTGTTGCAGCTGTTCATCCTGCCCGAAGTGCTGATTGTGGAGAACTTTCGCATGGTGTCTTTGCTGGGGTGGACGGATACGGTGTGGGGCATGGGTGTGCCGTATATGGCCAGTGCCTTTGGCGTATTTTTGTTGCGCCAAGCTTTCAAACAAGTGCCTCGAGAGCTAGAAGATGCGGCGCGGTTGGAAGGTTGCTCGCGTTTAGGCGTGTTGTGGCGTGTGTATGTGCCTTTAGTGAAGCCTGTATATTTGGCCTATGCCTTGGTGTCGGTGTCTTCGCACTGGAACAACTTTTTGTGGCCGTTGGTGGTCAGTAGTTCCGAACACACACGCCCGTTAACTGTGGGGTTGTCGCTATTTGGCGCACCTGAAAGCGGGGTCAGTATTTCGTTGATTAGTGCAGCAACACTGATGACAATTTTTCCGTTGTTAGTGGGTTTTTTATTGTTCCAGAAGCAATTTATGCAGGCTTTCCTGCGCGCTGGTATACGTTAAGAGGTAGTTATGAAAATCATCCATCTTTCCGATCTGCATATTACGCCAGCAGGAAAAAACTTATTTGGGGCAGACCCCGCAGTACACCTCATGCAGTGCATCGCGCACATTAACAAACATCATGCCGATGCGCAGCTTTGTGTGCTGACGGGGGATTTGACCCATGCGGGTCATCCCTTGGCGTATCAACGTTTGGCCCAGTGCTTGCAAGCCTTAAAAATGCCTGTGCGTTTTCTAATGGGCAACCATGACGACCGACATGCTTTTGGCCAGGTGTTTACAGAACAAGCTACTGAGCTAGACGGTTTTGTACAGTATGCCGAGATACTGGGTGACTACGAGGCCTTGTATGTGGATAGCTTACAAGACGGCTACACCGATGGCTATTTGTGCGAGCGTCGTCTGCAGTGGTTGGAACAGAAATTAGCGCAGGCTACACGCCCCATCTTGCTGTTCTCGCACCACCCACTGCCTATGCTGCAATACCCGTCTATGGACTGGCTGCGTTTAAGTAATGCAGAGCAAGTGCTGCCTTTATTGAAGCGTTGTGCACAGCCTGTGCATTTGTTCTCAGGGCATGTGCACCGTTGTTCGGCAGGGGTATGGAACGGTATACCGTTTTTTACGGTAAACGGTACTAACCACCAACATGAACTGGATTTAACCACGCATGGTGCGGCCACTTCTACCTTTGAGCCAGCCAGTTATGCGGTGATTTTGCCGCATGCCGCAGGCGTTACCGTACATTTTCAGCCTTTTGGCTACGATGATTCGGTGCGTTTCCCGTACACGGGCAGTTTAGACGCCTTGAAATGTAGGCACGCTTAAGCGTGTGGCGCGGCCTCGTTTTCCTGCATGTCTTGGTAAGCTTGTGCCGCGTTGTGTACGTGTTGCGATGCCAACAGGTTAGCCAAATCGCTGTTGCCGTTGATCACCGCATTTAAAATTTGGGCGTGGTCTTCCCAGTTTTGGCGCACGCGTTGTAGGTTGCTAGGGGCAAACAGTAGGGCGGTGCGGTCGCGCAGTGAACGCATCAGTTCTGTTAACACGATGTTGCCAGACAGGCCCGCCAAGGATTCGTGAAATTCGCGGTTTAGCGATTGCAGTAGGTCTAGGTCTTCACGTTCTACGGCGGCTTTACCTTGGTCCAGAATCTGCTGTAGCTGTTCTATGCCGTTTTGGTTGCGACGTTGCGCGGCCAGTTTGGCGTTTAGGCCTTCTAGCGCCGCACGTACTTCCGCCATGTTGTAGGCAATATCAGGCGACAGTACTGATACCGAGGCACCGCGACGGGGCTCTATAGTCACTAAGCCTTCCGAGGCTAGTTCGCGTAAGGCTTCACGCACAGGAATGCGTGATACGCCCATTTCAGTAGCAAGTTTGCCTTCTACTAAGCGGTCGCCGGGGTGGAATTCACCACTCAGAATACGGTCACGCAGTTGATCGCGTATTACGGCGAACAACGAGGCATGATGGTCGCCTACGCGACGGTTATCGGTGCTTTGGGTAGCGCTTAAACTGGTAATGTTCATGGTATGACCTTGCGAATCCTACAGGGACCAAGATTGAATTATACGGTCACCGGACGATTTAACGAATATGGTATACACCAGAGCCTTATGCAACCAGTAGGGTACGTACGATAAGTACTACAGCGCTAAAGGTACATACACTAAGCAATAACCTACGTATCACCGGTAGGCTTACCTTATGACGCATTTTCCCAGACAGTGCGAAACCCAGCAGCATAAAGGGATACAGCACTACGCTTAGCAGTGCTTGCTGCATGGTAAATAGCCCTGCGGCTATCAGCAAGATCAACGATAAGCTGGCACCCAAAAATAAAATCAGGCCTAACGAGGCACGTAATTGCGCAGCAGCTAGGTTTTGCATGGCAATAGCCAATGCAGGGGCACCTACCGAGGTGAGCGTGCCCATAATGCCAGAGGCGATGCCGGCCAAACCCATATTACGTGACGAGGGTAGTATGCGTAGTCCTCTGGCACTAAGCGTAACGGCCACCAAAATCATCACTGCAAAGCTTAGATTGATAACGGAAACGGGCAGTTGCGTCATACCTAGCACCGCAATGACAGAACCTATAGCACGCCCTGCTACGGCATAGCCTACAACGGGTAGCACAATGTGCTGGCGTTCACGTAACGCGGCTAATAGCGATACGCTACCGCCCAAGGCTAATAACGGACCGGGCACCAGCTCAGGAAAGGTAAGCGCCGCAATAGGTGCGACCAACATGGCAAAGCCTACCCCCCCCACGCCTTGTAGAAAGGCTGCCAGCACAACTAACGCCGCCATTAAGAGCCACGACAACGGGTCTACCAAACTTAGCAATGACATGAACACGTTTGTGCTTCCTTTTTCTGTATATGGTATTCAGATTGAATGCTTTAGGTTTGAATTTATCAGAGTTTTCCCCAATTTTTAGGTTTTTGTCTGAAGTCTAAAACAAATTGCAGATAGTATACCGACTTACGCAATGCTTATGACGTAAATAAAAACCTAGACAAAGGGGGATGCAGGAATGCCAAACGATGTCGTGCTCAGTGCAGCACATTGGGTGTATCTGATCGGGGTGTTGGTGATCATTATCACCATGCTATTTAGAGCCAACGTGGTGGTGCCATCCGTCATAGGGACGCTAGCGGTAGTCACAGCGATCACAGGCAGCCCCATACAGGGGATTATCAGTATTTTCTCGGCCAGTTTCGTGGCCGCCAAGGAGCTCTTTAACATCTTCTTGGTCATTACCTTTATGACGGCGTTGCTGAACTCGCTGAAGCGGTTAGAGGCTGATGTACGCATGGTGGCGCCGTTTCGCAAAGTTATGGTGAACAGCGGCACTTCTTTTCTGGTGATTGCTGCGGCAACCTATTTTATTTCGCTGTTCTTTTGGCCTACACCGGCTGTGCCGTTGGTATCGGCCATTTTGTTGCCAGCGGCTATTGCTGCGGGCTTGCCGCCGTTGGTGGGGGCGATGGTAATTGCCATTTGCGGTCAAGGTATGGCTTTGTCATCCGACTACATCATCGGCGTGGCACCGGGTATTAGTGCCAAGGCTGCTGGGGTAACGGCTGATGTCAGCATCATTGCCGACCGTGCTTTGATCTTGTCGTGGATCACGGGTGGTGTGGCGTTAACGTTGGCATTTTTATTAATGCGTCGTTATTTCAAGCCAGCCAACACCAAACTGTTGGATGAATGGATGGGCCAAGCTCCTGATAGCACGTTGGAAGAAGTGGAATCCCAAGGTACGTACGACAAGGCCGAAATCGCACGCGGTACGTCCGGTTCAGAACTAACTGAGCACACAGGCTTAAGCAACAAAGAAAAACGCTATTCACGCATTTTGGCGGTGATCACTCCATTGGCTTTTTTGATGGTGATTGGGTTGATGTTGCTACCACGCTTTATCCCTGGTTTGCCGGTATTACGGGGAGGGGAAGCAGCAGGGTTAGTGGGGGGTGTGGCCTTTATTCTGATGACTATCGCTACCTGTATGGCTGAAGGGCCGCGCCGCACGTTAGACGTGTGTCCAGATCATATGACTGATGGTTTTGTGTTCGCGTTTAGGGCGATGGGCTCGGTGTTACCTATTGCAGGGTTCTTCTTTTTAGGCGCCAGCGAAGCAGCCTCTGCCATCTTAGATTGGCCGTTGGATAAGACGCCTAGCTTGTTGTTTGAACTGATCTCTGCAGGCCAGCAATACATTCCTGAAAACCATTTCTTAGTGGCATTTGGGGTGCTGTTGGTGGGGATAGTGTCGGGTATTGATGGCTCTGGTTTCTCTGGTTTGCCATTGACCGGTACCTTGGCGTCTGCCCTAGCGCCGGTGTCAGGTTTAAGTGTAGATACCTTGGCGGCTATTGGACAAATAGGTGCGGTGTGGACGGGTGGCGGCACATTAATAGCATGGTCTTCATTGATTGCTGTGGCTGGTTTTGCTCGGGTGCATGTGCTGGACTTGGTACGTGCGTTGACCTTGCCAGTGCTAGTGGGGATGGCAGTATCTACTGCCTGCGCCGTGGTGTTCTTTTAGGTAATACGTATGCAAAGTAGCGAACATGCATCGGTGCAAAAATCAGCCATAGGGCAGCAGTGGGCGGTAGCAACAGGCCACCCACTGGCTGCTCAGGCGGCACGTACCGTGTTGGAAGAAGGTGGCAGTGCCGTGGACGCTGCCATTGCCGCTGACGTAGTCATGGGGGTAGTAGAGCCCATGGCTACTGGTATAGGTGGCGATTTATTGGCGATGATTGCCAAGCGGGGCGAGGCTCCAGTGTCGTACAACGGCAGTGGGGCTGCCCCTTTTTTGCTAACGCCAGAACAGCTAGTGGATCTGCCTAACCAGCGCATACCTGAGCGCCACGTTTTGTCTATCACCACGCCGGGTTTAGTGCGTGGGTGGTATGACGTACACCAGCGTTATGGCTACTTGCCGTGGCAGCGGTTGTTTGATGACGCTATACGCTTGGCGCAAGACGGTTTTGCGGTGGCGAAAGTAGCGGCGCAAGAGTGGAAGATTTTCGACTTTGTGCTGCATAAAGACCCGGTTTGTGCCGCCTTGTATCGCGCCGGGCAGCCCTATGCGGCAGGTGAGCATTTCCGTAACCCCGAGCTGGCAGCCGTGCTGCAAGCCATTGCTAACGATGGGCCGGATGCGTTTTATCGTGGTGAGGTTGCTCTGCGTGCGGAACAAGCCATGCTGGCCGTGGGTGGGTTGCTACGCGCTAACGATTTCAGCGCACATCAGGGTTTTTTCTGCGAACCAGTGCAGGTGGAGTTGGATGACTTCACTCTCTATGAGTGCCCGCCTAATACGCATGGTATGGCGGTGTTGGCAGCAGTGAAACAGGTGTGGGAACAACGAAATGCAGCAGCGCCTGAAGCAGAGCTAGCCTTGGTACAAGCCACTGAGCAGGCCATGGCTCATGCATCACGGGTGGTATGTGATCCGGCGGGAAACACCGTATGCACGGTGGTGGTAGACAGCAATGGCTTAGCGGTCACGTTGATGTCTAGCATTTTTAAACGTTTTGGTTCTGCCTATGCTGTGCCCGGTTGTGGCTTTGTGCTGCAAAACCGTGGGTTTGGCTTTTCTGCCCCGGAGCATGTGAATGCACCAGGCCCGCATAAACGTCCGTACCACACCGTCGTGCCGGCAATGGCCTTGCGCCAAGGCCAGTTCTATATGGGGCTAGGAGTAGTGGGTGGTTTGATGCAACCCCAAGGGCAAATACAGATTTGGACTAAGGTGCTGCGCGATCAACGTAGCGTGGAAGATGCTGTGTATGCACCACGTTGGCGCTTAGAAGCGGCGGGGCGTCTGGCCTTAGAGCAAGGTTTTGACGACGTTTGTGCAGAATTTCTACGCAAACAAGGTTTTACGGCTCCTGATCCGGGTGTGGGTGAATTGGCAGGGCGCAGTGATTTTGGTGGTGCACAAGCCGTGCAACGCCAAGAAAATGGTGAGTTAAAGGCGGTTTCTGACTCACGCAAGGATGGTTGTGTAGCGGTTGCATAGCAAGAATTGGGCAGGGTAATTCCCTACTTTCTTAAATTGTATACCGTATACAATATGCTTAAATCATTTAAGCTTCATGTTTTAGTCAGATGCCGTAGGGCGACGTTTTTAAAAAGGGAAACAGTCATGGACAAACTACTCAACCGCGACGAATTTCGCGCCGCACTGGAAACTGCCATCAAAGGCAAAAGCGCCAACAAATCTCCATTCAGCATTGCATGGGCTACCGGCAAACTTAGCCGTGAACACTTGGCACGCTGGGCAGAAAACCATTACCACTACGTAGGTCCGTTTGCGGATTACTTGGGCTACTTGTACGCCCGTACCCCTGCAGAATTTGTAGAAGCCAAAGACTTCTTGCTGGCCAACATGTACGAAGAAGAAATCGGTGGCGATCGCCACACTGATTTGTTGATTCGTTTTGGTGAGGCATGTGGCACGTCCCGTGCACGCATTGAAGATTCAGACAACATGAACGCCACTACTCGTGCGTTGCAAGCATGGTGCTACGCGGTTGCGATGCGTGAAGATCCTGTTGTGGCTGTAGCGGGTTTGGTAGTGGGTTTGGAGTCCCAAGTGCCGTCTATTTACCGTAAACAAACACCTACGCTGCGCGAAAAATACGGTTTCACCGACGAAGAAGTGGAGTTCTTCGATCTGCATATCGTGTCCGACGAAATCCACGGTGAACGTGGCTACCAAATCGTGCTGGAGCACGCCAACACCGTAGAGCTGCAAAAGCGCTGTCTGCGTATTTGTGAAATCGGCGCTGAAATGCGCTTGCTGTATACCACCGCTTTGTACAACGACTACGTGAAAGACGAAATCAGTTTGCAGGAACTGGAACTGGAAGCAGCGTAAGTAGCAGTGGAAAAAACCGGCGGGCAGATGGGCTGCCCGCCAGTACAGCAACAAAGGAAGTAGAGCGGTGGAAAATCTTAACGATGTTGTGTTCGAGAACTATATCAACGGACAGTGGCAACCCAGTAGCAGCGGGCGTACACAGCCTAATTTAAACCCGGCTGATCAGCGCGACGTGGTGGGACACTTTCCGGTATCAACCGCTGACGACGCACAGCAAGCGGTCACTGCCGCACAAGCCGCCTTTGCCGCGTGGCGTGCAACCCCCATTTCGGCGCGTGCTCGTATTTTGGATAAGGCCGCTGCCTATCTGGACGCCAATGTAGAACGCATTGCTGAAGGGTTGACGCGAGAAGAAGGCAAAACGTTTGCGCAAAGCAAAATGGAAGTCACCCGTTCTGCGCAAACACTACGTTTTTATGCGGTAGAAGGCCAAACCTATACCGGCGAAACTTTTCCACAGGACGATGCACAACAACTGGTTTATACACAGCGCGAACCGCTGGGTGTGGTGTCTGTGATTGCACCGTGGAATTTCCCCATCTCTATTCCGGCTCGCAAGATTGCGCCTGCTCTGATTACCGGTAACACCGTGGTGTTTAAACCGTCATCAGACACACCACTAACCGGCTACTACCTGTGCGAGGCCTTTGCTCAGGCGGGTATTCCAGCAGGGGTGCTGAACTTAGTGCATGGCCGTGCGGGTGAAGTAGGGCCAGTGCTGGTGACGTCCCCCGAGGTACGTGCGATTTCGTTTACGGGTTCTACACGTGCGGGCGAAGACATTTGTCGTCAAGCGCGTATGAGCACCCGTACCCAGATGGAATTAGGCGGCAAAAACCCGCTTATCGTGATGGAAGATGCCGACCTGGATCTGGCCGTAAAGTTGGTGATCCAAGGTGGTTTTTCTTTAAGCGGGCAAGCGTGTACTGGCACCAGTCGCGTGTTAGTACAGCGTGACGTGAAAGCAGAATTTACACGTAAGTTGCTGGAAAAAGTGCAAGCGCTAACGGTAGGCAATGGCCTCACTGCTAACCCAGATTTGGGCCCTATCGCCACACGTGGTCAGCTAGAAAGTATTTTGAAATACGTGGAAGTAGGTAAGCAAGAAGCCACGCATTTATGCGGTGGCGAGCGCTTAACCGAGGGTGATTTTGCTCAGGGTTTCTACATGACACCCGCGGTGTTCACCGACGTCACGCAACACATGCGTATTGCTCGCGAAGAAATTTTTGGGCCGGTCATTGCGCTACTTGAGTTTGACAGCTACGAGCAAGCCTTAGCGATGGCTAATGACACCGAATATGGTTTGTCGGCCGCCATTGTGACGCGCAGCGCAGAATACGCACACCGTTTTAGCACTGACATAGAGGCGGGCACGGTGAAGATTAATCGCACCACCACCGGCAATTTGATGAATGCGCCATTTGGTGGCTTGAAGCAATCCAGTACCTCTACCTTCCGTGAGTCGGGCAGGGGTGGCTTGGAGTTTTATACCCAAATCAAAACCGTGTACTGCGGTATTTGATGTTTTGTAAACCAAAGGTTGAGAAGTGATATGAAAAAAATTCTGCGTCTTGAACAGCGTGAAGCCCGTTTGATGGTGGAAGCGGCCATCGCCAAGTCCAAAGAAATTGGTGTGCTGGAAACCATTTGTGTGGTGGATGAAGGGGGCTACCCCATAGCGCTAGAGCGTATGGATGGTGCGCGTATTACAGGCCCACAAATTGCGTGGAACAAGGCCTTCACTGCAGCCGGTCACAAGCGTTCTACCCATTTGTTTACGACTGCTCCTAATGGCCCAGCACTGCCAGGCAATGAAGCCTTTGGTATTCAACTGAGCTTTGAAGGCCGCTTTGCTGCCTTCGTGGGTGGCTTTCCCGTTGTGATTAATGGCGAAGTTGTGGGCGGTATTGGTTTGAGTGGCGGTAATGGCGAGCAAGATACGGCAGCAGGTGTAGCCGCTTTGCAAGCGTTGTCCGATGCACTGAAAGCCGAAGGCTTGGATGTGTTGGTACAGGCCGATATCAAGAAGTAGTACGCATTAGGAGACAAGGATATGGCGCATCGTGTCAATGTACGGGAAAGTGGCGAACACTTTTGGGTAGAGCCCGAAGAAACCGTATTACAAGCTGCTAAGCGGCAAGGCATACGCATACACAGTGATTGCGAGTTTGGTGGCTGTGGCACGTGCCGTATCCATGTCACAGAAGGGCAGGTGCACTACGAGGATGATTGCTTGCCCATGAGTGTGGCCGACGATGAACATGCCGCTGGTATGGCGGCTGCGTGCCAAGCGCGGTTGCGTGGTGATATAGAAATTAGCTTGGCGAATCACCAAGACGACTTGCCCGAAGCGCAAGAGGTAGACGCTACTGTGTTAGCGGTAGAGCGTGCGTGTACAGGTATTTGGCGCTTGCGCTTGCAACTGCCTGAAGGCGTAGAAATGGACTACCGGGCAGGCCAATATTTGAATGTGGTGTGTGACGATGGTCGCACACGTAGCTTTTCTATGGCGACAGCCAATGCGGCGACCGGCGTGCTAGAGCTGCACATACGCGAGATTGAAGGCGGACGCTTTACACAGCACATGTTGCCCACCTTGCAGGTAGGCGACGCCTTGCGGTTAATGCTGCCTATGGGCCAATTTTACTGGCGTGAAAAAGACTGGCGCCCCATGGTGATGGTGGCAACGGGTACGGGTATTGCACCCATTAAAGCCATTTTGGAGTCTTTGCTGGATAACGACGATTGCCCTCCCATCAGCTTGTACTGGGGCATGCGCACGGCTGCAGACCTGTACTTGGCAGAGGAAATTGCTGCGTGGGCTGATCGTTTATTCGAGTTCCAGTTTGTACCGGTGCTGTCTGCCGCCGACGATACATGGGCGGGAGCTCGCGGTTATGTACAGCATCAGGTGTGTGAGGACTTTCCTGATTTGTCTGAACACGCTGTGTATTTGTGCGGCTCACCCACCATGATCGACGAGGCCAGAGCGCTGTTTGGCATGCAAGGGGCGGACAGTCAGTTTGTGTACGCCGATGCGTTTAACTTTCAAACAGATGCTCACGCTGTAGCGGTTTAAGGCTTTTTAGGGCTACGACCAAAAAGCTCAGATAAGCGTGGCAGATTAATCAGGGGGATACGTTGGCGCAATTGTTGGCGTTTGGCGAAATGCGGTTGCAGCTGTTCGCCGATGGGACGCTCAAGATAGCGAAGTTCGACGGGATTTCTCATGGCTTTTCATAAGTAGTTAAACTGAATTAAGTATACCGCAATTAGGGTTTTCACTCAAATTGATGGTTTTTATAGGGAAATCGGTAGCAAGTTCATTCAAGTATCAGGATGGAAAGTTTACCGGTATACCGTTTTAGGATTTGGGTGCGATCGGGCTGATAATCCGGCAGCAGAGTGAGTAGTAAGCAGGAGGCCTTATGCCAACCATCACATTTCACAAAAATAATCAGGTTCATGTGGGCGAGGTGCAAGAGAACACCAACTTGGTGGTGCGTGCTGGCATCAAACAATTTCCTTTCCCGCACTTGAACTACGGCTGCGGTATGGGCAAATGCGCGAAATGTGCATGCCGGGTATTAGAGGGGGCTGAGCATTTGCCTGCCGCTAACTGGAAAGAGAAAAAGCAATTGGGTGACCGGCTGGAACAAGGGTGGCGGTTGACCTGCCAACTGTGGATCAACGAAGACATCACCTTAGAGCAGCCGGTGGCAGAGGAGAACGAATAATGTACGTGGTGCTAACAAGCAAACCGGGTGAATACCGCAGCGAAGCAGGCGTAGGTGTAGAGCCTATAGCCGCGTATGAATACTATTTTCACGGTCGGCTTAAAGCCATTTTTACCATTGCGCGTATTCAAGATGTGTCCAGAGTGCGCATTGTGGAAGAAACGGAAGGTGGCACGATTAACGATATCACCACCCGTCAGATGGAAAAATTCCAAACGCAGCAAGCGGCGTATGACGAGATTTACGGACTCACCCAGTTTGGCACCATAGAAGCCGAACTGCGTGAGTGTGCGTTGAGTGTATAAGAGGTAGATGTAACTATGGTTCAAATAACCTTTGCTTCCAATAATGATTTGGTGGTGTCGGCCGCAGAAAACAGTAATTTGCTGCGCGTGTCCATACGCGAACGGGGTGGTATCCCCTTTAAATGTGGTGGCGGTATTTGCGGTACTTGCAAATGCCGTATTACCGAAGGTATGGATAACACCGATGAGGTGAAAGCCAAGGAGCATAAACACCTCAGCACAGAAGATTTGCAGCAGGGCTATCGTATGGCCTGCCAGACTTTTGTGCGTGGGGATGTCACGGTTACGTGGTGATAGCGCGTGAAAGCACTAAGTGCTGCGCTACGCTTTTCCGTGTATAAAACGGTTTTGGTGCAAACATGCAGTAGCGGTAATGGAGTAGGAAATGGGGATAGCAGGCTTTTCTTCAATAGGCGAGTTCAAGCAGGCATTGACCCGGGACTACAACCGCATTAACAGCAGCATCTTTGCCTCAGGGGTGGTAACGCTAAAAATAGATGTGCAGGACGACCGTATCAATATGCTGGCCATTCATAAGCGTCAGTCGGTGTTAGATACCTTAAGTCGGGAAAATGCACACATTGCCGATTTGGCAGACCTCTACCTGATTAAGGCATTCAAAAAGGAGATGAAACAGGTTTTGATACAGCAGTATGGGTTAGAGACATTGGCCATATTCAAAGATTATGATGCAGTGGCTCAATTGTCTTCTACCGTGGTTCTGCTGAAAAAAGAAGGTCAAACGCAGTCAGATTAACCTTGTTGGTCTGCTGAATTTAGCCTGTAGATATCAACCGACTGGTACGAAGTCTTGTTGTGCTTTAACGGCATTGCTGCCCGCGTCATGCGTGGTAGTACGTGCTGTAGAAGTCGCCAACAATAAGTACAACTATACCGCCGGCCTCACGTTCTGGTTACGACCAGGGCATGAGGCCGGCTTTTTATTTTGGAGACAAACAAATGACATGTGTAAGCGATTTGCTAGATGCGCTGAATGTAATCACAGGTGGTCGTATGGTGTCCTGTATGGACGAAGTGAAACACGGCAATCATCCCTTTGTGATTTGGAAGTCATCCGGTATTTACGGCAAGGAGGTGCTGGAAATACCCGGGCTAATACATGGCGACCCACAGAACAAAATACGTAAAGTAGCTGTGTGCATGACCATGACTGAACTCAGCATTGAGTTAGCGGGTGCCACGGGCGTGGATGCCATTGTGGCGCATCACCCCATTGCCGATGCGGCCAGTTGTGGGGGGGTGACCTTACGCGACTACCTGAACTTATATGGTATTGCCGCGTTGGAATGCCACGAGGCGTTTCATGGTTTGCACCCAGGTATTGCGTACTTACACGGTCATAAAGTGAAGAAAAGCGATATCAGCTATGGCGGTGTACATGGCAACGTGATGTTTGTGGGTGAGCCTTTAGAAGGCGTGCACACCATGGGTGATATGTTGGCGCGTTTAGATAGCTTCATGGGTTTGGATATGGAAGAGCAACTGCTGCACAGCGAGCGCCGTATCAAAAACAACGACAACATTCAGGAAACCAGCTTGCTGACACGCGGAGCGATACGCGTGGGAAGCCCTGATAGCCCTGTAAAGCATATTTTGCACATTTTCCCGCACACCGGGTTTAGCCCTGAGCACCTGCGCCAAGCCATTGCGGAAAACCCAGAAGTGGACACGGTGTTGGCATCGATTAGTCGCGTGTATGACGGCCACGAGCTGATTACCTGTGCTCAAGAGTTAGGTTTGAATTTTATGGTGGGCAATAGCCATGTGTTGGAAATCCTAGAAAACGGATTGCCATTGGCCTATGCCTTAAGTGCGTTATTGGAGGGTGTAGAGGTGGTGATGTTCCGAGATAGGGTGACCTCCACGCCCGTGCACCAAGTGGGGACAGAACGTCTACGCGAGTATGCACAACATGTCTCGGCCGCCCATTTAATGGGTAAGAACGTATTAAGTTTCCACTAACTTTCCCTTAGGCTGGAGAGAGACATGAACAATAAAACTATAGAAATAGACAAAGTGGTGCATGCCCCAACGGGTGTTAGACGTCCATTGGAGCGTATTGAAGTTATAGGGTTGGTCTTCTTAGGTCTGGCAATGCTGACCTTGTTTTTCTTTCCCAGTACGTTATCCGGTGCATTTGATACCGTTTTAAATACCGTCAAACCCGTGGTGGTAGATGTGTTTTTGACCGGCCAAGTGGGTATTGCCGTCATCATTAGCGTGATTATTGGTAGGTTGCTGGAACGCTTGGGTTTTACCGATGCGATGATGCGTGTGTTTATGCCCGGTATGCGCTGGATTGGCATTAACCCAGCGGTGATTATCCCTAGCGTTTACAACATTTTTGGTGATATTAATGCCGCTGGCCGTATTTCTGGGCCATTGCTGCGTCAGGCAGGGGCGACTAAGGATGAGCAAAAAATCGCCGTAGCAACCATGGTGCAGTCTCAGCAATCGTTCTCTACCTTTATGTTGGGGATGATGGCCTTAACCTTTGCTGGGGTAAACGTGTTTGCGGTAGTGATGATTGCTATTTTTGGGCCGCTGCTGCTGTCGCCGCTGATTTTGTCCAAGTTGGTGTACCGCGATGTGCGATCGGTAGATTTGTTAACAGCACCTAAATTCACGCCCGATACCGATTTTGCACCCATGCTATTTAAGGCAGCACGCGAAGGCGTTGAGCTGCTGTTTTTGATTTTGATTCCTGCGGTAGCACTGGTGTTCTGTGTTATTGGTTTGCTGGATCACATGGGCGTCTGGCAACCTGTGAACGCCTTGTTAGAGCGTGCTATGTTGGCATTGAATATCCACCCAGAAACGGGTGTGTTGGCCGTGTTGGTGAGCCCTACGCTCGCGATGGGCAAGCTGCAAGCTATGGCAAGTGGATTAGACCCGTCGTTGGTGGTGGGATCGTTTATTTTGGCCTCGTCGGGTTTGCCATTGTCGGCCGTGTTTGGGCAGATTCCCGTGGTGTGGGCTGAAAGCTCAGACCTGACTGAAAAAGAAGCGATGAAAGCGGCTATTTTGGGTATTGTGATGCGCTTGCTGACGGCAACCGTCCTGGCGTTGTTACTGACACCGTTAATTAGCTAGTAGTGTAGGTGGTGGCGTTGTGTAGCCGCTCTGTGCAAACAGCCTAGCCATATATTGGCTAGGCTGTTTTGCAAGTGCCGTAGCGGTGTTTAGTCAGCATGGCGCTGTATGAGTTGCTGCAATTGGGTTTGGCCTGCCGCACCAATCATTCTGTCCACTACTTTGCCGTCTTTGAATAGCAAAACGGTGGGAATGCTTTGTACACGAAACTGGTTCGCCAGTTCTGGTACGGCATCAATATCTACGTCAGAAAACGAGGCTTGTTCCTGCAACGCCGTGGCCGTTTGTTGATAAATGGGTGCCATCATGCGGCATGGGCCACACCATTCTGCCCAAAAGCGTACGGTGTGTAGGCCAGGTGCGGTAGTGACAAGCTGCTCGAAGTTGGTGGTGTCTAGGTGCGTAATCATGATTACTGCCTTGCAAAAAAGAAGGGGAGCACATCGCAGGTTGCTCGGTGGTTACTGAGATAGGCGTTTACCTATCATTCAATAATTATCTTGAATGATAGGTAAAAGTTCAATCTAGGTCAATTCAAGCGAGGGTTGTGGTGCCCTATACGGCAATCTGTCGCATAATAGGTTCTTACTAGGTGTAGCAGAATTCACCCATTTGCAATGTGCTTGCAGGGCAGGCATGGCATAACAACTAGGAGCAAGACCCATGATGTTCAGACGTGATCCTTTTCACATTCTAGAAGCGTACATTCAGTCTGTTGGTGATATGCAGCAAAACTATGCTCAGCTGAAAACGGCACTGCAAAACATCAATAACATTATTGATTTTGCAGAACACAAAGTTGGTGCAGCACTAGAGGCTGAACAGGCCGAGCAAATTAGTGAAGTAGGTTTGCAGTGGTTAGAAGGTGTGCATCAGGGCGGCAATATGGATACGCTGCGCGATCAAGCCAAACAAGCATTGGATTAAGCCGTACACCTTATACGGTTGTCATGATGAAAACGCCCCATATGGGGCGTTTTTTTGTGAGGTGTGTGGTGCTTGCTCACGTATACGCTTAAAAGCGATCCACCCTAAACGGATGTATATCCACAGGCAGATGTTCCCTGCAAATAAGCCGTGCAATCAGTTCACCTGTGATGGGGCCAGTAGAAAAACCAATGTGGCCGTGCCCAAACGCGCACAGTACCTGTTGGTGGCGGGGAGCAAAGCCCAGTACAGGCAAACTGTCGGGGGTAGAGGGCCTATTGCCAGACCATAACTGCGAGCTGTCCATCGTGGGTGCGAGCCCTAAGGCCTCACGGGCGGCTGGGTAAAGCCGTTCAAGTTGTATGGGGTTGGCACGACTTTGTGGGTGTGCCAGTTCTACGCCGCTTAATAAGCGCAATTGGTCTTGCATGGGGGCGGCCACATAGCCGGCTGCCACGTCATACACGGCACGACGTAATACCGGGCCGTCTTCAGGCATGGGCAAGCTGAGGTGGTAGCCGCGCTCAGCCACCATAGGGATGCGGTAGCCCAGTTGTTGGCATAATGGCGTACTTAATGCGCCAGCAGCCAACACCACTGTTTGGCTTTTATAGTGCTGTTGCTTGCCGTACAGCTGCACATGTCCTTCAGCAATGTGCAGTTGCTGCACGTGGTCGCTGACCCATCTACCGCCTTGCTGTTGGAATAGCTGCTGGTAGGCCGCCAGTAACTCACCAGGGGTGGCAACGGTGGCCGTTTCGGTTAACCACAAGGCACGGTGAAATGGGTGTTGTAACGCAGGCTCTAGCTCATGCAAGGTTTGTGTATCTAAGACCTCAAACTTTACGCCGTGGCGTTCAAATAATTGGCGATCAGCGGCACTGCTGGCGAAACCTTCTGCACTACGGTAAAGGCGTAGCCAGCCTTCTTGCCGTATAAGGTGTTCGCTGTTAGTGCGTTGCGCCCATTTTTGGTGATAGCTGAGCGCTTGAGCAGTAAGCGGGACTAGGGCTTCGACGGCGTTTTCGCGTCGTTGTGTGTTGGCATTAGCCAGAAAACGCAGTAGCCATGGGGTAAGAAAAGGGAGGTCGCCATACCGTAGTCGTAGGCCGTTATCACGATTCAAGGCATAGCGTAAAAGCTGCTTCCAGATACCGGCGCTTGCCATGGGAAAAATGGAGCCATTGCTGATCACACCGGCATTGCCAAAGCTGGCTTTGTCACGTTCGCTACCCGCATCAATAATGGTCACTGACAGCCCGCGTTCTTGCAGCGCTAAGCCGCAAGCTGTGCCCACCATACCGCCACCAATAATGGTGACGGCGGGGGAGGATGAGTAGGGATCCATAGCGTAGCGCTTAGAACACGACGTCCGATGGGATGTCGCTGGCCTCAATGCCAGACAGTTTTAGGCTATCTAAAATCCAACCACTAATTTGGCCTAAATCACGGTTGTAATCTACCCAAACGTTTAGGAAGTCGCGCCAGTCGGTGTTGCTTTCTTTAGCAAACGCCAAGTTAGAGGTTAGCCCCACAATAGGGTCTGTCAGCATGGAGAATTTACCAATGCTGGGGTTTTTCTTCACAGCAGTTAAGCCTAGCAGCACGGCAAATACCGCGCAGTCTACTTTTTTACTTTGTAGAGCCAGCATCACTTCATCACGTGTAGCAAAGGCAGTAATTTGGGCCAGTGGCGCATAGCGGCGAGCGGCCATTTCTTGTGTGGAACCCAAGTCAACGGCGATGCGTATTTCAGGTTTGTTAAGGTCTGCCCATTTGCTGGCTTGTACGCTTTCGTGCGCCACAATGCCGTAAGGGTGCAGGTAGGTGGGGTGCGAGAAACCAATGGACAACGCACGCTGTGGCGTAGGGGTTAGCGCCATTGCTAAGTCTACTTTGCCGGTTTGTAGCTGTATGACTGAGTTGCCGTAGGTGGAGTCCACATACTCCAGTTCCACATCCAGAATCTTGGCAATGTCTTTAGCCATTTCTACCGAAGCACCCGACCACTCTTTGGTAAACGGGTCGCGCGTAAAGTAGGGGGGCTCACCGACTAGGGCCGCAATACGTAGCTTTTTGGTACGGCGTACACGAGCGAGTGTGGATTCAGAATCAGCAGGCGCAGATTGAGCGCTAGCACTGGCAATAGGCAGACTTAAACCCAAAGCCGAGGCAGCGGCCAGTTTGGCCAGTTGGCGACGGGACATCTGATGGGGTGCATCGTTATTGTAGTGGTCCATGGTTGTCTCCTAAAGGACGGTTGCAGCGTAGTGTTGATCCCGTTGGTGGGCAAAATCAAGAATGGTTTCTATGCGTTGTGCAATGTGTAGCAACGCATGATCCTGCTGGTGTTTACCAAGTAGCTGTATGCCCATAGGTAAGCCGGTAGTACTGATAGCACTGGGTAGTGCGACAGCAGGTTGCCCGCTTAAGTTGGCAATAGCGTTTAGATTGGGTTGCGTCAAAAAGTAGAAGGTGTCCACGTGGTTTAAGGGGCCTGCTACGGCTGTTGCACCGGGCAGTAGCAGGGCATCTACAGCCTGTAAGCTGTGTGCTAAGGCGTGGGTAAGACGTAGTTTGTCTTGTTGGGCTTGTATATAAGCACTGGCAGGGATGTTTTCGCCTACTAGCACACGGCCACGGAAAATACGTCCATAGGCGTCAAAGTTTTGGCGTACTTTAGGGCCAAACACGTAGGCCACTTCGGCCATCATAATCAATGCACTGCTAGTGTGTAGGGCCTGTAGGCTGGGCAAAGAAACTGGCACGATTTCTACGCCAGCAAGCTGTAGCTGTTCTTGCACCTGATTCATCATGCTTTGTACTTCAGGCTGCAATAAGGTGCTTAACCCCCAGTGGTTGGTGGGTATGCCCAAACGAATGGGACGGTTTAAGGGGTAAGCGCTTGGTGCTTGAGGACACAGTGCGGTAAATAGCCGTGCGCAGTCGTCTACGCTGTGCGCCAGTGGCCCAGCATGATCCAGGCTTAGACTTAGCATGCGTACCCCGTCTAAGGGTACGGCGCCATAGGTGGGTTTTAAGCCAACCAGACCGCAGTTCGTACTGGGTGACCGTATAGAGCCAGCCGTATCGGTGCCTAACGAGGCCATACACAGTTCGGCGGCTACCGTTGTGCCCGAGCCGCTGGAGGATCCACCAGGGAAATACCCCGCTTTCCATGGGTTAGTGGCTGGGGGAACGGGTAGATCAAACGAAGGACCGCCAAAGGCAAACTCGTGGCAGTTTGCTTTGCCCAACACAATAGCTCCAGCGGCGCGTAGGCGAGCAACGGCAGCAGCATCGTGCGTGGCAACAGGTTGGTGTTGCTGCGAAAACGAGCCGCCACTGGTTTTCATGCCCGCCACATCCATATTGTCCTTAATGGAAATACCCACCCCAAAAAGCGGAGGTAAGGCGGATGGGTTGGCGTCTAATTGTTGCTGCTGTTGAGCGGCTTTTTGCAGGGCAGCGTCGGCTTGCCAACTAATATAAGCATGTAAGTGCGGTTGTTGGGCGGTAATGCGTTCCAACTGTGTTTGTACTACGTCCGTAATGCGTAGTTGGCCGCTGCGATACGCTGTTTGCAATGCTGCTATGGTGCGTGGAATCATGACTCAGACTCCGGTATGGCCTGCAGCAGAATGGGGGCCGTGGGGGTATGAGACTGCTGGGTAATCAGTTGCGTAATGAGTTGCAAACCACGCTGGAATTCCTGCTGCTCTGTGGCACAGGCTGTGCCGGGCAGTGTGGTGTTTTGCACCGCTGTGATGGCAGAGTCAGACATGGGCATCTCGCTGGCTGGCATGGTGGAAATGGCTAAGAAAGGCTTGCGTAGCAGGTTGTTGCGGGTTGTCTATCAAGGTTTTTGCAGGCCCTTCTTCCACCACTACACCGTCTTTCATGAATAGCACTCTATCGGCCATTTCACGTGCGAACTCAATTTCATGGGTCACGATCACCATGGTCATGCCTTCTTGAGCTAGGGTGCGCATCACGCTTAATACTTCCCCCACCAACTCGGGGTCTAGTGCCGAGGTGGCCTCATCAAATAGCATGACATTGGGTTGCATGGCTAAGGCGCGGGCAATGGCTACCCGCTGTTTTTCGCCACCCGATAAGCGGTTGGGAAAGAAGTTTTCCTTATGCAGTAAACCTACTTTTTTAAGTAAGGCCTGTGCTTGTTCGGTGGCTTGGGCACGATTGTGTTTGCGTACGGTGATGGGGCCTTCCATCACGTTTTGCAGCACATTCATGTGGGGAAATAAGTTGAAGTGCTGAAACACCATGCCGGTAGAGGTGCGAAAACTGGCTTGCGCCGCATCGCTAGGTTGGCGGTGTTTCTCGCCGAAATCAAAGTGTGTATCGCCCACTTGTACGGTGCCACCATCGGGTTGTACCAGTAGGTTTAAACAGCGTAATAAGGTGGATTTTCCTGACCCAGAGGGGCCTATCAGGGCTAAGACCGCTCCTTTAGGCACATCTAAGGAAATATCTTTAAGCACCACATTGTCGCCATAAGCTTTGCGCAAATTTCGTACATGAATCATGGCAGTGCCCCCTAGTTGCTGCGAGCCAGACGGTTTTCAATATGCTGTACCAGCAAGGTAGCTGGGAACAGCACGACGAAGTAGGCCAACGCTACTACGGTGTAGACTTCTAACGGGCGGTAGGTTTCGTGTGCAATCAATTGCCCCTGATACACCAAGTCGGGTACGGCCAGCACAGACACCAGCGAGGTGTTTTTGAGCTGCAAAATCGACTGGTTCATCAGCGGTGGAATCATGCGTTTAAAGGCTTGCGGCAAGATCACACGGCGTAAGACTTGCCACTTGCGCATGCCTAAGGCTTTAGCGGCTTCTACTTGCCCATCATCAATAGACACAATCCCAGCACGGATGATTTCCGAGTAAAACGCGGCACCATATAGCGATAGCGCGAGCAAAGCCGCCATAGGGGCAGACAAGTTAATGTCTATCAGTACTGGTAAGGCGTAGTAAAACCAAATCAGAATGACTAAGAACGGGGTACATCTAAAAAGCTCTACAGCACCACGCAGTGGTATGCCCAACGCACGGGGGCTACTAATGCGCCCCAATGCCACAAAAAGTCCCAGCACCAGCCCGAAGGCGATACTAAGCACGGTGTAAAACAAGGTGTATTGCAAGCCTGCCAGTAAAATTTCTTTATAGCGCCAGACTTGGCTGAAGTCCCATTGATACATAGGCCTATAGCTCCGTGTTACAGCAAACAGAACGGCAAAATCGGGCAATTACCCTAAACGCAAACCGCCATCTATAGAAAGTTTCTGCCCGGTCACATAGCGGGCGTGAGAACTCAACAGATACGCTACTGCTCCAGCGACGTCATCGGGTTGACCAAAACGTCCTAGCGGAGGTGTAGGCAGACGGTTTTGCCAATCTACATGTGGGTAACGTTGGCTGTCTTTTAGGGTGTAGCCAGGCAGTACGCAGTTAACCGTAATGCCAGAGGAGGCCAGCTCAGCGGCAAGGCTCATGGCCAAGGCTTCAGCGGTGGCTTTAGCGGCAGCAGTCAGGGGGTAGAGCTCACCGGGTTTGAAGCGGTGCGCGACAAACGAGCTGGTGAGGACGATGCTGCCACAGGAAGATTTTTCTAAGTAGGGTCTGGCCGTTTGCACCAGTTCCAAGAAAGCGCCTGCCATGCTTTGTACGGCTTCGGCTAAGTCCTGAGACGAGGCTTCTTGCAGGTTTTTCTTGCTAGCGTGGCCGGCATTGCTGACGAGCTGGTCTACGGTACCAAAGGTTTGCACACAGGCCTCTACGATACGGCGTGCTTGTTGGGGCTCGTTAAGATCAGCAAAGTAAGACTCTGCCTTCGCGCCCAGCGCACGTACGCTGTCTAGTACCTGTTGCATGGCTTGCCGACTGCTGTCGTCAGCGCCACGGGAATGTAAAAGTAGGGAGGTGTGTTCTGAGGCCAGTGCGCGGGCGATGGCCGCACCAATACCTGAACCAGCACCCGTGATGAGGATGACTCTCTGTTGTTCCATGTTGCTCCACCGTCGTTATACCTGTGAACAGGTTTTCTTATTTCATGCACAGTACACAGGTACTGCGTGACAAGAATTTTCTAATGGGCAGCATAGCATGGAGCTTTTGCTTTCAGAAGCAGTGTGGCGTAAATAAATGCTTCGTCTATAGAGCAGTAAAAAGCCGGGAATCTAGTGGATTTCCCGGCTTGTTAGAAGGCGTTATTTCAGTAAACGCCACTGACCATCTTTCACGATGATCATCTCTCGGCCACGTTCGTCAAAGCCGCTGTGATCCTCAGGGGTCATGTTATACACACCCTGTGTAGCCACCAGTTCAGTGGTTTGTTCTAGCGCATCACGCAAGGCAGCACGGAACTCAGGTGTACCGGGTTGTGCTGTTTGTGCTGCAATAGGAATGGCTTTTTCTAGCAGCAAACCAGCGTCAAACACGTTAGCACCAAAGGTGGCTGGGGCTTCACCGTATTTAGCGGTGTAGCGATCAATGTAGTTTTGAGCAATCGCTTTAGATGGATTGCTGTCTTCGATTTCTGGCAGCACCAACATCAAGCTAGCCGCCAGTACAGTACCTTCCACCTCTGGGCCACCCAGTGACAAGAAGGCCGGTAACGCCGCACCGTGAGTTTGGTAGAACTGGCCTTCGTAGCCCAGTTTAGCCAGCGTTACTTGTGGCAGCACGGCAGCAGCACCTGTGCCCGCAATCAGCACAGCGTCGGGTTTAGCAGAAAATACTTTCAAGGCTTGGCCTGTAACCGAGTTGTCTGAACGTACATAGCGTTCTGTGGCGACGATCTCAATACCATTTTCAGCCGCCAATTGGTTAAACACGTTTAACCAGCTTTCGCCGTATGCATCGTTAAAGCCAATGAAACCAGCCGTTTTAACCCCGTTGTCCACCATGTGTTTTACTAACGCAGAACCGATAATGTCATCGTTCTGGGTGGTTTTGAAAATCCATTTTTTCTCGGGTGTCATCGGCAAAATAACAGCCGCTGCGCCCACAGGCGACAGAATGGGCGTGCCAGATTCAGCGGCAAACGGAATCAGGTTAATCGCATGCGGTGAACCAGTAGGCCCAATCAACGCATCAATTTTGTGCTCTGAAATCAGTTTGCGGAATGCCGTGACGGTTTGGTTGGTAACGCTAGCATCGTCCAAGGCAATGTACTCAATATCCAAATCGCCAGCTTTCTGAGGCAGCAGTGGCACGGTATTGTTTTGCGGGATGCCAACCATGGCAGTAGAGCCAGTGGAGGAGGTAATGACCCCTACCTTGACTTGGGCAGAGGCGATGGGTGATTGCAGAGCAAAAGCAGTAGCCAGAGTCACCAGCAAGGTACGCAGTAACATGAGTTCCTCGTCGAGAAAGCAGGGGAAATAGGGGAAAGTAGGAAAGTGATTTCCAACCTCAATCGGATGATTTTAACGCATAACCCGCGTTGCTTTGGTCTTTAGCGTAGTCACGCTAGGGTTAGAGGGGGATATAAGGGGGAGATGTTGCAGGAATGATGTGCGATGAACACAGCGCTCAAACGAAAAAACCTCTGGCAAAACACCAGAGGTTTTCAGCTACAAGCCAGCATTTACACTGGCTTCAAGCATTACAGCATTTCTACGGCCATAGCTACGGCTTCACCACCACCGATACACAGCGAGGCAATACCGCGTTTCAAGCCTTTTTGTTTCAACGCACCAACCAGAGTTGCGATCAAACGCGCACCGGATGCACCAATAGGGTGACCCAATGCTGTAGCGCCACCGTGAACGTTCACTTTATCGTGAGGAATGTTCAGCTCTTTCATGGCAGCCATGGTAACCACGGCAAAGGCTTCGTTGATCTCGAATAGGTCTACGTCTTCAACTTTCCAGCCGGTTTTCTTCAGCAGTTTTTGAATCGCGCCTACAGGGGCAGTCGTGAACCATTCTGGCTTATGTGCAAACTGTGTGTGGCCTACGATTTTTGCCAAAGGTTTAACACCCAACTCACCAGCGGTGGACGAGCGCATCAATACCATGGCTGCGGCACCGTCCGAAATAGAGGACGAGGTTGCGGCAGTAATGGAACCGTCTTTCTTAAAAGCAGGACGCAAGGTTGGGATTTTTTCAGGCATTGCACGCTGAGGTGCTTCGTCTGTGTCTACAACCGTGTCGCCTTTGCGGCCAGCAACCGTCACTGGAGTGATCTCAAAGGCAAAACTACCATCTTCGGTAGCAGCACTGGCACGACGCAGAGATTCTACAGTGAACGCATCTTGTTCTTCGCGGGTGAACTGGTATTTGTCTACGCAGCTTTCAGCGAAAACACCCATCGCCGTACCTTTTTGGTACGCGTCTTCCAGACCATCCAGTGCCATATGGTCATACACAGTGGAATGACCGTAGCGGTAGCCTTGACGGCCACGCAGCAGCAGGTAGGGAGCATTGCTCATGCTTTCTTGGCCGCCAGCGACGACGACGTCAGCACTACCACCCAACAGCATATCGTGACCAAACATGGCCGCACGCATGCCGGAACCACATACTTTGTGTACTGTCGTTGCACCGACGCTTTGCGGCAAGCCTGCACCGATAGCAGCTTGACGTGCAGGCGCTTGGCCTTGGCCAGCTTGCAGTACGTTACCCATGATCACTTCGTCGATCAGGGCAGAATCAATGCCAGCGCGCTCTACAGCGGCTTTGATGGCAACCGCACCCAGTTCGTGAGCGGCTAGGGAAGAAAGACTACCCATCATGGCACCCATAGGGGTACGGGCAATCGAAGCAATCACAACAGGATCTGACATGGCAAGAGCTCCTCGGGTTGTTTAGTCAGGTTATGTCACACCATTATCCATTAAATTGCTGCGCTGCGGCAATTTTCTAATCGTTTAGTAAGGGGATAGGGGTAAATATTCTCCAATCTGCCCTGTGCGACACGTTCACGGCACTGGTTCCACCATTGGGCGTCCAGCAGTTCAGCATGGTATTTTTTGAAGGCGGTTTTAATGCGTGGGTCACCCAGCAAGAAATACTCAAACTCTTCAGGGAAAACATCGTTTTTACCCACGGGGTACCACGGCTCTCCCGATAACTCGGCTTCTTCGTTGGGGGCGGGCGGAATGGTGCGAAATTGCATTTCTGTCATACGCTGGATTTCATCATAGTCATAGAAAACCAAACGCCCCAAACGGGTCAGACCAAAGTTCTTGTACAGCATATCACCGGGGAATATATTGTTGGCAGCCAGCTCACGTATGGCATCACCGTACTGTTTAATGGCACCTTCAATGGCCGTTTCATTGGCACGCTGTAAGAACAGATTCAACGGTAGCATGCGGCGTTCAATGTACACATGACGTAGCACAATAGAACCCTCGCTTTCCTCTATTTGAGCAGGCACTTCGCGGCGTAATTCTTCTAGTAATTCAGGGTCGAAACGGTCTAACGGCAGGGCGACTTGCGAATACTCCCACGTATCGGCCATACGGCCCGCACGGTCGTGTTTTTTAACCAGCTGATAGCGTTCTTTGACGGTAGCGTGATCCATGCCGCTTTTACGTATACGGTCGCGTATGAGCTTGAATACGTAGGGGTATGACGGCAAGGTAAACACGCACATCACCATCCCTTTAATACCGGCAGATAGGGTGAATTGGTCGTTGGAATGCGCTAAATGGTAGAGAAAATCCCTGTAAAACAGCGTTTTCCCCTGTTTTTGCAAACCGATGGCGTTGTAGAACTCGGCCTTGGATTTACGGGGCAGCAGCGTAACCAAAAAATTTACGTAGGCAGAAGGGGTTTCCATGTCTACCAAGAAGTAGGCACGAGTAAAGCTAAATAGGGTACTGATGTCGTCGCTAGTGTCCAGCAACGCATCTAAGGTGATAGTACCGGCAGGTGTGTGCGTTAAGGCAATGGCAAAGGGGTGGATATTACCGTGATTAATAAACCGTCCAACAATATAGGCACCCTTGTTACGGAAGAACAGTGAATTCAACACCTGAAACTGGCAATCTGGGCCTAAGCGGTGCCCGGGGTCTGCCGGTAGGCGTTGGCGTAATGTACTAACGATACGGCGCGCTAGCACCCGAACATCAGCGGGCAAATCGGCAAAGGGGGCGGCCAGACCAAACCCTTGAATCATGGTTTTTAGCGATGCTGCTAAGCCTTGTTCTAAGGGGTAGTACGCACGGTAAGACGGTCGGCTACCGTCTAGGTATTCGGTAGCAATCGCGGGCCGTACAAACAGAAAGTCATTGTTGAAATAGTTACGGTGCAGTACTCGACACGATACTGAGTTGAAAAAAGTCTCGGCACATTCGGGTTGGTGATGGCGACGTAATAGCCCTACGAACTCCCGTTTTACCTGATGCCAAAATTGGTGTTGCGGTTCGTCTAAGTGCGTCAGTTGGCTATGTTCGTCTGGAGTGGTACGGTTACTTTTCAACGCCGAGCTGAGTACAGCAGCACATTCACGTACGCGTATATCGTAATATTCAATGCGCTCACGAGACAGGTGTTGTATAGCGTGCCATGCGGCAGACTCAAACAGCACTTTGGCACGTTGGGCACTGTAGCGAAACAGCGCATAGTGACGGTTAAACCCATTCAAAATGGTTTGGGCAATATCCAATGGCGATGGGCCTTTGGGAGAAACAGGGGTGATGCTGGGACTATCGGACTCGAACATGGTGTGGTCTTACCGTGGTGAAAAGTTCCAGAAAGTGTGCTTCAGCAAACAAATATTGGCTGAGACAAAGGGCTGTCCTATTATGCCTGTTACAAAGCACGAACGTAATGATTGGAGAAGACAGAATGCAAGATACCCATGACGCAGTGAGCTACCCCTTTGGTGATGCACTGCCTGAGCCTAGCCAGATAATGGAAGTTGCCCCTGGCGTATTCTGGGCGCGTTTGCCATTACCGTTTGCCTTGGATCACATCAACGTTTGGTTGTTGCGTGACGAAGTAGAAGGCAAGCAGGGTTGGATGATTGTGGATTGCGGTGTGAACCGTGACGTGGTGAAAGAGCAATGGGAACAACTGTTTGCCACACAGCTACAGGGTCTGCCTGTGCTGCGTGTGTTGGTGACCCATATGCACCCCGATCACGTGGGTTTGGCCGGTTGGCTGTGCGAGCGTTGGAGCGCGCCTCTGTACATGAGCATGACGGACTACACCATTGCCTGTTTGTGGTCGCAGCGTCGTAATGATGCCAAAGCGGCCCAAAAAAGTGGCGAGAACGCGGCGGCTCACTTTGGGCGTAATGGGTTGAGTGACCCAGAGTCGCAGCAAAAAATTAAAGAACGTGCTGGTTATTACCCCGGACTGGTGTCCGACATGCCTAGCAGTTTTCACCGTTTGATGGCGGGGCACAGCCTGACGATTGGTGCGAATTGTTGGGAAATCATCGTGGGGTACGGTCATGCGCCGGAGCATGTGTCGTTATACAGCCCCGCGTTGAACGTACTGATTTCTGGCGACATGATGTTGCCACGTATTTCCACCAACGTGAGTGTGTTTGACCATGAGCCTGAAGCCAATCCGTTACCTTGTTTTGTGCAGTCGCTGGCAGAGTACAACGTCTTACCTAAGGATGTGCTGATTTTGCCGTCACATGGCAAGGTATTCAGAGGTTTACATGGTCGTGTTGCCGATTTGACGCAGCACCATAAGGACCGTTTGGTAGATACCCTAGAAGCCTGCGGTAGTACGGGGTTGAGTGCAGCAGGGTTGGTGCCCGTGTTGTTTAAACGTGAGCTAGATCTGCATCAATTAACCTTTGCCATGGGCGAGGCATTAGCCCACCTGCATGCGCTGTGGTTTGAGGGCAAATTACGTCGCGAAAAACGTGATGACGGCATCTATTATTTTGTGTGTAGCTAATGCCATTGTGCGTGTACCGTCCCTGCAGACTTTATGCTAGCGTATACCTTTAGCTAATTTCTGCAGGATACCGTCATGAGTCAGTCTTCCTCCCGCCATTTGGACACCAAGCTTGCTCACCTTGGGTTGGCTGAGTTTGACCCACAAACAGGTGCAGCGCCTGTTGCTATGCCTGCCATGCGATCTAGCACTGTGCGGTTTCGCTCCTTGGAAGACTTAGATCGTGCACAGGCAGCACAAGCCGCCGGTGAGCGTAGACCTGCTTATGGGCGAGGGGGGTTGGATACACACGCGGCCCTAGAACAGGTGTTTTGCGAGCTAGAGCAAGGCCAATACTGTGCGCTAGTGCCGTCGGGCATGGCAGCCGTGGCATTGGGTATTACAGCCTTTGTGCAGCATGGCGATCATGTGCTGGTGACCGATTCCGCCTATGCGCCGGTACGCTTATATGATTCAGGTTTAGCGAAGCGCTTGGGCATAGAAATTACCTACGTAGCGCCCGACGTGGCATCAGTACGGGCCGCAATACGCCCCAATACTAAAGTGCTCTACATGGAGTCACCCGGTTCGTTGTTGATGCAAATGCTGGATGTGCCAGCGTTAGTAGCCGTAGCGAAAGAACATAACTTAGTCACCGTAGCTGATAACACCTGGGGGTCGGGTTATGCGTACCGACCACTAGAGCTAGGGGTGGATGTATCAGTGATCGCCGCAACCAAATATGTGGCGGGGCACTCTGACTTGATGATGGGGGCGGTGGTGGTTGGGGATAATGCTGCCCTGATTTCAACCGTGAAAAAAACCAATTACGCGTTGGGTTATTCCGTGAGCGCCGATGATGTATGGCTAGCCTTGCGTGGGGTGCGCACCTTGTCCATACGTATGCGAGAAAGCGCTGCCAACGGGTTGAAACTGGCTGAGTTCTTAAGTGCGCAGTCAGAAGTAGAGCGCGTGTTTCACCCTGCTTTGCCTAGTGACCCCGGCCATGCATTATGGAAGCGAGATGCCACTGGGTCTAACGGTATGTTGGCGTTTAGCCTGAACGTTTCAGCCGAACAAGCCCGCCGTTTTGTGAATGCCTTAACGCTGTTTGGTATTGGTTATTCGTGGGGTGGCTTTGAAAGCTTGGTGCAATACGTAGAGCCTGAATTGGTGAATCCGCATTCTTACTGGAATCACAGCACGAAGCCATTAATTCGATTACATGCGGGTTTAGAACACCCTGACGATTTGATTGCGGATCTGACACAAGCCTTAGCGATTGCTAAAACAGCATGATGCACGACGTATCCGCCACAGGGCCGGTATTAATTCTGTATACCGGCGGCACCTTGGGTATGGAGCGCAGTGCCCAAGGTTGGGCGCCTGCTGCAGGGTTTGAGCAGCGGATTCAACAGGCCCAACAGGGGTGGCCGCAAGCCCACGAATTACCGGCGTGGCGGTATGCGGCCATAGCCCCGCCTATTGATAGTGCCAACATGACTCAGCAGTTATGGCTGCGTATGCGCGATGAAGTCGTGCACGCTGTACAGCAAGGTTGCCGTGGTGTGGTGGTGCTGCATGGCACAGATACCTTGGCTTACAGCGCAGCGGCGTTGAGCTTTTTGCTAGGCGGTTTAGGGGTTCCGGTCGTGCTCACAGGCTCTATGCGACCTGCCGTACAGGCGGATACTGATGCGTGGGCGAATGTGTTTGGGGCGCTATCGGCCATACAGCGCTGTACAGCAGGTGTGTTTGTGTACTTCCACCAGCGGTTGTTGCATGGCGCGCAGGTGACTAAGTGGCATAGTGATGCCGATGATGCATTCAGGGCATTGGGCAGGGATGCGGTGCCGCCAGAAGTGCGTACCATACCTGCCGAACTGAATTTTCAGGTGCAGCGACAGCCTGTATCGTTGGCTGTGGTGCCTTTCTATCCTGGTTTTCAGGCCAGTGTTTTGCAAAGTATCTTGGATACTGGCGTGAAAGGGGTGGTGCTAGAGTGCTACGGCACGGGTACTGGCCCTACCGAGGATGAAAAATTAGTGGCGGTATTGCGCCATGCTACTGCTCAAGGTGTGGCAGTGGTAGGTAGTAGCCAGTGCCCCATAGGCAGCGTTTTGCCCGGTCAATACGCCGCAGGCAGTTTATTGGTGCAAGCCGGTATGCTACCCAGCGGCCGTATGACGCGCGAAGCGGCGTTGGCAAAGCTTTTTTCTCTTTTAGGAGCGGGCGTTAACACAGACGAACTGCCTACATACTGGCTTACCAACTTCTGTGGTGAGCTATAAAATCCGCATTAAAAATCGTCGCGTCGTAAGCGTTCAATATTGCGTCGATCGCGCTTAGTAGGGCGGCCTGCGTGGATACTTAGCGCAGGTTCAGGCGCTAAACGGCGCTGTTCCGAGGCTTGCTCACGGGCGGTAATACTGTCAGCCGTTTCTTCATACAGCGTGCGCGCTACCGTTGCGGGGCCACGCACAGCACTAATAGCCTGCACGATGACCACCGTAGCGGGCGGTTGCTTGGTGATGGAAATTTCATCACCGATTTGTACGTCGCGGGCAGGCTTAGACGTCTGGCCATTGACCAGCACGCGTCCTTTGTTAATTTCATCTACGGCTAGGCTGCGTGTTTTGTAAAAACGTGCGGCCCATAACCATTTATCTAAACGGGTCTTGTCCATATCACAAAGTAGGATAAAGATATGATAGAAATCACAGTATAGTAGTAATCACACGGCGTTGTTTCCGCTGTACATTCCGCTCTGCAGTATTCGAGCAATTCATGCATGACCCAGGAGGTTGAAATGAGTTTTTCGGATTTAAAACAGTTTGGCATCGATCTGGAATTCCCCTATAAAAAACGCTACGACAACTACATAGGGGGGCGTTGGGTACCTCCTGTTGCGGGGAATTATTTCGAGAATATCTCGCCCATCACGGGCCAAGTATTTTGCGAAGTCGCCCGATCAGACGCTGATGACATCAATTTGGCTTTAGATGCAGCGCACGCGGCGCGTGAGGCATGGGGTAAAACCTCGGTAGCCGAGCGTTCCAATATCTTGTTGCGTATTGCAGATAGGATAGAGCAAAACCTGGAAAAACTTGCGGTGGCAGAGTCCATCGATAACGGTAAACCGGTACGAGAAACACGCGCGGCTGACTTGCCGCTGGCAGTCGATCATTTCCGCTATTTTGCGGGTTGCATTCGCGCTCAAGAAGGCGCTATTTCCGACATAGATAGCACCACAGTGGCTTACCATTTCCACGAACCCGTGGGCGTGGTGGGGCAAATTATTCCGTGGAACTTCCCGCTGTTGATGGCCGCATGGAAACTGGCACCCGCTTTGGCGGCAGGGTGCCCAATTGTGTTGAAACCTGCCGAGCAAACACCAGCGTCTATCTTGGTATTAATGGAAGTGATTGGTGATTTGTTGCCACCGGGTGTGCTGAACGTGGTGAACGGTTTTGGTAAAGAAGCCGGTAACGCATTGGCGAGTAGTCCACGCATTGCAAAAATTGCGTTTACAGGGTCTACACCCGTGGGTAAAACCATTTTGCACCACGCCGCCGATTCATTAATTCCGGCTACGGTAGAGCTGGGCGGTAAAAGCCCGAACATCTTCTTTGAAGACGTGATGCAAAACGACGATGCTTTCTTAAACAAAGCATTGGAAGGTGCCAGCATGTTTGCCCTGAACCAGGGAGAGGTGTGTACGGCGCCTACACGTATGCTGGTGCAAGAATCCATCTACGAGCGCTTTATTGAAAAAGTAGTGGCTAGGGTAGAGCGCATTAAAAAGGGTAACCCGTTGGATGCCGCCACGATGGTGGGTGCACAGGTGTCTCAGGCACAGATGGACCGTATTTTGGGCTACATCAACCTAGGCCGTGAAGAAGGCGCGACGTGCTTAACGGGTGGTGAGAGAAATCGTATGCAAGGATTAGATGCTGGTTTCTATGTCAGCCCCACCATGTTGCGTGGGGATAACTCCATGCGTGTGTTCCAAGAGGAAATCTTTGGCCCAGTGGTAGCGGTGACTACCTTTAAGGACGAAGAAGAGGCCATCGCTATTGCCAACGACACCTCCTATGGTTTGGGGGCTGGGGTATGGAGCCGCGATGGTTCACGCGCTTACCGCGTAGGCCGTGGTGTACAAGCAGGGCGCGTGTGGACTAACTGCTACCACTTGTACCCCGCACACGCAGCATTTGGTGGCTACAAACAGTCTGGTATTGGCAGGGAAACCCACAAAATTGCCTTAGGTAACTACCAGCAAACCAAGTGTATGTTGGTGAGCTATAGCCCTGATGCGTTGGGCTTCTTCTAATCAACAGTCGTGTCAGTCAGCACAATCGCACTCGCGGTTGCGCTGTGCAGTAACAGCGTTATTAATCGACGCGTCAGCAAGGGGTGAGTTAGTGTGCCCCGTTCTGCAATACCAATTTCCCTAGAAAAAGCATGCTTCCCTAAGGGGAGCATGCGCACGCCTGCCGGAAATGGAAAATGCGCTGCCGTGACAGGCACAATGCCTACCCCTATGCCCTTTTCTACGGCGCGTATAAGGCCACCTATTTCGTCAAGCTCTACAGCGTCTTGCACCACCAAGCGGTGCTGGCGCAAAAATTGTTCTATGCGACGCCCACCAAATGAGGTGCGTACATAGCGTACAAAAGGGGCGGTTTGCAGCAGTTCTTGCCAGTTTGTGCCGGGGTGATGCTCAGAAGCAATCAGCACAAAAGGTTCGTGCAATAAGGTGTGCCAGGTGACATCAGGAGGTAGGGTATAGGGTGGCTTTACCATCACCGCTAAATCCATATCGCCGGTATCTACTTGAGCGATGATGTTCAGTGAATCACCAGGAATCACGCGCAGAGCAATGCCAGCGTACTCGCGGCGAAAGGTGGCTAGCGCATCAATTAACCATGATTGCTGTGCCGAAGTAATGGCTCCCAAGACGACGGTACCTTGCTCTCCATCGCTGTAATCCATATTCCCCAACTGCTGCATGGCATTCACAATGTGTTCGGCACGCGAGTGCACTTCGCGCCCTTCTAGGGTAAGGGTGGCACGTCTGGCGCTACGATCAAACAGGAGCAAATCTACGTGTTGTTCTAAGCGTTGAATTTGAGCACTGACAGCGCCTTGTGTGAGCCCTATGTGTTCACCGGCTTTGGCAAAACTGCCGTAGCGCACGACGGCAAGAAAGGTACGTAATTCACTCAGCATGATTAATCAATTAAATTGATGGAAAACATAAAAAATTATAGCTTTTCATTAAAAATAATTGGTGAGAGACTAACTACATCTATTCATTTTCTAAAAGGCAGGTTATGTCCTTAGATGCTGAGATTGTCAAAACCCTAGAAGGGGTCACCACGGCCACTATCACGACAGTGTTGTTGAAGTTGGGGCTACGTAATACATGGATACGCGGTACTAAACCGCTGGCAGAAGGGCAGCCACGTGTAGTGGGGCCAGCCTTTACCTTACGTTTTATTCCGGCGCGCGAAGATTTGGCGACGACAGCATCGTGGAGCGCTCCAAACTCTACTCGTGCCGCGATTGAAGCGATGCCCGAAGGGTGTGTGGCAGTGGCCGATGCGTTTGGGGTAACCGATGCGGGGGTATGGGGCGACATTTTGTGTGAGCGCATGGTGAAGCGCAACATTAAAGCGATGATTACCGATGGCGTGATGCGTGATGGTGCAGGTGTGAAGGCCTCTGGATTACCTGTATGGAGCCAAGGCCAAGCAGCTTCGCCGTCTGTGGCGAGTATGACTTTTATTGGTTGGGAAGAACCTATTGGCTGCGGTGGCGTGGCGGTTTTTCCGGGTGACATCATCGTGGCTGACCAAGATGGTGCGGTGGCTATTCCTGCATCGTTATTGGATCAAGTGCTAGAACTAGCACCCGAGCAAGAGCGTTTAGAAGGCTGGGTGGTAGAGCAAGTGCGTGCTGGGCACCCCCTGCCGGGTTTATATCCCGCTAATGAAGAAAATATGGCGCGCTATAGAGCCTATCGCGCCGCGTTGGATGCAAAGAGGTAAAAACATGGATAAGTTAGACGAAAAATTTAGCCGTTTAGGTACTGATAATGCGCCCGGGCAAGAAGTGCGTCAGCGCCAAGGGGCCGAGTTTCAGGCCTTGTTGCGTGGTGAAAATGTAGAAGGCCGCCCCGTGGATTTTTCCCATGGTGATGTGGATGCATTCCCACCGGTAGACAACGCGCTAGCGGTGTTTTCAGAGGGCTATCACCAAGGTGGTGCACAAGCCTATACCGAGTACCGGGGCAAGGCAGACATTCGTCATGAAGTGGCTAAACACCTAGGTACGTTTACAGGTAGCCCGGTAGATGCCGAGGAAGAACTCATCATCACTACTGGTACCCAAGGTGCATTGTTTTTGGCGATCGCAGCGTGCGTGACGCGTGGTACTAAAGTGGCGATTGTGCAGCCCGATTACTTCGCCAATCGCAAGCTGGTCACGTTTATGGAAGGTGAACTGGTACCCGTACGTTTGAATTACCATGCCACCCGCACGGCAGCAGGCTTAGATTTGGACGAGCTGGAAACGGTATTTAAGTCTGGAGTAGAGGTATTTCTATTTTCTAACCCCAACAACCCTACCGGCGTGGTGTATTCCCCTGTGGAAATCCAGCAAGTGGCACAGTTGGCCGCACAGTACAACGTGACAGTGATTGTGGATCAGTTGTACTCACGCTTGTTATACAGCGGTGAACAGTACACCCATTTGCGCGCACAGCCAGAAATGAACAGCAAGAACGTGCTGACCATTATGGGGCCGTCTAAAACAGAATCACTCAGTGGGTTTAGGTTAGGGGTGGCATTTGGGGCAGCACATTTGGTGCAACGCATGGAGAAACTGCAGGCCATTATTGCGTTGCGTGCGGCGGGTTATAACCAAGCAGTGTTGCGTACGTGGTTCAATGAGCCGGATGGTTGGATGTCGCAACGTATTATTGCGCATCAGCGTATTCGTGATGCTATTCTAGATATCCTGCATGCAGTAGACGGGGTGCAAGTGCGGCCTTCACAGGCTGGCAGCTATTTGTTTCCTCAGCTACCTGATCTGGTGGTTAAGCCAGAAGAGTTTGTGCGTATTTTGCGCGTGCAAGCAGGGGTGACGGTAACCCCGGGCAGCGAGTTTGGGCCTAACGTCACCAACAGCATACGAGTTAATTTTTCACAAGATTATGGTGCAACGGTGCAGGCAATGCAGCGTGTTGCCACCTTAATCCAGAGGTATAAAAAATGAGTAGTAACCAATCCGCCACGCCAGCTCCACAGGGCAATTATTCACCTGCTACCCGCGAAGGTAATTTGATCTTTACCGCGGGCATGACGCCACGTCGTGCTGGTGTGCTGATTCGTACCGGCGGTATTAGCAGCAGTGATTCTGTAGAGGTACTACGTGAGTCAGCTGAATTAGCCGTACAAAATGCACTGACTGCTGCACGCAGCGTGTTGACCGAGTCGGAGCAACTGCGCAAAGTAGTGAGCATGACAGTGTACGTGGCTAGTACGGATCCAGAGTTCGACAAGCATCCTAAAGTGGCTGACTTTGCGTCTGACTACTTGGCAGCCGAATTGGGCGCTGCTGGTATTAGTGCGCGTGCGGCAGTAGGCGTATTTACGTTGCCTAGCAAGTCTCCACTGGAAATTTCCTTAGTGGTGGCGGTGTAAGCACTGTCGCTGTGAAGGGGTGTCCCCCCCTGTATTAGCCATACTGAATGCCGTCTTGCCAAGGGTGATGGGATGCCATCACCCTTGACTTGTTTTTGCCGTAACCATTTTCTTATAACTAAAAGAAATTATGTTATGGCTAAATGTTCAGTTTTGAAATAAGCAATAAATGCGATAATGAATCGCTCTTTTCGACTGTTTGCTGCGTGCGAAGCAGTCTTGTTCTGAAGTAACCATGCAATCAAAAAACCAAACCAATGCGGCTACATTGATACGATTGGACGCCGTAAACAAGACTTTTCCGTTACCGGATGGTTCCACTTTTAATGCCATACGTTCCTTAACGCTGGATATAGCCGAAGGACAGATATTTGGTCTGATTGGTAAAAGTGGTGCAGGTAAATCGACGTTGCTGCGAATGATTAACTTGCTGGAACGCCCCGATAGTGGACGTGTATTGTTGGCAGGACAAGATCTCACCACGCTGTCTAAGCGCGACTTACGACTAGCCAGACAAGACATGGGCATGATTTTTCAGCAATTTAATTTGCTGCAAAATGCCACGGTGTTTGAGAACGTCGCCTTTCCGCTGACCTTGCACCGTAAGGTAAACAAGAAAGAAGTAGATGCACGAGTACGTGAGTGTTTGGAATTGGTGGGCTTAAGCGACAAGATCCATCATTACCCTGCTCAGTTATCGGGTGGTCAGAAGCAACGTGTGGCGATCGCTCGTGCCTTGGCACCTCGCCCTAAAGTAATGCTGTGCGATGAACCTACGTCGGCGCTAGATACAGAAACTACGCGCTCGGTATTGGATACGTTGCGTGATATTAATCACCAACTGGGGGTCACGATTGTGATCGTTACCCATGAGCTGCCAGTGGTGCTGTCGTTGTGTACGCGTGCCGCTATCCTAGAGGCCGGTCAGTTGGTAGAAGTCGTGGATGTAGCCGACCAAAACACCCCACGTTTGAGTGGATTGGGGCGTGAGTTGGCAGAAGAGGCACGACGTGCTGAGTTATTGCAGAAATTTTATGCCCAAGAAGGGCTAAGCGCCGCTTGAGGGTGAGTACATGTTTGACAATATTATTCCTATTCTTCCCGACTTGTGGCTGGCTATAGGCCAAACGTTTTTAATGCTTGGCATAGGTGTAAGTGCCGCAATCGTCTTGGGTGGTCCCTTAGGCGTATTGCTGTTTTTGATGAGCCCAGGCCAATCGTTAAGCAGCCCTAAAATTTATTTAGTGGTGAGTTGGGTAGTGAACACCATACGTTCATTCCCTTTCATTATTTTGTTGGTGGTGCTGGCACCTTTCACACTGAAAATTGTGGGTGAGCCCATTGGTCCATTGGCAGCATCGGTTCCCTTGTCGGTGGCAGCGATTCCATATTTGGCACGCTTAGTAGAACAAAGCCTGCGTGAAGTCCCGCGTGGCGTGATTGAAGCTGCTCAAGCCATGGGTGCGTCGGAGCTGCAAATTGTGTGGCGTGTATTGGCCCGCGAGGCTCGCTCGGGGTTGATCTTGGCGCTCACCGTGTTGGCGGTAAGTTTTCTGTCCTATTCAGCTGTTGCAGGCGTGGTAGGTGGTGGCGGCATTGGTGATTTGGCCATTCGTTACGGCTATTACCGCTTCCAAACTGATGTGATGTTAATGACGGTGGCGATACTGATTGTGATTGTGCAGATCATTCAGTTTGGCGGTAACGCCTTGGCTCACCGACTGGATAAACGTTCGTAATTTTTGTTTTACTTTACTCGTATTACTCAAGGGGTATTCTCATGTTGAAGCTACGCCGCCAGCTTATGCTTGGCACCATCGCCGCCATGCTAACTCTGGGCTCCAGCGCTGCTCACGCAGTAGATCCAAACAAACCAAGCTTGGTGTTTGGTGCGACGGCTGGCTATAACTATGATGTATTGAAGTTGGCCGTGGTTCCTCAGTTGGAAGAGCAAGGTTACAAGGTCAAACTGATAGAGTTCAATGACTACGTACAGCCAAACATTGCGTTGGCTCACGGTGCGTTGGATGCGAACTTATTCCAGCACATTGCGTATCTGAATCGTTTTAAAACAGACCAAAATCTGCCGCTGAGCGATTTGGTACAGAGCACCACTGCCCCTATGGGTATTTACGCCACTGGCCGCGAGAGCTTGGCTGATGTGCAAGACAAAGACCGCTTCACCGTACCTAATGACCCAAGTAACTTGGCACGTGCGTTGCAATTGCTGCAACAGCATCAAGTGATTACCGTGAAGCAAGATGCAGACCCATTGCGCGTGACTGAGCGTGATGTGACCGAGAACCCTAAAAACATCCGTTTGCAGCCAGTAGAAGCGGCCCAGTTGCCTCGTACTATTGGTGGTGTAGAGTACGCAGTAGTTCCGGGTAACTTTGCGATTGCTTCAGGTTTAGATCTGACCAGTGCAGTAGCGTTGGAACAGCCGCCGGTGGACTATCAGCAGGTAGTGGCAGTGCGTACCGAAGACTTAGACAAACCTTGGGCACAAGATCTGAAAGCCGCGTTTCAATCCGACGCTTTTAAAGCGGCGCTGGATCAGCATTTCCCTGGTTATGTACGTCCCGCAGGTCTGTAATATCCTACATATGTAGTGTGTATGGATAAAACCATGTAAAAAGCCCCCTGATGCATAGCATCAGGGGGCTTTTTGATGGGGAGTCTACCGTCTGAACACAGGGGGACGACGTTAGCCGTACACCCCTGAGTTTATTGTTTTAACAAGCCGTCAGCCAGTTCCAGCATTTGTGGAATACCACGTGCCATGCTTGGGTTGGTTACGTATTTACCAGCAACAGCCAAGCTTGGTGTGGCTTCAATACGGTAAACGCGCGCTAAGTCGTTAGCTTTGGCAATCTTGGTGTTCACGCCAAACGAGTTGAAAGTGTTGGTGAACTCGTCTTTATCTACGCCTTGGTCTACTGCCCATTGGGTCAGCGCTTTGGCATCAAACAGTGGTTTTCTTTCTTGGTGCAGTGCTTTGAACAGGGCTTCGTGCAGGTCTAAGCGATCTAAGGCTTCCAAGGTGTAGTACATGCGCTGCAGGTCTACCATGCCAGCGTTGAAGGCAATAGGTACACGTTGCAGTACGGTGTCTGCAGGCAGTTTGGTCGCCCATGCTGCAACCAATGGTTCAGCGGTTGCGCAGTGTGGGCAGCTATAAGAGAAAAATTCCAGTACTTCGGTTTTGTTAAGCGTGTCCGAAGGCTGAGCTTGTTCCAGCGCAACGTAAGGTTGTTGTGCTTGTTGTGCCATAGCGGACGAGGCACTGAAAAGGGCGCTTAGTGTCAGTACACTGCTAGCCGCCAGACGAAGAACTGAAGATTTGTTCATTATAGGATTCCTTCCTGCTAGGTAATAGGGCTATAGGACAGTACGTACAGCATAAAGTTCAAGGCTGGCGTACCACAGAGGTAGCAATTTGTTCGTTACCTAAGGTGATGCGAGCCTGATTCATGGAGTCGATGCCATTAAAAGGCCCTACGCGTACACGATTCAATGTCGTGCCATTTACCTCGGCTACCTGTACTTCAGCAGGCAAGCCCATCATCAAAATGCGCGCTTTGGTGGCATCCGCATCACTGGCAGATCGGAATGCTCCTGCTTGCAAGAAATAACGCTGCGAAGCACCGGCTTTAGGCGGTGCTGGCGGCGGTATCATGGCTAGCTGTTTGGGTTCAGCCGTAGCAGCGGTAGCATTGGCTGCTGGTGTGACAGGTTGTTGTGCCGTAGGAGCTGGCACTACCGGAGGCTTCGCAGCATCCGGTAGGGTGGCAATCAATTCACCTAGTACATCCTCATCGCGGCGTGTGCCGCCACCCGGGGCAACAGGACTCAAGCTATCAGGCTGACCATTGGCACCCGTAGTTGGGCGTGGGTACAAACCAATATTAGGATCGGGTGCATCTCGCACTTCAGGAAGCAGTACATTGGGCGCAGCACGGGTGGCCTTATCGTTAAAAGGCATCGGTGCTTTGGTGATGTAATACGCGACCATTGCCGCGGCTGCCAACCCTAATACCAGGCCAATAATAATGCCAAATAAGGTGCTGCCCCCACCACTGGAGGATTTTCTGGTGCTAGTGCTCTTGCGTCGTGTTGCCATAGTTCCTACATTTTTTCAGGTGCAGACACACCCAGCACACTCAGGCCGTTAGCAATGACTTGCGCGCAGGCAATAGCCAAAGCAAGGCGGGCACGTTTCAGGGGCAGGTCATCTACGTTAACGCGTTCCGCGTTATACCAAGCGTGGAAGTCTGCCGCGCAATCACGCAGCCAGAATGTAATTTGGTGTGGTGCTAAGTCGTTTGCCGCCAGTTGCAGCATGGCAGGGTATTCTGCCAAACGTTGCAGCATGGTCAGCTCAGTGGGTGCTGTTAACAGGCTGATGTCAGCGTGCTGGATTTGCTCGGCGGTTTCGCCTGATTGATTCACCATAGAGTGAATGCGAGCATGAGCGTACTGAATGTAGTACACAGGGTTTTCTTCGCTACGAGATAGCGCCAAGTCGATGTCGAACACAAACTCGGAGTCAGCACGACGTTGCGCTAAGAAGAAGCGCACGGCGTCTTGGCCTACCCATTCTATTAGTTCGCGCATGGTGACATAACTACCAGCACGCTTGGAGATTTTTACCTCGGCACCGTTGCGCATTACTTTGACCATGCTGTGCAAAATGTAGGCTGGGTAGTCTTTAGGAATACCAATGTCTAACCCTTGCAGGCCTGCGCGCACACGAGCGATGGTGCCGTGGTGGTCTGTACCTTGAATGTTGATGGCGTGGTGGAAACCGCGCTCCCATTTGGCAACGTGGTAGGCCACATCGGGTACGAAGTAGGTGTAACCGCCTTCGCGTTTACGCATCACGCGATCTTTATCGTCGCCTGTGCCCAGCTCGGTAGTGCGCAGCCATAATGCGCCTTCTTCTTCGTAGGTGTGGCCAGCGTTAACTAATGCCTCTACGGTTTTTTCTACACGGCCGCTGGTGTACAGCGAGCTTTCTAGGTAGTAGTTGTCGAACTTCAGGCCAAAGGCTTGCAAGTCTAAGTCTTGCTCGCGACGCAGGTAGGCCACGGCAAATCGACGAATGTCGTCTAAGTTGTCCACATCGCCAGACGCTACAACGGTTTCTACGTCGGCAGCGCCTACGCTTTTGCCCGCGCAGAAGTCTTCGGCAATATCTTGGATGTACGAACCACGGTAACCATCTTTAGGAAACTCGTCGGACTCAGGGTCAATGCCACGCGCACGGGCTTGCACACTGATGGCCAAGTTTTCAATTTGGTTACCCGCGTCGTTGTAGTAGAACTCGCGGGTGACATCAAAACCTTGTGTTGCAAACAGACGGCAAATGGCGTCACCCAGAGCGGCTTGGCGTGCGTGGCCTACGTGCAGTGGGCCTGTGGGGTTCGCTGAAACGAACTCTACCAAGACTTTGTCGGTGCGCTTAGGTTGGTAGCCGTATTGAGTACTTTGCTGAGCGATAGTGTGCAGCACAGCTTGGTGTGCGGCGGTAGTCAGGCGGAAGTTGATAAAACCTGGGCCAGCCACGTCGGCGGCGGCAATGAGGTTTTGAGCATCAGGGTTGCCCTGTACGTGCGCAACGATTTCCTGCGCCAATTCACGCGGATTACGTTTGGCCGGACGAGCCAATTGCATGGCAATATTTGAAGCCACATCACCGTGTGCAGCCACTTTTGGGCGCTCTAGGGTGATAGTTGGTGACGCGTCAGGAACGAGGGCGTGAACGGCGCTTTGAAGCAGCGCGATGAGCTGTTGTTGTTGCTCTGCAAGCATAGAAATCGTGTGTAGTATCAGGTTGCGTGATGGAAAAACGGACGTATGCCGTGGCCCGCACGTAAAGAAAGTCCAAGGGTTACATGATAGCGTGATTTGCCATAGATTTCCTCTTTGATTCAAGGTGTTTGGACGTTTTGCTGTGCTAGCCAACGGTAGTACGCCGGCATATCGACTTCTGCCACTTGATTGTCGTCGCGTGTACGCCAATCGTCAAAACGTCGTAAGAAGGCTTCTACATGGTCACGTACGGTTTTTCCCAGTTCGGGGTGATCTTGTTGATAAAGGTTGTTGGCTGGGTGTGAGGGGGATTGCACGCGTCGGTCGCTGTTGAGCAAGTAGCGCTCCAGTGCGGATCGTTCGTCATGCAGAATAGGATCGGAAACGGTGGTGGCATCGTTGGGGAGATCGCGAAAGTTAAGTCCTACGCCCCGTGCTTGCCACAGCATCCACATGAGCGCGACGCGACTAAGATCGCCGGGTTGGGGTTCAAGCAGGTCGTGCCCACCCCCTATGTCTGAGTGTGCGCCTATGAAGGCTTGCTCTAGTCTGTTTAGGTTAGCGGCTACATCAAGACTGTATAGCGGAAACATCCATCGGTGTTCGTTCAAGGCAACGGCATGGGCTACCCAGCCCCATACAGGTGAAATGGATAGATCGTATAAGTGGTTGGCCGAGCCAGATAAGCCAAATTGGGCAACCGTATCAAACAAGCCCATAAAACGCATTTGTATGCACATCGCCAATTGGCCACGCTGTGGATGTTGGTACTGAAACCAGCCGTTTTGCGTATGTTGTACAAGTAAATTGGCAAAGTGCCGAGCTAAGGCTGCCCCTCTGGAAAAGCCCAGTATGTCTATGGGCAGTACAGCATCTGCTTCGCGTTGGCTACGCTCAATGACATTGAGTAAGTGTGCCCATTGGTTTTGGATGATTTGCTGTGCCTGACTGGCTGTGATGGCATCCCATTCTACGTAGTAGGGGTTACCAGGGCCGGCTTGGTAAAAACTGTCGCCATCGTAGAGTTGACTGAATAACTGCACGTTGCTGTCTGTACTTTGGTTTTGCCGGGTGCCATCAAAAGCGAACAGCACGAGGCCAGTGGGGTCTGCATAGCGTCTAGGCTGTTGGCGGGCATAACCTAATGCCTGCAAGCCTGGGATAGGGCCTAAGGGGTCTGGTTCAAGGTAATGGCCTTGTTCGGGCAAATAGGTGCGGTAGCCATTGTGATGCCAGCCTGTGACGGGATCAGCATACTGGCCCGGAAGACGTAGTGGTAAATCAATCTGCTCAACCAGCAACTGTGCATAACCCAAAGGGGATAACTGAGCGGCCCACACTATGGTGCCGTTTTGATCGGTCATGCTGTGTGGTGCGCTAGCCAATCGCTATGTATGCTGTAAAGCTCAGTGGCTTGATTGGGGAGAGCGCGCAGCATGGCAATAGGCACATCGTGTGCGTAAATATAACGCCTAGACTCATGCACAGGAGCTGTAGGGCTGGCGCGCCTATGCTCTTGTTCTAGCCTAGTGCCGCTGAAATAAAAAGAACGACTTTCGTTGGCGTAGTGGGCTTCGGTAAGTTGCCCAAAGGCGTTGTGACTATAGCGGGCCAGCAGGTGCTGTTGCTGCCACACTTGTTGCAACTGACGTTGTGGGCTGTATCGTAGTGACAGCGTATGTTCGCGGCTTTGTACGCTGTTAGGTAAACCTGATGCGTCACGCTGTATGTTCAGAAGAGTAGGGCTATTGGTACGCGCTAACGCACCTGTCTCGGACCATGCATAAAACTGGGGTGGGGCATGGTTGCTTTGTAGCACTACGGTTTGCTGCTGGGTGTTATAGCCAAAACTAAAGCGTTGCTGATGTTGCAGTTGGGGGAGTGTGTGTAGCTCTGAACGTAGAGCACCAGAGTCGGCATGGTACGAGCGTGTGCTGAGGTAATACAGTGTGTCATCAGAGCTCACCGACAGCGTGTAGGCTTGCCCTGTAGGGGTGTAATCCAGCTGGGTAATGAGTTTGTTAGCGTGGGCATAGCCGCCCGGTTGAGCGCTTAACACAGTCATACGTTTGCCCGTTGCATCTTGCCAGACTATAGCAAGTAGCTGTGTTGCGGTAGCAGACCATCGGTAATGCAAACTACCCCCTTCGGGTAGTGTGTGTTCTAGCAACCGGCCTTGGTCATCGTAGCGATAGCGGTCTTCGCTGCTAGGTGCTGAAGGGCGCGTGGTACGGCGGTAAAGCAGATTACCGTTGGCATCAAAGCGTTGTTCTTGGGTGTCGTGTGGGTGCTGTACGTGTAGCAACGTTGGTTCTGGCCAGTGCACGATGGTTTGGCTGTGTTGGTCAGTTGAGCGGTAGTCTAGTTGCCAACGGCGGGGTGTGGTTTGGCGAGAGACGGTGAGTTGGTCACCATTGGCATGTGTTTGACGCAAAGGTAAGCCGTTTAAACCGTAGTTCCAGCGTGTGTCTCCACTAAGTTCACTAGACCAATGGTGCAGTTGGCCTGCGGCGTCATAATGCAACTGCAAACGGGGCCAACCTGAGTGCTCTGGGCTAAGCGTCAGACCATTTGTATGGTGCTGTAGGTTCAGCGTATTAATGCGTAATTGCCCTTTGCGTGGCGACATAATCCTAAGGTTGGTGGGGGGGCAGCCCGGGCACGCAGCACCTGTAGTGCCTACAAGACGTTGTGCTGGGTTGAGCGTTTGCTGTTGCTCACCCAAGTGACTTCGTATGCGTATAGGGTGGGTGTGGGTAGGGGAGTACTGTATGTCTACGGCGTGTTGTTGATCTTCTTGGGCTGAATAGATGGCGCGGCCTTGGCTATCGTATGCCCAATACCGCAAGCGATAGAGTTGCCCGTTTGGTTGGTGTTGAATGCTGATGCCAGTTAAGGCAAAAGGGTGCCCATGTTGTTGTTCGGGTTCGTACAGGTAATGCAGGCTACGCCCATCGGGGTACTGTACACGTTGCAAACGCAGTAGGTCAGACTCGGCGGGTTGATCGTAGTGGTAGCGTATAACGCCTATGGGGCTGTGTAATTGCTGTAGATAGTAGCGTGTGCCATGTTGTTGATAATGCAGCACCAGTTGGGTTTTTTCTGCACGTATTTTATGTAGTTGATGCGGCCATTGGCTGTCAGCAGGGTAGTAGTCAAAGTAGATGTTTTGGCCATTTTGCATAAGATGCCGCAACGTGCCTTGTACAAAGGTGTAGCGATCGCCGCTATGGTGATGCCACGTGTATTCATGTGCAGTAGGGCCTGCACGTATGAAGCCTTGCGGCGAGGCTTGTTCGCTAAGTGTTACGCTGGCTTCACCGGGTAGGTGCACAACATAACGATTTGCTGACTGTGTAAGCCGTATCTCGTAGTTGTGTTGCCACTGTGCGCCTACACTACCCAGAACAGGGCCTTGTGCGCGGTAGAAGCGACCAAAACCTACGTGGGCTCTGTGCGCTAGCGCAAATAGATCCCAGTCATGATGCGTTTTATTGCCACTGGCTGTGTGCACTGGATTGCCCGCTGTGGCGTCGGGCAGTGTATAGCTTTCGGGTGGGTTACCTACTCTGGCACTACAGTGTTGGCCTACGGCAGGGGCTTGGCATTGTTGGGCACAGACTAAGCTGGGTACAGAGATCAGTAGGCCAGCAAGTAGTAGGCGTAGCATGGGTGTGGCTCCAGACATAAAAAAGCAGCTTATATACTGCAATTTTTTTGACTAAGCGCGTTACCATAGGGCCATGATGATCTATTGGAGAAAGTGCTATGTTGCTGGTGTTTAGTTCTAAAGCTGCCCCCAACGTCATGATGTTTGCGGAGCATGCCCTGTTGGTCTTGAAAGCGGCTGGTCGTCCGTACCTTGATGCCTTGCCAGAACAAGGGGTGATACCCCACGATCAATTAGCGGCAGCCATCGCGGGTGTGGAACGCGCTATTTCACTAGACCCATCTCATCAGGAATCTGACCAAGATGACGAAGAAGAGAACACCACGCACCCTATGCAGTTACCGGTAAGTTTCAGACAACGTGCTTTTCCTTTACTGGATCTGATGCGCCGTTCTGCCGAGGCTGATGTGGATGTAATGTGGGAACCTGCCCATACCGAGTGGTAGGCCTAGCATGCAAAAACGCCCCTGGTAGGGGCGTTTAGCGGTAGTGCCAGGGTAACTGGCGGGCGCTTAGTGGGAGCGAGTGCTAATCAGGATCACTGTATTACGCACATTCAGCTTCTGCTCGTTTCGCCAGTTCATAGCGATTAACGGCACTCAAGATGGCTTTAAACGTAGAGGTCAGGATGTCCTGATGAATCCCTACGCCAAAACCACTTTGGTTATCGGCAATACGAGTTTCGATATAGGTAGCGGCTTTGGTATCAATGCCACTGCCAATCGCATGCTCGGTGTAGTCCATTACCTTGATAGGCATATCCAAGGCATTGATAAAAGCAGCCAAGGCTCCGTCGCCTGCACCTTTCAGTTGGCGCTCTTCGCCATTTACCTTCACTGTCAGGTCGATGCTAACGCGTTGATTACCTTCATCGTCTTTAGGGGCACTGCTGATGGTGTGGTTAATCAGTCTCCATGGCCCTTTGGTGTCTAAGTATTCGCTTTCGAAAATGCTGTACACGGCTTCTGGTGTAACTTCTTTGCCAGTTTCTTCGGTCACGCGCTGAATGGCACGGCTGAATTCGATTTGCAGACGACGTGGCAATACCAAGCCATGCTCTTGTTCCAGCAAGTACGACACACCGCCTTTACCGGACTGGCTGTTCACACGAATAACGGCGTCGTAGCTACGGCCCAAATCGGCAGGGTCGATTGGCAAGTAAGGAATTTCCCAAGGCTGATCTGCTTTCTGTAATACAAAGCCTTTTTTGATGGCATCTTGGTGAGAACCTGAGAAGGCGGTAAAGACCAAGTCGCCCGCGTAAGGGTGGCGTGGGTGTACGGGAATCTGGTTGCACTCTTCAGCGCACAAACGGATAGCGTCAATGTCAGAGAAGTCCAAGCCTGGGTGCACCCCTTGGGTGTACAAGTTCAGTGCCAAGGTCACCAAACATACGTTACCCGTACGTTCGCCGTTACCAAACAAGCAACCTTCTACACGGTCTGCGCCGGCCATCACACCGAATTCAGCGGCGGCTACAGCGGTACCGCGGTCGTTGTGGGGGTGCAAGCTGATCAGAATGCTGTCGCGACGCGCCAAGTTATTGTGCATCCATTCAATTTGGTCAGCGTACAGGTTAGGGGTAGTGGCTTCGACCGTAGCTGGCAAGTTCAGCACGATTGGATCTTCTGGGCTAGGGTCCCAAGCTTCTACAACAGCATTACATACGTCTAAGGCGACTTCGGGTTCGGTGGTGCTGAACACTTCTGGTGAGTATTCGTAGCGCCATTTGGTGCCAGGCTGAGCCTTAATGGCTTCCTTAATCATTTTGGTACCGTTCACCGCCAACTGGCGCACTTCGTCTTTACTCATTTTAAAGACGATTTTGCGAAAGGCCGGAGCGCAGGCGTTGTACAAGTGGATCATGGCGGTTTTAGCACCGGCCATGGCTTCTACTGTGCGCTCAATCAGGTCTTGGCGCGATTGCGTCAAACAGATGATGGTGACGTCGTCTGGGATGCGATTTTCATCGATCAGCGTACGTACAAAGTCGAAATCGGTTTGTGAGGCTGAAGGGAAGCCTACTTCGATTTCTTTGAAGCCAATGTTGACCAGCATGGCGAAGTAACGCAATTTGCGTGCAACGCTCATGGGCTCGATCAAGGATTGGTTGCCATCACGCAAGTCGGTAGACATCCAGATAGGTGGAGTCTCAATGCGTTTGGATGGCCAAGTGCGCTCGGAAAAATCGCGGGCAAACGGTGTAAAGGGAATGTATTTAGAAGCGGGATGGGTAATCATTGATGCACCTGTCAGGCGAAAAAAGCATAAAACTTTTTGCCGTCACCAGAACCACTACGTCATGCTAATGACGGCAGATAAACACGTGGCTGAATATTGGCTGCCGAACTACCACTAGGCTCTAGGCCCGGCAACCGGGCGCTAGTAGTAGTGGTAGTAGGGTAATCTGGGACAGGGAGAAACGTGCACGCACAGCAGCACCGATGCGACCTGAGCGGTCTGCGGAAGCAATGCTGAGAGAAATAGTACGTGCGTTATCCATAACCGTTAGTCAAACATGAAACTCGGGTGATTGCAAGTCATTTGTAGGCACGGTTTCGGCATTACGGTGTGTATTGAGCAGTGCGGCTTGGCGTTCAGCGAGTCGAATTTTTGCTAAACGACCGTTGCCCAATTCTTGGGACGCGCGCTGTAAGTCACCGATAGTAATGGGGTTACGGCGCTCGGACCATGTCCAGTGTATGACTTCACATGCATCAGGCGATAGCTGCGGAATTAACGTATTTAATGTGGCTTCGCTGACGGCACGTTGTTGCCACAGTCCGTAGGTAAAAACCACAAAGTTATAGAGTATGTAGATGATCAGTAGCGTGCAAAGCAGGCCAACAAACCACCACACATACGTGCCGTAGTGCTGAATAAACGATAAGCCATCAGAACCCAGCGCATGTAGGCCGGAATAGTCGATGCTGTCGCCAAAGCGTACTAGACGCTGCAATAGAGGCCACCAGATCAGCGCCACAACTAGAGTGACGACGATACTGAGTAGTTTCTGGGGCATAGTCAGGCGCATCAGCGTATTGCGTAGCAGAGCGCGGTCTGGGCGTTGGGTAGCAGAAGCTGTTTTCATGGCAACCTAAATTTGAGAATCAGGAAGGAAAGTCTGACAAGGAGGTATTGTTGCAGAAAGCCTGTGATGACCCCAGTTTTTGGCCGCGTATAACGTTGGTTTTAACCAACTATGAAAAAGAGCCAAGTGTGACGAAATTTCAGTAGTTGATTTTTTTGGGACTGAGGATGATAATGGTTCGCATGTATATTTGTATATGTAACGCTATTACTGAGCGTCAGGTCAAAGAAGCTGTAAACAATGGTGTTTCCACCATGTCAGATTTACAAGCTCAACTTGGAGTGGCAACTTGCTGCGGAGCCTGCGCGGACACAGCCGTTGAGTATTTGCCCGGTGGGCAATATGCCAGCGAAGGTTCGCTGTTTGCTACGCAAATTGCTCGTGAACCTGAAACTGTTGAGTTGGCAGCAAATGACTCACAATTGCGTCCAGCACGCACGGTTTCTTACGCCACCCTGTCCTGATCTGAACAGCTCACGGCTCATTCTCAAGCTAAGTGTTTGAGAATGCTTCTCTTTTTTGCCTTTTTTCACGCTAATTATTCTGGCTTGAAGCCTCAAATAATGGTGTCTGGACTGGTATAGTTAAGGTCTGTTTGGCTTAACGTAGCTTTCCGGAGGTGAGAACAATGAAAGGCGACACCAAAGTTATTTATTACTTGAACCAGCAGCTTAAAAATGAGCTGACGGCGATTAACCAGTACTTCCTGCATGCCCGTGTGATGAATCATTGGGGCTTCGGAAAGCTGGGCAAGAAAGAATACGAAGAATCCATCGGCGAGATGAAACACGCCGATTTGCTGATTGAACGTATTTTGCTGCTAGAAGGCCTACCTAACCTGCAAGACCTGCACAAACTGCGTATCGGTGAGAATGTACCCGAGATGTTGGCCTGTGATTTGGCGCTAGAAAAAGCGGCTCATGTCACGGTTAAAGAAGGCATGCAGTACTGTGAAAGCGTGAGCGATTTTGTGTCTCGCGATCTACTGCTGAAAATTCTGGATGATACTGAAGAACATATAGATTGGCTGGAAACACAGCTGGAATTGATAGAAAAAGTAGGTGTACAGAACTACTTGCAGTCGCAAATGAATGACGATTAACGCTGTTTGTTACTGTCAATAAGAAAAACGCTACGTATTGTACGTAGCGTTTTTTTTTGTATCTAGGTTTTACATTAGCGATTATTTAGCCGGACAGCCATCTACTTGGCCCCATGCATTGTTGGGACCGCAGTACTTATTACGTACGTCCCATGAGCAACTGGGGCGTTCAAAGAAGCCTCGTTGGGTACATGCTGCCATCTCGCGTTGGAACTGGGGAATCCAGCTGCTGTTGCTGCCTACATTAGGCACAGGCGTAGCGGGCGGTGGTGGTGGAATAGTGATATCCACAGGCTGTATGGCTTGTGCACCTCTAGAGCCTGAAGGACCTATACGCGCTATGCCTTGTAATCCGCTGGGGGAAGTAGAGCCTTGTTGGCGTAAGTCAGACAGTGCGCTGGCAGACAAGCGTGTACTGGCTAAAGCAATAGGAGGATTGTATTTATCTGCTGTTTTAGCAGTGATCTTCCAGTCGAAGGGCTCTAGCTCGTCTGGTACTCCTAGCCTACCGTTGATTAGGGGCTGAGGTGCCGGCGTAACATAGGGTTTGCCATCCGCATCTAGCGTAGGCATTAACAAAGCAGCTTCTTCAATAGCTACCATGTTGGGAGCACGCAATGGGCCATTTTCTACCAGCCAGTTACCCATCTGGATACCGCCCCACACAGAGGCTCCCAAAGCTAGTAACACGATTGCAAGAATTAAACGCCAGGACATAGTAAGTGTTCGCTGTGATGGTAGCGGCTGGCCCATTCATGTGAATGGGCCAGAGCTTGAAGTTTACATTGTAGCGAAAACCTGTCCGCCATGTTCACGCATGGCATGGAATTCTATGCCGGGGTTTAGCTCTTGCGCCACACGCAGTTGTGCAGGCGAGGAGGCTAGGAACGCAATAGCGTCAACGACGTCGTAGGCAATATTGGCAGCGTTAGTCTCTAAGAACTTCTTCATTGCCTTCTCGTCAGTGGCTGTTACCCAGCGTGCCAAATTGTAGCGTGAGGGGGACAATCTAGCGTCTACGTTGTATTCAGTACGTAGGCGATGCGCCACCACTTCGAACTGCAATTGGCCTACCGCACCCAGCAGCAATACACCGCTGGTGAGGTGTGGGCGAAATACCTGAATTGCGCCTTCTTCACCCAGTTGGGTTAAACCAATACGCAGCTGTTTTGTGCGCAACGGATCTTTTACTTCTACCGCTTGGAAGAGTTCAGGTGCAAAGAATGGCAAGCCTGTGAACTGCAAGCTTTCGCCTTCGGTCAGCACGTCGCCTAGTTGCAGCACACCGTGGTTAGGAATACCGATAATATCGCCAGCGTAGGCTTCTTCTAGTAGGTCGCGACGTTGCGACAAGAAGGACACCACGTTATTAGGACGGATTTCTTTATTGGTACGCGCTACTTTTAGGCGCATACCACGTTGGAAATGGCCAGAGCTAACACGCACAAAGGCTACGCGGTCACGGTGGGCGGGGTCCATATTGGCTTGCACCTTGAACACTACGCCACTGAATTTAGGCTCATCAGGCTCTACGGTACGTTGCAGCGCAATACGGGGGCCGGGAGGGGGCGCCATGTCTACTAGCGCATCCAGTACTTCTTGTACGCCGAAATTATTCAGTGCAGAACCAAAAAACACGGGTGTTTGTTTACCAGCTAAGAACGCATCATGGTCAAAGTCGCTAACGGCTTCTTTAATCAGGTGAATTTCATCACGCGCTTTAGTGAAGTTTTCACCAAAGCGGCGTTCTGCCTCAGGGTTGTCTAAGCCGGCTAGTTTCTCATCGTTATCGCTGCGGTGCTCTTTGCCAGAGGTAAAGACGTGTAGGTGGTCAGCATTGAGGTTAAATACGCCACCAAACGCGCGTCCCATCCCTACTGGCCACGCAAAAGGAATGGCTTCCATGCCCAAGTGGTCTTCAATTTCTGACAGCAGGTCCAACGGTTCTTGAACTTCGCGGTCCAGCTTGTTGATGAAGGTGATAATTGGGGTGTTACGCGCCCTACATACTTGCAGCAGGCGAATAGTTTGGGGCTCTACACCGTTGGCTGCATCAATCACCATCAGTGCGGCATCCACTGCGGTTAACACGCGGTAGGTGTCTTCCGAGAAGTCTTGGTGCCCGGGGGTGTCTAACAGGTTGATCACACAGTCACGGTATTCCATCTGCATCACAGAGGACGCCACCGAAATACCACGTTGTTTTTCGATCTCCATCCAGTCAGAGGCGGCATGGCGTTCCGCTTTACGCGATTTCACGCTACCCGCAATTTGGATGGCACCTGCAAACAGCAGAAGTTTTTCCGTAAGGGTGGTCTTCCCCGCGTCAGGGTGAGAAATAATCGCAAAAGTTCGGCGGCGCGAAGCTTCTTGGGCAAGGGTAGACATCAGCAGATACGGTAAAAGAGGCTAAAGCCTGTAGAAAAAATCAGGCAAAACGTCTATTTTCGCTCAAATCTGCCAGACTCACAATTATCTTGCCGCATTAGGCGGTATTCGCACAGACGGAAAAGGGAAAAATCATGAACATCATGATCATAGGAGCCAGTAAAGGGCTGGGGCGTGCCTTGGTAGAAGGCGTAGGTAGTGCGGGCGATACGGTCATTGGTGTGTCACGACAACGGCCACAGGATGTGCAGTCGTTACATGGCGCGGCTATAGACTGGGTAGAGGCCGATATGAGTCACCCTGTACAGGCGGTTAACGCCTTGGCTGCGGCGGCACCTTCTACTATTGATGTGCTGATTTATAACTTGGGCATTTGGGAAGCACAGGCGTTTTCAGACGCCTATAACTTCTTAAACGATAGTGATGCTAGCCTGCAGCAATTAGTAGAGGTGAACATCACAGCAACGTTGTTAGCATTGAAGCGCTTGATGCCTAATGTGTTGCGATCTCACAAAGCACAGGTGGTTTTGACGGGCTCAACGTCGGCGTTGCGCCAAAGTGGCCGGCCAGAAGTTGCTTTTGGTGCCAGTAAATTTGCCTTAAGTGGGATGGCGGACGCGTTACGCGAAGGTTTTAGAGAGCAAGGACTGAAAGTCAGCGTATTGCAGTTGGGCTATTTGAATACCGAGGATGCCTTATCCGTGCCGGTGGCAGAGGCGGCGGCGCGTGACGAAGGGCATACCGTACCGGTGCATGATGTAGTCAGTGTGGTGCGTACGATGTTGGCGTTGTCTGAGGCCTCGTTTATACGCGAGTTGGTGCTACCCGCACGCTACGACGAACGTTTTTAACGCGATAGATAGCAAAAGGCCCTTTACCGTTTTGCATGACGATAAAGGGCCTTGTCGTTAACGGGCTTAGGAGGCGCTTTCTAGGCGTACGGCTCGTTTGGCATTACGGCCACGTAACCATTCCAAGGTCAGTAGTAGTGCCGTGGAAAACACAATCAGAATTGTGGCAATGGCCGCAATGATAGGACTGATGTTTTCACGTATGCCGGTAAACATTTGACGGGGCAGAGTCACTTGCTGCGGGCCTGCTAAGAACAGCGTAGTGATCACTTCATCAAACGAGGTAATGAAGGCAAACAACGCGCCCGCAATCACCCCAGGCGCAATAATGGGTAGCGTGACGGTAAAGAAAGCACGCAGAGGGTGAGCGCCCAAGCTGTAGGCAGCACGTACTAAGTTGCTGTCAAAGCCTTGTAAGGTAGCCAGTACAGTCGTCAGCACAAAGGGGGAGCCCAAGGCAGCGTGGGTCAGTACCAGCCCCATGTAGCTGTTGGTTAGGCCATACGGGGCAAAAAACAGGTATACCCCTACCCCTACTACTACAAGGGGCACGATCATGGGCGAAATTAGCATACCCATAAGCAGGCTTTTGCCAATGAAGTTAGCGCGTTGTAAACCCATGGCTGCCATGGTGCCTAGGACGGTGGCGATGACAGTAGACAAGGGGGCCACAATAAAGCTGTTGCGTGTGGCGCGTATCCAGTCTTCCGAGTTAAATAACGCTTCGTACCAGCGTAACGACACACCGGGCATGGGGTACAGCAATAGGCTGCCCTCACTAAACGACAAGGGCACAATGACCAGAATCGGGGTGAGTAGGAAGAGTAGTATTAGCCAGCACAGTACGCGTTGTACTACTTTCCACAGGCGTTCAGAGGGTGAAAGGTAGGGATTGGGAGTCATAACTATTCCTTTTAGCCCAGTCCTAGTTCGCGGCCCGATAGGCGACGGTACAAGGTGTATAACACTAAGGTGCCGGCCAATAACAAGAAGCCTAAGGCGCTTGCCATCCCCCAGTTAATGGTTTGATTGGTAAAGTAGGCCACGTAATAACTGATCATTTGGTCGTTGGCACCACCTAGCAAGGCGGGGGTGATGTAATAACCAATAGAAATAATGAAGACCAACAAACACCCTGCGGCAATGCCGGGGTACGTTTGTGGCACATACACCTTCCAGAACGCAGCAAAAGGGTGGCTGCCTAGCGAAATGGCCGCACGTTGATAGGTAGGTGGAATAGAACGCATCACGCTATATATGGGTAAGACCATAAACGGCAGCATAATGTGCACCATGGCAATGTAGACGCCTATACGGTTAAACAGTAGGTCTAACGGCATGTCGGTTAGGCCCAGTTGCATCAACGTCTTGTTGATTAAACCTTGGCGTTGCAGCAGCACTATCCACGCAGCAATACGTACCAGCACAGATGTCCAGAAAGGAATCAGCACACAGATCATGACCAAGTTGGCATTGCGTGCGCTCATGCGGCTCATCCAGTAAGCCAGTGGAAAGCCCAGCAATAAGGCAATGAGGGTGACCCCAAAGCTAATTTCAAAGGTGCGTGCAAAGATGTTTTGGAACGCTGAGCTTCCTTCAGGTACAGCAACGATCTCACCTTGGGTGTTGCGTGTTAAGTCCAGCGATGCCAGCAAGTAATAGTCTGAATAGGCGCGGTCGTTATTGCTGATGGCTCGCCAGTAATCCACCTCGGCCCAGCGCGGATCAATGTCGATGATTTCGTCACGTATGCTTTCGGCGGATTTGTTGTGTAAATCGGCCAGCGGCATTTTGCGTACGGTTTTAAAAATCAGTGTTCTATAGCCTGCAATTTCGTAATTTAAGCGTCTAGCCAACAGGCCAGAGCCTGTGCCCTCTTTGGCGTGCTGCAGGTCTGTTGCCAGAGCAACATAGCTTTCCGGTGGTGGGGCGCTTTGTCGATCCCAGCTTTTCAGTGTCACCAAAGTACGTGGCATGTGTTCGATGACTTCTGGGTTATCCACAGCTCTAAACAGCAAGGCCGCAACGGGGATAACAAAGATAATCAATAGAAATATCGCCAGAGGTGCCAGCAGCCCAGCCGCTTGCCAGCGCTGCTTGCGGTGTGCTTTGACCACGGCTTTTTTTATGTCCGCTGTAGACAGCGTCATGGAAGAAGTCATTAGATACTACCCGTTAAGCAAGCCGTGCTCGGGGTAGAGCACGGCGTCATCACAGAAGGGTTATTGAGTGGACCAAGCCGTGAAACGTTGGTCTAGCTCTTCGCCGTGGTCAGCCCAGTAGTCATAGCTGGAAAGCAAAGCATGCTCGGCGTTTTGCGGCGAGTTAGGCATTTGTTCCAGTGTGGCGGCATCTAAATTGGCGATGGCTGCTTTGTTGATAGCACCGTAATTGATACTTTGGGCATGTTTCATCTGTTGCTCGGGCTGAGCCGAGAAACTAATGAACTCTTGGGCTAATTCTTTGTTTGGCGAGCCCATAGGAATGACGTAGTAGTCCAGATCGTAGATACTGCCGTTCCACACAATGCGTAGGTCTTGGCCTTCAGCATTGGCGGCAGCGATACGGCCGTTATAGACCGTGGACATGACGACGTCGCCAGCTGCCAGCATTTGCAATGGTTGGGCACCGGCTTCCCACCACTGAATATGGGGTTTGAGCTCGTTGAGTTTGTTAAAAGCGCGGTCTACGCCTTCAGGAGTGTTCAGTACGGTGTACACGTCTTTAGGGGCTACACCATCGGCCATCAATGCAAATTCTAGGTTGTAACGGGCACCTTTACGTAGCGCACGTTTACCAGGAAATTTTTCCACATCCCAGAAATCAGCCCAGCCGTTAGGTGTTTGATCCAGCGTTTTACCGTTGTAGGCCATGACGGTGGACCACACAAATACACCCATGCCGCAATCGTGTACGGCTTCGGGGATCAGCGCATCTTTGTCGATGATATTGTCCCAGTCCAGTGGCTCAAACAAGCCTTCATCACAGCCACGGCTGAGGTCAGCCGTTTCAATTTCCACTACATCCCACACCACGTTGTTGGTGTCTACCATGGCCTTGATTTTGGCCAATTCGCCGTTGTAGGGCACGTTAAGGATTTTGATATTCTTTTGTTGCTGTAGGGGTTCGACAAATGCGGTTTGTTGTGCAGCACCAGCAGCGCCGCCAAAGTTCACAATGGTCAGGTCGCGCGCTAACGCCGACTGACTGCCAAATGCCAACATACTACTAATTACACCAAGTACTACCTTGTGGGATGTTTTCATGGTTGTCTCCGTTATATATAGGTATAGGATGTACAGCGTGGAGCCCAAGGGTGACTTAGGCGGTAAAGACCCGGGCGAAGGCGGGGGGGAGTTGTAGTGATAGCCATGCGCCGGGTGCCAGACTGGTGTCTGAGCTGAGTTGGCTGATCTGCTGTTTGATGCTGATCTCTTGTTGATCGTGGGTTTTGCAGATCAGACGTACGTGGTCACCCAAGTACACCGTATTGGTAATTTGTGCGGGGATACAGTTGTGTGTGGGGGCGGCCATCACCTGTATGCGCTCAGGGCGTATGCTCAGTGCAGCGGCATGCCCTGTGGCGGTGTGGTTAACGTTTAGCCCGTGAATCACACTGCCATCGCCCAGCGTGATCTGACACATGTCCCCATCTGTATGAGACAGAGTGCCTGTAAGTAGGTTGTTATCACCTACAAAGTTCGCCACAAATGGGTTTTCTGGGGCTTCATACAGGGTGTGGACTGAGGAAATTTGCTGAATGATGCCATCGTTAAACACAGCAACACGGTCAGACATCGTTAGCGCTTCACTTTGGTCGTGGGTCACATACACAAAGGTGATGCCTAGCGATTGATGCAAGGCTTTAAGTTCCAACTGCATGTGCTCACGCAGTTGTTTGTCCAGCGCCCCTAGCGGTTCGTCCATCAGCACCAGTTTGGGCTCAAACACCAAGGCACGGGCTAAGGCAATACGCTGTTGCTGCCCCCCCGACATTTGGGCCGGATACCGCTTAGCAAAGGCCTCCATTTGCACCATTTCTAGTGCTTTGCGTACTTTGGCCTTGCGTTCAGAGGCAGGCAAGCGACGCACCTTTAAGGGGTATTCCAAGTTTTTTTCTACGGTCATGTGTGGAAACAGAGCGTAGTTCTGAAACACCATGCCAATGTTGCGTTGGTGGGGTGGCACGCGATTGATGTTCTGCTGATCTAGATAGATATTGCCGGTGGTGGGGTATTCAAACCCTGCCAGCATCATTAAGCAGGTGGTTTTGCCAGAGCCAGAGGGCCCCAGCAACGATAAGAATTCGCCTTGCTGAATATCCAGATTGAGATCTTTAACTACAAATGTCTCGCCGTCATAGGATTTTTGTACTTGCTCAAAGCGAACCAGTGGTCGTGTGGACACTGATTGTCTCCTTATTTGTCTCGTTATGATCTTTTAATAAGGGGCAATATAAGTGAACTTAGTGGACAAGACATAGAACCATTTAGGCTCGAAACCATGGGTCCACTTTTGGGTTAAAACTTTAGTCGCAGTGCAGTTTTTAGTGCTAAAGGTAGTGATGATGCGGCGCACAACGAAACTCGCCCCAAGATGGGGCGAGCTAGCGTATTCAATGGGTAAAGGGTAAATCCCTAGGGTTAGGAAGCCGTAGAAGCAGGACGTCGGGGGCGACGTTGGCCGGCTGGCTTACCTTGACCTTGAGGCTTTGCTTGGCCTTGGCGTTGAGCTGGGCGACGTTGGTTGTTGCTACGAGGACGCTCACGCTCTGTACGGGCAGGGCGGCTACGTTCTTCAGACACAGCACCACGTGCAGGTGGTGTGAAGTCAGGGAACTCAATACGTGGAATGTCCTGATTGATCATTTTTTCGATGGTTTGCAGCATACGGCTTTCGGTGCGATCCACGAGGGATAGCGCCAGTCCATCGCTACCAGCACGGCCAGTACGACCAATGCGGTGTACGTAATCTTCAGGTACTTGTGGCAGCTCAAAGTTGATCACGTAGGGCAACTGGTCTATATCAATACCGCGGGCCGCAATGTCGGTGGCCACTAGTACCACGACTTTGCCGCTTTTGAAGCCATCTAGCGCACGAGTACGGGCAGATTGGCTTTTGTTACCGTGCAGGGCAGCGGCATTTAGACCATCTTTGCTAAGTTTTTCAGCCAGTCGGTTTGCGCCATGTTTGGTACGGCAAAATACCAGTACTTGGTGCCAACCACTTTCACGGATGATGTGACTAATCAGTTCGCGCTTATGGCTTTGTTCAGTCAGCACGACGTTTTGAGTAATGCGCTCAGCCGTGGTGTTACGCGGTGCTACTGAGACCTCAATAGGGTCTTTCAGAATTTGGTGTGCCAACGCACGAATCTCAGACGAGAATGTCGCCGAGAACAGCAGGTTTTGGCGCTGTTTAGGCATCAATGCCAGCACGCGACGAATGTCACGAATAAAGCCCATGTCCAACATGCGGTCGGCTTCATCCAGCACCAGAGTTTCTGTGCGGGATAAGTCTATGGTTTTTTGACCGCAGTGATCCAGTAAACGACCGGGCGTAGCAACCACCAAATCTATGGGTTTTTGCAGTGCACGAATTTGGGGGTTGATGTTCACACCACCAAACAGTACCAGCGAGCGTATGCGGCTATGGGCGCCATATAAACGTACGGATTCCTCTACCTGTGCCGCTAGTTCGCGGGTAGGGGTCAGAATGACGACGCGAGGTGAACCAGGTTGCAGCTTTGCTGCGGGTTGGGTTAACAGCCTATGCAAGATAGGTAGTGTGAAGCCCGCTGTTTTACCCGTACCGGTTTGTGCTGCGGCGAGCAAATCGCCACCCGTCATCACATGTGGAATAGCTTGTGCTTGAATGGGGGTAGGGTGGGTGTAGCCTGCATCAGTGATAGCCTGCAACAAAGGGGCGGCCAATCCTAATGAGGCGAAAGTAGTGTCAGAATTCAAGAGAGTTTCCAGCAACCAACCTTATCGCCATCGGGGCAATACCAATCCAGGTCAGTGATAAGCGGGTAGAGTAAATCAGGCGTATACAAAAGGCCTGACAGTAGCGCGTTGTAATTGGTAAGAACGCGTAGAGAGCTATAAATTATAACGTGTTCAGGTCTATTGTATAGGATTGAAGCAAGGCGCCGTGCTTCGCCGCTTCTGACCGTGTTTATGACAGCGGCAGTAAAACTTCCAAGCAGGTGTGGCCAGGACGAGAATGCACGGCTAAGGTGGCCCCTATATGTTGCATGCGGCTATTCATGCTGCGCATGCCTATGCTTAGCCCCGCCGTCTGTACAGCCTCTACATCAAAGCCTACGCCGTTGTCTTCAATGATGAGTTGCAACGTATTGGCATCGGGCTGTTGCAGCACAATGCTTAGGTGTGTAGCACGACTGTGTTTTACGACGTTGGTCAGAGCTTCTTCTACTAAACGGGTAAGGGCCAAGACTTGTAGTGGTGAGGGTTTGGGTTGCCAGTGGGGAGCAATAGCCCAATCTGCTTGTATGTTTAGTGAATCAAATAAGTTACCAAAGCGGTAACGTAGTGGGGCAATCCATGTACTAGGTAGTTCGGGCACATCTAGCTTGGCGCTTGCACCGGTATCGATAAGCTGGCGTAAGTCATCACGCAGCAATTTAAGAATAGATAAAAACTGCTGATTGGGCAGCGGCGTTTTTTGCTGCTCAATCATGGCCATAGAGCGTATAAGCGAACTGCCTAAGCCGTCGTGTAAGTCTTGGGCAATATGTAAGCGTTCTTGCAGCCTAGAGTTATTCAAGGCAAGTTCATGTTTGCGTAGCAGTGTTTCTTGTAGCTCTTCTCGGGCCTCAGTCACACTTTGGCTAAGTTCTTTATTGAACTGCTCAATGCGGCGCATCGTGTTGACCAAACGCCAGCTTAGTAAGGCCGACATAAACAACATGGTGAGCAAACTGGTGTAGGCGGAGTACAAGTGGCTAGATGTAGACAAACCAAGTATGGATGCCGTGTCGTGTATGCTGGTGGCAAAATAGGTCAGTAAACACAGAGAAAGCCATAGCTGCTCGCCGTGTTTAGTACGCCAAGCACGTATAGGGAAGAGTAAGCAGGTACTCCAAAATACGATTAAGGTAATTAAAAACACCCCTAGTAGGGTGAGCGGTAACGATGCAGCGGGCACAAATAACACTATAGGTGCGATCAGGATAAGCAGTACTAACGCGGCTATCCACAAGCGTCGCATATGCTTGTAATTACCAAAGCTCCACACGAACAGCGAAAAACTCAGAATGAAGCCAAAGAACAGCAGCATGTTCGCTCTGGACATCTGCAAGGAGTCACTGAATAAAGGCCCAGTTTCCTGTTGCATTTGTAATGAGCAATACAGCAACCAGAGCAAGGCTTGTAGAGCATATAAACCGTAACTGTGTTCGTTGCGGCGGCGTAGCCAGATAAAAAAGGCCAGTGTGCCTAGCACCCCTGTAACGCCCAAATTCAGCAGTAGTAATGCTTGGTTTTGCCACCATGAGGCTTGCTGCGCAGCTAAAACTTTGGGTAGCGCCCCTAACTCTAGATGTTGTAATCCGGTAAATTGGGTTGTGGCGCCACTGACCCATATCCAAATAGTGTTTATGCCAGGTTTTAGTAGGGCTTCAGGTAGTACCCAGTAGCGCGGTACACCTATACTGCGCGATAAGGGTTCGCTTAGGTTGGCGTCTGTCCACAGTAGTGAATGGTTTAGAAATACAGCGCCCGCTACACCCAGAGAACTGATATGCAACGCAATGGGTTGATTGTCGCATTCAGGCTTTTGCCACTGCAGCTTGTACCAGGCATTGCCTCTATAGGTGGGCCAGCGGTTTTGCCAATTTATATCGGGCAAAGAGGTGCTATGCCAGCCATTTTCAGGTGGTGGGGATAGCGGCTCGGCAGAGGCTTGCGCAACTTCAATACTGAGTATGCGCGGTTCACAGGTGGTGTTGGTTTGAGCGTGAGCCGAGGTGCTAAAGATAAGTAGTCCCAGCCATAGCGCTATCAAACTACAGCAATGACGAAAAAACAAAGTACGCACACGACTGCAGTGAGTTTTATACATGAACCCGATTACGGTTTAGGACAGTAGCCCCTGCGACCGAGCAATGACCACAGCACGGGTGCGGGATGAAACCGCTAGTTTACGGTAGATGTGTTTAACGTGGCACTCTACTGTAAATCTGGAAAGCTCCAGTTTTTCAGCAATTTCCCTGTTAGTTAGCCCATCGGCTACGAGTTGCAGTATCTCTTGTTCGCGGACGGTAAGCGTACCGTTCGCAGCTTGTGTGGGTTCGGGTGGCTGTGGTGCAACGGCGGGTGCTGCTGGTGCAGGTTGCAGTTCAGCAATAATACGCCTGGCCATGAAAGGGTCTATGGGGGCACCACCGCGCAAGACGCTTCGTATAGACAGAGCCACTTCCACATCCTCGCGTTCTTTTAAGACGTAGCCAGTGGCGCCTGCGCGTAACGCGGCCAAGATGGCATCTTCGGTGCTCCATGCCGAAATGACTAAAATACCCAATGCAGGGTCTGCTGCGGAGAGTTCAGCAATCAGGTCTAACCCATTTCCGTCTGGTAGGCCTAAATCAACCAATGCTAGCGCTACAGGGTGCTCAGCCAACTTGGCGCGAGCTTCTGCAAGGTTGGCAGCAAACACCAACGCATCAGGCGTGTAGCCTAACTGTTGCAAGATTAGGTCTAGACGCTGTTGGACTAGGTTATCGTCTTCCACAATCAGTACTGGAGCAGGTAGCGTAAGTTCTGGTGTGATGGGGGCAGAAGGAGACATATCGAATCTTTCAAGAAAAGAACGGGGAATACTTATAGCTGCACTATGGCTTAAAACCAGTGTTTCCGATATCCCTGAAAGCTGTGATTCACCCTAGAAATAACAAAAATCAACATTGTTTTAGGTTAACGCAAAAAATAGCACTGTTTGACAAGGACAATGCTGCTATTGCTGCGTTGTTTGTATGTCTAGAAAAGAGCTGACTTGTTCATGTGTACTAAATCGGTCAGGCGCTTGACGACTAATTTGCACGGTATGCCAGCCATCTTGTCTGGCGGCATCCAGTTTTCGGTGCACAGCCGACACATACAGCAATTGTGTGGCGGGTGTGCCCAGTGTTTCACGAATACTGCTGTACGAGGCTTTGCTGCGTTTAGGGCCTACCGAGGTGTCAAAGTGGCCCGTGATTAACGGCAGTAAATTACCGTGATCGCTGTGACCCAACAGTTGCTCTTGAGCGGCAATGCTGCACGACGAGTACAGGTAAATGGCCAGCCCGGCTTGATGCCAGCGCTTAAATTGTTCATACGTGTCTTCGTAGACGTGGCCAGTGAATTGCCCGCTTACATAACCTTCTGCCCAGATCATGGCTTGTAACTGCTTGAGTGCTGGGGATGGTTTGTCTATATCTATATAGTGCAACAGTTCAGCAATCAGCCTGTCTAAACCAGCTAACGGTAGTTGTGCTTCGTGGCGTAAGGCCAGTAGGGCATTTTTCACCGTAGGGTGTGCGTGCTGCTGACGTAAGAAATCGGCGAGATGACGTCTCGCGTACGGAGACAAAATGTGATGCACAAAGGCAGTGTCTGTCGTGGTGCCTTCTACATCGCAAAGGATGGTAGAAATCATAGGAGGGCGCCAAGCTAGGCGTAGTCGTTTACGGTGAACAAATACTACAGGTTAAGGCAGGGGGCGTACGTCATAGTATCATCGAGTTTTATGCCTAGCCACATGAGTCGCTAAGCGATAACCAATGTAAAGAGACTCTTGTTCCGCATAGCGGCTCACGATATTCTCTTCACTCTACTTCTTTTGCCGTGTGAGCATGATGAAAAACTCTTTACGACTATGGTTGATTACCGCGGTAGCCCTGTTACTGAGCGGGTGCGGATATAACGAAATTCAACGCCTAGACGAACAGGTGAAGGCGGCGTGGTCGCAGACCTTAAACCAGTATGAGCGTCGGGCTGAGTTAGTGCCTAAGCTGGTTAGTTCTGTGAACGCGTATATGGTGAATGAGCGTAGCGTACTGGTAGAGGTAACGGAAGCGCGTGCACGTGTAGGCAGTATCAAAATCACGGCAGATGATTTAGATAATCCGGCAGTGATGGAGCGTTTCCAGCAAGCGCAAAGCCAACTGTCATCGGCGCTGTCTAGACTGTTAGCCGTATCAGAAAATTATCCACAGCTGAAAAGCGATGGATTGTTTCGCGACTTGATGACGCAGTTGGAAGGCACTGAAAACCGTATCGCCACCGAGCGTGGCCGTTATGTGGAAGCCATACAAGCTTACAACGTGTACATACGTCAGTTCCCCGCTGTGGTTACTGCCAAACTGTTTGGCTATAAGGTCATGGAAAACTACGGTGTAGATAGGGAATACGACATTCGCCGTGACCCCGAAGTAAAGTTTGATTTGCCTGCATCGGCGACTGCCCAATAAGCGGCTGGTGATACATCCTATGCGTAGTAGTTCTAGTGTGTTGCATCGTTGGCGTGGCTTTTGGATGGCATGCTTGTTCGCGTTGGTATGCCTGCCTGTGCAGGCCGCCAACGTACCCATACCGCCGCTTAACGATTGGGTGACCGATACCACGGGTACGTTAAGCCGTGCGCAACAACAGGCCATGAGCCAAGAGCTACAGGCGCTACAGCTGGAAAAAGGGGCACAGCTATTTGTGCTGGTAGTGCCGACTACAGGCAACGACAGTATTGAAAGCTACGCAAGGCGTGTGTTTGATGCGTGGAAAGTAGGGCGCAAAAAAGTAGACGATGGTGTGCTGCTGTTAGTGGCCAAAGATGACCGTCGCCTACGTATTGAAGTGGGCTATGGGCTAGAAGGGGCTATCACTGACTTGCAGTCTGGGCGCATTATTCGCGAGCAGATTACGCCGTACTTTGCGCAGGGCGATTATGCAGCCGGTATAGCAGCAGGGGTCAATAGCTTAAGCGGTTTGATTCGCGGTGAAAGTTTGCCTCCTGTTGCACAAAGTGAGGACGACGATGAAAGCCCAGCCATTGTGTTAATTCCGTTAGCGTTTTTTGCCTTGGTGATGCCAGTGGCTGCTGCTGCCTTAATGGCGGGTGTCTTTGTGTTTATCCTGTTTGAAAGCCTGCCCTTGGCGCTTATAGGGGCAGTGTTTGGCGTAGTGATCTCGCTGATAGGTTATGTCATCGGTGCGGGTGGCAGACGCTCGGGCGCCGGCAGAGCATCTAAATATGGTGGTGCACTGGATGGCTTGGCTAGCCATGGCCGTAAGCGTGGCCGAGGTAACTTCCCCGGTGGAGGTGGCTTTGGTGGAGGGGGCGGTGGCTTCGGTGGTGGAGGCGGTTTTGGCGGCGGAGGCGGCGGTGGCAGTGGTGGCGGTGGCGCTTCTGGTAGCTGGTAGGAGAAACCCATGGCAAGACTATTAAAGAACATGATGGGTGTGGCACAGGTGCAAGGGCACTGGTTACGTCACAAACATTTCAGTGCTCAAGTGCTAGAGCAAGTCGCACAACGCATTCATGACAGTGAACAAGGTCATAGTGGCGAATTGGTGTTGGCCGTAGAGGCCGTGATGCCCAGCCATGAGCCCGATAGCTATTTGCGGGCGTTGGAAGTATTTGGTCGATTACGGGTGTGGGATACGCCCTTGAACAGTGGTGTATTGCTGTATTTGGCCTTAGACCAGCGCTATATAGAAATTGTGGCTGACCGAGGCATTTCGGCCAGCGCCGAGCAATGGCAAGAAGTGTGCACTAAATTACAGCAGGCTTTTGGCCGTAAAGCGTATGTTGAGGGCTTGCTTCAAGCGGTAGAAAACATAGAAGCTATCTTGCGCAGTGCGGCGCCACCGCTATCAGAATCTACAGAACCTAATTATCTGCCAGATACGCCTGTGCTGCTGTAAGCATAGAAAAGCAGTTTTGTGGTGGTTGATGTGTTTATTCCCGTTTTCTAGGTTTACATGACACACGAGTTAACATCCCGTAGCACAGGTTTTCAAGCGCATTGCTTGGCAGAGGCCGTGCGCCTAAAAGAAAGCGGGTGGGGGCCCTTAGAAGATACTGCAGAAGTACGCCGCGCTATTGCTAACGGTGGCAGTATTGAAGATCGCTTGTTATTTAGAGCGCAGTTGCTGGCGCAGCGTGAGGGGTGGGTCACGACATATCAGCGTCTACGTCAGGTGGTGCGGTGGTTGGTGCCGCTTTTGTTGGTGCTTGCCGTTGTTGCGGGGTTGTGTGCCGTCTGGGGTGTGTTGGGTGTAGGCGCGTATATCAATATCATCACTGCTGTAGCGGGCTTGGTAGGGTTAAATGTACTGACCTTGTTGTTCTGGCTAGGCAGTTTTTTTATTGCTACTGATTCGGCTAAGCAAGGTAGCCTCTTAGGTAAGTTAGGCCTGAAACTCTTGGCTCGCGTGGCGCGTGGCGAGGCTAACACTCTGGTGCTGGGCGCAAGTGTGAATGTGGTGGCACGCCAAAATCTGGGGCGATGGTTATCGGGTTTGGTTAGCCATACTTTCTGGTTGTGGGCGACGTTAGTCGCCATATTGGCGCTGCTGTGGGCCTTGTCGGCCAGGCGGTATGGGTTTGGCTGGGAAACTACGCTCTTGTCCGATGGCAGTTTCGTGTTGCTGGTAGAGGGTTTGGGCAGTGTGCCGCGTTGGCTAGGTTTCGAGGTGCCATCCGCTGAACTCATACGGTTAAGTAATGGTTTAAACCCGTTAACAGTGGCAGACCAACGTGTATGGTCTAGTTGGTTATTGGGTTGTTTAGTGTGCTACGGACTCTTGCCCCGTATGGTGGCATGGGTAGTCAGTGTTGGGGTGGTGCGCTATCGCCTGCGACATTTGCAACTGGATAGGCAGTTACCCGGTTGGCTAGAGCAACAAGAGCGGCTATTTCCAGTACATGTGAAGGTAGGGGTAGATGCTGAAGCCCCCGCTGATTACGTGGCCGCAGCCCAACCTACGGCTTTTATACCGCCTAGCCCGTCTGATACGGTGTGTGTGCTAGCCGTGGAATATCCCTCAGATCGCACTTGGCCCCCGCACACATTACCCACAGGGTGGATAGATGCGGGTGTGGTGGATACGCGTGCTGAACGAGAACAGTTATTGCAGCGTTTGCTACAACGACCACCTGACTACTTAGTGATAGTGTGTGATGCGAGCCAGACGCCAGATCGCGGAGTGGTCGCATGGTTGGGTGAGCTGAGCAGTTATGGGCGCTATTGTGCGGTCGTGTTGCAGCTAGAACCAGATGGCACGGTACAAACCGAACGCTTACAAGCATGGCGTAATAGGTTGGGTGCTGCCGGGTTTAAGGCAGAACAGGTGCACATCAACGTGCAGTCTTTATTTCCTTCTTCTTTGACTTATGAGTAACCTGTCTTCAGTTTTGCGATTGGCGGTGGTTGGGCATACCAATACCGGTAAAACATCGTTGTTGCGTACCTTAATGCGTGACACCGAGTTTGGTGAGGTACGTAATAGCCCAGGCACCACTCGCCACGTAGAAGCCGTGCGTTTACAAAGCGACGGCCCAGCAGCGGTAGAGCTATTCGACACCCCTGGTATTGAAGACAGCATGGCGTTGCGTGATTATGTAGAACGTTTGGTGTTGCCGGATGAGCGATTAGACGGCCCCAGTGTATTAGCTCGTTTCTTACAAACCCCCGAGGCAGTGGGGCGCTTTGAGCAAGAAGCACGGGTGGTGAAGCAACTCTTGGCATCGGATGCCGGGTTATACGTGATCGATGTGCGCGACCCTGTGCTTGCTAAACACCAAGATGAACTGCGTATTCTGGCGTGGGCAGGCAAACCATTATTGCCCGTATTGAATTTCACCCGCAGTGAAGAACAGCGTATAGATGAATGGCGAGCAGCGTTGGCTGCAGTGGGCTTGCATGCTGTAAGCGAATTCGATACGGTGGCTCCGCCCTTAAATGGCGAAGAACAGTTGTATGAGCGTTTGGCATTGTTGCTTAACGAGGCACATGCGCAAACACTGCGAGCACTGATTACGAATGTGCAGCAGCAGCGTGCACAGCGGCTGGAAGATGCGTGGCGACTCTTGGCCGATTTGCTTGTCGATGTGGCGGCTTGGCGTATGGTGAGCGAGCCCGATGAACGATCCATGCAAGAAAGCACACGCACCATGCAAGAGCAGGTGCGTAAGCGTGAGGAGCGCTGTGTGAAGGCGCTTTTGAAACGGTTTAATTTCACTTCCAGAGACTACCTGCCCGATACGTTGTCGTTAGATGGTACGCGTTGGGAAATGGATTTGTTTAACCCTGAGGCCCTAAAAGATTTAGGCGTCCATATGGGTAAAGGGGTGGCCGCTGGTGCCTTGGCAGGTGCCACCGTGGACTTGCTTACCCTAGGCTTTAGCTTGGGCAGCGGTACCGTCATTGGTGCAGCGGCAGGCGGTGTATGGCAGGGTTTGGATAAGTGGGGGCAGCGTCTGTTAGGTAAGTGGCAAGGAAAAATGGAACTTACCGTCGATGACAGTGTGATACGCGTTTTGGCATTACGCCAAACGGCATTGATTCATGCGTTAGAGCGACGTGGCCATGCCGCACAAATTCCTATTGCCATTGCGCGTTCGGTGGTGGCGTTAGATGCTGAAAATGCCAGTACCTCAGTGCCTGCTACCCCAGAGGGACAACCGTCAGTACTAGATTGGCGCAAAGGAAATCTGCCTGCAGAATTATCTGAGGCTAGATTGCATGCTGAATGGAGCACCATGCAGCATATGCAAACCGTATCTAGCCGACGAGAGCAGGCTGTAGCTGCTCTGACGGCCAAATTACGGTTGTAAGCGTAGCCGGGGTTAGCCTCGCTTGCTAATCAGCCCGTAAATGAAGAGTACGACGATAGCACCGACAACGGAGCCTATCAGGCCTACTTGCGAGCCTTCCTGATATAAACCCAAGCTTTGGCCTAAGAAACCACCTACCAGTGCACCGATAATCCCCAGTACGGTAGTCAGAATGATACCCATGCTTTGATTGCCAGGCATGATGGCGCGTGCCAGTAAGCCCACAATAAAGCCAACGATTAGCATCCAGATAAAGCTCATGATGTGCTCCCAGTTACCTACAAGAGTTATCTATTGTAGGAATGGAATATGTTATCTGTCCGTTATTGGCGTAATAAATTCTGTCAATAATTGTTAAATTGTTATGAGTTAATTATTTTATTTTTTGTTAAATTTTAATCTAGTAAGAATGTAAATAATTATAAATAAACGACTAGATTAAATAACGAAATATCCAAGAAGGTAGCTTCATAGCAGACTATTTGTTACGACTACATAGCACTGATACTTTAGGTAACAGTAGAGGGGGGAGGTGTGTGCAGGCTGCCATAGCATAAACACGGCTAAGGCTTGCAGTGTATGGGTTGTAGCGTATGGAGTGCGTTAGTTAATTCCTGTAACTGTTGTTTTGAAGCGCCCACAGGGTAAGTGGTTGTATCATTCCAAAGCAGACAGGGCTAGTTCTTGTTTTTAGCCTGTTCCCCCAATAGATGATCATTAAAAAATATAAATGTTAATTGTTAATAACAGTTAATAAGTGGCTGTTAAAAGAATCTAATATCTTCAAATATTGTAAATAAGTTTATTGTGTGACAATAAATTGCCATACTGTGATTATAATTTTCGAAAATATTTATCTGCTTCATTTTGTATGTGGCCGGAGACAGCAATGGGTGATATGCCAAATGGGGCAAAGCAAAGGGTAGGACTCTGGTATTGCATGGGCATGTTATTGCTGATGCTTTTCACAGTAGGGCTTGCTCAGGCTGAAAATAGTGACGATGTAGTGCTGACCTTTGTGGGTCAGAAAGCGGGCGAAGATGAAGCCCAGGTTTACACGATGAGCTATGCCGAGCTGTATGCTTTCCCCGAACAGAGAATACAGACCTCTACGCAAGTGACGTACGGGTCGCATATATTTAGCGGTCCCTTAATTCGCAACGTATTGGATAGATACAATTTTGAAGGCGATACCGTCAGGCTAGAAGCACTGAACGGCTATATCGTTGATGTGCCGTTAAGCGATTTCAGACGTTTTGATGCCATTTTTGCGCATTCCATGAGTGGGCTACGGCTGTCTGTACGTCATTTTGGCCCAGTGTGGGTGGTATATCCCCGTGATTCTATTAAAGAGTTGCAGGACATACGTTACGACATGCGTTGGGTGTGGCAGCTTCGTACTGTAGTGGTATATGACAGCCAGCTAAACCGTAATCTCAGTAATTGTGATCATTGCGATGAAGAAACATCGCACGGTTAATGTAGCTGTAATAACGCGGGCAGTTCTTGCATGTGATTGAAGGTGCGTTGTACGCCTAACTCTAGCAAAGGGGCTGGGTTACGCTTTGGGTCGTACGCCCACACCGTCGCACCGGAAGCAACGCCGGCTTGTATGCCTGTTACGCTATCTTCAATAATTAAACAGTGCTCAGGCGCGCAGCCTAGGTAAGCCATCGCCTTTAGGTACACATCGGGGTAGGGTTTATTACGCGTGACATCACCACCGCTAAAAATGCGGTCCTCAAAAAACGCTAACAGCCCAGTCATTTCTAGTTGTAGGTGTAGTTTGTGGTATTCACTGGCAGAGGCGCAGGCCATCTGCGTTCCCCACTGTGCTTGTACGGCTTGTAGTGCGGGAATAATGCCAGGTACGGGTACGAGTTTTTGGCGTAACGACTGCATCAAGCGCAGGTGGAATTCATCAATCCAGTCTTGTTCCAGTTTTTTCCCTGTACGTGCTTGAATCAGCTGCAGTTCGTCCTTGGTGGACTTGCCAATAAAAAGGGTTTCGCATTCTTCTGCGCTAAGGTGCCAGCCTAAGTCTGCCAGCATTTCTTGCAACAGCCTCAAGGACAAGGGTTCACTGTCGACTAAGACACCATCACAGTCAAAAAGAATGGCCTTGTATGGCATGGTTCCTGCTACTCCAACAAATGTATTGCACCGGTATATTGTTACACAGTACCGGGGTGTGTGTGGGGGATGCGTAGAGGCCAGGCCCGCGTATGTGTACGGGTCTGATGCCTGATGCTGCACACTAAAAAGGCAGCATGACTGTTACTACGCTGCACACACCGCACAGGCTGCACCAGCGCAGTTGTGCAACACAGAATTGCGCGTGCCAGAGCGAGTGCCAGGGCCACGTACATCAGTACCCGCTAGGGCTTGTTGAGGTGTCATGGCGCGTCTAGGGCCGTCTTTAAATTGCAGGCTGCGAGGCGCTGTAATTTTGAGGCTAAGCGTACCGGCTTCGCAATCGGGGCAGGTGCTTGGGTCGTGGCGACGTGCCATGGGGCGTAACGCGCTCACAATGCTGTCGCAATGGGAGCATTCATAATCGTAAATAGGCATGTGTGTAGTCACCTAGTAGTCTACGCAGCCTGCACCAAGGTGATTGGTACAGGCTGTTTTTAGCAATTAGCCTCGGGTGGTTTTCACACCGGGGCGGCCATAGTGGGCAGCTTCATTCAATGCGCCTTGCGGCAGAATGTTCGTATCGAAAATTCCGGTAGGAATGGATACGGAAGCCGAAGCGTTAGGCAGGTCAACTACACCGCCGTAACGGCCTTCTACAGGCGCTGCAGTCAGCAGCATGTACGCTTGTGCTGGGCTGAGATCGGTTACACGAGAGATGTAATCGATAGCAGACAAACAAGCCTGACGGTAGGCAACGGTAGCATCCAGATAGGTGTTCACGCGGTTTTCCACGCTAATACCTGTGAAGCTTAGCCATTCGTCGTAACGCACATCGTGTTTGCCAGGTACGTAGATAGGAGCAGTAATGCCGTATTTCGCCATCCCGCCTTTGATCAAGTCAAAGCCCAGATGTGCAGCACCGTCCATCTCTACCGCGCCACAGAAGGAGATCTCGCCATCGCCTTGGGAGAAGTGCAAGTCACCCATGGACAGACCAGCGCCTTTTACATATACCGGGAAGTAAATGCGTGAACCGATGGTCAGGTTTTTGATGTCCAAGTTACCGCCGTGCTCACGTGGAGGCACGGTACGTGCTGCTTCTGCAGCAATACGGTCAAACTCAGCACCTTTCAGGCCACGCAGTACAGCAGTTTCTGCGTAAGGCATGTTGGCTTGTTTTTTTGCGCCCAAAGGCGCTTCGCGACGGTTCCACTCGCGCAGCAGGTCGTGAGATGGCAGTGTGCCAATCAAGCCTGGGTGCATCATGGCGCCAATACGTACACCAGGAATGTGACGTGAGGTGGCATGCATGCCGTGCAAATTCCAAATGGCTTTGTCGGCGTCAGGGAAGGTGTCTACCAAGAAACCACCACCGTTTTCTTTGGCAAAAATGCCCGAGAAACCAACGGGAGTGATATAGCGGATGTCCAGCAGATCTACTACGAGGATGTCGCCGGGTTCGGCACCTTCTACGTGAATAGGGCCTGTCAGCGGGTGTGCCCGAGTCAGGTCTACATCACGTACATCGTTCACGCTATCGGTATCTTTGATCTGGGCATCTAAGAAGTCCAGACATTCCAAAATCATCTCTTCGCCGGGTTTGACGCTAGTGAGTTCTGGGATATCAGGGTGCCAGCGGTTATGGCCGATTTCTGCCTGTTCTGATAATGGAGCACCAGGTTTGATTTTAATGTGCTGCATAAGGTCTCCTTTTTATAGCGAAGGACGCTTGCTTGTGTTTATAAAAATATATGCCGCGTGATGTATTACGACAGCTTTTGTAATAACAGCATGGTGTGAGGCGCTTTGTCAAAGAGGGAAATCCGCTGTTGAGTTTGCAGATATAACCCATCGGTCACATTGTTTTTTGGACCTGTTTTTTGAGATGAAAAATGTATTACCTCTGATACCGTTGTGTTTCCTACGTTTAGGAGTGACGTACTTGCAGTTCATGTGCCTCATCTCCCCTCTAAAAATGCATTTTGGGTGATTTTTGTAGTAGCGCCACCACGAGAATCTAAGGGTAAACACGAAGTTCTGGTGCGTTTTTTTATTTGTGTTTATTTTAGTAAATAGGGCGTTTGGCGAGTCCGAGTATTCCTGGAAACAGGCCTCGTGATCGCAAGGTATTTTTTTCTCTGGAGCTCTGGCACGCCTAGCGTGCCTGCACATCTTTTTAAAGAGCAACAGAGGAAATAATCATGAAATTGATTACTGCCATTATTAAGCCCTTCAAGCTGGATGATGTTCGAGCAGCATTGTCTGAGCTTGGTGTTCAGGGCATGACCATCAGCGAAGCGCGAGGCTTCGGACGACAGAAAGGCCATACCGAGCAGTATCGCGGTGCGGATTATGTCGTCGACTTTATCCCCAAGTTACGAATAGAAATTGCTGTCAGCGATCACGACGTTGACCGGGCAATAGATGGCCTATGCGCGGCGGCTTATACCGGTGCCATTGGCGATGGCAAGGTGTTTGTCTTGCCGTTAGAGCGGGTGATCCGCATTCGTACACAGGAAACAGGGGATGGGGCGATATAACGCCTGGTCCCTGCTGATGACATTTATTATTTAAGGAACACACATGAACTCAACAGATTTTGTTTGGGTCAGCGTCGCGACGTTGCTCGTGCTGATGATGGTCGCGCCCGGTCTTGCCTTGTTTTATGGTGGGTTGGTGCGCGGTAAAAATGTGCTGTCGGTGTCTACCCAAGTGTTGACTACCTTCAGTTTGGCCGTGGTCTTATGGTTTGCATATGGCTACTCGTTTGCGTTTACTGAAGGCAACGCCGTAATAGGTGGGTGGTCCAAACTATTTTTTTCGGGCATGTTGGATTTATCTAGCGACTCGTTCGAGGTAGCCGGCAGTATTCCTGAGATTAGCTTTGCGGCGTTTCAGGCCACTTTCGCCGGTATTACGTGCGCACTGATTGTGGGTGGTTTTGCCGATAGGGTACGCTTTGGTGCGGTGATTTTATTCACAGCCATTTGGATGACATTTTCCTATTTGCCTGTTGCCCACATGGTGTGGTCGCCGGGTGGATGGTTGTTTGAACGAGGGGCATTAGACTTTGCGGGTGGCACGGTAGTACACATCAATGCGGGTATGGCAGCGTTGGTGGCGGCATGGTACACAGGGCGCAGGTTGGAGTATGGGCGTGAAGCGTTGCGGCCTCATAACTTGCCCATGACCATGACTGGCGCGGCATTGTTGTGGGTAGGTTGGTTTGGCTTTAATGCGGGTTCGGCCTTGGGTGCCAATATGCAGGCAGCGTTAGCCTTTTTGAATACGCTGATTGCAGCGGCGGGCGGTATTTTGGCGTGGCTGTTGGTAGAGCGTCTAGTGAAAGGTAAAGCTTCCTTGCTAGGAGCGGCATCAGGTGCTGTAGCGGGTTTGGTGGGTATTACACCAGCGGCTGGTTTGGTTGGGCCATTTGGGGCATTGGTGATTGGTCTATTAACGGCTGCGGCATGCGTATGGGGTGTGAACGGTTTACGCCATATGCTGAAAGTGGACGATGCGCTGGATGTATTCGGGATACACGGTGTAGGTGGCATTGTTGGGGCGCTACTCACCGGTATTTTTAATGCTCAGTTACTGGGAGGTCCCGGTTTGGCTAGCTTTTCCGAAGTACCTTACCAACTGTGGATACAGGCAGAAGGCGTACTTATTACCATGTTATGGTCCGGCGTTGTGGCATTAGGCGCATGCATAGCCGTACATGCAACGATTGGTTGGAGAGTCAGTAAAGATGAAGAAAGCACTGGATTGGATATTTCCTCGCATGGGGAATCCGCATATTCCCTCTAACAGTACGATGAGTACAGAAAGAGCAAGGGCAGGCCATTTGGCCTGCCTTTCTACTGTCAGCATCGCTAAGCCTTAACGCTCTATTTTTAGGGTTTAGCTATGTTGATAAGGCCTAAGTAACGGGCGCAAAAAAGGCCTGAGTTCGGTGTGATACCAGAATCTCAGACCTTAGCTGCGTAGTGTCTAACGTAGCAATGATGCAGTGTTAGAGCACTATGCGGTCTTCTATAGTGCCAGTAACGAATTACTTGGCTTTGCGCGGAGCAATCATGTTTTCTGGGCGCATTACGTCAGCCAGAACATCTTCTGCCAGCAACTGTTCTTCTTGAACCAGTTCCAACACACCACGGCCAGAATCCAGCGCATGTTTAGCAATGCGGGTGGAGTTTTCGTAGCCGATGTAGGGGTTCAATGCAGTGATTAGGCCAATAGACTGTTTAACCAGTGTTTCGCAACGCTCTTGGTTAGCAGTGATATCGTCAATACACAGTGTGCGCATCATGTCGGCAGCACGTGCCAACATTTCAATAGAACTAAACAGCTTGTAGGCAACCAGTGGTTCCATCGCGTTTAACTGCAACTGACCAGCTTCAGCAGCAAATGTCAGGGCTAGGTCATTACCAATCACTTCAAAAGCGACTTGGCTTACGGCTTCAGGAATTACAGGGTTTACTTTACCTGGCATGATGGAGCTACCGGGCTGGCGTGCTGGCAAGTTGATTTCGCCAATACCAGTGCGCGGGCCGCTAGACAACAAACGCAAGTCATTGCTGATTTTGGACAGCTTCACGGCAGTGCGTTTCAGCTCGCCTGACAAGGAAACGAAGTCGCCCATGTCAGAGGTGGCTTCGATCAAGTCTGGAGCTGCTTTAATGTTAAAGCCACTCACGTCAGCCAAGGCTTGCACAGCTAGCATTTGGTAGTCAGGGTCAGCGTTGATACCTGTACCAATCGCTGTACCGCCCAAGTTAACCGCTTCTAGTAGTTCTGGCGCTTGTTGACGAATGCGACGTGCATCTTCAGCGATGTTGTTAGCAAAACCACGGAACTCTTGGCCTACTGTCATAGGCACAGCGTCTTGCATTTGGGTACGGCCCATTTTCAAGATGCCGTCAAAGGCGTCAGCTTTGCTGTTAAACGAAGCAACCAGTTGATCCAAGCTCTGAGTTAAACGCTCAACGCTTAGCAACAAGCCTACGCGAATCGCGGTAGGGTAGGCATCGTTTGTGGACTGAGCCATGTTTACATCATTATTGGGGTGCAGGTGTTTGTACTCCCCTTTTTGATGGCCCATGCTTTCCAGTGCCACGTTTGCAATCACTTCATTGGCATTCATGTTGGTGGATGTACCAGCGCCACCCTGAATCATGTCTACAACGAATTGATCCAGATATTCGCCATTAATAATGCGGTTACACGCATTGGTAATGGCTTGGCATTTCTCGTCACTCAGGCAGCCTAATTTGTTATTGGCTGTTGCGGCGGCGTGTTTGACCATTGCCAAGGCGGCGACAAACTTAGGGTAGTTTGCCAGAGTAATACCGGTCAGATTGAAGTTCTCGGCTGCGCGCAGTGTTTGTACACCGTAATAGGACTCAGCAGGGATCTCTCGTGTTCCAAGAAGGTCTTTTTCTATACGTGAGAGTGAAGAAGTGCTCATAATTAAATGTTTTTAGACGTAGATGTCCGCGGTGATAAAAAACAAAAAATGAAGTGATCGCCCCTTACCAAAGCCAGTCGATGATGGGCGATGCTTGTGATGAGCATGCAGGTTTTTACGAGTGATGGAGCCGCATTCACAAAATCCTGTGTAGGGAGTGAGCGTAGGACTTCAATGTTCGTCATCTATGTTTTTGGCAAGACGCCGCGATGCCCGCGACCCGTACTTTGTAGGGTAGTAACCATGACATGAACCCTACATACTAACAGGCACAGCTGGGAAGTGACACCGTTCTGTTAATTATAGGGTTCAGATGGAGCAATTGTTTCGGCTGATTTACAAAAAAACTCCAATCGTTGCGTGAGATTCACTTTTTTGTAACCTAAAGGATTTTAGGGTGTTCACCGCGTGGGCATTGGGCTGCCGTAGTGATGGAGCACTACAGGCAGCGTACTACGTGAGGGATGCGTTATAGAAACGTATGCCGTGGTTAGGGGGCGAAAGGAGCTGGGTTTACCGACAAAGGATTGTTGGTCAGCATATCGCTAAGCAATTGGGCTGAACCGGCAGCCAGAGTGAAACCCAATGCTCCGTGGCCTATGTTCATCCACACGTTTTGCGTATTAGGGCAGGCGCCAATCACTGGTTTTCCGGTGGGGGTGGCTGGGCGTAGCCCTGCCCACGGCTGAGCTTCTTGTAGATTCAATTGCGGGAAAGTACCTTGAATTTGGTTCTTCAAGATGGCAATGCGCTGCGGGTCTACATCACTAGAGAAGTTCTTGATATCCACCATGGCCGCAATACGCAGCTGTGTGCCAATAGGGGCATACACAATGCGTCGTGCGTAATCAGTCACGCTGATTTTGGGAAACAGTGCTGATTGGTTTTCTTGGTCTAGGGTCAGGCTATAGCCTTTGAGGGGGAATAGCAGGGGTGAGTAGCCTAAAGGTTTTAACAAGTTGCCACTTTGCACGCCGCCTGACACCACAAAGTGATCGGCTTCTATGTCGCCTGCACTGGTTTGTACTGCATGAACCACCGCGCCAGTTTTTTTGAAGCCGTGTGCAGTTACGCCATTTAATAGGGTGAAGGTGCTGGTTTGCTGCAGCTTTTGCAGCATGGATTTCGCCAGCACATGGCAATCGCCTACTTCCTCATCTGCGGTGTAGACGGCACCAATGGCGCGGCCACGCATGCCTTCCATAGCGGGCTCAAGCGCAAGCAGTGCTTCAGCATCCAGTAACTTTTGCGATGCGCCCATTTGTGCTTGTTTCTCTACTTGGCGGCGTGCGCTGTCCCAGCTTTTAGCGTTCTCATGCACAATGAGTTTGCCATTTACTTGGTGATGAAATTCCAGCCCATCGTGTTCTAACCAATGGTGAATGTTTTGGCGACTTAGGTATGACAGGGTCAGTAAAGCCTTTGTTGATGCACTTTGTACCGAACCGCGGCAAGCCATCAAGAAATGGGTAAGCCAGCGCCATTGTGCGAAGCTGAACTGTGGAGTGAATTTCAGGGGGGAGTCTTTGCGGCCCAGCCATTTAGGCAGGTCAACAAACACAGAGGGATCAGCCAGTGGGGCCACATAGCTGTAACTTAACTGTCCGCCATTGGCGAAACTCGCTTTCAGAGCAACATCGTGTTCAGCTTCAATCAGGGTGACCTGTATGCCCTGTTTAGTAAGTTGGTAGGCAGCGGCTACGCCAACAATCCCACCGCCAATAATGCAGACATGCATGAATATAACCGTAACGTTAAGTGAGTAACGCTTCGATTCTGACAGTGAACTCCAGACTTTTCCAATAGCGAAGTGGGTGTGGTCTATAGCTTTAGGTTATGGAATACGGGAAAAATAGATTGTCAGTCTTACTGGGAAACGCATACTGCTTGCAGGCTTTTTGCAGCCTATCAATCAAGGTGCGTTGTATGGCTGACAGCGGGTCGTTAGCATGGGTCATCAAGGTGATGGGGATGGTGGTGTGGGGGGTTAAGCGACTAATCATCAGCCCTGGTCGCAGCATGGCTTGGGCGGTGATGAGGTCTATAACGGTTTCGCCTAAACCCGCTGCTACCAATGAGCAGGCTACATAGTGTGTTTGCACTTGCGCAGACACTTTGGCTTCTACTTTGTGCTCGTCCAGAATGCCTTGTAAGACACTGCCCGAAGGGTCGCGAGGGTCTAGTGCAATGTAGTCCTTATGGTTCAGATCGCTAATATGTTTAGCACCTAGCGTGCCTTCTGGCCCTAGATGTACCAGTTCTATTTGACCAATGTGGGTGAGTTGAATGCCCGGTGTTTGCTCGCTAGAAAAAGAAATAATCATATCTAGGTCACGTGACAGCAGAGCTTCACGTAATTCACCGCTGTGGTGTGCACGTAAGTCAAAAGTGATATGAGGCTGTGCTTTTTGGCTTTGGCGCATTACCTCGGGTAGCAAGCCTAAGCCCATAGTGGGGTTGATGCCTATGCGCAAATGGCCATGTTGGCTATGACGTAAATTGAATGCTAATCGGCGTACGTGGGCCAGCTCATGCTGTAAGTGGGCGACGCGAGGTTCCAAGATGCCGGCCTCGCGGGTGGGCTGTAGGCGGCCTTTGATGCGCTCAAATAATTTAAAGCCCAATTGCTGCTCTGCACTAGCAAGCAGTTTACTGGCGGCAGGCTGTGAAATATGCAGCAGCTTGGCGGCATCCGTCAGCGAGCCGGTACGGCAAATCGCATCAAAAATTTCAATATGGCGTAATCGCATGGGCAGAAGAGCACATCGGAAACAAGGGTGATGTTGCCATTATTACATGCCTTTAAGTTATAGGGTGGGCAGGTTACTAAGGCGGCAGACTGGTTGCGTTAGGAGTGTGGAGTACGTCTAGAGAAAAGGGTCTGCCTAGCGGGGTTTTTTGAAGCATGAAATGAGTAAGGTTCATGTGTTTCGCTGACTGAAACTTTATTGATTTAACGCATTTGGTTTCCAAATATCTGGCTTATTTTGGGCTTACGGTTATGGGATGAAAGTATTCTGGTGTATAAGTTGGCTGTGCCAGTCTTCTAGGGCTACGGATAAACAAGTATTTGTTATCCATTGATTTTCAAGTATGATTCGCCGATACAGATGTTTCGCAAAAGCATAATTAGGAATCATTTGTTGTTTAAAGTGCGCTGCGAATCAGGGATTTCACTTGTTTTTTTCAAGCAGGAGATCTGTACCATCTAGTGGTCCATTCTGAGTCAACTGAAGGGTTTGCAACGTCGCAAAGACGTGTCAATAGAGGAGTCATATATGAATAAAAAGCTAAATTTAAAAGTAAAAAGTTCTACGCTCGCAGTGGGTGCTGCGTTCTGCTCACTCTTGCTGGCTCCTCTGCCGGCAACGGCACAAACTGAGTTTGTGAGTATTGGTACAGGTGGTGTTACGGGCGTGTATTACGCGGCGGGTGGTGCGATTTGCCGCTTGGTGAATAAAGACCGTGATGCCCACGGCGTACGCTGCTCGGTAGAGTCCACAGGTGGTTCGGTATTTAACGTGAATACCATTAAAGCGGGCGAGTTGGACTTGGGCGTTGTGCAGTCTGACGTGGGCTATAACGCTTACCACGGTGAAGGCCAATTTAAAGATGCAGGCGAATACAAAAAACTGCGTTCGGTGTTTTCCATTCACCCCGAGCCATTTACCGTTGTCGCGAGCAAAGAAAGTGGCGTGAAAAACTTTGAAGATCTCAAAGGTAAGCGTTTTAACGTAGGTAACCCAGGTTCTGGTACGCGTGCGTCGATGGAGCAGTTGCTAGAAAGAATGGGCACTACACCACAAGCGTACTTTGCGTTGGCGTCTGAACTGCGTCCTGACGAGCACGGCCAAGCATTGTGTGATGGCAAGGTAGACGGCTTTTTCTACGGCGTAGGCCACCCTTCCGCCAACATTCAAGACCCTACCACCACATGTGGCGCTCAATTAGTGAGTTTGACGGGTGAGGCGGTAGATTCCTTAGTGGAAGAATTCCCTTACTACGCCAAAGTGGTAATCCCTGGTGGCGTGTATCAGAACAACCCAAATGATGTGCCTACGTATGGTGTGTTGGCGACGTTTGTGACTTCTGAAGATGTACCAGATAACCGTGTGTACGAAGTCGTAAAAGCCGTATTTAACAACTTCGAAGATTTCAAACGTTTACACCCAGCGTTTGCTAACTTGCAGAAAGAAGACATGGTGAAAAACGGTTTGTCCGCACCATTGCACCCCGGTGCAGAGCGCTTCTATAAAGAGCAAGGTCTGCTGTAATCCTTTGTGGTACGAAGGGGCGTGCGCATACGCACCCTTCATCGTGGGCTACCCCAAAAGGGTGGCCCACGTTATCTAGATAATCAGAAAAAGGATGGATGATGAGTAGTAATTCCAATCAGCAAGCCTTGCAGCAGATGGTAGAAGAGGTGGATCGCGGAGGTCGCCATGTTACTGGTGCAGTAGCAATGATCATTTCCGTGGTGGCGTTATGTTGGGCATTTTTCCAGTTGTGGTATGCCTCACCTTTGCCTTTTACATTTCATGTCGGCATTTTTAACGATACAGAAGCGCGTGCATTGCATTTGGGCTTTGCCTTGTTTCTGGGCTATGTTTCGTTTCCTGCCAGTAAAAAATCAAACCGTGATCGTGTGCCCTTAGTGGATTGGGTGCTGGCTCTTATTGCGGCTTTTTGTGGTGCGTATTTGTTCCTGTTCTACCGAGAGCTGGCATTACGCCCCGGTATTCCTACCACCATGGACGTAGTGGTAGCCAGCATTGGTTTGGTGTTGCTGTTGGAAGCAACGCGCCGTGCGTTGGGCGCTCCCATGGCAGTGTTGGGAACATTGGTGATTATTTACGTATTTCTAGGCCCACACTTGCCGGATGTATTGGCGCACCGTGGAGCGTCGCTGGAGCGTTTGGTATCGCACATGTGGCTGACTACCGAGGGGGTTTTCGGTGTGGCGCTGGGTGTATCGGTATCTTATATCTTCATCTTTGTGATGTTGGGTTCCTTGCTAGACCGTTGCGGTGCAGGGAACTACATGATGCAGGTTTCCTTCTCGCTATTGGGGCACTTGCGTGGTGGCCCAGCGAAAGTGTCGGTGGTGTCATCGGCTGTGAACGGCATGGTGTCAGCATCGTCTGTGGCGAATGTAGTAACTACGGGTATTTTCACTATTCCGCTGATGAAGCGGGCTGGTTACGGTGGCGTACGTGCAGGGGCGATTGAGACTGCTGCATCGGCGGATGGGCAAATCATGCCACCCGTGATGGGGGCGGCGGCATTTTTGATGATTGAGTATGTAGGCATTCCCTATACGGAAATTATCAAACACGCGCTGTTGCCTGCGATGCTGTCCTACATATCGCTGTTCTATATTGTGCACTTAGAGGCGTTGCGTCTGGGCTTGCAACCTATGCAAGCTGCTACGCAGACACGCACTCCTATTCAGCGCATAGGGCGAATGGGGATGGGGATCTCTGCCACCATTATTGTGGTGGCGCTGATCTACTGGGTAGGTGTGGGGACGCAGCAATTATTCCCGCAACACGCTTTTGGTATTTTAGTCTCCTTGCTGATTGTGCTCTATGTGGTGCTAGTTTGGATGGCGTCTAAACACGATGACTTGCCCTCTTTGGTGAAACAAGATGGCACGATGACGCAGCCTGAGGTATGGGCGACAGTGCGTACTGGTTTGTTCTTCTTGATCCCTATCGGTATCTTGGTATGGTGCTTGACCATTGAGCGTTTCTCGCCCGGTTTGTCTGCCTTCTGGGCGGTCACAACCATGTTGGTGTTGATGCTAACGCGCCGTCCTTTGCAAGCCTTCTTCCGCCGTCAGCAAGTGGGCACAGCGTTGGCTGAGGGTGTTAAAGACACGCTGATAGGTTTGCAAGAAGGTGCCCGCAACATGGTGGGTATTGCCTTGGCGTGTGGTACCGCTGGCTTGATCGTGGGCACTATCACCCTGACAGGGCTGGGGCTGCGCATGACGTCTTTCGTGGAACTGGTGTCCATGGGGAACGTGCTACTAATGCTGGGCTTTACGGCTGTGGTGTGTTTGGTGTTGGGTTTGGGTATGCCAACTACCGCCAACTACATTCTGATGGCTACCTTGATGGCACCAGTGGTGGTTGAGTTGGGTGCGCAAAGCGGCCTGATTATTCCGCTGATTGCGGTACACATGTTTGTGTTTTATTACGGGTTGATGGCGGATATTACGCCGCCTGTAGGCTTAGCGACCTTTGCGGCAGCGGCGATTGCTGGGGAAGATCCACTAAAAATTGGTATTCAAGGCTTTAAATACGCAATGCGTACTGCCGTGTTGCCATTCATGTTCGTGTTTAACCCACTGCTGTTACTGATAGGTATAGAGAGCTGGTACGAATTTGTGTTCGTGGTGTTTGGTTCTATTATGGGCTCGCTCGCCTTTGCAGCAGCCACCATGGGTTGGATGCGTATCAAGTCCAAGTGGTGGGAAATCGTGCTGTGCTTGGCGGTGATGTTCATCATGTTCCGTCCGGATTGGTTCATGAATCACATTCAAGACCGTTACTTACAGGCAGAGCCAGCACAAATCTATGCGGTGGCAGGTGATTTGCGTCCAGGCCAGCAACTGGTAGTGGAAATTGAGGGGATGACGCTAGAAGGCGATACCATTCGTAAAACCGTAGCGGCAGAACTGCCTATGTTGGAAGAGGGCTCTACGCTTACCGGTGAGGCAGCAGGCCGTAAACGTATGGCCGATGCTGGCATTGGAGTGATGGCGTTTGGCGATATGGTACAAATTTCCAATATCGGCTTTGGCAGTCAGGCACGACGCTCTGGTTGGGAGCAAGGTTGGGATGTCATGGTAGTTAAACAGCCTAATCCTAACGCGATGATGGATTACTACATGTATTTACCAGCGTTGCTGATACTGGCATTCTTGTGGTGGAACCAAGGTGTACGTATGCGTAAAACCGAAGAGGCATAACGCAGTATTGGCACCCATAAAAAAGGCCACCTCAGTGAGGTGGCCTTTTTGTTAGGGCTGGGCTTGAACGCGTGTGGTGACGCGTTGACCTAAAGCGGGTAGCTCAAAACAGCCCTCTACTTCTACGGCTACACCCAATACAGCGACGCAATCCCTAGCGATGACTTGGGTAAGCATTTCCACGTCGCGTACGGTTTTGTGACCTATAAAGGCCTGTATATAAGCGCTAAGCGAGAAAACCTCTAAAAAACGCTGGGGGGCGTGATAGCGGATAGATAACGTAGAGCCGGTGCCGGGGTTGCGTGATGCAGGGCACAGTTCGGGTAGCGTCAGCACATGTTCTTGCCAGCTTTGGTACTGTGGGTGTGGGTTAGCAATGGTTTTTAGTAGAGCACCCGTATCAGGTGAGCGGTAGCTGTGTGCATCGGCTGGCACATAAGTATGGTCAGTGGATGAAGTCATAAGTAGGGTCTACGAAGTAATCAGAGTGATGCCGTGCGGCGCTCTCGCACAGAAATAAATGGTAAGTATGCAACCGCAGCAGCAATCAGATATTTGCCCAGCACGTCGGCATAGATAATTTGCAGCATGTCGTAGCTGCTCATCATGCCGGCAAAGGCTAATAAGGTGAAAGCAAGGCTATCTAGGGGCACGCTTACCGCGTGGCTGGCTAGCACACGTTTATGCCAACGGTAATGACGTAAGCGCTGAAACATGGCGGTATCAGCCAATTCGCTAATTAAGATGGCGATAAACGACGCAAATAAAAAACGGGGGCTGATTTGTGCTACAAATTGACCGTACAAGGTGGTGATAAGCACTGCAGAGCCTATGGCCAGATACACCGTAGGTAAGCCGTACTGATGCAGGCGATCACGTAGGGTGAAAACGGCTGCAAAAAATATGGAGCCAATACTGAATAGCCCAAACCACGGCAATTCAATAAAGCTGTCCAAATAGGCATTGGCTAGCAGAACGGCGCAGGCATACGCCGCTAACCATGTAGCGCGCAACATAGAAGAACTCCTGCCACCACCAGAAAAATAGTCCGGCGTAGCGTCATAGCGAAGGTCGTGACAGAGGGCTAGAATCCCAAGCCACGAATAACCGCCAAGTTTAGCGTACTTTATTGAAAAATCACTAAAAAAAGGCGTATGTTATACTAGTAGTCTAATTTTTTAGGAGCAAACTATTGGCTAAAGAAGAAATCCTTGAAATGCGTGGCACAGTGAATGAAGTGCTGCCAGATTCACGCTTCCGTGTGACCTTAGAAAACGGTCACGAATTGATTGCCTACACAGGCGGCAAAATGCGTAAACACCATATTCGCATTTTGGCTGGTGATGATGTTTCACTAGAACTGTCACCTTATGACCTGAGCAAAGGTCGTATTACTTTCCGTCACTTGAAAGACCGCGCCCCTCGTCAGCAGCAAAATCGCTCTGCACGTCGTTAATTTGTACGCTGCAGGCTGTTGCACAGCAGTTTTTGTAAACCTTTTTTATAGCCGTTGCATACGTTCGTGTAACGTAGGCAGTGCTAGGTCCTTGGTGGATAAAACAGGCTGCTGAATAGGCCAGGGGATGGCCAGATCGGGGTCATCCCAGCGTACGCCATCCTCATCGTTAGGGCAGTACACATCTGTGCACGAATAGTGTACATCTGTGATGTCGCCCAGTACGCAGAATCCATGCGCATATCCTGGAGGAATCCAGAGCTGCAGGTGGTTCTCGTCGTTTAATTCTATCCCTACGTATTGTCTATAAGTGGGGGATGCCGGATTAAGGTCCACTGCTACATCAAAGGCAGCTCCACGGCTGACTCGCACCAGTTTTCCTTGGGGGCGGGTACGTTGTTGATGTAAACCACGCACCACTCCACGTAGGGATCTAGAGTGGTTTTCCTGCACGAAAGGCTGCGTAATACCTACGTGCTGATAGCGCTCAAGTTGGAAAGTTTCGGTGAAAAAACCACGCTCATCACTATAGACCTTGGGCTCTATGATGAGTACGCCGGGTAGCGCTGTAGTGATGACTTTCATATCTATGGCTAGGTGAAAAGAGGTGATTTTACGATATGCGTGACAAGCGCAATACAGGCCCTATGCCATAATCCGTACTCATCCATGCTTTATGGGACGCGTTCCGTCATGCGTACAGGCTCGTTTTTTCTTTACCGCTACAGTGTAGCAATACTGATTGGCGTATTGCTGGTGTTGTTGACCATTGCTGGGTTGGCGAGCTGGCGTTATCACACCCATGTACAGGTCTTAGAGAAAGAAAGCGTATTGTTGCAGCGATTGGCGTCGCAGCGAGCCGGCCAGCACGATGCGCATTTAACTGCCTTGGCGGCCGTAGTACAAACCTCGGTAGATCAGCGTGGGCACGAGTTATTCAACGATGTTGCCCACAGCATTTTGAATTTTTATCCCAGCATTGATGCCATTGAGCTGGTGACTCAACCTACTGCCGACGAGGCGCCTACCGGTGTAGGGGCTATAGACCCCGATATTCAAGTATGGATACAAGAGCAGGCATGGAGCGGTAACGAGCACATGAAACTGCTGGTGCACCCCACGCATGCAGGGCATTACTTATTGATTAAACGTAACCCAGGGCTAGATGCATTGGGTTATGCGCTGTTGTTGGATATAGATGCGGCTAAGTTGTTAGGCAATGGTGAAGCGCTATGGTCGCAGCCAGACGTTACGTTACGGTTGTCGTTGCCAGATGGCACGCCCTTTTTGGGTGAGCCTATAGATACGGCTAATGCCATGCATTTTTCCAAAGCGCTTAGCAGTACAACACAACCCCTGCTGTTGGAAACCGGTTTAAAACTGACGTGGCGAGATGTACTGCCGCTGTGGCCAACCTTAGGCATGGTGTTGTTGGTGAGCGTGGCCTACGCGGGCATCTATTTGGGGTGGCGACAACGTCGGCGTGTGCACGCTGCAGTAGAACAAGCGCGTATTAGCGGCATGGAATCTAGATTAGCGCATGCCTCTAGAGTGAATGCCTTGGGTGAAATGGCAAGTGGGCTCACGCATGAACTGACCCAGCCGTTAACGGCAATCTTGGCACAAAGCCAAGCAGGTAGACGGTTGCTTGCTAAGGGCGACACAGAACGTTTGGCGAAGTCTTTAGATGAAACCGTGATTCAAGCGCAGCGCGCATCGGCCATTTTGGAGCACTTCCGGCACTGGTCGCGCCCGCAGCGTTTACCCACAGTGTCTTTTGACTTGCGTGATGCGTTGCAAAATGTGCTGGCACTAGTGCAGCAAGAAGCCCAGAACCTGCAGGTACACATTAATTTGGATGTGCCTGCTACGCCATTATTGGTAAAAGCGGACCCCATAGAAATGGAGCAAGTGCTGTTTAATTTGCTGCGCAATGCCATGGATGCGTTAAAAGACATCAGTACAGAACGACGCATTCGCATTATCGCGATGGAACAAGAGGGTTATGTGCAGGTGGACGTGGCTGACAATGGTCCAGGCGTGCCTACACAGTTACGCAGTGAGCTGTTTACCCCCTTTGTCACAAGCAAAGAAGGGGGCACGGGGCTGGGTTTAGCGTTAAGCCAACGGTTGGTAGAGCGTGCGGGTGGTGAATTGCTGTTACAAGAAAACGCCAACACGGGGGCCTTGTTTAGAATACGCTTAGTCAGCCACCCCATAGTTCTGGAGCCTTGTGAATGAGTCACCCTGTTTATTTAGTAGATGATGATCAGGCAGTACGCGACGCGCTAGAGCTACTGCTATCTACCGTAGACATTGATGTACATGGCTTTGCCGACCCACAGCGGTTTTTGACAACAGTGGGCCAGTTAGAACCCGGTTGCATCATCATGGATATACGTATGCCATGGGTGTCAGGCCTAAAAGTACAAGAAAAACTGCTAGAGCTTGGAGTGAACTGGCCAACGATAGTGATTTCTGGGCACGGTGATATAGAAGCCTGTAGGCGTGCATTTAGAAATGGCGCTATAGACTTCTTATCTAAGCCGGTAGACGAGCAAGACCTGATTGATGCCATACAAAAAGGGCAAGAAATCGTAGAGCGGCGCTTGCGGGAGCAGGCAGAAAAAGACGAAACCCTAGCCTTGCTGGCGAGTCTGACGCCCAGAGAAAAAGAAGTGCTAGGTAGGGTAGCCGCCGGCTTTACCTCTAAAGAAATAGCGGAAGGTTTGGGTTTATCACCCCGTACAGTAGAAAGTCATAGGGCCGCACTAGGTGCTAAGTTAGGCACTACATCGCAGGCAGAAATGACTCGGTTGTGGATAGAAGGACGGGAGTATCCGTAGGATTACGTAGTTGGTCTGCAAGCACTACGCATAGTGCAAAAAAGGTGAGATGTTTATTCTGTAGGTATCTTTTAACTTAGTGGAGATTCAGTATGATTCGTACACTCGCGTTAACGTCTGCATTACTTGTTCCTTTGGCCGCTAGTGCGCAAACCACCTTGCCCACAGCACCCTTCCTACCACTAGAGTTGGCTACCACTGCTGCGCAAGCCGCCGTACAAGCGTGTGCAGCTGAAGGCTACGCCGTTAGCGTTGCCGTTGTAGCACGTGATGGGGCGACCAAAGCGTTGTTGAAAGCCGATAACTCAGGCCCCCACACCGTAGGCAGTGCCACTGGCAAAGCCTTTACCTCAGCCGCTATGGGCCGCGACACCGCAGGCCTAGCTGAATTCATTGCCTCTAAGCCAGCTAACAGCGGTATGCGCGATATGGACGAGCGCATGGTGATTCAAGGTGGTGGCTTGCCCGTGAAGTTTAATAATGCCTTGGTCGCCGGTATTGGCGTAGGTGGTGCACCTAACGGCGATATTGATGCGCAGTGTGCCTTAGCAGGGCTAAAAGCCATTGGGGCAGATGTGTAAATAAGCTTGCGATTGTGTAAAAAGCCTACTTGGGTAAGAGCCCAAGTAGGCTTTTTTTTTTACAGCACTTAATGCGGAGGGAGGGGGGATGAGATAGGCGTGAGTATAAGATGCTTGTTGCGGCCACTGAAATGTAACAATTTTTTGAAATGGGGGTAAATAGTTAGTAAAGGTGAAGCATATCTATGTAATGCACTTATGATAGAGCTTTACAGCATGTATGTAGGGCAGAGCAAGTTATAATGGCCGATTTTGGATTTCTGTCTTAGTAGCTACTACCATAGCTAGTGTCATGATCATAGTTATTAATACTAAGCAGAATAAATTTAGAATTTTTATTTTCACTTAATAGAAAATATTCAAGGTGTATATAGAATAATGAGTAACGGAAGAAGAGTAACAAAAAATGCAATTATTCTTCTGTTTGTTCAGATGGCAAATGTGTTGCTACCTTTTGTATTGTCACCATACTTAACCAGAACCATTGGTAAAGACTTATTTGGGTTGATTGCTTTTGGATTTGCAATTATTCAAATGTCTTATGTTTTTATTGATTATGGATTCGGGTTATCAGCAGTCTATTCAGTCTCTAAAAATATTGAAAACAAATCCGAGATAAAAAAAATAGTAAGTTCGGTTTTCTTTTCTAAGTTTTATATATTTTTGGTTATTTGTATTTTTCTATTTTTGTACCCAATTTTTTTTACTGAGTATTCAAACTATAAATTATATTTTTATCTTTTAATTTTTCCAATATTTTTTCAATCCATGTTGCCAATTTGGTTATTCCAAGGATTGGAGAAAATGAAATACATAACTATTTTTGTTGTTTCAGGAAGATTGTTATTTGTGTTTTTGGTTGTGACTTTTGTAAATGGCGAAGAGGATTTTCTTTGGGTTGTGATATTTAATGGGTTGTCTTTGTGTTTCTCATTTTTACTTTCCATGTATTTTTTAAGTAAAAGTGGATATATGAGCTTTGCCTATGACTTCCAGCATATAAAGAAAACATTTTCAGAGTCAACGGAGTATTTCTGGTCACGTGTGGCCGTGATGTCGTATGGGGCGGGAGCATCGTTCTTTTTAGGCTCGTTCTCTGGCACAGTTCAAGTGGCTATCTATTCGATCGCGGAACAGTTTTATAGAGGTGCTATTTCTCTAATCAACCCGCTTGCTCAGGCTCTGTACCCCTATATGGCAAAAACCAAAGATATTGTTTTATATAAAAAGGTATTCTATTTAATCTCTATATTAACAGTATTGGGTGTGGTGTTTGGTATTCTCGTTGGAGATTGGTTAATTAATATACTGTTTGGCTCTGGGTATGATCAGAGCTATAAGATTTATAGTATTTTTATGATTGCTTTGCTTTTTGCTATTCCTGCAACAATTTTAGGGTATCCCTTATTGGGTGCGATGGGAAACAGTAGAGCGGCTAACCGAAGCGTAATGGCCGGTGGAATAGTACAAGTATTAGGTTTGATGTTTTTATATCTTTATGGTGAAATTTCTGCTGCAACAGTTGTTGTAACTGTAATTATGGCAGAAATTATGGTTTTTTCTTACCGCCTATTCTTTGCGCGAAAAATCCTCTGGAATAACAGGTGAATTTTATGAATGAAAAATATACGTTAATTCTGCTTAGTGGAGGGGTTGGAAGCAGGATGGCTGCTGATCAACCTAAACAACTACTGAAGATCAATGGTATACCCATGCTTGTTTATTCTTTGGTAGCCATTTCAGAAATAGATGAAATAGATGAAATTATTATCAATTATCCTGCAGGATACTTGGATGATACCAAAAGTATAGTAAGTAACTATGCAGGGAGTGCTAACGTAAGATATATAGAGGCAGGTGAAACAAGGCAAGACTCTGTAAGGAAAATGCTAGAGATTTCTACGAATAGTAATATTATTATTCATGAATCAGCTAGACCCATGGTTGATCAAGCAGATTTTAGAGAAATAATAAATTGTGAATATAGAAATGTAAGTTTCTCCTTGGCCATTCCATTTACTGTAGCTCCGGTAGATCCGGAGAATAGTAAAATAAGCGGATTTCTAGAAAGAGAAAGATTGGTTAATATTCAATTACCTCAAAAGTTTAATCGTGAAGATTTGGCTTTATCGCACAAGCAAGCAGTAGAGCAAGGTAAGTTATACACTGAGGATGCCACCATGTGTGTAGAGAGTGGTATTGAAGTAAATTATATAAATGGTAAGGATGAAAATATAAAAATAACAAAACCTATAGATATAAAAATAGCAGAGTTTCTTTTGAAGGGTAATGAGATATATGAGTAAGTCGATTTTAATTACAGGAGCATCCAGAGGGATTGGTGCGTCAGTAGTAAGGGAATTGTTTTTTAACTCTGAAGATTATTCTACCTTCATACTGGTGGCAAGAAAATCTGATGATTTTTTATCATTAATTGAGGAGGTAAAAAATAAAAATAAAAATGAAAATAACAAAAAAATAATTCATTTTTTCTGTGATTTTTCTGATAGAAAAGAAGTTGAAGTATTTATTAAAAAGATTCTTGATCTTGGTATTAATATAGATTGTTTGGTGAATAATGCTGGTTATACTCAGCCAGACCCTATCCACCAAATTAAGATGGAAGATTTCGATAAAACACTAAACGTGAATTTGATCTCACCATTCTTGATAGTGCAAAGTCTATTAAGAAAAGAGAACAAGTTTGAGCTTGTGATTAATATTGCTTCCACAGCAGGGATGAATGGTAGAGCAGGCTGGCTTACTTATTCGGCATCAAAAGCGGCTGTGATTAACATGAGCGAAGTAATGCGTGACGAGCTTAGGATGTATGGCACACGTGTAGTATGTTTAGCCCCTGGACGTTGTGCGACAGACCTCCGGAAGAAGCTAGCCCCTGACGAAGATCCATCAACCATTATGCAGCCAGAGCACGTGGCTTCTGTGATTGCGATGATTGCTGGTCCGGTAGGGAAGTATATAGATAGCCAAAATTTAGTGGTTAGGTTGTAAATAAAGGTTCTGGCTTTTTTATGAAAGTATTTATTAGTTTCTTACACCTTATCAATTTCTTATTGTCACTTCTCATGCCAAAAAATAGAAATATTTGGCTCTATGGGGAGTGGTTTGGGGAAAAATTTCAAGATAACTCTAGCTATGCCTTTAAGGCAGATAGTAATAGAAAGGGTATAAGAAAAATCTGGATAACAAAAAACAAAAAAGTCTACGATCTTATTCAATTAGAGGGCTATGAGGTAATCATGGCCCATTCGCTACGAGGTTTGTTTATTCAAGCTAGAGCAGGTGTATTTTTTTGCTCAGTAAACTCCAAAGATTTCTGTTTTTCTTCGTTAACTCCTAGAGCCATAGTTGTGCAAATGTGGCATGGTGTAGGGTTGAAAAAAATGGGGTTTGATATTGAAGAAAGTAAAATTAAATTTTTTGTAAATTGGATACGCTCCAAAACTGTAGATAGCTATTCTTATATAGTTTCTCCATACGAAATGTTTGATGATAACTTTTGTTCAGCTTTTAGAGTGAGTAAAAATAAGATAGTAAGATCTCTGTATCCAAGGTGTGATGGACTTTTGCATGGTTCTATTGATAAGTCCGAATTTAAAAAAAAACTAGGTATAACAACAGAGAAAATTTACTTTTATATGCCTACTCATCGAAGTGAAGGAAGGGAAAAAGAAAAATTTCAGAAGTTGATAAAAAACATGTTTTTTCTTGAGGGCTTCTTGAGGGAGAACGATATTACTTTGATCATAAAACCGCATTTCTATGAAAATGGTAATTACACTTTAATCAATGATGGCTATGTAAGAGTTATAGATGATTTGGGTGGGAGTTTATATGATTGTTTGAGTATATCTGATGCTTTGATTACAGATTACTCAAGTATATGTTTTGATTATATTGTGACTGGAAAACCCATTTACTATTTTGTTCCTGATGTAGAAGAGTATTTGGAGGATGATAGGGACTTTCATCTGGACTACAAAGAATTGTTAATTAATCCATGTATGGATATTGATTCTTTAATCAAAGATATGGAAAGTAGAAAATCAGGTTCTGGCATGAACTTGAATGATGGTGATTTTTTGGTTGGTAATGGTCTAAGTATCTCTAATAATTTTCAGCTGATTATGGAGGAAAAAGTCTATGGCGAATACTGATAAGCTAGAGCTTTCTTTCTCCAAGTATTTTTTGATTTTTGTTCTCTATTGGGGAGCTTTTTCCTCAGCAGCAATTATGGTCCTTGTGGAGTTTGTAGGGGTTAGAAACCCATCTATATACTCTTTGAAAGACTTGCCTGTGTATATGTTTATGCTTCTATCTTTCCCTTTATGGTTGTTAAGGGCGGATAGGGTTTTGTTCTCTTTTATATTTTTTTTGTTCTTTACCTATTTGGTTGCGAACTTATATTTTCTAAACCCGGATTATTCAAGTCCACTTGCAAATATTAGACAAATAGTTGCACCTATAGTACTTTTGTTTTTCTTCTGTTCTTTACGAATGAATGAGAGTTCATGGGCACTTCTTTTTAGGAATTCTATATTTGTATTTTTATTGGTTTTTTCTTTCGGGTTTATTGAGATTTTTTTTGAGATTTGGAAGTCAGTTGGTCTGCATAATTACTTTAACTTAAAAGGGATTCCTGTTGATCAGCATGGATTGTCCTATATGTTTTATGAGCCTTCTATAGGTTACAGAGAAAGGATGACGTCCACTTTTCTTGATCCTATTAGTTTGGGCCACTCCTTTGCCGCTATATTGATTTTTATTTTTTATAATAAATCAGAAAAATATCTAAAGCATAGATACTTTTTTATTTTTGTTTTCTCGTTAGGCGTGCTTTTAACCTTTTCTAAAGGTGCTATGCTTCAGGTTTTTTTGGCATTTTTCATATTTAATCCAAGAATTCATTTTTTATTTAGATTTTTATTGTCATTCTTCCCTTTAGTGGTTTTTTGGCTGATGCCTGTAAAAAAAGGGGTGTTGATACATTTGAATGGCTTTTTTAACTCTTTGGATACCATAAGCATTTTTGGATATGGGATAGGGAGCGTGGGAAACTATGCAAAGATGTTCTCTGATGATCTTACTGTTTATTATGATAAGGGAATTAGTGATACATATATAGGTTCAATAATAGGTCAGTTAGGTTTTTTTGGGTTTGGGTTTTGGGTTTTTGTTATCTTATTTTCTATATTCCCAATAAATAGGAAAAACCCTGTGCCTTTTATTATATTGGCATCTCAGGTTTTGGTATCTTTTCTCTCTGAGAATACATTAAATGTTACTTCTTTTTTGATTCCTGCATTGGTCATTGCGATGTCAAGAATGAATTTGTTAAAAAATAAGTTAGGAATTAAAAGTTGTGAAAATTAATATCCTAGGCATACGTGGTATACCAGCTGCTCACGGTGGTTTCGAAACCTTTGCAGAGAAATTGTCGTTGTATCTGGTGGCTAAAGGCTGGGAAGTCACCGTGTATTGCCAAGAAGACGGCGATGGCGCGGTGTACGAGAGTGTATGGGAAGGTGTGCGACGAGTACATGTGCCTGTAAGCCGTTCTGGTGCTGCGGGTACAGTAATTTTCGATTGGAAAGTAGCTAAGTTGGCTACCAAGGAGTCTGGCCTGTGTTTGACTCTAGGCTATAACACTGCTGCATTTAATGTACTGCAACGTCTGAAAGGGCAGACGAATATCATCAATATGGATGGTATTGAGTGGAAACGCGATAAATGGGGTGTGGTGGCTAAAACGTGGTTCTGGCTGAACGAGAGAGCGGGTTGTTGGGTGGGTAACCATTTAGTGGCGGATCATCCTAAAATTAAGAATCACTTGGCGACACGTGTTTCTGAGAAAAAAATCACGATGATTCCCTATGGTGGGGATGAGGTACTGGGCGCTGATGAGAGCGTGCTTAGTGCTTATGGGTTAACGGCCAATAATTTTTCAGTCATTATTGCCAGACCTGAACCCGAGAACTCTTTCTTAGAGATGGTCAGGTCGTTTAGCAAGGCCAAACGCAACCACAAACTGGTAGTGCTGGGTAACTTTAAGCCAGCGGAAAATGCCTTCCATAAAGAGGTGATGGATGCTGCTTCTGATGAAGTGGTTTTCCCTGGTGCGATTTATGACCAGAAAATAGTACAAGCTTTACGTTTTTATGCACGCTTTTACTTACATGGCCACCGCGTAGGGGGGACGAATCCTTCGCTGGTAGAGGCGTTGGGGGCCGGTTGTGCGGTGATTGCACATGATAATCACTTTAATCGTTGGGTGGCCGGTGAGGGCGCTACATACTTTGCTGATGAGCAAGCATGCGAACGTGTATTTGACACGTTGCTGAATGATGCTGAACAGCAGGCAAAAATGAAACAAGCGAGTCGTGCGCGTTTTCAAGAACGATTTACGTGGCAGCAAGTTTTGGAAGAGTATGAGCAACTTTTCGTGCAGTATTATCCAAAGAACTAGGATGAGCGTTAGATGAAAGTTTTAGTAACTGGTGGTGCGGGATTCATAGGTTCTGCGGTTATTCGCCATATTATTATGAATACTGATGACCATGTCATCAATCTCGATAAGCTGACGTATGCAGGTAATCTGGAATCGTTAGCTACAGTTAGTGAGGATCCACGGTATGCGTTTGAGCAGGTGGATATCTGTGATCGCGCAGAAATAGACAGAGTGCTGTTCGAGCATCAACCTGATGTCATTATGCACTTGGCTGCTGAGTCTCATGTGGACCGTTCTATTGATGGGCCAGGGGAGTTTATACAAACTAACATAGTTGGTACCTATACGCTACTTGAAGCGGCTAGGGCGTATTGGTTGGCCCTTAGTGAGGAACGCAAAGCTGGTTTCCGTTTTCACCATATTTCCACAGATGAAGTATATGGAGACTTGGGGGAGGGTAGTGCACACTTATTCACTGAAGAGACATCGTATGATCCTAGTTCGCCATATTCGGCTAGTAAAGCTGGGTCTGATCATTTAGTTCGAGCGTGGCAACGGACTTATGGGTTACCTACGTTAGTCACTAACTGTTCGAACAATTATGGTCCTTATCATTTCCCTGAAAAATTAATCCCTTTGATTATTTTGAATGCGTTAGAGGGAAAGCCATTACCCGTGTATGGGCAAGGTACTCAGGTTAGAGACTGGTTGTATGTAGAGGATCATGCTCGGGCACTATATACGGTTTTAAGCCAGGGTAGGCCAGGCGAAACGTATAACATTGGCGGGCATAACGAAAAACAAAATATTGAAGTGGTGAACACCATCTGCACGCTGTTGGATGAATTACACCCTAGTTCCCCGATTCTGCCGCATGCCTCTTTGATCACGTATGTCAAAGATAGGCCTGGTCATGATGTGCGTTATGCAATTGATGCCGCCAAAATCAAACAGGACTTAGATTGGGCGCCACAGGAAACCTTTGAATCGGGTATACGTAAAACAGTGCAGTGGTACCTAGATAATCTGCAGTGGTGCAGACGGGTACAAGATGGAAGTTATAGACGCGAACGTTTAGGCTTAGGCGACTAATTAAAAGGTGTAGTGAGCATGGGCAATACAAAAGGTATTATTTTAGCGGGTGGTTCTGGTACGCGCTTGCATCCTATTACTTTAGGAGTCTCCAAGCAGTTGTTGCCTATTTATGATAAACCCATGATTTATTATCCTTTGTCAGTTTTGATGCTGGCTGGGATCCGTGAAGTTTTGATTATCTCTACTCCAGAAGACTTACCTAACTTTCAAAAATTATTGGGTGATGGTTCCTCTTATGGCATACAACTGACATATGAAGAACAACCTTCGCCAGATGGCTTGGCACAAGCATTTTTAATTGGTGAAGAGTTCATTGGCGATAGCAATGTCTGCTTGATTTTGGGTGATAACGTTTTCTATGGACATGGGTTTAGTGCCATGCTGCAGAAAGCGAGTGCACAGCAAGAGGGTGCAACGGTTTTCGGCTATTACGTCAATGATCCAGAACGCTTTGGTGTGGTAGAGTTTGATGCGAATGCGAAAGCTATCTCCATAGAAGAAAAACCTACGGCTCCTAAGTCGAATTATGCCGTCACTGGTTTGTACTTTTACGATAACTCAGTGGTGGAAAAGGCTAAGCAAGTTAAGCCTTCAGCTCGTGGTGAACTAGAAATCACAGATATCAATAATGCGTACTTGCAGCAGGGTAACTTGCAGGTCAGCTTACTGGGACGAGGTTTTGCATGGTTGGATACAGGTACACATGACTCGTTAATGGAAGCTAGCCACTTCATACAAACTATTGAAGCAAGGCAAGGTCTAAAAGTTGCGTGTTTGGAAGAAATTGCCTTTAGAAAAGGCTGGTTAGATAAGCAAGGCCTGCAGAAGCGTGCTGAAGCGCTGAGCAAAACCGGCTATGGTCAGTACCTACAGAAGTTGTTGGAGCAAAACTAACATGAAGGTCATCGAAACAGCATTGCCCGGGGTACTCATTATTGAGCCAAAAGTATTTGGTGATAGTCGTGGTTTTTTTATGGAAACCTTCCAAGTAGAACGTTATCACGACGTTGGCATTACATTACCTTTTGTGCAGGATAATCACTCACGTTCTGCTAAAGGGGTGTTGCGAGGCCTGCATTTTCAGCGCACTCGTCCTCAAGGAAAATTGGTGCGAGTCAGTCGTGGCAATGTTTATGATGTGGCGGTAGACATTAATCCTGCGTCACCTACTTGTGGACAATATGTGGGTGTAGAGCTAAATGATGAAAATCAAAGGCAGTTTTGGGTGCCTCCTGGTTATGCGCATGGTTTTTGTGTCTTAAGTGACATTGCGGACTTTCAGTACAAGTGTACGGATTTCTACTTTCCAGAGGATGAAGGTGGTTTGTTGTGGAATGATCCTGACGTGGCTATTCCTTGGGCTATAGAAACTCCACAGTTGTCCGCGAAAGACCTGCTTAATCCTACGCTGAAAGAGTTACTGTCTAAATGAGTATGCAGAAGCTGAAAGTTTTAATTACTGGTGCCAATGGGCAACTGGGTTATGAATTATGTCGCTCTGCTCCAACATGGGTAGAGCTTATTCCACTTACGTCTGTGCAATTGAATATTACAGATGAGCAAGCGGTCAATAAGGAGCTCACACGTGTATCTCCCGATTTGATTATCAATGCTGCCGCATTTACAGCAGTAGATAAAGCCGAGGAAGATGTAGAGAAAGCCTATGCCGTAAATAGGGATGGTATTGAGTATTTAGGGCGTTATGCTACTGGAGCGGGTATCCCTGTATTTCATGTTTCTACAGATTATGTATTTGATGGGGATGCCATAGAGCCATATGTAGAAAATGATATTACAGCGCCTACTGGTGTATATGGTGCGAGCAAATTAGCGGGAGAGCAAGCATTACAGGCAGTATGCAAATGTAGCTTGATTATGCGTATTAGCTGGGTGTTTGGGGTACATGGTGCTAACTTTGTGAAAACCATGTTGCGAGTTGGCGCTACCCGTACTGAGCTGGGTGTGGTGACGGATCAGCAGGGATGTCCAACTTCAGCGGCTAGTGTTGCAGTGGTATTGTGGAGGCTAGCCGAGATATATAAACAGAACGGCGAACTCCAGTGGGGGGTGTATCATTTTAGTGGGACGCCTACATGTTCATGGTACGACTTCGCACAAGAAATTTTTACGCAAGCAGGAAAGGTGGGGTTGTTGAAAGTGTTGCCAGTGGTCAATATGATTACCACCGCTCAATACCCCACACCCGCTAAGCGTCCAGCGTACTCTGTTTTGAGTAGTGAGAAACTGCAAACGTTATATGGCGTGCAGCCCGCAGATTGGCGTAATGAGCTAACGCAAGTTCTAAAAGAGCTTCACGCTCAAGAACAAGCATAACAACCTGTCTAGGTTAGGGTTTGTTATTTACAAACCCTTTAAAAACAGTCAGAAAGATAATCTTCAAATCCAGCCATAACGACCAGTTATTGATATACCACAGGTCGTACTCAACACGTTTTTGCATCTTGTCTATGGTATCGGTTTCACCCCTATAACCGTTTACCTGTGCCCAACCTGTAATACCAGGTTTGACCTTGTGGCGCTTCATGTAGGACTCAACCAAATCTTTGTAATGCTCGTTGTGGGCCAGCGCGTGAGGGCGTGGACCTACGATGGACATACGTCCCTGTAGCACGTTGTAGAACTGTGGCAACTCATCTAAGCTGGTTTTTCGCAGGAACGCGCCTAGTCTGGTCACACGAGGGTCACCAAATTGAGCTTGAGTTATTTGGCCAGCCACTTCAGTGTGAACTTCCATGGATCTGAATTTATAGACTTTAAAACGGCGGCCATTAATCCCCGTTCTGTATTGTTTGAAAATTATGGGTCCTGTTGATGTCATCTTGATCGCAATAGCGATTATTAGACAGACTGGTAGTATCAGGATCGAGATCATGGATCCAATGATAAGGTCTTCAATACGTTTAACCAGTCTTGCTGAACCTTCCATGGGGCTTAAGCTAATATCTAGAGCATAAAGCCCTGCGATCTGACTCACCCGATGATTTAAGAGGGGTAAGTCACCTAAATCGGGTATAAAGCGCACTTCTACAGTGAGGTGACGCAGGCTATGTAGAATCTTTTTAATGGATTCGCCTTCTTGCAAAGGTAAACACAGCCATACCTCATGTACATTTTGCTCACTAACCGTAGCAATGAGTTTATCGAACCATTGTTGGTTATTCTCTAGTATGAGGCGTTGTCGTATTTCATAGCCTACATGCCCTAAATCAGGCAGGCTTTTACTGAGTTCATCAGAAGGGATATGACCTTCTACCACTAATACGTGTTTTTGGTTTCTACCTTGGGTTCGGGCAAAGCGTAATAGCAGGTATGTACTTAGTCTAAAAAGAGTAACTGCGACTAAGGCATACAGGGCGGTGGTACTTAGCCAGAGGCGAGAATATTGGCCAGTAACTTTTGTGGCGACAGCAATACCTAAGAGTAGAGCAAAGGCCAGTAGCCAGCCTGTATAGACGCGGCCAAGTTGTTTTAGGAAAGGGCGGCCTCGCCATGAGCCATAGGTGTCCATACCTAGCTGGCAGATAGTGCCCATTAAGGCTAAGGCTAATGTGGCAACTTCATAGCGAGAGCTCATGCTCCAGAAGCCAAAGCGCTGATGATAAGCAACGTATGCCGCGCCAATGACTAATGCGATATCAATAAGCCCAGCTAACAAGGCGAGGGGATAGCGTTCTGCAAGAATAGGAGCGGGTGAGTGTTTCTTGGACATGCGCACAAAAGTAGTAGGCTAAAACACATAGCCGAGGTCAGAGAATGACTGATTATAGAAGGGACATCGCTTGGCGGCCACTTAACTCTGCCCATTGATGACGCTTTATGACAATGTAACTACTGTAAATGTCCTGTAGAGAGTAATTTTTTAGACTATTACACCGAGTTACAAAATCTCAAAATCAGCAAAAAGACCAAAACCCGCTTCTTTTCTGGTGCTACGATAGGCGTTTTACTGGGTAGTGCAAGTGTGATGCTGCCAACAAAGCGGCAGTGTGTCGTGATGGAGAGTGCTCTATGTGGAAAGCCATAGCGGCTGTTGCTGTTGGGGCGGGTTGCGGCGGTGTGTTGCGTTGGATGTTCAGTCTGCGCTTGAATGCTGTGTGGCCGAATATGCCGCTGGGTACGTTGGTGTCTAACTTGGTTGCCGGGTATGTCGTGGGTGTTGCTGTGGCAGTTTTTGCGCAGATGCCAAATTTGTCCCCTGAATGGCGTTTGGTCATTATTACGGGATTCTGTGGTGGGTTATCCACCTTTTCTACATTCTCTATTGAAGTGGTAACCGCTCTGGAACGGGGCGCTTACAGCTGGGCGTTGGGAATGGTCAGCGTGCATGTACTGGGTTCGCTGTTAATGACTATAGCGGGTTTGGCCACGGTTTGGTGGCTGAAGTCGGTGTGGTAAAGGATTACTAAGCATGGGGCTAGTCCCGCTTGAAATCAGCGCCATGGGCAAGGCGCTGCCTTCTACGCCGGTATTGTCATCGGAATTGGATGCACGGTTGGGCAAGGCAGAAGGTTATGTTCAAAAACGTTCGGGGATTGTGTCGCGATCTTTGGCTGATGCGCATGTATCACAGGCAGAATTAGGCGCCGAGGCGCTACATAATGCATTACGTATTGCGGGGTGGCAGATAGCAGATGTGGATCTGCTCATTAGTGCCTCTGCTATTCCTGTGCAGGCGCTGCCCTGCACGGCTACGCATATTTTGCGGGCGGCTCAGGCGCTAGATGGCACACCTGGTTTTGATGTGAATGTTAGCTGCGGCAGTTTTGTGGCAGCGTTAGAGGTTGCCAGTGGGTTATTGCAAATAGGCCGCTATAAACGCATTGCTATTGTGAGTTCTGAATTGGCATCGCGCGGTTTGAATTGGGATGACGAGGAGTCTTCCTATCTATTCGGCGATGGGGCGGCGTGTGCGTTGGTGCAAAAAGGCGATGGTACTAAGGGCATTCTGGCAACGCGTTTAGAGAACCATGTGTTGGAAGGTGATTTTTGCGAAATCCGTGCCGGTGGTACGCGCGCTAACCCCCGTGCTGGTATGCAGGAGCACGACTTTTATTTCAAGATGCAGGGGCGTAAGGTGTTTAAGATCGCCTCGCGTTTTATTAATGACTATCAAGACGCGTTATTGGCGCAAGCAGGTGTGACGCTACGTGATGTGGATTTGGTGGTCCCGCATCAGGCTAGCCATTTAGCTATGCAGCATATACATAAGCAATTGGATATTCCCACGCATAAGCTGATGGATATTTATGCAACACACGGGAATCAGGTGGCGGCCTCTGTGCCGACGGCGTTGTACGAGGCACTGCACCAGCAGCGGTGTAAAGCCGGTGATGTGGTGATGTTGATTGCCACCGCTGCCAGTGTGTCGTTTGCAGGCATGGTGTTGAAACTGTGAGCGAGCAATGACACAGCATAGTGGCGCAGCAGCGCTTCCTACGGTGTTGGTGACTGGGGCTACCAGTGGGTTGGGGCGTAATGCCGCATTGTGGCTGCAGCAAGAAGGCTATTCTGTCGTAGGCGTGGGCCGTGATAAAGCGGCGGGCGATACCTTAGCACAGCAGGGTATACAGTTTGTGGCCTGCGATTTAGCTACTGCAGACGCGAGTCAGCTAGAGGCGTTGGTGCAATCAGTAGACTGGGTATGGCATTGTGCAGCCTTGTCGTCGCCGTGGGGGGCTAGGTCTGACTTTGTAGCCGCTAATGTGCGGGCGACCGAGAAACTGGCACAAGCGGCGGGGCAGGCGCAAGTGCAGCGCTTTGTGCATATTTCTACGCCGTCGCTGTATTTTGATTTTCAGGCTAGGCGCAATATCCCAGAGACGTTTATGGCTAAACGCTTTGCTAATGCCTATGCCGAGACTAAGTTTATGGCGGAAGGCTGTATTCAACAGGCACAACAGCGTTATCCGGCGACGCGTTTTACGTTATTGCGCCCACGCGGAATTTTTGGCCCGCACGACCGAGTGATTGTGCCGCGTTTGCAAGAGCAGCTAGCGCGTTTTAATGGCGTGCTTAAACTGCCGCGTGGCGGACAAGCCTGCGTGGATTTAACCTTTGTGCTGAATGTGGTGCACGCTATGTACTTAGCCAGTACTCAGCCTACTTTGCCCCCCGCTGCGGTGTATAACATTAGCAATCAAGAACCTATGGTGCTGCGCGAGGTGATAGAGGCGTTATTTGTGAAAGCTTTGGGGCGCAATGTACGTATACAAGCTGTGCCGTACCCACTGCTTTACACGGTTGCCACGGGTATGGAGGCAACGGCTAGCTTCACGCATAAAGAACCCATGTTGACGCGTTATAGCGTGGGCGCACTGAGCTTTGATATGACGCTGTGCTCGCAGAAAGCACAGCAAGAGCTGGGGTATTACCCCCGCTACAACATGCAAGAAGCCATAGCGTTGACCGCTGACTGGCTGCGGCAGCAGCCACAAAGGTAAGAAGATGGCTGTTTTACATACGTATGAAGTGGGTTATTGCATGCACCCCGCTTGTGTGGCGGTAAAGGGCGGTGGCTTTAGGCTGTGTCGCTTTCCGGCGCGTGCTTATGTGATTGAAGTGGGACGTGATTTATGGGTGTGGGATACCGGTTATGCCAGCCATTTTCACAGTCATACGGCAAAAGGGGTGTATCGCTTATACCCTGCAGTGACCCCCGTACATTTTAAAAATGATGAAGCGCTGATTCTACAGTTGGCCGAACACGGCATAGGCCGTGAAGACATACGCGGCATTGTGGTGTCGCATTTTCATGGTGATCACATCGCAGGGCTGCGAGATTTCCCCGGAGTTGAGGTCTATGCCAGCCAATCCGGCTGGGATTGCTACAAACTGTTGAAAGGGCTGCGGGCCGTGCGCAAAGGCTTTGTGCCGGGTTTAATTCCTGAGGACTTTGAGTCGCGTTTAGGCTTTGTAGAAGCGTGGGAGCACGGTGCGTTACCGGCTGAGCTGGCCCCGTTTGAAGAGGGTTGGGCATTGCCGCATAGCAAGGGTGAAGTCTTTGTGGTGCCATTGCCGGGGCATGCACGTGGGCATTTGGGCGTGTTTATACGTACCGCCGCTGGTTGGATATTGTTGGCTGCCGATGCCGCATGGGCTCCTGAAAACTACACAGAATTACGTCAACCTGCTTGGATATCACGCTTAATCATGGACGATGCCAAGCAGATGTTCAGTACCTTACAAAAGTTGCACGAACTACATAAGCGCGGCAAGGTGAAGATTCAGTTGGCGCACGAGGGCGGTATTCCCTCTACGTCAGTCACGGAGTCTGCGCTATGACCCAAAGTTTGCAGACGGTATGGCAGTACTACAAAGCCAAGGGTTTACAGAAACGTGTACGAGGTTGGTCACGTGAGCAATTAGCGCAGTACCAACAGCAGCAATTGCAACGCTTTATGCAACGAGTGCTGGTGCGTAGCCCGTACTTTAGCGCCTATGTAGGGCAACCGTTACCAACATGGCCGCTGATGAATAAAGCGCTCATGATGGCGCAGTTTGATCAGATGAATACGGCAGGCTTGCAGCGTGATGTACTGCTAGAAAACGCGTTACGTGCCGAGACTAGTCGTGATTTCTCGCAGTTAGTGTCTGAATACAGTGTGGGGTTGTCGTCGGGTACGTCTGGTACACGTGGCTTGTTTGTGACCAGTAAAGCTGAGCGTGCCCTCTGGTCCGGCACGATTTTGTCTAAGTTGCTGCCTAAAGGCTTGTTTGCTGGTGAACGGGTGGCATTGTTCTTGCGTGCTGACAATGCGCTCTATCAGAACGTGAACAGCCGTTTTTTAAGCTTCCGATTTTTTGACCTACTGGCAAATTTTGATGAGCAGTGCGTGGCATTGCAACAGTATCAACCTACGATTTTGGTGGCACCAGCTCAAGTGTTGGTAGCGCTGGCTGAAAAAGCGCAGCAAGGCGGTATTAAGCTACAGCCAGCACGGGTGATTTCCGCAGCCGAGGTGCTTAGCCCCCACGATAAAGAACGCTTACAACACCAGTTTGGTGATGTGGCCGAGGTGTATCAAGCAACTGAGGGCTTTTTGGGGGCTACCTGCGAGTTAGGTGCAATGCACTTAAATGAAGAGTCGCTGTACATAGAAACTGAATGGGTAGACCAAACACGTTTTGTTCCTATCATTACCGATTTCAGGCGTACTACGCAGCCTGTAGTGCGCTATAGGCTAGACGATGTGTTGCACGATGGCGGGTGTGCGTGCCCGTGTGGCAGGCCTACGCGTGTGATTACCCACATAGAAGGACGGGCTGACGACCAATTAAGGTTGCCCGGCAGCCAGCAGCCGTGGGTAACGATATTTGCCGATGCATGTAATAGGGTATTGGCCCACAAGTTGCCGTGGGATGCGGATTATGTGCTCGAGCACGTCATGCCAGACGAGGGCGAAAACACCGTGTTACTGCGTTTTTACGCCCCGCTTACTGCACCGCAATTGCAGCAGGTGCGCGATGCGTTGTGGTCATGGCTAGTCACTCAGAACGTGGATGTATCGCTATTGCGGTGGGAGGGGGTAATGCAGACTCCAGAGCGCGATTTTCTGCGAAAAAAACGCCGTATTGTGCGGGTTACGAAGCAGGTGGCGGCGTGAGTGTGTCACCTACAGAGCACCAATCGCTGTTCTACCGCTTGTGGTGGATGGCATGGGGCTGGGGCACGGTAGGGGTGATTTACTCCCTAACCGATTACTGGCAAGGTGCGGGGCACGTGGTGCCTGAAACCTGGGTAGATAGGGCGGTGGTGTACGACCAAACGGCTATTTGGGGCTATTTGTCTTTTTTCTTGCTTATACCTGCGGCATACCTGTTTTCTGACATCGCCAGAGTAAAAACATTAGCGCGCCAAATGCAGTGGGGCGCCTTGTTTTGCGGGGCGATTTACCTGCTGTACCCCACAACGATAGTGTACCCACCCGTAGAAACGGGAACATGGTCGGGACAGGTGGTGGCAGGGTTGTTACATCTGGATTCCAGTCAAAACTGTGTGCCTTCGCTGCATATCTTGTTATCGTTATTAGCGGTATATGCGGTTTCACATGCTAAACGTTGGTGGGTACAAGGCTGTTATGTGGGCTGGTTAGTGTGGGTGGGTTATACCGTTTTGCAGTTAAAGCGGCATTTTTTTATAGATGTATTGGCTGCTATAGCAGTGGCCATAGTATTGATTGCCTTGAGCCATTATGCTCAGGCGGGGAAGGCAGAGGTGCATAGTGACGCAGATTAATCTGATGGTTTTTCCTCTCGCATTTATGCTGTTTTTTATTGTGGCCGAAATGTTTGTGCTGCAATGGCAGGGTAGAGGGTCTGAGTACAGTTGGAAAGACACCATCTTGAACTTGAATTCTGGGCATGTGGTGCTATGGCTGTTTAGGGGCTTTGAGGTGTTTGCCTTTGGTTGGGTAGCAAGCCATTGGAGCCTAGGCGTTATTTCTAGTTGGCCTACGGTATGGCAGTGGGTGTTTGGCTTTATTGTGTGGGACTTTTGTTTCTACGTACTGCATTACACGCATCACAAGATAGGGTTGCTGTGGGCCATTCATGAAGTGCACCACGAAGGGCGTTATTTCAATGTGTCGTTGGGTGCGCGTAACTCGTGGTATTCGTCGTTAAGCTCGGTTCCATTCTTTATTTGGATGGCATTTTTGGGGCTACCAGTAGAAATTTTCTTGGTGGTGTCTACCTTCCATTACGGTGTGCAGCTGTTTAACCATAATGCGGTGACACCGCGTACGCCATGGCTGGAAACATTCATGGTTACGCCTAACCATCACCGCGTGCATCATGGTGATCACCCGGTGTATCACGACACCAATTTTGGTGGCACCTTTCTGGTTTGGGACAAGCTATTTGGCACCTATAAAACCGCGTTGCCAGAGTATCCCTTGAGCTATGGTGTAACGGGGCATGATGCCTCTACCAACCCCGTACACACGAATCACGACCCACTGCGTCGGTGGTTACGAAAACCTGTGCTGCCTCGTTCAGACATGACGGTTGAGTGGCCAGCGTGGGTGATTGCTACGGCTGGTGTGGGGCTGTTTTTAGTCGTGCTGTTGTATGTGGCGGGCGACGGTTATTGGACGGCGGGGCAGCAATATTCGATTTTTGCGCTATTGGTGTTAGGTACAGTCGCCATAGGGGGACTTTCAGAAGGCAGGAATTGGGCGCGTTGGGGCTGGTTTGCCGTGGTAGCTGGGCTAGCCATTTGGGTCATCGGCATATTGGCGTGGCACCAGTGGTATTGGTGGTTATGTTTGGGCGGCTTAGGTCTGCATGCACTATGGGTGCTGTCGCATCGTCCGCTGCCAACTGCGTCACAATGACCATGTAAAGCGACTTGCACAGAGCAGATGAATACGCTATTTCGTTTTCTCATGCTGTGCGGTGTGGTGAGTGCAGGGCAACTGCTCACGGCAGGTAGTGCGGTGTCGCAGTCTTTACCTGATTGGGTAGCACAAGAAGTAGAACAGCTGAACCAAGCCGATGTTATGGTGCCTGATGGCGGGGTAATACCCGGCAGCTATGGCATGCACTTGTACGTGAATAACAAGCTGGTCGATGTATTAGAAATCCCGTTTGCCCAAAAGGGGCAGGGCGCAGAGCGCAAACTACTGCCGTGTTTATCTGAGGAATCCTTGCGCACGGCGGGAGTGTGGCTATTCCAACCCTCTACCTTTCAAAGCGGTGAACGTGCTTGTTTAGATTTAGATAAGCTGCGCTACATTTCCTACAAAGCGGATTGGGACGATCGTTCATTATTGCTGACGGTTCCACAGACCTACTTAGATAGCCAAAAGCTGCGGCAGGTGGAAGAGGGCATGTGGGACGATGGCATAGACAATATCTTTTTGAACTACGCGTACTCAGCTTCGCAAAATGCCAATAACCGAGAGCAATATCTGAACGTGCGACCCGGCATTAATGTTGGGGCATGGCGCTACCGAAATTATTCGGTTTGGCATAAAGACGATGCGAAACAAAGCTGGGAAAACCTGAACAACACGCTGTCGCGAAACATACGTTCGTGGCATAGCGAGTTAGTGTTGGGTGATGTGTATTCCTCTGCCACAGTATTTGATTCTATTCAGTTTAGGGGGGTGATGCTGCAAAGTAGCGAGCAGATGCGCCCTGTATCTGAGCGCAATTACGTGCCAGCGGTAAGTGGGGTAGCCAGCACAGACGCGCGGGTAACCATACGGCAAAATGGCCAAGTGGTGTATCAAAGCTCCGTACCTGCAGGACACTTTACGATCACCGATTATTCACCAGCGAGTTACGGTGGGAACTTGCACGTTACCGTGCAAGAGTCTGACGGTAGTACCAATGAATTTATTGTGCCCTTTGCCTCTGTACCTATCCTAGAGCGTAAAGGGGGCGTGAAGTACAGCGTTTCTGCTGGCCGCTATTTGGAAGACAGTTGGGATGGCGCGCACCACAATGTGGGGCAGGCCGAGCTGGTGTATGGCCTAAGCGACTACACCACTTTATATGGCGGGGCGCAGGTGACCAGTGACTACCGTGCCGCATCTATGGGGCTAGGGTTGAATTTAGGGCAGTTTGGTGCGCTGTCTAGTGGGGTGAAGTATGCGCGTTATGACACCCGCCACGAAGGCACACGTAGTGGGCGCGCGTTGGTTGTGGACTATGCCAAGGGGGTCACGAGTACGAACACGCGTTTTTCGTTCAGTTTGCAGCAGCAGCTGGATAAAAACTACCTGAACTTTAAAGATGCCATTGCGTTTGATAGACCAGCAGACCAAGAAAAAAACCGTATAGGGGCATCGGTGGTGCAAGGCTTACCCGATAGCTTGGGGGCGCTCAATGCCGATATGGTGTACCAACGATTTAGCAGTGGGCGTGATATTCGCTCGTTAAGTGTGGGCTACACGGGTACGTACAAAGGCATTAATTACGGTTTGTATTTCCGGCGCTATCAGGACACTGGCCGTGAGCGCAGCGCGTTGGCGTCTGCCGAGCGTGGCCGTAACTCTAGCGAAGTGATGCTGACTTTAAGCATTCCGCTCTCGCGTAAAGGGGAAAATAGTCTGCGGGCAGGCTATACGGTGAGTCACAACAATAATGGTGGCGTGGATCAAAGCGTACGTTTAGATGGTGATGCCTACGACAAACGACTAGGTTGGGGCGTGCAACAAGGTTTTGGTACGCAGGGTGTGGGTAATTATGGTGGTGTGAATGCCGTCTATAAGGGTGGCTTTGGCGAAGTAAACGCTGCGTATTCGTATGCACGACACAATCACAGCACGTTGAGTTATGGGGTAATGGGGGCGGTGACGGCATCCGAGTATGGCGTGGTGTTTTCCCACCCTTTGTCCGAGTCTAATGCCATGATTATTGCCCCAGAGGCCGAAGGCATACGGGTGTTAAATGGGGTGAATGTACACACGGATGAAGATGGCTTGGCTGTGGTGCCCGGCTTGTCGGCCTACCGTAATAACACCATTAGGTTAGACAGCCGTTCGTTACCGCTTAATGTGGACGTGAGCAGGTTGTCGCAGACTGATTTGTACCCCACTAAAGGGGCGCTGGTGTTGGCTGAGTTTCAGACTACGCGAGGCTACAAAATTATGCTGCTGCTGGAAAATCAGGAAGTGCCTTCAGGGGCTAGAGCCTACCTAGAAGGGGAGCTAGGCCAGTATTTCACCGTAGGGGCCTTTAACCAGTTGTACATGGTGTCGCCGTCCCCAGCAGGAAAACTCGCCATCTTTTGGATGGAGGGCGAGACCTGGCAGCAGTGCTTTGTAGATTTTGATGTGTCCAATAATGAAACCCATAACGACATACATCTGGTTAAAGCTGATTGTCAGTCTGAATAGGGGACAGTTCTGCGAGTTGCCACCCGTCCTCAGTCGCGGTGAGTTGGTGGGTGAGTGCTAGTTGTGCCAGAAAATGTTCATCGTGTGAGACCACCATCAGCCCACCTTGATAGTGGCGCAGCATGTGTTCTAAGGCTTGCAGCGCAGGTAAATCTAGGTGGTTGCTAGGCTCATCTAACAGCAGCAGTTGAGGCGGCTCATCGGCATACAAAATGCACGCTAAGGCGGCTTTGATGCGCTCGCCTCCGCTAAGTTGCGCGGCGGGTAACACTATACGCTGGCTATCTAAACCCAGATGCACCAGCCGTGTGCGTAGCGTGCCTTCTGCCGTTTTTGGGGCGGCGTCGCGTAGTTGCTCTAGCACGTTGCGTTGTGGGTCTAGCGTGTGTAGTTGCTGATCCAAATAGGCAAAGGGTACGGTGACGTGGCTGCTTCCCGATACTGGCGTTGTTTGCCCAGTAATCACCTTGAGCAGGGTAGATTTTCCACAGCCGTTTGGGCCGATGACGGCTACGCGTTGGCGTCCGTACAGGGTGAAATCAATAGCGCGTAAAGCCGTACTCCCATACGGCAGTATGACGTCGTTGAGTACCACCAATCGCTGTTGGATGGCCGTGTTGCTGTGCACAGCATGTATGGCGGTGATGCTTTCTTGCGTAAGTTGCTGCTGCGCTGCCTGTAAATGTTGGCCCACCTGTTGCAGTCGTGCGGCTTGCTGTTGGTGTATGCGGCCAGCAGAGCTTTCACTGCGCTCTTTTTGTCTATCCAGCAGAATTTTGGCTTGATTGGCTTCTTTACCCTGCTTGTTGCCTTTAGCCTGACGCTTGGCTTGGCGCTCTTGTAGCATGTGCTGGCGTTTGGTTTCTTGCTTGTGGGTGTGTTGCAGGTGCTCTAGTGCTTGTGTGGCAGCCGCCTGAGCGATGGTTTTTTGCTCGCTGTAGAACGCATAGTTACCACCATATCGATGCAGTCCATTGGGAGTAAGTTCCACAATCAGGTCTACGGTGTTCAGTAGAGATCTATCGTGGCTAATTACTAGCAAACCATTGGGCCAGTGCTGTAACTGCTGTTGTAGGGCGAGTCGACTGTCGCGGTCTAAATGATTGGTGGGTTCGTCCAGAATCAGTAGGTCGGCATTGCTAAGCATGGCACCAGCTAAAGCAAGGCGCATGCATTCGCCACCACTAAGGTGTTGTGTCAAACTGTGGGCGTGTAAGTGTGCAAGTCCGGCACTTTCTAACGCGTTATGCAGTTGTTGGCGTATATCCCAGCGATCAGCCAGCGTGTCGAAGTGGTGGCTGTCGCTGCTACCAGCTTCTATGTGTTCTAGCGCAGTGAGCACATGCGCTATGCCTAACAGCGAGGCCACCGTCGTGGTGCTTGAAAGGGCAATGTGTTGTGGCAAGTAGCGTACTGAGCCCATACGCTGGCATTGTCCAAAGGTGGGGGAAATGTCGCCCGCCATGATGCGAGCCAATACACTTTTACCCACGCCATTTTTGCCTATAAGGCCAGTGCGTAGAGAATCTAGGCTTAGGTGTAGATCGGAAAAAAGAGTGCGGCCATCGGGCAAGTTATAGCCCAAGCCTGTCAGTACTAGATATGGAGGTGTCATGCGCGAATCCGTAATAATGCCGTACATTCCCCGCTAAGTAGGGGGAGCGAAAACAGGCCGTCAGAAAGTGAACGGCGGCATTACTGGCGCATGGGCGTAGTACCTCGATGGGGGATAACAAGTTTTAGTATAGGGTGATGAAAGTGTCACTGTCTAGAACTTGTCGTGTATGCTTGGCGAAATCCCTAGCTAAGGACAAGGGTACGGTATAAAGCCGCTGAATTCATTCCACTGTGGTGTTTGCATGTCATCGATTAACGATCAGAAAAGAAATTGGCAAAGTGATGTAGAGAAGGCCTTAAATGTGGTCACTATCATTTTGACCATCGTATTGATTATCTGTATTTCTTTGGAGACCTTTGAAGGGGAGTTATCCCAAGGTCGCTCTATCTATCTCACCATACAGTTTTGGATTTGCGGGTATTTCTTACTGGATTTTCTGGTCTTGTTTTTGTTGGCAAAAAATAGACGACGGTTCTTCTGGCGCTATTTTGTAGTGATCTTCCTTTCTATTCCGTACCTGTATATTTTCGAGTATTTCTCTATAGATTTCTCGCATGAAGTGACGTATTTGCTGCGCTTTGTACCCGTTCTACGCGGGGGGGCCGCACTGGTGGTGTTGACGCGTATTGTGGTGCGCAACAGCATTACCAGTTTGTTCATTTCGTATATTGTGATTTTCTTCTCGCTGATTTATTCGCAAACACTGATTTTTTATATTTTTGAAGTGGGTGTGAATAAGCAGGTGAAAGATTATTACGATGTCTTATGGTGGGCTGCCATGATGGTGACAACGGTGGGCTCAGATATCATTGCGCAAACGCCTATAGGCAAAGTCTCTGCCACTACCTTAGCGGTAATTGGGATGACGACTTTTCCCATTTTCACCGTCTATATCACCTCAGTCATTCAGCGCTTGAATCAGGCTGATGAAAAAGCGCCTGTGGCACAGCAGGATAATTAATTAGGGGCGCATAGTGCGCCTCTTTTAAAAGCTTTACTTTCTTTTACCGCATACTCAGAACGTGTCCGTTACACTCGGGTGGTTAATTTGTTGCCCGAGGTGGAAAAACTGTTATGCGCTGGAGACACGGAGCCTGCGTAACACGTCGTACTACACGTGCCCTATGGCTAGTTCTAGCCGGGTGGCTGCTGTCTGGGTGCGGCTCGATGCTGACCGAAGGAAGTGGTGCAGCCGCCGGTATAGCCGGGGTAGCTATTGCTGACCAAATCACCGATAACGCTGCGGTAGCCACGGGTATAGGTCTAGGTGTGCAAGCGGCCACCCGTGCTGGGGTGCAATACCTGCAACGCACTACCCGCGCTGAAGAGCAAGATGCCATTGCACTGGCAGCCAGCAGCTTGCAAGTAGGTGATGTAGCCGAGTGGCAGGTCAGCCATAAAATCCCCATAGAAGAAGATGCTTACGGCCAAGTAACGGTCAGTAGGTTGATGGGCGGTGTAGGGCTGCAATGCAAAGAAGTGGTGTTTTCCGTTGTCTCAGTAGAGGCGGACGACCCGGAGCGCGAGCAAGCTTTTTATGTCAGTACGATCTGCCAAGATGGCGAGGTATGGCGTTGGGCGAACGCTGAACCTGCGACATCGCGATGGGGCTCATTACAATGATGGGATGGCGTGCTTGGGTATGCGTGGGGGCAGTAGTAACGAGCTTATCGGGCTGTGCATCATCTAGCATTGGTAGCACCGTCGGTGCGGTGACAGGCGTGGTGGGGAGTGCGATTACCGCTAACCCCGCTATAGGTTTTAGTATAGGGGTGACAGCGCAAGCAGCGACCGACGCGTTTGTGAAATACGTGCTGCGCGAATGGCAAAATGACCAACAAAATTACATGGCAAATTTGGCGGGTAGCTTAGCCATAGGCCAGACCGTGGCGTGGGAAGTATCGAATACCATTCCCTACGGCAACGAGAAAGGGAAATTAGAAGTGGTGCGTGACATTGATAATGCCCTCGCACGCTGCCGAGAAGTAGTGTTTACGGTGGATGGCGAGGAAGGCGAAATCGTGCCGTATGTCACATCCATTTGCCACTACCAAGGGCAGTGGCATTGGGCGGTGGCAGAACCATCGGTAGAGCGTTGGCAGGGCCTGCACTAAACTTATTTATACGATTCTAAAAACAGCGCACAGAGTGCTTGCATGCCTACTTCGTCTTCAGCGTTGAAACGAGCCAGAAGCGGGCTGTCTACATCCCATACTCCTACCAATTCTCCATTGCGCACCAGCGGTACTACCAGTTCTGAATTAGAGTCGGCATCACAGGCTATGTGGCCATCAAAAGTATGTACGTCGTCTACACGTTGAATGTGTCGTGTGGCAGCAGCTGTGCCGCATACACCTTTGTTCAACGCTATACGTATACAGGCTGGTTTGCCTTGGAAAGGTCCTAACACCAGCTCTTTGCCATCAAAAAAGTAAAAACCTACCCAGTTCAGACCGGGGATAGCGTTGTAGACCAGTGCAGTGAGGTTGGCCGCATTGGCAATTTTGTCGTGCTCGCCTTCGAACAAGCCTTTGGCTTGGGCCAGCAACGAATCGTAATCGGTGTCAGGCATCATGAGGGTTTCCCATGCAGAAGTCAGAAAGCTGTATTGTAACGCGTGAGATTTTGCGTGAGCGTGAGGGTGTGTATCAGTGTTTTAAACACGAGTAATAAAGACGCCCTTTCTAAAACAGAAAGGGCGCGGGGTCTAGCTTATACCGCAGCAGAAACGATGATTTCTACCAGCAGGTCAGGTGCAGCCAGCTTGGCTTCGCAGGTAGCACGTGTAGGCATGTTGGCTTTGTCGGCCCATTCGCCCCATACCACGTTCATGCCAGCGAAATCGCGGTCAATGTCTTTCAACCAGATTTGTACGTTCAGCAAACGGGACTTGTCGGTACCTGCTTGTGCCAGATAGCCGTCAATTTTTTGCAGCACTTCACGTGTTTGTGCACCAATGTCGCCGCTACGATCAGAAGCGGTAACCCCTGCAACGTGTGCTACACCACCGTGAATCACAATACGGCTAAGGCGTTCGTTACTATCAATGCGTTGAATATCGCTCATGAGATTTCCTATAAATTAAGAAGAGTGATCCCCGCTTTCTTGGAAGCGGGTGATGGAAAATGCATGGAGGTCTAGCGAAGCACGGCCATCACAGACCAGCTCAGACACTAAGCGTCCAATTGCCGGGCTAAGCTGGAAGCCGTGGGCAGAAAAGCCGAAAGCATGGGTAACACCCTGAACCGTGGAGCTGGGGCTGATCACGGGGATGCTGTCAGGCATAAATGCCTCTACCCCCGCCCAGACACGGTTAATGGCGACATGCGTTAAATGTGGGAATAAATCGGTGACGGTTTGGGCGCTTTTATACAGTGAGGCCGCGTTGGCATCGGCACAGCGTGCAACCTCGTCGGCGTCGCACATTAAGCTGCCACCAATCACTACCGTACCGTTATCGAACTGTTTAAACGATAAGGGTCGGCCTAAGGCACCCAGTGTGGGGCGTACAAAGGGGGCTACGCGCTGGGTCACCATCAGCATCAGGCCGTTGGTTTTTGCGGGTGTTGCTTCGCCTAGCTGGCGAGCAAAGCCATTGGCCCATGCCCCGGCAGTGTTGACTATATGACCGCAACGAAACTCTTGAGTGGCGGTATGTACTACCCAATCAGCACCGTGGGACTCCACCTTCAGTACGGGGGATTGTTCTTGTATGTGCGCCCCAAGTTGGCTGGCGCGGTGTTTAAAAGCCACCACGGTTTGAAACGGTAAGGCATAGCCATCGCGTTTAGCCCAAATGCCACCATGTACATGTGGGCTGATGCTGGGTACCAGCTTGCGCACATGGGCGGCATCAATGACTTCTTCGTGGTGATAACCTAGGCTATGTAGTAGGGCGACGCGTTCAGCAGCTACCTGCATTTCTGCTTCGTTTTCAGCCAACTGCAATTGCCCACTGCCTACAAAGCCGCAGTCGTGGCCTACTACCTCAGGCATGCGATGCCAGTAGTCGTCTAAGGCCATCAGCGAAATGGGGATCTCTGCCACGTGCCTACCTAGGCTACGCACACCGCCAGCATTCACGCCCGAGGCGTGCCTGCCGCAGTATTCCGCTTCCAGTAGTGTGACGGATAATCCGCGTTTAGCCAGATGGTAGGCGGAAGACAGGCCTTGTAGACCACCGCCTATCACCACCACATCGCAGTGCGTGGGATCGCCAGATTTATTCATTGCCTGCTAACTCTGCAAGAGTAATAGGTTTGATAGGGGGGCGAATACGGTAGTAGCCTACGTCACCCGCTGGGCGCTGAAGCTTATCGGCAATCAGTTCGGTGACGGTAGTGCCGCATTGTCTGCCTTGGCAGGGACCCATACCGCAACGGCCAAAGGCTTTGGCTTGGTTGGGGCCTACGCAACCGTGTTCCACATACGAGCTGATGTCGGCGGCCGTGACGGCTTCGCAGCGGCATACCAGCGTGTCGCCAGTAGGAATACGGTTAGCCTTTTTAGGTTCGTACAGCGCATCAATAAAGGGGCGTATAGCAAGGTTACGGCGCAGATCATTGCGTAGCGGTGCCGCTAAGGCATCGCGTTTGGCTTTGTCGAGTTTACCTAGCTGTTGGCACACTTCTAGTGCGGTCAGCTTACCTTGCAGGGCAGCCACAACAGCACCGCCAATACCTGCACCGTCACCCGCGGTGTAAATGCCGGGCACGTCCAAGGCACCCCAATCAGAGGTAACCGGTGTCCAGCACAACTGCTCGCTATTCCACTCGTGCTCGGCACGCAGCGACCAACTGATTTGGGTGTTAGGAATCACCCCTTGATGCAGCAGCACTACATCGGTTTTAAGGGTGTGGGTGGTGCCTTGGCTAGTGAAGCGAATACTGTCTACGGTATCGTCGCCTTGGATCGCGATGTCTGTGCAGCCTTTGTAAACCGGGATATTGGCTTTTTTGATGGCATTGATCATGTTCAGCCCTTTGCGCAGGTAGTTAAAAGCGCGTAAGGCAGGGAACAAGTGTGGCAAGGCAGCTTTAATATCGGCGCGGCGGCTGGTGTCTACAATGGCAGTGATAGCGACATTGGCTTGCAGGTATTGGTAGGCTAGCAAGTACAGCAGTGGGCCACAGCCAGCCAGCACAACGGGGCCGTTAGGTACTACGCCAGCGCTTTTCAGCAGAATTTGGGCTCCACCGCCGCTGAGTACACCGGGTGTGGTCCAGCCGGATACGGGGAAGGGGCGCTCCATGGCGCCCGTGGCCAGAATGACGTGGTCAGCTTGTACGGTGATACTTTTGCCGTCTTTTTTGTAGCTGACTTGGCGGTCACGGTTAACTTGCCACACGGTACTATCAGGCGAATAGTCAATTAACGGGTGTTGAGCCGCTTTAGCAATGGCAGCACCGGCTGTATAGTCAGGCCCTAAAATGGCTTGGCGTTCGGCATTGGTTTGCGTGATAGAGCGGTAAATCTGCCCACCCATGCTGTTTTGTTCGTCTAACAACAAGGTTTTAATGCCGTGTTGTGCACACTCGCTGGCAGCAGATAACCCTGCAGGGCCAGAACCAATAATCACCACCGGCACATGCAGGGATGGCGCTTTAGCGTGTTGTGGGTTGGCGGTTAGTTCAGTCATGGCAGGCTTCCGTCGCATTTACAGTGGTGATACGCATTCCTTCAGCCACCCGGACCATACAGGACTGCACATTGGGTACATCATCAATCTCAACCAAGCATTCAAAACAGACGCCCATCATGCAGTAGGGGCCGCGTGCGCTGTTATCGGCGGGGTTGCGTCGTATGGCGGCAGGGCCTAGCGTCAATAACGCTGCGGCAACGGATAAGTCATTGCTGACGCGATGCGTGGTGCCATTGACCGCTATGCTGACAAGGGGAGCATTGTTATCTGTGGCAAGGGGTAGTTTTCTAAATAAGGCTTTAGTGAGCATGTTCTTCTCCCAGCGGGCTGGTGCGTGCTGCGTGGAAACGGTTGGCCGTGAAGGCTTGAATGGCTTCAGGTTTTTGATCACCCGCAATCCATGGTGCAAGAGTGAGCGCATGGTTGGCTGCTAGCGTGACGCCGCTGTGGCACGTCACCAAAAAAGCGCCAGGCATGCTGCTGGATTCTTGATAAATAGGAAAACCATCTGGGCTCATAATGCGCAAGGCAGCCCACGATCGCACCACACGAGTATGGGCAAGCAGGGGGAAGCAGCGCACGGCGCGTTGTGCAATGTTTTCCAGCACTGGGGTTGTAGTGGTGTCGTTGTAGCCTACGTCTTCTAACGAGTCGCCCAGTTGCACCGTGCCTTCGTCGGTTTGACGCACGTAGTTGGTGGGGAAGTTTAAGAACGCAGGCAAACGTTCAGTGATTAACACTTGGCCACGGTTAGGTTCTACCGGAGCATGAATGTCTACCTGTGATGCTAGCTTCTTATTGGCTAAACCTGCTGCTAACACGACTTTTTTGGCTGCAAATTTACCGGCAGCAGTATGGCAAATAAATAAGCCGTCTTTGCGCTCTATGCGTTCTACGGCGGCATTGCTGTGCAGCGACACCCCTTGGTGGTGCATGGCGCGGTGTAGTGCTAAGAACAGTTTTAAGGGATTTACGTGTCCATCCATAGGCGAATACGTGGCCCCAGGAATGGTTGGGCCAATGCTGGGCACCAACTCTTTAAGCGCTTTGTTATCCAGTACGTCAAAGTCGTAGGGGGCGCCTACTTCACCACGTAACCATTCTAGATTTTTAATTTTGCTCTGTAGGTCGTCTTCGCTAAGGGCAAGGCTTAGCCCCCCTTTTTGCTGCAAGGCGACGTCTACGCCTGTTTGGGCAGCCAAGGCGCTCGCCAACTCAGGCCATTGCGTTGCCGAGCGTAAGCTCCAGCGAGCGTAGTCCGATAAGCCTGTGCCTTTACCTTGTACCCATACAAGGCCAAAGTTGCCGCGTGAGGCTCTAAGGGTTTGATCTCCCTCGTCCAAAATAGTGACTTTTTGGTCTAGCCGGGAAAGCCCCCAAGCCAGGGCGCTACCTACCAGTCCGGCGCCTACAACTACGATATCTGATGTGTGCACGTTTACTTACCTGCTAGAGTTTTTACCAATGAGTACTTGGTCCAGACCAACAATCCTATCCAGTAGGACCATCAGAATGAGCGTGCCTACAATGAGTACGGTGGACACAGAGGTCACCAGTGGATCGATGGTGTGAGTAATCTGGTTGTACATGGCTACAGGCAAGGTAGTAGTACCCGGTGTGGCCACGAAGATGGTCATGGTTAACTCATCGAAACTTTGTATGAAGGCCAACATCCAGCCGCCCACTACACCCGGAAAAATCAGCGGGATGGTAATGCGTCTAAAGGTGGTCCAACGAGATGCACCTAAGGACATCGCAGCATTTTCGGCATCATTGCCCATACCGGTGGCGGCGGACAATACCAAGCGCAGGGCGTAAGGCATCACCACAATAACGTGGGTAAAGGCCAGCCAAATGAATGAACCGCTAATACCTACTACGTTGAAAAAACGCAGGAAGGCCACGCCCAAGACCACCTGAGGAATCATCAAGGGCGACATAAAAAAGGCCGTTACTGCGCCACGGCCAGTAAAGTTGTAGCGCACCAGTGCTAAGGCGGCAGGAATAGCGAGCACAATCGCGATGGTGGCGGATATCAAGCCAATACCCAGTGATAACCAGAAGGCTGAGACAATCTCACGGGCTTCAAAAATGGCGTAGAACCAGCGTAGCGACAAACCGTCGGTGGGCAGGGAAATATAGCCTTTGTCGGTGAAGGACACCGCAATCACAATCAGTAGTGGCGCTAAGATAAACAGCGTGAACAACGCGTGATAGACCAGAGCGAGCCAAGAATTTTTTCTCATGATTCTTCCTTAGGAGCTGAAGACTTGTTTGAAGCGGCGTTCAATCAAGCGGTTGGCGCCCAGAATGATGATGATGTTGGCAATCAACAGCACGATGGCGATAGTGGCACCCAAGGGCCAGTTCAAGGTGCTGAGGAATTCATCGTAAGCGGCTGTGGCTACTACTTTCAGGCGTCGGCCACCCAATAGAGCGGGTGTTGCAAAAGCAGATGCAGACATAGCGAAAACGATGATGCTGCCCGATAAGATGCCCGGCAAAATTTGCGGCAGAATCACGCGGCGTGTCACGGTGGAAGGCGATGCGCCTAGGGATAAGCCTGCGTTTTCTACTTGTGGGTCTAGTTTTTGCAGTGATGCCCAGATGGAAATCACCATAAATGGCACCATCACATGGGTCATGGCAATGACTACGCCACTCATGGTGAATACCAAACGCAGTGGCTCATCCACAATACCCAGCGCCATCAGGATTTGGTTAAACAGGCCATTGTTGCCCAGCAAAATGGACCAACCCAAGGTACGTACCACCACAGAAATCAACAGCGGAGCCAGAATCAACACCAGAAACAGCCCGCGCCATGGTCTGCGCATACGGGACAAAATCAGCGTTTCAGGTACACCAATCAAAATACAGATGAAGGTCACGCCTAAGGACATCAGCCCTGTACGCATGAAAATTTCGTGATAGTAGGGGTCGCCAAATACTTCGAGGTAGTTAGCAAGCGTTAGCGTGTCTTGCACCCCAAACATGCCGTCAAAAACCCTAAACGACAATACGGCCGTTAGGCCCAGCGGGACCAACAGCATGGTCAGGAAAACCGCTAGACCCGGAGCAGATAACAGCCAAGGCGCGCTACGAGATTGCGATGCCGTGGTCATGCCTCGTCTCCTGCTTCTACCAGACGCAGGTCGCTTTCTTCCCATAGCACAGACACTTGCGTACCTTCTTCTGGGGCATAGGCGTTTGTGTTGGGAACGCTTACGCGTAGTGTGCCCAGCGTGGTGTCTACATCCAGCATCCAGTTCGCACCCAAAAATAGGCGGGTGGTGACCGTACCGGCGAGACCAGTGCCAGATGCGCTATCTAAACGGATTTTTTCTGGACGAATATTGACCTGCACTTTTTTACAGGTGAAGTCGTGCGTACGAGCAATGGCGACGGTGTAGTCGGGGCGAATCTGCACGTGATGATGGGTGTCGTCTTGCTTAACGATCAGACCATCAAAGGAATTGGTTTTACCCAAAAAACCCGATGCAAAGCGCGACACAGGGTGCTCATAGGCTTCATAGGGGGTAGCCAACTGCACAATACGGCCACCATGCATGACAGCGATGCGATCGCTCATGGTCATGGCTTCCACCTGATCGTGAGTGACCAAGATGGTAGTGATGCCTAAGCGACGTTGAATCATGCGCAGCTCTACGTGCATTTCTTCACGCAGTTTGGCGTCTAGGTTGGACATAGGTTCGTCCAACAACAGTACTTCAGGTTTGATGGCTAATGCGCGGGCAATGGCCACACGTTGGCGTTGACCACCGGACATTTCAGCAGGGTAACGTTTACCCAGACCATCCAGTCGTACCAGCGACAGGGTTTCTTCAATGCGTGCTTGGCGTTCAGACTTCGCTACACCACGCATTTCTAAACCAAAGCCCACGTTCTCGGCCACCGTCATGTGTGGGAAGAGGGCGTAGCTTTGAAACACAATCCCCATGCCGCGGGCTTCTGGACGCATACCAGTAATGTCTTTGCCATTGACACTGACACTGCCCGATGTGGGGGAGAGAAAACCAGCGATCATTTGTAGGGTCGTGGTCTTGCCGCAGCCAGAGGGGCCAAGCAAAGAAATGAATTCACCTTTCTCAATGCTCAGGCTTAAATCTTTTACGGCCTGAAAATCGCCAAAGGTCTTTCTAAGGTTTTGGATGGTGATGAAGCTCATGGTGTACCGGAACTGTGCAAAGAAGACAAAAGTGCCGGCGAGGAAATCAAGCCGGCACGTAACTCAAAATTAACGCTCTACTGTACGGTTCCAGCGGTTAGTCCACTGGGCGCGTTCTTTGTTGATGATGGTCCAATCTACGGTTTCTAGAGCAGCGATCTGTTCTTCACCGTAAGGCACTTTAGCGGCCACTTCAGGTGCGAGTTCAGTTTTGCTGTTTACAGGGCCCCAGGCTTGGCCGTCAGCCAGCAAAGCTTGAATTTCTGGGCTGACCAGATATTGGATAAAGGCCTGTGCAACAGGGTTGTTTTCCGCGCGGCCAGCCACAGGGCATACACCGGTCAACAGCACCATGGTGCCTTCTTGTGGGTACACGAACTCAACGGGGAAGCCTGTTTCTTTCAGCGCTTCTACACGGCCACTACCCCATACACCCAGAATGGCATCACCGTTTTGGAACAGTTCAGTCATCTTGCCGGGGGAGGGTTCCCATGCCAGTACGTTAGGACCAACTTGGTCGATGATGGCTTCAAAACCGGGATCAATATTGCTTTCGCCACCGCCACGCAGTTTGGCGAATTTGATCAGTGTTTGTAGACCATAGCCGTTAGAAATTGGCGGAATCACCACTTTGTCTTTGAATTCAGCTTTGGTCAGGTCTTCCCATGAGGTAGGCGCTGGCAAACCGGCTTTGGCAAAGGCGTCGGTGTTGTAGAACAGACCGGTAGCGACTACGCCAATAGCCATGCTGGTATCAGAAATTTTTGCCAGTGGGTACAGGTCGTCGTACACCGGGGAGGGGGTGATGGGAGCACAGAGACCAAACTGGTTAGCTTGTGCAAGAGGGCCATCATCCAATAGGGCTACATCAAACTCCGGACGGTTTTTTTGAGCTACCAGCTTAGCCAGTGTGTCGGTGGAGTTACCTGCGACGTACATGACTTTGACGTTATGCGCTTTTTCAAAGTTAGGGATGATTTTTTCTTTGAATAGCGTTTCAGTGGAGCCACCATAGGCGCCGACGTTAAGAACTTCTTGAGCAACCAAATTGGTTGTGAAGGCGGTTAATACAGCAGCCAAGAGAACGGAGGTTCTAAGCATGGTATCTCCTATAGGATAATGTCATAAGTCAGAAAACGGGCTGGTAGTGATCTAAAGCTATATATTTCATTGTTTTAATTTATAGTATTAATGAAATTTCAGTGTGACCAATGCTTATTTATAGACCAAGTATGTCTTTTTGCTATGACCGGAAAAATAACCTTACGATTGTTAGAGGGTTTTAGAGCTGTAATGCAGGCTAAAACCGTGACTGCTGCGGCTTTGGTGCTAAATGTCTCGCAACCGGTAGTAACGCGGTTGATTAGGGATTTAGAAGAAAATATAGGGTTTTCACTGTTTGTTAGAGAACAGGGAAGACTCAAGCCAACCGCCGAAGCGCTGATTTTGTATGAGGAAGTACAACGGTCACTGATTAGTGTGGACCGTATTTTGCAAAGTGTGGAGATGTTGCGCGATGGCCACCAAGGCTATTTGCAGATCGCCGCAGCACCAGCATTGGCGCTGTCTTTTTTGCCCAAAATGATGGCGGGCTTTAGTGCTCAATACCCCGGTGCGCGCTTAACACTGCACATGCACGGTTCCGAAACGGCGTTGAGTATGGTGCTAAGTGGGATGTGTGATATTGCCGTGGTGATGCTGTCTATGCGGCAGTCTGGCACCTACGGGGAGCGCATTTTGTCGGGGCGCATGGTGTGTGTGCTGCCGGTAGGGCATAGGCTTACGCAACAAGTGACGGTAGGGCCATGGGATTTGCGTGGTGAAACCTTTTTGTCGCACCCGCACGTGTTGGACACGCGCTTGCAAATTGATGCGTTGTTTGCCGCGCACGGTATCGTCCGAGAAATGCGCTTGGAATCGCAAATTTCCTATTCGCTGATAGAGCTGGTGGCGGCAGGTGCAGGAGTAGCGCTGGTAGACCCGTTAACGGCTACGTTGTATAGGGGAGATGGCGTGGTGTTTGTGCCGTTTGACCCTATAGTGGTGAACCATTATTCCGTTGTCACCAGTTCGGAGCGCCCACCGTCAGTGCTGCAAGAGCGTTTTATCGAACAACTGAAAAAGTCGCTGTATGACACCTTGGCACCTGAGTACAGGGTGGTGGGGGGGTAAGCCACGGCGTAGGTGTAAAACGCTACGCCGTGGAGACTACACGGGTTAGAAATTCATCGTGGCCGACAGCAAGACGGTACGTGGTGAGCCTTGGCCTTGGCTTAGTGGGGCTACCCAATAGGCTTTATTGGTCAGGTTTTCTATGCTGAGGCGTAAGGTCAGTGGGTTGCCCGCTAACGAGGTGCGATAGCGTGCACCCACATCGTAGGTAGTCACGCCAGGCACGTAATAGCTATTGGCTTTATCCAGATACTGTTTGGACTGCGAAGATAAGTGCGCACTAAGGGTGAAACCATCAAAAAAGGATGGCTCCCACTCAGCCCCTAGCTTTACCGCCCAACGCGACAGGTTAGTCACGTAATTGTTGCGCGAGGCATTATCGCTAGTCTTGTGATAGCGGGGGTCTAAGTAGGCGATACCGCCAGTGAGACGCCATTCGGGGGTTACTTGGCCTACCACCTGAATTTCTGCACCACGATTACGTTGTTCGCCACCGTAACTTAGCGATGGTTTCTCGCCAGCGCGTCCAGGTACTTCATAGGTATTGGGTTGAGTAATCTGGAACAGCGCGGCCGTAATAGCGTAGTCACCAGAATCATACTTCAAACCAATTTCATGTTGCTTGGTGCGCTGTGGTGGGAAGATTTCACCATCGTTGGAATAGTCGTCGCCTACTTGTGTGCCTTTAGTTAGGCCTTCAATGTAATTGGCATAGACCATCCAATCTTCATTTAAGCGCCATACCCCAGCAACAGCGGGTGTGAAGGCGCTTTTGTCGTAGCGCACACCCGACGAGCGATTATGGGTTTTTACGGTTTGGTGGCGCAAACCTAAGATCAGACGGAATTGGTCGTCGGCAAACGACAAGGTGTCAGCCAAACCAAAGCTGTATAGCTCGGTAATGGTGGCAGGCCCTAAGGGGGCTTGGGCAAAGTTAGGGCGTTCGGGGTAAATGGGGTTGTAGATATTGATGTCCGCTGTCCAACCTTTAAGTGCCGTATTCGACATGCGGCTATTTTGGCGGTACCAATCTACACCCATGCTGAGGTTGTGCTTTACCCCAGCAGTATCAAATTCGTAGAACAAGCCAGTGTTCGCGGCGACGTTACGGCTTTGGTTGTGGCGTCGGGTAACTTTTAGGCGTAAGTCGCCTTTGTCGTTAAGCAGCACGCTACCTTTGGTGTTGTAGTTGTGCATGCTAGATTCGCTATACCCTACCGAGGCATAGGCGCTGACTTGCTCGTTGACGTCATATTCAGCGCGTGCCATCGCAGTGTTTTCGCGTATTTGAGCAGAAGCCCATGGCGCACTGAGCAGCACATCCCCTTTGGGGGCGGAAGGAAGCGGGTTCTTCTGTAGGTCTTTCGCTAAGCTAATGCCACGGTTTACACCACTGATGTATTCGTCTAGGTGGTAAAAATCGGTTTTTAAACGGAATGCACCACCGTTGTAGTCTGCACCCAAAGACACGAATTTATCGCGGTTTTTGCGGTGGTCTACCATGCCTTCACCATCTTTAAATACGGTGTTTAGGCGCAGGCCAAACTCGTTGTTCTCACCAAAACGTCTACCTAAATCTAGGTGCCCACCAAATTGCGATGGGGCCATGTAGGTGGCGGTAAAGTTGGTAATAGGGTCTACGGTGGCGCGTTTGGTGACCATATTAATAGAACCGCCTACGTCGCCACTGGCATTCATGCCGTAAAGCAGGGCAGAAGGTCCTTTTAATACTTCTAAGCGTTCGGCCATGGCCATCACGCGTCTGCCGCTGGTTAGTCCCTGCATGCCATTTAAGTACACATCACCCGCTGAAAAACCACGTATGTAGATGGTGTCTTTACCCGCTGTACCACCCGAACCGGGTGTTTGTACGGACGGGTCGTTCTTGCTGATCAGAATACGCAGTTCTTGGCCTTGTTGGTCTTCTATGTAGGAGCTGGTGTAGTTCACCGTGCTAAACGGTGTTTCCATATTATCCAGATTGCCTAGCAAGCCTATGGAACCACCCGTTGCTAAGTGGTTGCCACCGTAGGCGGGTGCTAGCTCCAAGAAGTGGTTTGCTTTGACCTCAATGGCCTCTAGGCTACGAACCGTTTTATCTTCCTCGGCATGTAGCAGTGGTGCGCAGCCTAGGCCGGCGATACCTAGCCAGATGGCGTAGCATTGACGTGATGCCACTTTCTTCCCCTTTCTTTGAATTGAAATGATAATGATTTTCATTCATTATATTTAATTCTGAGAATCAATAACCTTGCGTTATTTAGGGCTATGTACAAGGCTAAGGGAAAGCGTGGGCAAATCTGAATGAATGTGAATAGTGTGCTGCTGGCGCGTGTGCGGTGCGGTATAGCGGTATAGTGTGATTTGTGCACAAGCCTGAATCAGCACCCCATGCTTTTATCTTAAAAAAACTAAGGCCTACACATACTTCATATGGCGACGCAATCTACAGCATCCTCTACCCAAAAAGAAACATTGGCGTACTACTTTGTTGCGGCAATGATTGGTGTCTTAACCGGCTTGTTAGGGTCGGTTTTTCATTTATTGGTAGGGCATTCACAACAACGTGTGCACTTATTGCCCGAATGGTTAGGACTAGAAGGAGTATGGCAGTACGTAGGGATGGCCATCTTCTGTGCGGCGATGTTTTGTGCGGCGGTGGCGCTGGTGCGCAAGTTTGCGCCTGAGGCGAGTGGCTCGGGCGTGCAAGAGGTAGAAGGCGCAATGGCGGGCCTACGAACCGTGCGGTGGCAGCGCGTGCTTCCGGTAAAGTTCGTGGGCGGTTTGATGGCGCTAGGTGCCGGGTTAGTGGGTGGTAGGGAAGGCCCCACCATTCACATGGGCGCATCGATTGCGCAGCTACTAGGGCAACGTTTTAAAGAGGCAAGAGCATTGTTGGGAGCGGGGGCGGCGGCCGGTTTAACGGCGGCCTTTAATGCACCCTTGGCTTCGGCGTTGTTTGTGATTGAGGAGGCACGTAATGTGTTTCCCTATAGTGTGCGTGCCTATTGCGCAGTGTTGATTGCCTGCGGTTCTAGTGCGGTGATGACCATACTGGTGTCGGGTTCCACGCCATTTATGCAAATGGCCAGCATTGATATGCCCATGACTATGCTGCCAGTCTTTGTGGTGTTGGGCATAATTTTAGGCGGTGCAGGGGTGCTATTTAACCGCACTATCTTGATGGGGTTAGATCTATCTCGCCGTCTGAGTTTGTCGGTGTCGCCGTATTTATTACCTGCCTTGATGGGTTTGCTGATTGGGCCATTGCTGTTAAGTTTTCCACAGGCAACGGGAGGCGGTGAAACCTTGGCAGTATTTGTTGCTAATCACCCTATTAGCATTGGGTTGTTGGGTGCGTTGGTGCTGGTGCGATTTTTTATGACCACTGCCAGTTACTCCATCGGTGCACCAGCGGGCATTTTCGCCCCTATTTTGGCGCTATCGGCGACACTCAGCGTGTTTTTAGGGAAGCTGTTGGGCGAAGTGATGACGTTGCCGCCCGATGCATCAATCGCGTTTGCGGTGGCAGGGATGGCGGGCATGTTTGCAAGTACTATTCGTGCGCCGTTAGTGGGTGTGGTGTTGGTGATAGAACTAACAGGCACCTATAGCCTAGCTTTGCCTAGCTTATTGGCGGCATTAAGTGCATCGGTAGTGGCAGCCAGCATAGGTGGTAGACCCATTTACGAGCAGTTGTTAGAGCGTACTCTGACCTTAGCCGGACAACCCTTACCTAAACGTAAAGAAGATTTGTAAGCTGTGGGGCGTGTATAGGGTAAGAGCTGCACACCGCGTCATAATGAAAACAGCCCAAAGGCCATGTAGCTTTTGGGCTGTTTTTTATGCGTGCTTGCTGCTATTAGTCACCTTGCTTGCGCATGGTTTTTTCTACGGTATCAATAATCTCACTGAGTACGTGCAGGTTGTGGCCATGGCTTTTGCCTTGTTCTTCGCTAGGTACTTTACGTAGCTCAACCAGCTTGCGTTTCAGTACCTCAACAGTGTGCCCGCCGTTGCGTGCAATGCCTTCATCAGAAGACAGCTCCGCGATCACGGAAGTTAGGCCCAGTTCTGTTAGTGTGCTTGTCCAATCTGCGTGGAAATTCATAAAGTGCTCTCCTTGACGACATAAAGTGACTTGATTTGTTACATGGTAGCTGAAACCATCGTAAGAGAAAGCAAGTAAGCGTAAAGATGCTGTGAGGAGGCTAAGAAGAAAGGAGGGGGGGAACGTATCATCACCCTTAGGTAAGGGCTTACTGTAGGGATTTGGTGCTTGGTAACGAACAGATGACTATTTTATCTATTTAGTAAATCCCTGATTTCAGTTAGTAGATGAGGTTTTATCGTGGTTTTGGTGTTTTTGTAATGGTTTTTGTAAATATATAAAAACTGTTTTTTATTGATTTTGTAACGTTATTATTTTTCTTTTATTTGTGGTAAGTTGTTGTAAATATAGAGTTATTTTATTTATTTTTATTATATTAATGGGTAATTATAAAAGTATTTTTTGATAATTTTTTAAAAATAAATGAATGGTATTTATAAAATAAATTATAAAAGCAATGTAGTTTTAAACCAAATTAAAACTCATAAAAAGTAAATTCATTGACGCTGCAGGGCGTTAGATTTTATGGTTTCCCTGTCTATAGAATTACACAGGAAGTCATAATAATGAATAAAAAACTCTTGGCCATGCTTTTGGCGACGGTGAGTAGCAGCGTGGCAGCGCAAAGCGTAAATTCCATTTATTTTATTGGGGATAGCTTGACTGACTCAGGTCAGTTCGGTTCGCGCTTTACGACAAATCCAGGTCAAGTGTGGTCGCAGTATTTGGCCCAGCAACTCGGTGTAGAGGCGCTACCTAGCAGTCAAGGCGGAACAAATTTTGCAGTGGGTGGTGCGCGTGTCGCGGTAGGTTCGCAGCTTGATCCCTTGCAGCCACCTGGGCCCATGAATCCGCCCGTACCAGCCATGACAGAGCAACTGACTCAGATGCTGGCGGTGACAGGTGGGCGTTTGGATCCAGATGCGTTGTATGCCGTGTGGGGTGGTGCCAATGACTTGTTTGCCGTAACACAAGATATCAACGCAGGCCCCGCAATTATTCAGCAGTCCATTATGGGGCAGGCCGGTATTATCAGCAGCCTGCATGAGCAAGGGGCTCAGTACATCATGTTGGCGGATATTCCCGACTTGGGTCAGACGCCAGAGTTTGCTGGGTCGCCGATGACCTCAGCCATTGCTTCTGAGCTGACGAAGACATACAACCAAGGGCTAGCGGCAGCGCTAGAAAACAGTCCGGCGAATATTATTCCATTAAATATTTCAGGTTTGCTGAATGAGGTCATGCAGGATCCTCAGGCCTATGGTTTTACGAATGTGACAGACACGGCGTGTACGGTTGCTTCGCTGTTGTGTGGGCCCGATCAGTTAGTCACACCTGATGCTGCTCAGACGTATTTGTATGCAGATGGTGTGCACCCAACCTCAGGAGCACATGCAGCTATTGCTGATTATGCGATGTCTGTGGTTTCGGCGGGTACAGTGATGGGGCAGTTGGGTGGCATAGCCAGTCAAGCCGGCTTGAGTCAGATGCAGCGTATTGATCGCCGTTTAGGTATGACGCCGACTAGTACCGAGCAAGGCTTGCAATTCTGGGCTGAGGGAGCTGCGGTTTTTGCGAACGGTAGTCAAGGCAATAGCAAACTAGATGGTACTAATGGTGCGGGCAGTATTGGTATTAGCCAACAGCTACATCAATGGACGTTTGGCGCTTATTTGCAGTATGACAAGCAAAACTCCCATGTGCGTTCTAGCCATGATGTGAAGCAAAAGCGTATGGCTGGTGGCCTGTATGGTCGTTGGGCTCAGGATAATATCTGGGTCAATGCACAGGTTTATTATGCCGATCTAGATAGCAAGGTCACTCGCTATGTGACGCTGGGGGCAGGGCAACGTGAGCACTATTCCAAAGCCAGTGGTGATCAGTTTGGTGGTCGAGTGAGTGCCGGTTACGATTGGCAGCATGGTGCGCTTACGCACGGGCCTTTGTTGGGCTTGTCTGTGCAAAAAACCAAAGTGAAAGCCTTGAATGAGAAGGCTGTTAATTCTTCGGCTATGCATTTTGATGCGCAAACACACAACTCAGTGCAAAGCAGCCTAGGGTATCAGGTCTCCGTGGCGGTGAGTCCGGCGTGGTCTGTGTACGCCTCAGGCCAGTGGTTGCATGAATTTAAAAAGGCCAAGGAACAGTTGGGTGCTAGTTTGCAAACTGGTAATTATGCCGGTCGCCAATTTAACCTAGCCACACAAGCGAACAACGTTAGAAATACGGGGTTGTTTGAATTGGGTGCTTCAGGCCAGCTTAGTAAGCAATGGCAGTTGAGTGCGGGTGTAACGGTAGAGACTGCTAATACAGTCAATGCGCAAAATACGGTTTATGTGGGTACGGCATATCGCTTTTAAGTGATTGTTAAGCCTTGAGGCTGCCATCAAGCCATTATTTTTGAATTGTGCCTCAAAGGTTGGAGTGCTCTCTAACCTTTGGGGTATTTTTTATGACGAAATACGATGAACGGTTCAAGCGCTTTGCAATACAACGCTATGAAGATACTGCTCTAGATCTATAGCGCAGTAAGCAGGTAGCGGATGCGCTTGAATGGTTGAATCTGAAGCAGAAATGCAAAAAGCCCAATCCGAAGATTGGGCTTTTTCTTATTCGTGGTGGCCTTGGGCGGAATCGAACCACCGACACAAGGATTTTCAATCCTCTGCTCTACCGACTGAGCTACAAGGCCACGAAGAAAATAATTATAGCACGTAAGTTTGGTTTGTAAACCCCCTGTGACAAAAATTTTAGTTGGCGCATGATTTGCCTCAGGGAAGCGGCATTTACAAAGCCCTAGTTTGGGTTCTAGGCTGCGGGCGCTTATAATATGCTCCATACCTAAATTATCCTTATTGGCTCATGTCAGTGGACGTTCTTACTTTCGGTCTGAATTACGTCTCCGCACCTGTTGCTGTGCGTGAGCGAGTGACGTTTCCTATGGATGTGCTTCGGCCCGCCCTGGAAGGCCTGCGCTCGGCCTTTGGAAAGAGCGTTAGCGAAGCTGCTATTCTTTCTACCTGTAATAGAACAGAAATCTACTGTGCGGCCGAACCGCACGTGGCCGAGCGTTTGCCAGAGTGGATGGCGGATTTCAACCGTTTGAAATCCAGCGAGCTTGTTCCCCATCTTTATCGTTACCAGCAAAATGGTGCTGTACGTCACGCATTCCGTGTGGCGAGCGGCTTAGATTCTATGGTGTTGGGCGAGCCTCAAATTTTGGGGCAAATGAAAGATGCGGTGAAAGCGGCTGAAGAAGCGGGTGCGCTGGGCACGTTGTTGCATCAGTTGTTTCAACGCACTTTTTCTGTGGCTAAAGAAGTACGTTCGCAAACTGCTATTGGTGCGCAGTCTGTATCGATGGCAGCGGCAGCAGTACGTTTGGCTGAGCGCGTATTCGGTAGCCTAGGCGACAGCAAGGTGTTGTTTATTGGTGCTGGCGAAATGATTGAGTTGTGCGCCACCCACTTTGCTGCTGCTAGCCCCAAGTCCATGTGTGTGGCTAACCGTAGCGTAGACCGAGCCGAAACCTTAGCGAACCGCTTTTCGGCACAGACCATGAAGTTATCTGATCTGCCAGATCATATAGATCAGTACGATGTCATTGTGTCCTGTACGGCCAGTTCCTTGCCCATCCTAGGTTTAGGGATGGTAGAGCGCGCTATTCGTACTCGTAAACACCGTCCTATGGTGATGGTGGATTTAGCCGTACCTCGCGATATAGAACCCGAAGTCTCTCGTTTGTCGGATGTGTACTTGTACTCAGTAGACGATTTGGGTCGTGTCGTACAGCAAGGTACAGACGCCCGTAAAGCGGCTGTAGTTCAAGCCGAGGCGATTATTGATACCCAAGTGCAAAACTTTATGCACTGGTTGTATAACCGCGAAATCGTGCCAACGCTGGTAGATGTACAGCGTAATGCGGATCAGCTGCGCCAGCTGGAGCTGGATAGGGCTCGTCGCATGTTGGCTCGCGGTGATTCACCTGAAGAGGTGATGGAATGGTTAGCGCATAGCCTAACCCAGAAGTACCTGCACGGCCCCATGGCCGAATTGAACCGTAGCGAAGGTCCACAACGAGAACAGTTGCTGGATATGCTGCCGCGTTTACTGCCAGACTCGCATCGTCGCCGGTAGCGACGCTCTGTTGCGTTTAATTAAGGGCTGTGAGCAGTAACTTGCACGGGCCCGCACTCTGGTCTCTACCGTTTTCTCTCTATTTCCCTGCTTATGAAAGACTCTATGCGTACCCGGTTGGAGCAATTGGCTCACCGGTTGATTGAATTGGATGCTCTATTAGCTGAGCCTGATACCGCATCAAATATGGACATCTTCCGCAAATTGTCGCGAGAGCGTTCCGAATTGGATCCTGTGGTTGAAGCCTTTAATCGTTATGTGGCGACTGAGGGTGATTTGGAAACCGCACAAGAAATGATGCGTGACCCAGAAATGCGCGAAATGGGTGAAGAAGAATACCGTATTGCTCGTGACAGCATCGCGCAGTTGGAAGATGAACTGCAGATTTTGTTGCTGCCTAAAGACCCAGACGATGGCCGTGGCATCTACTTAGAGATTCGTGCGGGCGCCGGTGGTGATGAAAGCGCGATTTTTGCGGGCGACTTGTTGCGTATGTACAGCCGTTTTGCCGAACAAAAAGGCTGGCGTGTAGAGATGATCTCTGGGCATGACGCTGAAATGGGTGGCTATAAAGAAGTCATCGCCCGTATTGAGGGTGACGGCGTCTATGGTCAACTGAAGTTTGAGTCGGGTGCTCACCGTGTACAGCGCGTGCCAGAAACTGAAGCGCAAGGCCGTGTGCACACCTCTACGGCAACTGTCGCGATTATGCCCGAGGCTGATGAAGCGTCCGATATCGTCATCAACAGCAGCGATCTGCGTATTGATACCTTCCGCGCCAGTGGTGCGGGTGGTCAGCACGTGAACAAAACGGATTCTGCAGTGCGTATTACCCACTTGCCCACAGGTGTAGTGGTGGAGTGTCAAGATGACCGTTCTCAGCACCGTAACCGCGATAAAGCCATGCAAGTATTGGCGGCACGACTGAAAGATCAGCAGTTGCGTGCACAACAACAAAAAGAATCCGACCAACGACGTTCATTGGTGGGTACTGGCGATAGGTCTGAGCGTATTCGTACCTATAACTATCCACAGGGTAGGGTGACCGATCACCGTATCAACCTAACGCTCTACAAATTGGGCTACATCATGGAAGGTGATATGGAAGAGTTGATCAATGCCTTGTTGGCCGAACATCAGGCCGAACAGTTGGCGGCATTGGCGCACGCCTGATGAACACCCTACGCGCGTGGCAGCGTGCTTCTGCTTTGCCCCGATTAGAGCAGCAAATGCTGTGGGAGCATATTCTAGGTGTGAATCGTGCGTGGTTAATCGCGCACGATACCGATGTGCTTTCAGACGATGCCATACAGCAGTACACGGCGTTAGAAAAAGCACGGCTTAGCGGTACGCCTATGGCGTATTTAGTGGGTTGGCGCGAGTTTATGGGGCACCGTTTTGCCGTGTCGCCCCATGTGTTAATCCCTAGGCCAGATACGGAAACCCTTGTTGAGCAAGCCTTAGCTAGCCTAGAAGGGCGTAGCCAGCCGCGTGTGGTAGATTTAGGAACAGGGAGTGGCGCTGTGGCTATTTCCATTGCGCTAGCGCGCCCTGACGCACAGGTGATTGCTACCGATTTCAGTGCCGATGCGTTGCAAGTGGCTACGCAAAACGCCCACGATTTGTGTGCAAAAGTCGAATTTTTTGCAGGGAGTTGGTACGATGCTCTGCAAGGCGTTGAAGGTTTTGATTTAATTGTCTCCAACCCCCCTTACATTGCAGCAAATGATCCCCATCTATCAGAGGGTGATGTGCGCTTTGAGCCAGATATGGCGCTCAGTGATGGGGCAGATGGTTTGACCGATTTGCAGACTATTATCAACGGTGCTTCACAGTTTTTGTTGCCTTCAGGGCAGCTTTGGCTGGAACATGGTTGGGATCAAGCTGTACAGGTACGTCACATGTTGCAGCAGGCCGGTTTCACGGCGGTGCACAGCAAACAGGATCTAGCCGGAATTGAACGTATATCCGGTGGGTGCATTAACGATTTATAAGGTGGTATAGACCATGAGCGATGTTCAAGATTTTATCCGTGAAACCGTAACTGAGAATCCAGTTGTGTTGTTCATGAAAGGTACAGCGCAAGCGCCACAGTGTGGTTTCTCGTCACGCGCGATTCAGATTTTGCGTGCAGTTGGCCTGAACCAAGTGGTGACGGTGAACGTATTGGACGATGACGAAGTGCGCCAAGGCATTAAAGATTTCTCTAGCTGGCCTACTATTCCTCAGTTGTACATTGGCGGTGAGTTTGTTGGTGGTTCAGACATCGTGTCCGAGATGTTCGAAAACGGCGAACTGGAAACGATGTTGCGTGAGGCTGGGGCTCTGGAATGAGTTCAAGCATAAGGCAACGCATTATTGTTGCCATGACAGGCGCAACAGGCGCGCTATATACCGTGCGCTTGTTGCAAATGTTGCAGCGCTGCGAGGGGGTGGAAAGCCACTTGGTGGTTTCCCCCGCCGCTGTGCTGAACTTAGACCACGAATTGGGCATGACGCGTCAGCAGTTGTACGACTTAGCCGACGTGGTGCACAGCCATAAAGAAGTGGGCGCTAGCATTGCTAGTGGTAGCTTTAGAACAGCGGGCATGGTGATCGTACCGTGTTCTATGCGTACCTTAGGTTCGGTTGCGCACGGTTTGGCCGATAACCTGATTACACGCGCTGCCGACGTGGTGCTTAAAGAGCGCCGCCGCTTGGTGCTAATGGTTAGGGAAACACCCTTTAACCTAGCGCATTTGCGTAATATGACAGCAGTGACGGAAATGGGGGGCATTATCTTTCCACCATTACCGGCGTTTTATTTCAAACCACAGAATATAGAAGAATTGGTAGATCACTCATTGCAACGAGTGTTAGCCATGTTAGATATTGATGCCCCCATGCTGGAGTGGCAGGGGTTAGGAGATAAGCGGTAAGCGCTAGGCTTACCGTATGTTTTTCAGACCTTCCAGAATTAAGGTCGTCGCCAAGTCGGCGTATTCTTCACGACTAATAGGGCCATCGGGCCTAAACCACATATATACCCAGTTCAGCATCCCAAACAGTGACATGGTCACGGGTTTGAGCAATGGGCGTTCCGCATTGATATCGGGGTTGATTTCACGAATGGTATTCGCAATCTGCACCACGATTTTGCGTTCCAGCATATGGATTTCTTGGGCTTCGTCTTCGGGAAGCGAGCGCTGGCAATTCAACTGCACCAAGTGTTTGTCATCGGCGTCACGATAACATTCTAGAATTTGGCGCACTAATTTACGCAGGCGTACTTCAGCAGGATCGTTCTTGCTTTCTTCGGCAACAATTTCTAGCGCGTCATCCAGTTCTTCTAAGTGACTGCGAATAATATCGAAAATTAAGGCGCTTTTGCTGGGGTAGTAGTGATACAGCAAAGCCTTGGAAACTTGGCTGCGAGCAGCAACTTGTGACATGGAGGCTTTTTCCATGCCCAGTTCTGCAAAAACGGCAGCAGCATTGGTTAAGATGTGCAACTGCTTTTCTTCAAAGTCAGCTGCGCGTGAGCGAGCCATATTTTTCCTGTAAAAGTAAAACTATCAGTGTAGCGTATTCTTGTACATCAGCCTGTAACAGGCTGATGTACAAGGGGTATTATTGCTTGGGTCGGTTGTCCACAATACGTTGTGCTTTGCCTTCGGAGCGCAAGGTTCCAGGCTGAGCAATGTTGATGTGTGTGCTAATACCGATGATGCTCTTGATGTGGTGGGCCAATTCTTTGGCTGCACGTTGGCGCGAGGCGTCATCGTTGGATTGTGGCTGGCATTCAACGTGCACAGTCATGTTATCCATACGACCCGATTTGTTCAGTTCAATTTTGAAGTGCGCAGCCAAGCCGTCGCATTTCAAAATTTGCTCTTCGATTTGTGTGGGGAACACGTTCACGCCACGCAAAATGATCATGTCGTCGCTGCGGCCAGTAACTTTGGCCATACGGCGCATGCTGCGGGCTGTGCCGGGTAGCAAACGGGTCAAGTCGCGGGTGCGGTAACGAATAATAGGCAGGCCTTCTTTGGTCAGTGTGGTGAACACCAGCTCACCTTCTTCACCGTCAGGCAGTACTTCGCCAGTCTCGGGGTTGATGATTTCAGGGTAGAAGTGATCTTCCCAAATGTGCAGACCATCTTTGGTTTCTACACATTCGTTGGCAACGCCTGGGCCCATGACTTCAGACAAACCATAGATATCCACAGCGTGCATATCGAAAGCTTGTTCAATTTCCAAACGCATGGCGTTAGTCCAAGGCTCAGCACCGAAAATACCCACTTCTAGCGAGCATTCGCGTGGGTCTAAACCTTGGCGATGGAACTCATCCAAAATAGACAGCATGTAGGACGGGGTCACCATGATGATGCGGGGTTTGAAGTCGTTAATCAGGGATACCTGACGTTCGGTCATACCGCCAGAAATTGGTACTACCGTACAACCCAGTTTCTCTGCGCCGTAGTGCGCACCCAAACCGCCCGTAAACAGGCCGTAACCGTAGGCGTTGTGCATGATATCGCCAGGTCTGCCGCCTGCGGCTTGAATACAGCGGGCAACCAATGTGGCCCATGTATCGATGTCATTGCGGGTGTAGCCTACAACGGTAGGTTTACCGGTAGTGCCAGACGATGCGTGGATACGAGACAGCTTTTCACGTGGTACCGCAAACATCCCGAATGGGTACGATTTGCGCAGATCGTCTTTGCAGGTAAAGGGGAACTTAGCCAAATCAGCCAAGGTTTTCAAATCAGATGGGTGTACACCGGCTTCGTCGAAACGCGCTTTATAAAAAGGCGAATTTTCGTAGGCGTGCGTCAGCGACCATTTCATACGTTCTAACTGCAGCGCGGAAATTTCGTCACGTGATGCCAGTACTATGGGGTCCAGATCAGCTTTGTTAGGAATGATAGGTTCCATGATTTTGTGTCCTCTACTTCTCTATTTTCTTTGATTAACCTAGCCTCTTAGGACTGGCTGTCAGGCAATAATGAGCCTTTGATGGTGCGCGAAAGGCCGCGGAATTCAGCAATATGTTCGCCACGTTGGTTGTGGAGACTAATATCGTAAATACCACTGCGGCCAGCTCGGCTGACTTCACGTGCGGTAGCCGTGAGTTCATCGTTTTCGAATGCAGGAGCCAAGTAGCTGATAGAGCATTGTTGGGCCACTGTTCGTTGGTTATAGGTGTTGCAGGCAAAAGCAAAACAAGAATCTGCCAAAGTGAACATGTAGCCACCGTGACAGGTGCCATGGCCATTTAACATGTGTTTGGCAATGCGCATACGAATAGACGCTTGGCCAGCATCTACACCCAGTAATTCCATGTTTAGATGTTTGGTAGCGTGATCGTCTGCCCACATGGCGTCTGCGCAAGCTTGTGCTAAAGCCTGAGGGGATAGCGTGGTTGTGCTCATCTTATTTCCCCTTGAATTCAGGTGCGCGCTTTTCCAAGAAAGCGGTGACGCCTTCGGCGTAGTCGTGACTGCGGCCTGCACGGCGCTGTAGATCACGCTCCAGATCCAATTGTTGATCTAGGCTGTTTTCAGAAGCGGCTTGAATGGCTTGTTTGATCAAGCCCAAGCCAAAGGTAGGACCTTGAGCCAATTGACGTGCCAGTTTGGTAGCAGTGTCTTGCAATTCAACGTCTTCTACGGCTTGCCAAATCATGCCCCATTCAGCGGCTGTGGTGGCATCTACAGGTGCTGCGGTCAGAGCTAAGGCTTTGGCGCGTGCTTCACCGATGAGGTTAGGCAGGCTCCATGTACCGCCAGAGTCTGGAACTAAACCAATTTTGGAAAAGGCTTGAATAAATTTAGCAGAGCGTGCCGCCAATACGATGTCACACACCAGTGCGATATTGGCACCAGCACCAGCAGCCACACCGTTTACTGCACAAATAACGGGCTTTTCCAGCGCACGTATTTGGCGAATCAGTGGGTTGTAGAACTGTTCAATGGTTTGCCCCAAGTCAGGAGCCGCTTCGGCTTTGCGAGGATCTCTATCGCCCAGATCTTGCCCGGCACAAAAACCGCGTCCCGCACCCGTAAGCAGTACCGCTCGTACTTCAGGATCTTGGCTGGCACGCTCAAATTCGGCGCGTAAAGCCAAGTGCATTTCCGTGTTGAACGAATTAAGTTTGTCTGGCCTGTTCAGGGTCAGGTGTAGTACGCCTTGTTCAAGGCGACTCAGCACGCAATCGTGTGCAGGGTTCATTGCATGTCTCCTATTGCTTTTACGAACCAGTAGTGCCGAACCTTGCTTTGGTAGGTTTTGATTCTTTTGGTTATTTTCTCAAAGTTCGGGTATTCGGGTTGTTACTATTGCATAAACCGTCCGGTCGGTCAATAATATTTCCGAAAATGTAGACATAGGAAAAACCAGTATGCAGAGTTTATTTGAACAGCACCGCGCCACCCTAGAGGCGGCGTTAACAGCCCTGCAACAGCGCGGGTTCTGGACCGTTTATCCAGAGGTTCCCAGCGGCAAGTTTTACGGTGAAACGGCTAAAGACGATGGTTTGGCAGCGTATGAAGCTAGCCTGAACAGCCACTTCGATTTACCGGGTCACCCTGGTACCCCAACAGTGGGTCAAGAGCAGTCCCCCTACGGTCCTGTGCTGGGTATTACGTACCCAGCCTTAGACGCCGATGCGTTGGTGGAGCATTCTCGCAATGCAGCCAAAGCGTGGGCATCTGCGTCGCACGAAGCACGCGCCGGGGTGTGTTTAGAAATTTTGGCACGTTTGAATAAACGCAGTTTCGAGATGGCTCATGCCGTGATGCATACATCGGGTCAGGCATTTCCAATGGCGTTTCAAGCGGGCGGCCCGCACGCACAAGATCGCGGTCTGGAAGCCTTGGCGTATGCGTGGGCTGAAATGGCACGCATTCCTGCACAAGCGCAGTGGGTGAAACCACAAGGCAAGGCCGGTGATCTGGTGCTAGAAAAGCATTGGCAGATTATTCCACGTGGTGTTTCGGTGCTGATTGGCTGCCAAACTTTCCCTACATGGAACAGTTATTCAGGCCTGTTTGCAAATTTGATGACCGGTAATACCGTCATTGCCAAACCGCATCCTGCTGCTATTTTGCCCATGGCAATTACCGTACAAGTGGCACGTGAAGTACTGACAGAGCAAGGCTTCCCTGCCGATGTCGTGTTGTTGGCGGCGGAAGATGCCGGCACTGGTTTGGCCAAAACCTTGGCCGAACACCCCGATGTGGCACAAATTGATTACACCGGTTCGCACACCTTTGGTAAATGGTTGCGTGCTAACGCGGCTACGCCGCTGGTGTACACCGAAGAAGCCGGTGTGAACAGCATTGTGGTGTCCTCGACTGATGATTTCAAAGGCATGTGCCAGAACATTGCGTTCTCTTTGGCACTGTATAGCGGCCAAATGTGTACGGCTCCACAGAATATTTTTATCCCTAAAGCGGGGATTCGCGCGGGTGACGAACACAAGACATTGGAAGAGGTACAGCAAGGTATTGCTGCTGCCATTGACGGTTTGCTGTCTGAACCAACACGAGCAGCCATGGTGGCGGGCGCATTAGCCAATACGGACACCTTGGAACGCGTACAAGCCATGCGCAAGGTAGCCCCTATTGTGCGAGATTCTTCCGCCATTGAAGGCTTAGAGGGCGCACGTACTGCAACGCCATTGCTGTTGTCAGTACAGGCAGAAGACGAAACCTTGTATGGCACAGAGTGCTTTGGCCCCATCGTATTTTTGGTGGCAGTAGACAGTGCCGAAGAAGGGGTACGTCGCGCCGCTACCTTAGCCAGAACCAAAGGGGCGATTACCGCTGCCTTGTACGAAACCGATGCTGACGCAACAGAAAACGCGATCCAAGCGTTTGCGGCAGCAGGGGTGAACCTGTCCATCAACTTGATGGGCGGTATTTATGTGAACCAGAGCGCTGCATTCAGTGATTTCCACGTAACGGGTGCTAACCCAGCAGGAAATGCGTGTGTGGCGGATGCCGCTTTTGTGGCAAACCGCTTTCGCGTGGTGATGTGGCGTAGGCCGGTGACACAGTAAGAACAAAGAAATCAAGGTGTGGCCTACGTGGCCACACCCATAACAAGCAGTTCACTTCAACAAGCTAGGAGACATGAGATGACTCAATACGCGTCAAAGAAAAACGTGTGCAAACTTGCTGTAGCCGCCGTATTGTCCTGCGTGGCAATGGGTAGCCAAGCCGAGATACTGATAGGTTCTTCTGTATCTTCCACAGGTTTTGCATCCTTTCTGGGCGAGCCCGAAGAACAGACACTGAAAATCCTTGTCGAGGATATCAATGCCAGAGGAGGTGTTGGTGTTAAGGGCGAAAAAATCCGTTTGATCTCGTACGATGATGCAAGCGATGCAAACAAAGCACGTACTTTTGCTACGCGTTTGGTAGAAGATGATGAAGTGGTTGCCATTATTGGTGGCTCTACTACTGGCGCTACCATGGCTATCATGCCAGTGGTGGAAGAGGCTGGTATTCCATTTATTTCTCTGGCTGGCGCCATTGAAATCACACAGCCAGTACGTAAACACACATTCAAAACCCCTCATACAGATCGTATGGCATGTGCCAAGATCTTCGAGGACATGAAAAAACGTGATCTGCACAACGTAGGTCTATTGTCCGGCTCGGATAGCTTCGGTTCTTCCATGCGCAAACAGTGCTTGGATATCGTGGGTGAGTACGACATTAAGGTAGTGGGCGACGAAATCTTCGGTCCTACTGATGCCGATATGACACCACAGCTGACCAACCTGAAAAATAAAGAGGGTGTTCAGGCCATCATGGTGATGGGGCTGGGTTCTGGTCCTGCCATCGTGACACGTAACTACTCACAGTTGGCTATTGATCTGCCTTTGTACCAATCCCACGGTGTAGCGTCTGATGCCTTCATCGAGTTGGCTGGTGCTAAAGAAGCAGAAGGTATACGCCTGCCAGGTACACCGCTGTTGGTAGCTGAGTTGTTGGCGGCTGATGATCCACAACGCCCTGCTGTGCAGGCGTACAAAGAGCGCTACGAGAGCAAAACTGGCAAGCCAGTATCCACTTTCGGTGGTTATGCGCATGACGCGTTGTACTTGATCGTTGATGCGATTGAGCGTGCCGGTTCCACTGATCCAGCAGCCATTCGTGATGCGCTGGAAGCCACTCAAGGCTTGGTAGGTACAACCGGTATCTACACCATGTCTCCAGAGGACCACTTGGGTCTGGATTTGACAGCATTCCGCATGCTGGAAATCCGTGATGGCAAATGGACAATCATTGAGTAATACGGCTATCCGTGGGGTGTGGCGTTAGTCACCACCCCACGGTGGGCACGCAGAAGGTCTGGAGACAGCTATGTCCGAATTTATGCAGTTCCTGTTATCGGGGCTGACGGTAGGTGCCGTCTACGCGTTAGTGGCACTGGGTTTTACCATTATTTATAACGCCTCAGATGTGGCGAACTTTGCGCAAGGCGAGTTTGTGATGTTGGGGGGCATGATTACTGCTGCGGCGTATACCGCAGGTGCGCCATTACCCCTGGCGGCGGCATTGGCCATTGTGGTGACAGCAGCGATTGGGGTGTTGCTGAACAAGTTAGCGATTGAACCGGCACGCGGTGCGCCGGTAGTAAGCCTGATCATTATTACGATCGGGGCATCCATTTTTGTACGTGGGGTGGTGCAACTGGTGTTTGATAAGCAGTTGCATAGATTCCCTGCGTTTTCAGGAGATGATCCCATCAGGCTGCTGGGGGCAACAATTTTGCCACAGAGCTTATGGGTGATTGCTGGTGCGTTGGTTGTGTTTGTTGGGTTGTGGTTGTTCTTTACACGTACGCTGACAGGGCGCGCAGTATTGGCAACGGCTAATAACCGTATTGCAGCGGTGTTGGTGGGTATTAATACCAAGTATGTGATGACTTTGTCGTTTGCCTTGTCGGCAGCGATTGGTGCATTGGCTGGTGTATTGGTGACCCCCATTACGCTGACCAGTTACGACATCGGTATGACCATGGCACTTAAAGGTTTTGCGGCGGCGATGTTGGGCGGTATGGGCAACCCTAAAGGTGCATTGGTAGGCGGTATTTTGTTGGGCGTATTAGAGGCCATGACGGCAGGCTACATCAGCTCGCAATACAAAGATGCCGCGGCATTTGTGGTGATTCTGGCGGTACTGTTCTTGATGCCGCAGGGTTTGTTTGGGCGTAAATCCATGGAGAGGGTGTAAACCATGAAACGATTGTCTCCTAAACATGCCACCTTGCTGATCCTTATTGCGCTGATTGCGATTGCACCGTGGTTTTTCCCATCTTCTTACTACTTGCGTGTGGGTTCACTGGTGTTTGTGAACAGCTTGGCTGTAGTAGGTATTGTGATTCTTACGGGTTTTGTGGGGCAGATTAGTCTGGGCCATGCAGGCTTTATAGGTATAGGTGCTTACGCATGTGCGCTAGCGCCTAAATACTTAGGGGTTTCAGTGCTGTCAGCCGCTGTGCTGGGTGCGCTTATTTCGGGTGTGTTGGCCTGGTTGGTGGGGCGGCCAATTTTGCGCCTTAAAGGCTACTACTTGTCGGTAGCTACCTTGGGTTTTGGTGTGCTAATTTCCATGATTCTGACGAATGAAGCATGGTTAACCGGTGGCCCAGATGGCATTGTGGTGGCTGACCCCGGTTTGCGTGCTTTGCTGAAAGAGTGGGGCTTGAATCTTAGCAATGCCGAGTTTTGGTATGCCTTTAGCGGTATTGCTTTGGTCATTGGTGCAGCCATTGCCTTGAATTTGCAGTACAGCGCAACAGGTCGTGCCTTACGTGCCTTGCACGGTTCCGAAGTGGCTGCGCGTACCGTAGGTGTAGACGTGGCACAGTTCAAACTGCGTGGTTTTGTGATTTCGGCTATTTATGCTTCGTTTGCAGGTTCCATCTTAGCGATGCAAAACCGTTTCGTGACGCCTGACGTCGCGGGCTTTATGCACTCTATTGAAATTGTGACCATGGCGGTATTGGGTGGTGCAGCGTCCGTGTTGGGGGCCGTATTTGGCGCCACCTTACTGACGGCGTTGCCGCAAGTGCTGACCTTCTTGCAAGAGTACGAGCAGATTGTGTTGGGCTTGATCATGATGCTGGTCATGATATTTATGCGCGAAGGCGTGTTGCCTAGCTTGTCGAAAAAACTACGCGGGAGAGGCTAATGAGTTTATTAGACGTTAACAACGTAGGCATCTCTTTCGGTGGTTTGCGTGCGGTACACGATGTGAGCTTTGCAGTACGCGAAAGTGAAATTGTGTCGGTAATTGGGCCTAACGGTGCCGGTAAAACCACCTTGTTTAATATGCTGTCGGGGGTGTATCAACCACAGCAAGGCGAGGTATTGCTGAACAACGAGCCTGTGACCGGTATGGCACCGCACTTGTTGGCGCGCCGTGGGATGTCTCGTACCTTTCAAAACTTGCAGATTTTCCCTACGATGACGGCATTGGAAAACGTAGCGACGGGCTTTCACCTGCAAGAAAATGGGTCATTGTTGGCTGATTTGTTGGGCTTGCCTTCGGCACGTAGACGCACCAAGCGTTCAGAAGATCAAGCGCGTGAGCTATTAGAACGTGTAGGGCTAGGGCGTGCGGCAGAATTCGAGGCCGGTTCGCTGTCCTACGGGTCGTTAAAACGTTTGGAAATTGCCAGAGCTTTAGCGTTAGGGCCTAAGTTGCTACTGTTGGATGAGCCTGCTGCGGGGTGTAACGCCGTAGAAACAGAAGAAATTGAAAAGCTGGTGGCCGAAGTGGCTAGCAGCGGTATTGCGATTTTACTGGTCGAGCATGACATGAAAATGGTGATGCGTATTTCCAATCAAATCGTGGTGCTGGATCACGGTGAAAAAATTGCTGAAGGTGTGCCTGCAGAGATCGCTAGCCATCCGCGTGTAATCGAAGCCTATCTAGGTGCAGGCGCAAAAGAGGAGGCAGCCAAATATGCTGAGTGTTAATCAATTACGTTCCAGCTATGGTCGCATCGAAGTGCTGCATGGCATTGATCTGGAAATTAGTGCTGGCGAGATCGTCGTGGTAGTGGGGGCTAACGGCGCGGGTAAAACCACCTTGTTACGTTGCTTGTCTGGTATTCAACCAGTGCAAGATGGCAATATTGTTTTCAGGGGTGAAAACCTAAACACCATGCCAGCCTACCAACGCGTGAAGCGCGGTTTAGCGCAGTCACCGGAAGGACGTCAGATTTTTACTAGCCTAACGGTAGAGGAAAACTTGCGTTTAGGTGCGTACCTGTACACCGACGACAAAGTAGAGCGGGACATGGAAGACGCCTTCAACATGTTTCCAATTTTGCGTGAAAAACGTAATTTGGCCGCTGGAGGGTTGTCGGGTGGGCAGCAACAAATGTTGGCGATAGCTCGTGCGCTGCTTAGCCGTCCGTCGTGCTTATTATTAGATGAGCCCAGCATGGGGTTGGCCCCCATTTTGGTGGCTCAGATTTTTGATGTGGTGAAAAGTCTGAAAGAGTTGGACGTCACCGTATTGTTGGTAGAGCAAAATGCGTTTGGCGCATTATCAGTTGCCGATAGGGGCTATGTGATGGAAACAGGGCACATCACCTTGTCCGGCCCCGCTCAGCAATTGATTGAAGACCCACGTATACGCTCTGCCTATCTGGGGATGTAAACGATGAATATTGCTATTGAACGTAGTGGGGCGATTGCGATTGTGCAGGTGGATAATCCACCGGTCAATGCACTGTCCAGAGAAGTGCGTAGCGGCTTGATTGCCGCCGTGCAAACGTTGGATGCTGACCCCTCTGTGCAGGCGGTACTCCTGACGTGCGCAGGGCGTACCTTTATTGCGGGTGCAGACGTTAACGAGTTTGGAAAACCGCCGCAGGCCCCACATTTGCCTGATGTGATCGCTGCGATTGAACAAGCCACTACACCCTGGGTCGCCGCCATTCATGGCAGTGCTTTGGGCGGCGGCTTGGAAGTGGCGTTGGCATGTCGATTCCGTGTGGCGTTGGCGAACGCACAATTGGGTGTGCCCGAAGTGAATTTGGGCTTGGTACCCGGTGCGGGCGGTTGCGTACGTTTGCCTCGTTTGGTGGGCGCACGTAAAGCGGCTGAAATGGTAGTAAAAGGCTCACCCATCAAAGCACCAGCGGCTTTGGACGTAGGGTTGGTGGATGCGGTTTTTGAAAATGACCTACAGCAAAACGCATTGACGTGGTTAGGTACAGTGGTAGAGCAACCGTTGCCAGCGCCTGTGTTGCAGCGCCCCGTAGCGGGAGCAGCATTGTCATCCGAAGAATGGGAGCAGGTTGCTAAAGACCTACTGCCCCGCGACAAGCGTTTGCAAGCACCAGCCATGGCGTTGGAATGTGTGAAGCGTGCATGCGAAGCGCCTGTTGCTGAAGCGCAGGCTTTTGAGCGCGAAACCTTTTTGACCTTACGTGGTTCAGCGCAAGCACGAGCTTTGCGTCATGTGTTTTTCGCCGAGCGCGGTGCCACACGTCCACCTGAAATCAAAGGTGTAGACACCAAAGAGATACAGCTAGCGGGTGTGGTAGGTGGCGGCACAATGGGTGCAGGGATTGCCATGGCCTTGCGCGATGCGGGTATTACTGTGGTGTTGATGGAGCGTGACGCCGAATCACTGCAACGTGGTTTAGATCGCATACGTGCTACTTACGAGAGTAGCGTGAAGCGTGGCCGCATGAGTGCAGAAACGGCTGAAGCCCGTGTTGCCGGTGTGCGTGGCGTGACTGATTACACCGGCTTGGCCGAAGTGGATTTGGTCATCGAAGCCGTGTTTGAAGACTTGCAGGTGAAGCGCGATGTGTTTGCGCAGTTGTCTGCAGTGTGTCGCCTGGATGCTATTTTAGCGACCAATACCTCGTATCTGGACCCAGCAGCTATTGCTCACGGTGTAGTAGCGCCAGAACGTTTTATCGGCCTGCACTTCTTTAGCCCAGCGCAAATCATGAAGCTGTTGGAAATTGTGCCAACGGAACAAACGTCGATTCAAACCTTGGCCACCAGTTTTGCATTGGCAGCGACGTTACGCAAAATTCCGGTGCGTGCAGGTATTTGTGATGGCTTTATTGGCAACCGTATTTTGCGTGTGTTGCGTGCACAAGCAGAGCGTGTGTTGTTGGCTGGTGCAACACCTAGTCAGGTTGATGCAGCAATGCGCGCCTACGGCATGCCTATGGGGCCGTTTGAAGCCCAAGACTTGGGTGGTTTGGATATTGCGGCATTCCAGCGCAAAGCAGCCAAAGAACGTGGCGAAGAAGTATTTGCGCCGGTGGCTGAACAGTTGTGCGAGATGGGCAGATTGGGTCAAAAAACCAATGGTGGTTGGTATGACTACGTGCCTGGTGAGCGTAAGGCTATAGAGTCCTCTGTTGTGGCTGACGTGATTGCCGCTGTGTCTGCAGATGCTTCCAAGCAAGCGTGGACCGAGCAAGACATTATTGATTGCTTGGTGTTGCCGATGGTGAACGAAGCGGCACTCATTTTGCAAGAAGGTATTGCCCAACGTTCGGCGGATGTGGATTTGGTTGAAATCCATGGCTATGGCTTCCCACGCTGGCGTGGTGGCTTGTTGCAAGACGCCGTAGAGCGTGGTGTGGGCGAGGTAGTAGAACGCTTGCGTCATTTTGCAGCAGCGGGAATGACCCCAGAACCATGTCAAAAGCTGCTAGCTGTAGCAGAAACTGGTACATTTTGAGGCTGACACCTCTTCTATGTATTGAGTCTTATGCCACAACCGTCCACGTCTACGCAGTACACCACTAGTAACGCAGGTCAGCAGCTTGTGGATACACTGCTGCTGAACTGCCAGCTTAAAGCGGCAGCTTTCATCGTTACCTTATATGGTGATGTGGTAGAGCCGCGCGGTGGTGTGTTGTGGATGGGAAATATCATCGAGAGTTGTGCTGCTGTGGGTATTAGTGAAAACCTAGTACGCACAGCGGTGTCGCGTTTGATGGCAGCGGGGCAGTTGCAGGGCGAACGCTCAGGGCGTCGCAGTTTTTATCGCCTAACTAACGCCGCACGAGCTGAGTTCTCGTATGCGGCGAAGGTGCTCTACGACTACCAAGCCACGCAGCAGTGGCGGCTAGTGTATGTAGAGGGCGATGAATCTGAATCCATTATGCGCACTTTGAAGCGCTTGGGCTACGCAGCGGTTAGCCCACGTTTGGCGATGGGCCCAGACGATGTGCCACTACCAAAGCAAGTGCTGGTGTGGCAGGCAGAAGTGCTACAAGGGCGCGATAACATGCGCACCTTTGTGGCCGAACATTGGGATCTGCCCGTATATGCCGAGGCTTACCAAGGTTTTATCTCGCATTTCCAACCCGTGGAAGCAATGCTGTCGCAGCTAGAGCCGGCGACCGCATTAACATTACGGTTAGTCATGGTGCACGAGTTTAGGCATGTAGCTTTGCGTGCGCCGCACTTGCCGGTAGAGGCGTTACCTGAAAATTGGGAAGGCCATGCCGCGCGTCAGTTGTTTGCGCGCTTGTATGTGGCACTGTCGAAAATGGCCGATGCCAAAGTGGTGGCCGATTTCGTCAGCATTGATGGTGAGCTGCCAGCCAAGAGCCAACAAATCAGCCAACGTCTAGAGCGTTTGGCAGCCGTGTTGTAGTCAGTAGCAAAAAAATTTAGCCTGAAACATTACAAATTAAGAGAAAACCCTCATTGAACTGTAATGTATTAAATGGCTAAATACTCATATGTTTATATATAACCGTCCGGTCGGTCATTGAATTAGCCGGAGCGGATCCAACAGGAGAAACAGACCTATGTCCGAGGCTTTTATCTGTGACGCTGTACGTACACCCATAGGCAGATATGGTGGCGCCTTGTCGTCAGTACGAGCAGATGATTTGGCGGCAATGCCGTTGACTGCACTGATGCAGCGAAATCCTAATGCGGACTGGTCGCTGGTGGACGATCTGATTTTTGGCTGTGCGAACCAAGCGGGTGAAGATAACCGCAACGTGGCGCGTATGGCTGTACTGCTGTCTGGTATGCCAGTGAATGTACCGGCTACTACCATTAACAGACTGTGTGGTTCGGGCTTGGATGCTGTAGGTATGGCCGCCCGTTCTATTAAAGCAGGTGATTGTGATTTCATCGTGGCAGGCGGTGTGGAAAGCATGAGCCGTGCGCCTTTTGTGATGCCCAAAGCAACCAGCGCGTTTTCACGCAGCAATGCGGTGTACGACACCACCATTGGCTGGCGCTTTGTGAACCCCAAATTGGCCGCGGCCTTTGGTGTAGATACGATGCCGCAAACCGCGGACAACGTTGCTGCTGATTTCAACATCAGCCGTGAAGACCAAGACTTGTTTGCCGCACGCAGCCAAGCACGTTGGGCAGCAGCGCAAGCAGCGGGTGTGTTTAGCGACGAACTCATGTCCGTCAGCATTCCGCAGCGTAAAGGCGATCCTATTCTGGTGACTGAAGACGAACACCCACGTCCCGGTACTGGTGTAGAGCAGTTGGCCAAATTAAAAGGCGTAAACGGTGCTGACCTGAGCGTGACTGCTGGTAATGCTTCTGGCGTGAACGATGGCGCATGTGCGCTGGTAGTGGCCTCTGAAGCCATGGCCGCACAACAAGGTTTTAAACCACTGGCCCGCGTTGTAGCGATGGCGGCTGCTGGTGTGGAGCCGCGCGTTATGGGTATTGGTCCAGTAGAAGCCACACGTCGCGTATTAAAACGCGCCGGCTTGCGCTTAGAAGACATGGACCTAATCGAATTGAATGAGGCGTTTGCTGCCCAAGCCTTGGCCGTAACACGCCAATTGGGGCTGGCAGATGATGCGCCACATGTGAATCCTAACGGGGGTGCTATTGCTATAGGCCACCCACTGGGTATGAGTGGTGCTCGTCTGGCAGCGACTGCAGCCTACCAACTGCATCGCCAAGGCGGCCGCTATGCGCTGTGCACAATGTGCATTGGCGTAGGGCAAGGTATCGCACTGATTATTGAACGAGTATAGAACGCAAGGTGAAATCCTATGTATGCACAGGTAATTAATACGGGCAGTGATCGCGTACGCCGCATTGATGAAATGTCGGCAGAAGAACAGGCCTTCATGGAGCGTATAGAGAACGGCGAAAAAATCGAACCTAAAGAGTGGATGCCAGAAGGCTACCGTAAGACCCTGATTCGTCAGATTGGTCAGCACGCTCACTCTGAAGTGGTAGGTCAGTTGCCAGAAGGTAACTGGATTACGCGCGCTCCTACGCTAGAACGTAAAGCAATTTTGTTGGCGAAGGTACAAGACGAAGCCGGTCACGGCCTGTACTTGTACTGTGCGGCTGAAACGCTGGGCGTGAGCCGTGATGAACTCATCGAATTGCTGAACTCCGGCAAGATGAAGTATTCGTCCATCTTTAATTACCCAACCCTGAATTGGGCCGATATTGGCGCAGTGGGTTGGTTGGTGGATGGTGCGGCCATCATGAACCAAGTGCCGCTACAGCGTACGTCGTACGGCCCATATAGCCGTGCCATGATTCGTATCTGTAAGGAAGAGAGTTTCCACCAGCGCCAAGGCTACGACATCATGATGAAGATGTGTGCCGGTAGCCCAGAGCAAAAAGCCATGGCTCAAGATGCGTTAAACCGTTTCTGGTACCCCGCACTGATGATGTTTGGCCCGTCTGATAAAGACTCCGTGCACTCGGCTCAGTCCATGGCATGGAAAATCAAAATCAATACTAACGACGAATTGCGTCAGAAGTTTGTGGACCAAACTGTGCCACAAGCTAAGTACTTGGGTTTGACGGTGCCAGACGAAAACCTGGTGTGGAACGAAGAACGTGGCGCACACGACTTCTCTGAACCAGACTGGAACGAATTCTTTGACGTGATTGCTGGCAATGGCCCGTGCAACAAAGAGCGTTTAGGCGCACGCGTTAAAGCGTGGGATGACGGGGCCTGGTTCCGTGAAGGGCTGGCAGTTAATGCCCAGAAGAAACAAACAAAACAGCGCAAGCAAGCGTAAACACCTTACATGCCGATGGTGACTTTCCTGTCGGCACGTCACTCTACAACTGTAGCAATAACAAGCGAGATAAGGAGGACTACACCATGTCTCAAGAATGGCCTCTGTGGGAAATTTTTATCCGTGGTCAACACGGTTTGAATCATAGACACGTAGGTAGCTTGCATGCGCCTGACGCGGAAATGGCAATCAACAATGCACGTGATGTGTACACCCGTCGTAACGAAGGGGTGAGCATCTGGGCAGTGAAATCTGAAGATGTAGTGGCCAGTGCACCCTCTAAGCGCGGTCCGTTGTTCGAGCCTGCTAACTCCAAGGTGTACCGCCACCCAACATTTTTCAAGATTCCTGAAGAAGTGGGGCACATGTAATGACGACTACCCAGTTAGACACAACGACGGCTTTGCAGCAGCTGTTGCTGCGCATGGGTGATGGCACTTTGATTCTGGGGCATAGGATTTCAGAATGGTGTGGCCATTCCCCTATCTTGGAAGAAGATATCGCCATGGCTAACGTGGCTCTAGACCTGATTGGCCAGACGCAGTTCTGGTTAGGGTTGGCTGCCGAATTGCAAGGTGAAGGAAAAACCGACGACGACTTAGCGTATCTGCGTGATGCTGTAGATTTCCGTAATGTGCTGTTGGTAGAGCAGCCTAATGGTGACTACGCACACACCTTGATGCGTCAGTTCTTGTTTGATGCGTGGCACCTGTTGCAGTTGCAAGCGTTAGAACAATCTTCTGATAGCCGTGTGGCTGAAATTGCCGCCAAAGCGCTAAAAGAAGTGACCTATCACCTAGAGCGTAGTAGCGATTTATTAGTACGTTTGGGTGATGGCACAGACGAAAGTCACCGTCGCATGCAAGAAGCTCTAGACAACTTGTGGGCCTATACCGGCGAGCTGTTTATGGGCGACGAATTTGATGCCGTATTGGCAGAAGCCGGTATTGCACCACACCCCGAAAGCCTGCGCGATGCTTGGTTGGCATGTGTACAAGAGGTGATGACGCACGCCACCTTGAAATTGCCCGAGAACCCCTTTATGCACAAGGGTGGCAAACAAGGCCGTCACACTGAGCACTTGGGTTATATCCTCGCGCAAATGCAATTCTTGCAGCGCGCCTACCCCGGCTGTACGTGGTAAGCATCATGAACACGCTCTCTCGTCCCGAACTGGATCAGGTATGGCAATGGCTAGACGCTGTGCCTGATCCTGAAATTCCAGTGATCTCATTGGTGGACCTCGGCATTATCCGTGAGGTGTATTACGAGGAAGACACGCTGGTTGTGGTGGTAACACCTACCTATTCAGGCTGTCCGGCTACTACGGTGATCAACGAGGATATAGAAGCAGCTCTGCGTGCTCAGGGCATAGAGCAGTTACGCCTAGAGCGTCAGCTTTCGCCACCGTGGAGTACCGACTGGATGAGCGAACGCGGCAAAGAGCGTCTGCGAGGCTACGGCATCGCACCGCCCGTTGAGCAAAGTACAGATGGCAAACCTGCCCGCATTTGGTTGCGTGCTGAAGGTGCACCGACTGTGCCATGCCCGCGTTGCCAATCCACGCGTACAGAACGGGTTAGTCAGTTTGGTTCTACACCCTGTAAGGCCAATTATCGTTGCCTGGATTGTTTGGAACCGTTTGACTATTTCAAATGTATTTAAGCCTAGCCATTGGAGGAAATCATGGCACGCTTTCACCCCCTGCAAGTTGTAGATGTGCGTCGCGAAACACGCGATGCTGTAGTAGTTACCTTAAAGCCGCGTCCAGAAGATGACGCCTTGTTTTCGTTTATTCCCGGTCAGTACCTGACTTTTCGCCGTGAATTTGAAGGCGATGAACTGCGCCGTTCGTACTCCATCTGTTCCGGTCTGGAAGAGGGTGTGCTGCGCGTAGGGATTAAACGAGTGGATGGCGGTGCGTTTTCTTCTTGGGCAAACGAGGAATTAGCAGAAGGCGCTGTACTGGAAGCGATGCCTCCTATGGGTAATTTCCATATTCCTATGGAGCCAGAAAGCACACGTCATTACCTAGGTTTTGCGGGTGGTAGTGGCATTACGCCTTTGCTTTCTATTATTAAAAGCACTTTGTCGCGTGAACCACAAGCCAGCTTCACGCTGGTGTATGCCAACCGTCAGATCAGCTCCATGATGTTCCGCGAAGAACTGGAAGATCTGAAAAACCAGTATATGGAACGTCTATCTATCATTCATATTTTTGATAGAGAAGGCCAAGAAATTGAGTTGTTCACAGGCCGTATTGATCGCGAAAAATGCGATGGCTTGTTTGGTGGCTGGATCAACCTGCCATCGGTACACACAGCCTTCATTTGTGGCCCAGAGCCCATGATGCTGACTATTGCCGATGCGTTGAAAGCGCATGGCTTGGCAAAAGAACGCATTAAGTTCGAGCTGTTTGCTTCCGCGCAACCTGGCCGTGCACGTAAGCAGGCTAGCAGTTCTGATGCGGGTAATGCTGCCAGAACATGTGCCGCTACGGTCACCTTAGATGGTGTGGCGCGCAGTTTTGATTTCCCCAAAGAAGGCCAAAGCTTGTTGGATGCAGCGTTGGCTAACGACTTAGACGCACCGTATGCCTGTAAAGCTGGCGTGTGCTCTACCTGCAAGGCCAAAGTGCTGGAAGGTGAAGTGGAAATGGCGGTTAACCATGCGTTGGAAGATTACGAAGTTGAGCAGGGTTACGTACTGAGTTGCCAGTGCTACCCCTTGAGTGACAAGGTGGTAGTGAGTTTTGATGAGTAAGGGGAGTCGCTATGTCCGATACCATGAAAATTGAAGAGTACCTAGAACAAGGCGGCGTGCTGAGCTCACCCGAAAATGCACCCGCTCGTTACCGTGGCGAATTGATGCGCATGATGTCGTCGTTTGTGGATAGCGAATTGGCGGCCTCCGCAGGTTTTGCCTCATCCATTAACTACTCGCCTACTATCCAAGCACGCATTGCTGCGAGTCGCATCACGCTGGAAAAAGCTGACCACGCCCAGCGTGTGCTGGAAATTATGCATAGCTTTGGTACCGACGTAGCGCGTTACGAGCAACAGCACGATTGGGCGGCTAGGTTGCCCCGTGACAGTGCTTTGCCTACGGCTAGACAAGGTTCGGACATGCGCTTGTCGGTGTTCTATTTCCCGTTGATCAACTGGACTGACGCCGTAGTCATGAATGTGTTGCAAGGTCTGGCTGCCGAAGTGCAGTTAGAAAGCTTGAGCAAAGTTTCGTATGGCCCATTGGCGGAAGTGTTTAGAGACATTGCTCCGCGTGAGCAGCGTCATGCGGAACTGGGGCAAGAGGGCTTGGCGGTGCTAGTAAAAGCGGGCCAAGACACACAGCAAATCAAAGAGAGCTTGGCGTACTGGCGACCACGCGTGGCAGCAGGTTTTGGTCAACAAGACTCAGCCCGCTACCCCATGTTGTGTCGTCTGGGTTTACGCCATGACAGCAATAGTGATCAGTTACAGCGTTGGGAGCAGCGCGTGAAGGATCATTTGCAGGCCCTAGGACTGACGGCCTGATCAAACTCTATCAAGTAAGGAAAGTTTCATGACCATTTCATCGTCAACGCCTACGCGCCTAGAAAGCTATGTCTGCGGTAGTTGGACAGCAGGCACAGGGAAAGGGCAGACGTTGTTGGATGCGGTTACAGGCGAGGCGGTAGCTGTAGTGGATTCCACCGGTTTGGATTTCGCCGCCATACGTGAGTATGGCCGCCAAACAGGCGGTAAAGCATTGCGTGCCATGACCTTTCATGAGCGTGCAAGCATGCTCAAGGCATTGGGCTTGGCCCTGTTGGAATGCAAAGAAGAGCTGTACGCGTTATCTACCCGCAGCGGTGCAACGCGCCGTGATAGCTGGATTGATATTGAAGGCGGTATTGGAACGTTGCTGACCTATTCGTCTAAGGGCCGACGCGAACTTCCTAACACCTCGGTATTGCTGGATGGCGGCATAGAGCGCTTGTCTAAAGATAATAGCTTTAGTGCACAGCATATTCTGACCCCGCTGCAAGGCGTGGCGATTCACATTAATGCGTTTAACTTCCCGTGCTGGGGTATGTTGGAAAAACTGGCTCCCACCTGGTTGGCCGGTATGCCCGCTATTGTGAAACCTGCTAGCCAAACCTCGTACCTGACCGAGTTGATGGTGCGCCGTATGTTGGATACGGGTGTGTTGCCAGAAGGTGCACTGCAATTGGTGTGTGGTTCAGTAGGCGACTTACTGAGCCATGTGGATGGTCAAGACGTAGTGACCTTTACCGGTTCAGCCTCTACTGGTCGTATGCTACGTAGCAGCCGTGCCATTGTAGAAAACTCGGTGCGTTTCACTATGGAAGCCGACAGTTTGAACGCGACGGTATTGGGTACGGACGTTACGCCTGATAGCCCAGAGTTCACGCTATTTGTACGTGAAGTCGTGAATGAAATGACGGTGAAAGCGGGCCAAAAATGTACGGCTATTCGCCGTGTGTTGGTGCCACGCGCGTTGGTACCTGCGGTACAAGCGGCTTTGGCTGAGGCGCTGGGTAAAGTGGTAGTGGGTAATCCCGCAGCAGAAGGCACCAAGATGGGGCCATTGGCGAGCCAAGACCAACGTATTGAAGTGCAAGAGCGTGTTCAAGAATTACTGACAGAAACCCAAGTGTGGTTTGGTGAGCCAGAACAAAGCGATGCTGGTGCATCGGGGGCATTTTATAACCCCGTATTGTTGTACTGCGATCAGCCGTTGAGTGCCAAAAAAGTACACGATGTAGAGGCGTTTGGCCCCGTTAGTACGGTGATGCCTTACGACTCTATTGACGAGGCCGTAACCTTGGTGCGTAAAGGTCAAGGTAGTTTGGTGACGTCTGTATTTAGTTATGATCCCGCAGTAGTACAACAAGTGGTCTTGGGTATGGCGGCCTTTAATGGTCGTATCTTGGTTTCTAACCGCGATAGCGCAAAAAGCTCAACAGGGCACGGATCACCGGTTCCCGGTGTGGTGCACGGTGGACCAGGCCGGGCAGGCGGTGGTGAAGAGCTAGGCGGTTTGCGCAGTGTGTATCACTATATGCAGCGCACTGGCGTGCAAGGCCCTCCAACCATGTTGTCTGCCGTGACGGGCCGTTGGGTAGCGGGTGCGCCAGCACAAACCGAAGGGCCACATCCTTTCCGCAAATCGTTGGCAGAGCTACAAATCGGCGATCAGCTGATTACGGCAAAGCGTACGGTGAGCTTGGATGACATCGAGCACTTCGCGCACTTTACGGGTGACACCTTCTACGCTCACATGGACGAAGAAGCAGCTAAAGCTAATCCCTTCTTTGATGGTCGTGTTGCGCACGGTTATCTGGTGGTGTCGTTTGCGGCTGGCTTGTTTGTGGAATCGGCACCCGGTCCGGTATTGGCCAACTACGGTGTGGATAACTTGCGTTTCCTTACGCCTGTGTACGCCGGTGACACCTTGGGTGTGCAGCTTACATGTAAAGAAATTAACCCACGCAGCAGTGCAGAACACGGTGAAGTACGTTGGGATTGCGAAGTCACTAACCAAAATGGTGATGTGGTCGCGCTATACGATGTATTGACCATGGTTGCCAAAAGCTGGGAGGTCTAATAGCCATGGCTCAAATCTTCTCTTTCGATGGCGTGATCCCTGTTGTTGACCCTTCTGCCTATGTGCATCCGTCAGCAACTTTAATTGGGGATGTCATTATCGGGCCTGCCTGCTATGTGGGCCCAGGAGCGGTATTGCGGGGCGATTTTGGCCGCATACAGCTAATGGCTGGGGCGAACATTCAAGATAACTGTGTAGCCCACAGCTTTCCGGATGCCGACGCCATCGTAGAAGAAGATGGGCATATTGGGCATGGTGCCATTTTGCATGGCTGCCGTGTAGGTAAAAATGCCATGGTAGGGATGAACGCCGTCATTATGGATAGAGCCGTGATTGGCGAAGATTCCATTGTGGGGGCGATGGCCTTTGTTAAGGCTGCTATGGACATCCCTGCTGGGCATTTGGTGATGGGAGCGCCTGCACGTGTGGTGCGTCCGTTAAAACCAGAAGAAATTGCCTGGAAAAGCGAAGGTACCGCGATATACCAGCGGTTAGCGCTGGAAGCAGGTCAAACCATGCGTAAAGAAGAAGCGCCATTGGCTGCACCCGAACCCGATAGGCGTAGGGTGCAAGGCCCTGAGTATGATCCGTTATTGATCACACGTTTAAAACGGGCTGCTGGGATAGAACCCAGCTAACCCTAACACCGACTTATTTGTCTAAACGGGCCACCACAGCAGGACGCTTGGTGGCTTCGTCGTCTTCATCTTGCCCAAATGCGTGAGTAAGCGGCTGATTGAAATCTTCAGCGTCAAACGCCATGTCGCCTTCAGCATCCGGTTGGCCACTGACAGTTAAGCCTGCAAAGTCGAACAGCTCTTTGTCCATCAAGTGTGATGGCACTACCTTGTTCAGTGCACCAAACATATTCCATGTACGGCCTGGGAATTTCTTGTCCCATTCCGCAATCATGCGGTTGGCTTCTTGGCGCTTCAGGTTGACCTGCGAGCCGCACAAGTTACAGGGGATGATGGGGAATTCGCGTACCTGAGCGTATTCGATAATGTCTTTTTCGGCCACGTACGCCAAGGGGCGTATCACAATGTGCTTGCCGTTATCGGACATTAGTTTAGGTGGCATGGCTTTAAGGCGACCACCATAAAACAGGTTCAGCATAAAGGTCGCCAGAATATCGTCACGGTGGTGACCCAGCGCAACTTTAGTAGCGCCTAATTCTTCAGCTACGCGGTACAAAATCCCCCGACGCAGGCGCGAGCACAGCGAGCACGTGGTTTTGCCTTCTGGAATAACACGCTTAACAATGGAGTAAGTGTCTTGCGTTTCGATGTGGTAGTCCACACCGATGCTTTCTAGGTATTCAGGCAGCACATGTTCAGGGAAGCCTGGCTGCTTTTGATCCAAGTTCACTGCCACAATATCAAAATGTATGGGCGCGCGAGCTTTCAGTTTGATCAATAAATCCAGCAGGGTGTAGGAATCCTTACCACCCGACAAACAGACCATGATCTTATCGCCGTCTTCAATCATGTTGAAGTCGCCAATCGCACGTCCGGCTTCACGCAGCAGGCGTTTTTCCAGTTGCAGGAAGTTGTGACGCTGTTTTTTTTCTTCGCGGGTCAGGGCAGACGATTCTTCGCTGACGGCGGCTTCAAGGGAAGGTAGGGTCATGGTGTAACAGTACGGCTTTGTTCAAGTTCAATGCCAACGGCATCGCAATCGCTGAATGCCTGAGGTTTGCTGATGCGCAAGCGTAGGCGCACAAGGTCTGGGAAGTCGGTAAATAGCCGGCGGGCTACTTGTTCAACCAGAGTTTCGAGCAAGTTTACGTGTGCTTGTGTGCACTCTTCAATGATGGCGTTACGCAATTGGCGGTAATCCAACACCGTAGCGATATTGTGATCGTCTACGACATGGTGTGTGAGCACGTCGAATTCGGCGTCAATATTGATAGGCTGTGTCGCGCGTAGCTCGTGCTCCAGTATGCCGATGCGGGCACCCAATTCTAGGTTGGTGAAGAAAACACGGCGTACAGAGGGAGGGGGAGGTATGGCCGAAGCGAGTGTCATAACAAAAAGAAGAGTATTTAAAGCAAACTAAAATCGCGTTGTAGGCCCATGAGGTGTTGACCACCATCTACAACTAGAGACGAGCCGGTGATGCTGGGGTTTTCTGCCAGCATTAAGGCGGCGTTGGCGATGTCATCAGGAGTGCTGGCGCGACCTAAGGGGGCCAGTGCATGCGTGCGTGCGAAATCGTCTTCGCTTTGCATGTGACTAGGCATGGTCAGGCCAGGGGCTAATCCTACCACGCGAACAAAGGGCGCTAGCCCTTGTGCAAGCATGGTGGTGGCAGATTGCAACGCTGCTTTGCACAGCGTGTAGGAGAAAAAGTCGGGGTTATAACCCCACAGCTTTTGATCCAGCAAGTTGATCACCACACCTTGGCGCTCGGGGTGGTGCGGTTGTATATGTTGGTGCAACTGCTGTGCCAGTTCGATGGGGGCAACCAAGTTGGGGCCCAAGTGTTGGTTGAGCAGTGCTGCCGAAAACTCGCAGGCATTGTCGTACTCAAATAGCGAAGCATTGTTGATAACTGCATCAACACGCCCTAAGGCTGCTACGCTACGCGCGAAAATGTCTTTGGAGGCATGGGCGTCCGATAAATCGCCTTGTATCAGTGCGCACCGCTGCCCCAGCGCTTCTATTTCTGCTTGGCTTGTTAAGGCTTGTTCATGAGAACGATGGTAGTGGAGCGCGATATCCCAGCCTTGGCGGGCAAAGCGCAGCGCCATGGCTTTGCCCAAGCGTTGGGCTCCGCCCGTAATCAATACACATTTACCAGCAGATGAAGCGTATGTCATGTCAGGAAATAAGACGTTTAAGCGAGCAAGTCTGTTGTGGGGCCGGGCCGAGTTTGGCGCGGAAGCTGCGTAATTCATCGCGGCGGAATACGTGAACGTCTACTTTGTCTCCGGCCGAGTAGGCAGCAAGTAGTTTGTTTAGTGATGCTTGATCACTCACGCGTAAACCATCCAGAGCCACGATTATATCGTTTGCAGAAATTCCTGCGTGGTGTGCAGCACCCGCTTCATAGGCTGTTGCCACTTGCAAGCCGTGTGGGCTGTTTTTATACCGTACATCTAGTGAGGGTAGGCTGCTCTCAGACTGCCACGTTAACGTGATGCCTTGGGCCTCTAAAAGTGTTTGCAGCGGTACGTCTTCACGACCGTTAGCATAGCGCTGTATGAAGTCGCTCACGTCCACACCGGTCGCTTCCTGTATCAGAGCAGGCATGGCCTCTTCGGGGATGCCTACACCTTGGCCTTGATAGAAGTCGCGGCCATAACGCTGCCACATCAAGCGTACAACGTCGTCTAAGCTGCGTTCATCGTTGGTGCGTTGTCGCAGCAGTAGGTCCAGACCTAGCGCAACCAGTGCGCCTTTGCTGTAGTAGCTGACCAGCGCGTTGGGTGAGTTTTCGTCCTGTTTGTAGAAGCGGGTCCACGTATCAAACGAGCTTTCAGCCACCGATTGTTTAAAGCGCCCGCCGGTACGGTGTACGACGTCTATGTTTTTGGCTAATAGGCTTAGGTATTGTTCTTCGGTGACTACCTTGGAACGTAGCAGCATCACATCATCGTAGTACGAGGTAAAACCTTCAAACACCCACAGTAACTCGGTGTAGTTGGGTAGCAGGTACTGATAGGGGGCAAACGCGGCCGGCTTAATGCGTTTTACATTCCACGTATGGAAGTACTCATGGCTAACCAAGCCTAAGAAGGTTTGGTAACCCGCACTTTTGGGTTGGTCGCGTTGGCTTAGCGTAGGTAGGTCACTGCGTGAGGCCATTAACGCTGTAGAACTGCGGTGTTCTAAGCCACCATAGTCGTCGCCCGTCACCATGGTCATGAATACATAGCGATCTGAGCTATCCAAGAAAGGAACGCGGTTATCTTCGGGTTCAAACAGGCTGATTTGTGCTTCACAAATCGCTTTGGCGTCAGCGGCAATACGCTCTAAATCCAGATTAGGAATAACGCCTGTAAACACCATTTCGTGCAGTGCACCATGGGCATGAAAACTGATATGCTGTGGTGTACCGATTTCTACAGGGTGATCCAGTAGGGCGTCGTAGTCGGGGGCCATATACACACCGAACTCATGGCGTTTGGCAGCTTCTTTAGTGCGTTTAGGTGCTAGCGGCAAACTGGTGTAAACACGCCAGTCTTTGTGTTTTTTAGGGGCTTGAATATCCACCAAGCAAGGTTGTTGTTCTTGGCCCTGAACACCCAAAAATACACTGGTGCCGTTGAAGAAAATATGGCTTTCATCAACGTGTGCGCTGCGCACTGATAAATCCCACGCATAAACGGTGTATTCGATATGCAAAGGGCCTTTCGCGGGAGCACAGCGCCAGCGGTGACTGTCCAGCTTTTCTACCGCTACTGTTTTCTTATCAGCGGTGGCGCTAAGGCTTTCAATTTGGCGGGAAAAATCCCGAATAAGGTAGCTACCAGGAATCCACGCGGGCAAAAATAGTTCTTGTCCCTCGGGGTCAGGTTTGGGAATATGCAGGGATACCTGTATACGGTGTCCGGCAAGATCAGGAAAACAAACGCGATACAGTATATTTTTGGCAGTCATCTTTTACTTTCAAGAATGCTTAACGGAGGCAATGTGAGCGAAACATCTTTAATTCTGATCGAAACCCGCGGACGCGTGGGTATCGTACAGATCAATAGGCCTAAGGCACTGAATGCTTTAAATAATGAATTGATTGGCGAGTTAGCGCAAGCCATGCGGTCGTTAGATGCAAACCCAGACATTGGTGTCATCGTATTGGCCGGCAGCCCCAAAGCCTTTGCAGCAGGGGTAGACATTGCTGGCATGAAAGACTGGTTCTTTCACGATGTGTACAGTGCGGACTTTTTAGGCGGTGATTGGGAAGATTTGCGCCGCATTCGTAAGCCCGTGATTGCAGCCGTGTCAGGCTATGCGCTGGGTGGTGGTTGCGAACTGGCCTTGCAGTGCGACATGATTATTGCTGGCGATAACGCACAGTTTGGCCAACCAGAAATTAAGATTGGTGTGATCCCCGGTTATGGCGGCACACAACGTTTACCACGCGCTATTGGTAAAGCCAAAGCCATGGACATGATTTTGACTGCACGCATGATGAAAGCCGATGAGGCTGAAGCTTCTGGCTTGGTGTCACGTGTGGTGCCTGCTGATACGCTAATGGACGAAGTCATGAAAGTAGCGGAAACCATAGCTAGCATGCCATTGCAGTGTTTGATCATGGCTAAAGAAAACATTAACCGTGCCTACGAGAGCCCATTGGCAGAGGGACTGTTATTTGAGCGTAGAAGTTTCCAGACTTTGTTTGGTACACACGATCAAAAAGAGGGCATGAACGCATTTGTGGAAAAACGACCACCAAAATTCCAACACCGCTAATAGTGTCTTTACTATTCAGCAAGCTATATGGGGCGCGGCTTTGCGCCCCATTATCATATTTCGTTGCCGTATTATGACTAAAAGAAGGTAACGATTTGTGGCGTGAATGCCTTTGTAAATTTGCGTGAAGCAAAAAAAAGACGCTATACTTTACGGGTTTGGCACCAAGCAACTTAGAGATGAATTGCCATATTTACGCGATTTTTCGCATGTAAAGTGTTGTCTTGCAAAGCAATAGTCACTATGCAAGATGTTCAATCAGAAAGGCTAAGTATGCAGCGGGCCAACAACACCGATAGCACTCAGTTACAGGCTGTCGGACCAGAAACCAACGAAGTACAGGATGACAACAAGCTAGTCCTGACACCAGAGCAACGCAGCCGTTTGGCAAAGCGTTCTGGCATGGGAATAGCGCGAGTGCTGATGGCTCAAGCAGTCATGGCAATTGTTGTTATCGTGATTTCGTGGGTGGTCGCAGGAGGTAATGCCGCAGTCTCAGCGTTGCTGGGGGCAGCAGCCTACTTGATACCAAATGCACTTTTTGCCATGCGGCTGCTGCTGAACTTATTCAGCGGTAAAGCAGCAACAGTACAAGCCTTTTTTGTAGGCGAACTGTTTAAGCTAGGCTCTGCATTGGGTATTTTGGCGCTAGTGGTCTGGTCTGATACAGGTTGGCTTGTGTGGCCGGCCTTGTTATTCGGGCTGCTCGGTGTATTAAAGGGATATGTGCTGCTGCTTGTCGCAGGCAAGTTGCCATAAACGATTAACGGGTCTTGTACCCATAATGTATACGTCACAGGGTAATTCAGATGGCTGCTAGTGGTATTTCGCCTCAGTCTGACTACATTCAGCACCACCTTGTTCATATGAACAGCGTGGGTGAAAAGCAGAGTGTTATAGCCGATTTCAGCATCATCAACTATGACTCGATCTTCTGGTCGTTGTTCATGGGTTTGCTGGTCGTGTTTTTCTTGTACCGTGCAGCGCGCTCTGCAACAGCAGGTGTACCAGGTCGCTTCCAAACCGCCGCTGAAATGCTGGTTGACTGGGTTGCTGATCAGGCTAAATCCATTGTTCAAAACGAAGAATCCCGCCGCTTTGTGGCACCCATGGCACTGACTGTGTTTTTGTGGATCATTCTGATGAACGTGCTGGACTTGATCCCTGTGGATTTCTTGGGTTGGGTGTTTATCCAGCTAGGTCTTGCCTCTGAGTTTGGCGACCCCTTGTACTACCACCGTATTTTGCCAACCGCTGACTTGAACATCCCTATGGGCATGTCTTTGGGCGTGTTGTTGATGACACTGTACTACAGCGTCAAAATGCATAAGCCTAGTGGCTTTGTCAAATCACTATTTACAGCCCCCTTTACCTTTGGTGGTATTGCTGGTGTGCTGCTGGCTCCGTTCAACTTCTTGCTGAACCTTATCGAGTACGGGGCCAAAACGGTTTCTCTCGGTATGCGACTGTTCGGTAACATGTTCGCGGGTGAGCTGGTTTTCATGTTGATCGCGTTGTTAGGCGGGGCATGGACAGGGTTTAATGGTTCAAGCATTGGCTTGGGTGTAGGTCACGTATTAGCCGGTTCTATATGGGCAATTTTCCATATTCTGATCGTGCTGCTACAGGCGTTTATTTTCATGATGCTGACACTCGTTTACGTGGGTCAGGCTCACGAAGGCCATTAAACATATTCCGGGTTTGGCGCGGTGTCTAACCCGGGGCTGATCAGGTTTTCTGCTACGCCGTTCCGTTTTTTATTTGTTTTTTTGAACACAAGATTTTTAACCAAGGAGTTGTCATGACCAACGTTGCTTTTGTTGCACTGGCTTGCGGTATTATCGTCGGTCTGGGTGCATTTGGTGCCAGTATCGGTATTGCCCTGATGGGTGGTAAATACTTGGAAGCTTCTGCTCGTCAACCAGAGCTGATGAACGCTTTGCAAACCAAAATGTTCCTGTTGGCTGGTCTGATCGATGCGGCCTTCCTGATTGGCGTTGGTATTGCCATGTTGTTTGCGTTTGCTAACCCATTCGTTGGTTAATAGCGGCGCGTCCGCTGGCCCTACGGCGGACAGGCAGTTGAGGTTGGCGGTGCTGTACATTGCGCCGCTCTCGACTTGAACATAGGGTGTCGGTACATTTTTAGTCCGGCACAAGAGGTATTTAAGGGATACGACCGTGAATTTAAACGCGACTCTCTTTTTCCAGATGATCGTGTTTTTCGTCTTGGCTTGGTTTACGATGAAATTCGTATGGCCACCACTGACGAGAGCAATCGATGATCGTCGCCAAAAGATTGCCGATGGTCTAGCTGCAGCCGATAAAGGCAAAGCTGATCTGGCACAAGCTCAGGCACGTATCAGTCTGATGGAAGCATCCGCGAAGTCCGATAACCATGCACGTTTGGCTGAAGCTGAAAAGCAAGCTGCTGCACTTATCGAACAAGCACGCGCTGAAGCTGAACATGAAAAAGCCCGTATCATCGCCCAGGCTCACCTGGACGCGGTACAGGAAGTACAGCGTTTGCGTGATCAACTGCGTGGCGATGTGGCCAAATTGGCCGTAATTGGTGCCGAGCAGATTCTGCGACGCGAAGTTGATTCTTCTGTGCATGCCGAGCTGTTAAACCAGCTTGAAGCAGAACTTTAATCTGAAGGTAGGCCATGGCTGAACTATCGACTATTGCCAGACCTTACGCTGAGGCGCTGTTCGAGGCGGTAAGCCAGGAACAGGGTGCTCTTGAGCAATGGGCGGCCCTCTTGTCCGAAATGGCTCAGGTGGCTGATCTTCCCGACGTTCGTGAAGCACTGGCTACGCCCGCGCTGAACAATACGCAGCGTTTTGAGATTTTTTCAGGTCTGCTGAAAACCCCACTGAATGACAAGGCATGCAATCTGCTGAACTTGCTGATTGCTAACGGACGCCTGCTGCTGTTGCCGCAGGTTGCTGAACAGTTTGACCTTCTGAAACATAAACAAGAAGGTAGTGCTGTAGCCCGCATCAGCAGTGCGTTCCCCTTGCAAGGTGATGAGCTGAATAAGCTTGTTGCCGCACTTGAGAAAAAATTCGGTTTGAAGCTTGAGCCTGAAGTCACCGTTGATACTGATTTGATCGGCGGCGTTCGCGTAGTGGTAGGCGATCAGGTACTTGATACTTCCGTGCAGGCCCGTCTGGCCCGCATGCGCGACACATTGGCAGCTTGATGGCAGGCCAGAATACAGGATTCCAGGAGTCTGAACATGCAACTTAATCCGTCTGAGATCAGCGAACTGCTCAAGAGCCGAATTGAAGGCCTTGGCGCGTCTGCAGACATTCGCACGCAGGGCACGGTCGTTTCCGTGACTGACGGTATTACACGTATCCACGGCTTGTCCGATGTGATGCAAGGGGAAATGCTAGAGTTCCCTAACAACGTATACGGCTTGGCGCTGAACCTGGAGCGTGACTCCGTTGGTGCCGTTATTCTGGGCGAGTACACAGGTGTGTCGGAAGGCGACCCTGTTAAAGCTACAGGTCGTATTCTTGAGGTTCCTGTGGGTCCTGAACTGCGCGGTCGCGTAGTGGATACACTGGGTAACCCAATTGATGGCAAAGGCCCAATCAATGCTAAAGCTACGGACGTAATCGAAAAGGTTGCTCCTGGCGTGATTGCTCGTCAATCCGTTGATCAGCCTCTGCAAACTGGTATTAAAGCGATTGACTCCATGGTGCCAGTTGGCCGTGGTCAGCGTGAATTGATTATTGGTGACCGTCAGACTGGTAAAACAGCTGTGGCGATTGACACCATCATCAACCAGAAAGGCAAAAACGTTACTTGTGTATACGTAGCTGTTGGTCAGAAAGCTTCTACCATCAACAACGTAGTACGTAAGTTAGAAGAGCACGGTGCTCTGGAATACACCATTGTGGTTGCTGCGGCTGCTTCTGAATCCGCTGCGATGCAATACTTGGCTCCTTACGCCGGTTGCACAATGGGTGAATACTTCCGTGACCGTGGTGAAGATGCTCTGATCGTTTATGATGACTTGACCAAACAAGCGTGGGCATACCGTCAGGTTTCCTTGCTGTTGCGTCGTCCTCCAGGTCGTGAAGCTTACCCTGGTGACGTGTTCTACCTGCACTCCCGTTTGCTGGAGCGTGCTGCTCGTGTTAACGCTGAGTACGTAGAGCGCCTGACTAACGGTGAAGTAAAAGGCAAAACAGGTTCTTTGACCGCTCTGCCAATTATTGAAACCCAAGCTGGTGACGTTTCCGCTTTCGTTCCTACCAACGTAATTTCTATTACTGATGGTCAGATCTTCTTGGAAACAGACTTGTTCCACTCCGGTGTACGTCCTGCGATTAACGCTGGTATTTCCGTATCCCGCGTGGGTGGTGCAGCTCAGACCAAAGTGATCAAGAAAATGTCCGGTGGTATTCGTACTAACCTGGCTCAGTACCGTGAATTGGCTGCGTTTGCGCAGTTCTCTTCTGATCTGGATGAAGCTACACGTCGTCAGTTAGAGCGTGGTCGTCGTGCTGTAGAGCTGTTGAAGCAACCTCAGTACGTCACATTGGAAGTGTGGGAAATGGCTGTCAGCCTGTTCTCCATTAACAATGGCTACTTGGATGACCTCGAAGTTGCGCAGATTCTGCCATTCGAAAAAGCTTTGAAAGATTCGCTGCGTAACAAGCATGCTGATCTGGTGAACCGTATCCAAGATACGCAGAACCTGAGCAAAGAAGATGAAGCTGAATTGGCTGCCGCCATTCAAGACTTCAAAAAGCACGGCTCTTTCTAAGTCTGGAGCTAAGGCAGGGGCAGGCTAGTTCTGCCCCATATAGCGGGGCAGGTGCCCTGTCCCGATAACGCCTTTACAGGAAAGTGTGATGGCTGGAATTAAAGAAATTCGTACAAAGATCAAGAGCGTGCAAAACACGAGCAAGATCACCAAAGCCATGGAGATGGTGGCGGCATCCAAAATGCGCAAGGCGCAGGAACGGATGCGTGCAGGCCGTCCTTATGCGACCAAGGTACGCGAAATTGCAGCGCACCTGATGCAGGCACACCCAGACTACGCACACCCATATTTGCTTGAGCGTGAAAAGCTGAATGCAGTTGGGGTAGTGGTAGTTAGTACGGACAAAGGCCTGTGTGGTGGTTTGAATACCAACATTTTGCGTTTGGTATTGGCTCGTCTGCGCGATTTTGAAGTTCAAGGTATTAAGGTACAAACCACAGCATTGGGTAGCAAAGCTGCTTCTACGCTGGCTCGTGTTGGTGCCAACCTTGTGTCTCAAGAAGTGCAGTTGGGTGATGAACCTAACCTTGAGCGTTTGATCGGTGCGGTTAAAGTGCAGATGGACGATTTCGTAGCTGGCAAGATTGATGCAGTCTACCTAGCGACAAGTCGTTTCGTAAACACCATGACGCAAGATCCTACGTTTATTCGTTTATTGCCACTGCCTAGCGGTTTGGCAGATCCTTTCCAGCAAGTGGGTGAGGGTGCTGCAGTAGCTTCTACAGCACTTAAATCTGAATACGGTTGGGATTACATCTACGAACCCGATTCGAAAACTGTTATTGATGAACTGTTGTTGCGCTATGTAGAAGGTCTGGTGTATCAGGCTGTAGCGGAAAACATGGCTTCTGAGCAATCCGCCCGTATGGTGGCGATGAAGTCCGCATCGGATAACGCCAAAAAAGTAATTGGTGAGCTACAACTGGTTTACAACAAAACCCGTCAAGCTGCTATTACTAAAGAAATTTCTGAAATCGTGGGGGGTGCCGCAGCCGTGTAATCGGCGTGTGGCTAACCATTAAGTTATTATGCAAGGACTAAACATGAGCAACGGTACCATCGTTCAGTGCATCGGCGCCGTGGTGGATATTCAGTTCCCCCGCGACAGCATTCCTAAGGTTTACGACGCCTTGAAGCTTGTAGATACAAGCTCCAAATTCGCTGAAGAAGGTTTGACCTTTGAAGTTCAGCAGCAATTGGGTGACGGCGTAGTACGTACGATTGCTATGGGTTCCAGCGACGGTTTGCGTCGTGGTATGGAAGTTGGCAACACTAATGCACCTATTTCCGTTCCAGTTGGCTCCGCCACACTGGGTCGTATTATGGACGTGCTGGGTCGCCCAATCGACGAAGCTGGCCCAATCCCTACTGAAGAGCGTCGCGCTATTCACCAGGATGCCCCTAAATTTGACGAGCTGTCCCCATCCGTGGAACTGCTTGAAACCGGTATTAAAGTGATTGACTTGGTTTGCCCCTTTGCTAAAGGCGGTAAAGTAGGTCTGTTCGGTGGTGCTGGTGTGGGTAAAACCGTGAACATGCTTGAGCTGATCAACAACATCGCTAAGCAGCACAGTGGTTTGTCCGTATTTGCAGGTGTGGGTGAGCGTACTCGTGAAGGTAACGACTTCTACCACGAAATGGCAGAAGCTGGCGTTATTCAATTGGACAACATCGGCGAATCCAAAGTAGCCATGGTGTTCGGTCAGATGAACGAGCCTCCAGGTAACCGTCTGCGTGTAGCGTTGTCCGGTCTGACTATGGCGGAAAAATTCCGTGACGAAGGTCGTGACATTCTGTTCTTCGTAGATAACATCTACCGTTACACCCTAGCCGGTACTGAAGTATCCGCGCTGTTGGGTCGTATGCCTTCCGCCGTGGGTTACCAGCCTACACTGGCAGAAGAGATGGGTAAACTGCAAGAGCGTATTACATCCACTAAAACTGGTTCTATTACCTCTATTCAAGCCGTTTACGTTCCTGCGGATGACTTGACTGACCCATCCCCAGCAACAACCTTCTTGCACTTGGACTCCACAGTTGTGTTGTCTCGTGACATCGCTGCTCTGGGTATCTACCCTGCGGTTGACCCACTGGGTTCTACAAGCCGTCAGTTGGATCCTCAAGTGGTTGGCGAAGAGCACTACCAAATTGCCCGTGGCGTACAGCAAACTCTGCAGCGCTACAACGAATTGCGTGACATTATCGCGATTCTGGGTATGGATGAGCTGTCACCAGAAGACAAACAGATCGTTGCTCGTGCACGTAAGATCCAGCGCTTCCTGTCTCAGCCTTTCCACGTGGCAGAGGTATTTACAGGTGCTCCTGGTAAATTCGTTACATTGAGCGAAACACTGCGCGGTTTCAAAATGATCGTTGATGGTGAGTGTGATGCACTGCCAGAGCAAGCCTTCTACATGGTTGGCGGCATCGACGAAGCATTCGAAAAAGCGAAAAACCTGTAAGGATTACTCATGGCTACGCTTCAAGTTGATGTGGTCAGTGCGGAAAAATCGCTGTTTGCCGGGGAAGCCAAGTTTGTTGTGCTTCCTGGTGAATCCGGCGAGCTGGGTATTTTGCCCGGCCATACCCCACTGATTTCTCGGATTCGTCCGGGTATGCTGAAGATCGTTATGGCCGACAACAGTGAAGAAGTGATTTTCGTTGCTGGCGGTATTCTCGAGGTTCAGCCTTCCAAAGTAACGGTTCTGTCTGACACAGCCATTCGCGCTGCTGATCTGGATGAAGCCAAAGCTCTGGAAGCCCGCGAGCGCGCCGAAGAAGCTCTGCGCAATACCAAAGATCAAGCGGATATTGCTGTAGTAGAAGCTGAGTTGGCGATGTTGGCCGCTCAAGCAGCTGCAGCACGTCGTTTTAAGCAAAATCCAGGTCACTAATAGTGATCAGGCTGTAGCCTGAATGACGTATGGTCTACGGACCATAGAGCGATCAAAAAAACCCCTGCTAATGCAAATTAGCAGGGGTTTTTGATTGCTACTTACCTAAGTTGTCCACAGTTTCTGACTCACACTATTGGGAGTTATGAATAGCTGTTTTTAACGCCGTAGAGCGCCTTGGGTCGAACGGCTGTGGGTGTGCCTTGAAGTGGGCTATAAAATGACGCAGAAGCGCTGTATAGGCGAAATTAGGTGCGGTGCGCCAGCACTACTTAAAACATCAATACCTAAAGGGATTAAAACTCTGCAATCATAGGTTATATGCGCGTTCTAGGAAGAATGGGTGCAGAGTGCTAGGTGAGGTGTTTGGTATAAAAAAATGCCCTTGTAGCGGTGTACAGGGCATCTTGAGAGTGTAGGCGTTGAGCGTAGGGGTTATGGCTGCTGTAGACGATAAATTACGGGCTAACTGACGCAGTAGCTAAGCCCGCTGTTTTTCACTTACCATCGATTAGCAGCTGTATGTCATCAACAATGTTATCCACAGGGGTGCCGTAGTTGATGTACAGGCGTAGTTTGCCTTTGGAATCGAACACATAAGCGCCAGCAGCGTGATCCATGGTGTAGCTTTCTGGGGTAGGGCCAGCTACACGTTGGTAGAACACTTTAAAGTCGCTGGCCATCTTTTCTACTTCCTCGGGACTACCGATAAGAGCGTGTGCGCTGGGGTCAAAGCTATCTAAGTAAGCACGCATGATTTCAGGTGTGTCCCGTTCGGGGTCTACCGTCACAAACAGCACTTGTAGCTTGTCGAAGTCTTCGCCAAGCTTTTCTTTAACCTCGGCCATTTCCACCATAGTAGTGGGGCATACGTCGGGGCAGTGTGCAAAACCAAAAAACACATACACAACTTTGCCGGCGTAATCGGCCACGCTGGTGTAGCGTCCTGTGTCGTCTGGCATGCGCCAGTCTTGTGCGTACTCTACTTGGCTGAAGTCCATGGCATGAAAAGCGGGCTTGTCATCAGAGCAAGCGCTTAGCCATAGTAGGGGAATACACAGAAGTAGAGTACGAATCCAAGGCATAACAGACAGCTCTTACAGCAGGTAGTGATCCAGCAACAGAGCCAGGAAAATCCCGCTCAGGTGCCACAGAGACCAACGAAAGGTTCTTTTTGCCAAATCGTCGGAGTAGTTTTTCCACATGGCGTAACCATAGGCGCAAAATACGCCACTTAGCACTACAGCAGTAATCAGGTACAGCCATGAGCTCATGCCATAGAACACAGGCAGCAATGTCGTGATAAACAGCGCTATTGTGTAGAGGAAAATATGGCGTGCGGTGTAGTCCATGCCGTGTGTAACGGGCAGCATAGGCAGGCCAGAGCGCTTGTAATCTTCAACCCGGTACATCGCTAGCGCCCAGAAGTGCGGTGGTGTCCAGACAAAGATAATCAAGAACAGAATAATGGCTTCCATGTGCACTTCACCACGAATGGCTGCCCAGCCCAATAGCGGGGGCATTGCACCTGAGGCACCACCAATCACAATATTTTGTGATGTGAGGGGCTTCAGAATAATGGTGTAGATAATGGAATAACCCACAAATGTAGCCAGTGTGAGCCACATAGTGAGCATATTGGCGTAGGTCGCCAGAATAAAGCAGCCTAGTGAACACAAAATGGCAGTGAACAGCAGTGCCTGACGATCAGAGAGTTCGCCACGGGCAGTAGGACGCCACGCCGTACGTTTCATACGGGCATCGATGGACTTTTCCACAAAGCAGTTCACAACGGCGGCAGCAGACGCTACCAGCCAAATACCGAAGCAGGCCAGCAGAATACGTACCCATTCGGCACGATCGGGCCAATGGGGTAGGGCCAACATCATTCCGATGAAGGCGCAGAAAGCTATGAGTTGTACTACCTTGGGCTTGGTTAGTACCCAAAATTGGGACCAACGTGAAGCGTTTACGGCAGTGAGGGTCGCATGATTCATAGTGCGCTCCAGTAGCAGGAAGCATCCGGCCAGCCGTGGGGCCGGCCGGGTGCGAAGAGCGAACGGACTAACAGTTCAGGGCTGAACTTATCCGTTGATCATCATGTGGTAATGCATGCTCCAGATGATCCAGATCGACAATGCAATAACAATGAACAAAATAACTAAAGTGAAAACGAAACTGGCTAAGTTCCAGCCGTTTTCAGACGAGCGGTTCATGTGCAAGAAGAACACTAACTGAACAATCACCTGAATAACCGCAAAGGCTACCACGATCAACATGGTGGCTGGTTTGCTGAGCACGGGGTTCATCACCAGTGCAAAAGGGATGACAGTCAGAATCACGCACAGAACAAACCCAATGCCGTACGACTTGGCGCTGCCGTGGCTTTCTCCTGCGCGGCTTGTGGAGGAATGTGACATGTTAAAGAGCTCCAAACAGGTACACGACGGTGAACACGCAGATCCAAACCAGATCCAAGAAGTGCCAGAAAATGCTCAGGCACGACAGGCGTGTGATGTTGGTAGGTGTCAGGCCGCGTGTAGTCAGTTGATGGATAACCACAGCCATCCAGATCAAACCGGCAGTAACGTGAATACCGTGTGTGCCAACCAAGGTAAAGAAGGCACTCCAGTACGCGCTACGGGTAGGGCCAGCACCTTCAGCAATCAGGTGCTGGAACTCGTAGAGCTCCATGCCAATAAAGGAAGCACCCAATACAAAGGTTACGCATAACCAGCGCAGAGCGGCTGCTTTGTCTTGGCGATGCACTGCCAGCATGACAAAGCCGTAGGTAATACTGGAGAACAGCAGGACGAAGGTCTCAACCAGCACGAATGGTAGTGAGACTAGTTCCTTGCTGGTGGGGCCACCGGCAAACGCATTGCTTAATACCGCAAAAGAAGCGAACAACGTACCAAACAGTACGAGGTCGGACATGAGGTATATCCACATGCCCAGGACTTTTGTGGAGCCCTGGTCGTGTGAGTGATCGTCTGCGTGGGCGTGATCGCCGTGAGCAGCCGAATTAGCGGATTGTTGAGTCATAGTCGACATGTTGCTATCAACCTTTCTGTGCAAGCGCAGCTTGATGATGCGCATTCTCTATACGTTCAATTTCATCAGGCTGGACGTAGTAGTCCACATCATCGTTGTAAGAGCGAACGATGAAGGTGATGATGGTCGCAGCGAAACTGCCTGCAGCCAACCACCAGATGTGCCAGATAAGCGCGAAACACATTACCAACAGGAAACCGTTAACAATCAGCGGTACGCCTGTGTTGCGTGGCATGTGTATAGGTTCGTAATGCTTAGGAGGTGGCGGTAAACCGCGCTCTTTAGCTTCGTGGAACGCATCCAGATCATCAACCACGGGGGTAACAGCAAAGTTGTAGAACGCTGGAGGAGAAGAGGTTGCCCACTCCAAAGTACGGCCATCCCATGGGTCGCCAGTAACATCCAGGTTTTTGTTGCGGTCGCGGAAGCTGACGTACAACTGCAGCAGCATGAAGCCAATACCAGCCAATACAAACAGTGCGCCTACAAAGGCCACGTACAAGTACGGTGTCCATGCAGGGTTGTCGTATTGATTCAGCCTACGTGTCATGCCCATGAAGCCCAGCATGTACAGTGGCATAAAGGCCATGTAGAAGCCGATGATCCAGCACCAGAAGGAGTAGCGACCCAAGCGTGCATTAAGCTTGAAGCCGAACATTTTCGGGAACCAGAAGTAGAAACCAGCAAAGTAACCAAACAGCGCACCACCAATAATAGTGTTGTGGAAGTGAGCAATCAGGAACAAGCTGTTGTGCAGAACAAAGTCAGCACCAGGAATAGCCAACAACACGCCTGTCATACCGCCGATGGTGAACGTCACCAAGAAAGCGATAGTCCACATCATGGGTACAGAAAACTCTACACGGCCACGGTACATCGTGAACAGCCACGTAAAGATTTTCACCCCTGTTGGGACGGCAATAATCATGGTCATAATGCCGAAGAAGGCATTGACGCTGGCGCCTGAACCCATCGTAAAGAAGTGGTGCAGCCACACAACGAAGGACAGCAGACCAATAGCGATGGTCGCGCCAACCATGGATTTGTAGCCAAACAGTTTTTTGCGTGCAAAGGTAGCAGTAACCTCGGAGAAAATACCGAAGGCTGGCAGCACCAAAATATACACTTCAGGGTGACCCCATGCCCACACCAAGTTCACATACATCATGGGGTTGCCGCCCAAGGTGTTGGTGTAGAAGTTGAAGTCTAAGTAACGGTCTAGTGTCAGTGCGCCCAGAGCTACAGTCAGAATGGGGAACGCAGCAATAATAATCGCGCACGTAACAAAGGAAGTCCATGTGAACACGGGCATTTTCATCAGGCTCATGCCTGGTGCGCGCATTTTCAGGATCGTTACAAACAGGTTAACCCCGGTCAGCAGTGTACCTAGACCGGATGCCTGTAAGGCCCATATGTAGTAATCCACCCCCACTCCAGGACTGTACTCAATCCCAGACAATGGCGGATACGCTACCCAACCGGTTTGAGCAAATTCACCCACACCCAAGGACAACATAACCAGCACAGCGCCGACTACGAAAATCCAGAAGCTGAACGCGTTCAAGAATGGGTAAGCCATGTCTCGAGCGCCAATCTGCAGAGGCACAACTACGTTCATCAGGCCCACAACAAATGGTGTGGCGACGAAGAAGATCATGATCACGCCGTGGGCGGTAAAGATCTGGTCGTAGTGTTCAGGGGGTAGGAAACCTTCGCTACCGGGGCCGGCAGCAGCTAACTGCGCACGCATCATCAGCGCATCAGCAAAACCGCGCACCAGCATCACCAGTGCAACAACGATATACATGATACCGATGCGTTTGTGGTCTACAGAGGTGAACCAGTCACGCCAGAGTACGCCCCATTTTTTGAAATAGGTGATCGCACCAAGTAGGGCAGCTCCGCCCAACACGATACCGATCAGGGTCACCACGACGATAGGGTCGTGCGTCGGTATGGCGTCCCATGTCAGTTTTCCAAACATGACCTTCACTCCTTCGTTGTTTGGGATGGCTCGGCATCAAGTGCCGGTGCCGGTGTGGTGTTAGCACCTACACCAATGAACTGGTCGATTACCTTCTTGAACAGTTGAGGTTCAACTGAGCCGAAGTAAGTAATAGGGTAGTAATGACGAGTAGGCTGAGCTAATTGCTCAAAGCTAGTCATGTCCAGTGTTTTGTCGGACTCACGTACTTCATCTACCCATGCGTCAAACTCAGCGTCCGTTGTGGCGGTGGCCAAGAAGTGCATTTGAGAGAAACCAAGACCACTGTAGTTGCCAGACATACCGCGGAATACGCCAGTTTCGTCAGCAATCAGGTGTAGCTGTGTACGCATACCCGCCATGGCATAAATCTGACCACCCAACTGAGGGATGAAGAAAGTATTCATGGTGGAGTTAGAAGTGATGCTAAAGGCCAAGGGGCGATTTGCAGGGAACTTCAACTGGTTAACAGTAGCAATGCCTTGGTCTGGGTAAACAAAAACCCATTTCCAGTCGGTAGCAATGGCTTCCACGTGCAGTGGTTCTACTGTCGATTCTAGCGGCTTGTAAGGATCCAATTCGTGGGTGGATTTCCACACAATGAATGCAAGAATGC
>JBQELO010000001.1:223425-418530 GCA_052103955.1 Paenalcaligenes sp. | reverse complement strand
GGCAATGCCATTTGCAACATCTCTATTGCCACTACCTCCAACTGGAAAGATCGCAGCAGCGGCGAACGTCGTGAGGAAACCGAATGGCACCGCGTGGTGTTCTACAACCGCTTGGCTGAAATCGCTGGCGAATACCTGAAAAAAGGCCGTTCAGTTTACGTAGAAGGTCGTTTGCGCACACGCAAATGGCAAGGCCAAGACGGTAAAGATAACTACACCACTGAAATCATCGCAGACCAAATGCAAATGTTGGGTGGCCGTGACGGCGGTGGCGATGCTGATTTCGGCGGTGGTGGTGACTACAGCGCACCACGTGCACCACAACAGCAGCAGCAACAACAACGTGCGGCAGCACCTCAGCAAGCTCCACGTCAGCAACCTGCAGCTAACCCATACCAAGCACCAGTGGATAACTTGGCGGATATGGATGACGATATTCCGTTCTAAAACCTACTTATTAGGTAGGTTGTAGGTGGTACCAAGCCCGCGCTCCTTACAGGAGGCGGGCTTTTTGTTATGTACCCTATCGCTTTAAGAGGCTGTGTCCTGTGCCAAGCCGCTAGTGGTATCACGATAATGAATAGGGCTATCTACCGCCCATTCAGCGTGGTATGCCCTGTGTAGAAGTGAACCGTCATTCTGCACATGGTAGAATTTTGGTCTTTATTAGATAAAAATACGACTATTCAGGGCGGAAGAGAATCATGGCTTTATCCAAAAAACTGGTCGTCGCAACGCTAATTGGTGCGTTGGGCGTATCCGGTTGTGCCAACATGGGCGAGTGGGGCAGCAAACAAACATGGGGCACAGTGATTGGTACGGTAGGCGGTGCACTGTTGGGTAGTCAGATTGGCGGTGGTAGTGGTAGAACCATTGCTATTATTTTGGGTGCGTTGGCGGGTGGTGCATTGGGTAACTGGATTGGCGATAACCTCGATGAGCGTGATCGTGAGGCCTTAGCCGTCAGCACGCAGCAATCGCTAGAAACGGGTAAAGCGGTGAATTGGGAATCCGACCACAGTGGTGCATCGGCCGTGATTCGCCCAGTAGCCAGCAAAACAGTGACGCAAGAAGCGCAAGTGAAACGTGCACCGGTGATTGCTAAAGCTGACAATCTAACGGTATTGAACCAGTCGTACCACGCATTGCGTTCGGTGAACTTGCGTGCCGCGCCGGATACCAACGCAGAAAAAGTAGGTGGTTTCCAAGCAGGGCAAACGTTTACTGCCTTGGGTAAAACGCAGAACAACTGGATTGCAGTAGGCCGTAAAGGCGTCTTAGTGGGTTATGTACACGCGCCACTGACTGCACCAGTGACTGTTGCTAAGGCAGATCAAGCTACTGATTTAGATAGCATTACCGTGGCACAAGCAGGGCAGCAAGGTTTTGATTTGGATACCTTTGAGCCCGCTAGTCCTGTGACGGAAACTGTAGCGGTACAAACGACGTGCCGCACCATGAGTTACGAGCTGACCACTGAAAAAGGCACTGAAAGCAAAACAGTAGATGCGTGTCAGTCCGTTGATGGCGCTTGGCAGATAGGATAATCATGTTTAAACAACGATTGATCAGTGCTGCCATTATGGCAGCGGGGGCGGGATTGTACGCGTCTAGTGCAGCCGCCGAAGATTTCCGGTTGGCGTACTCTAAAGCCGAAGATATTGAGATTTTTGTAGAGAATGCATCGGCCGATAACTGGTGCAAGCCAGAACTGGCATTGCGTGCTGTGTACGGCGCATCGGGCGATACCGAAGCATTGGGGCGTTTGTTGCCCAAGCTGGGGGCATTGTTTGTGCAGCAATGTCCACAAGCTCAAAGTGCGACCTGGCGTGCGATAAATAGCCAAGGCACACAGGTGGCGGATGGTATCAGCCAAGGCTCTGCGGGTTGGGCGTTGTTGATACAAACGCCAGAGCCTACAGAGACGCCAGCAGTACAGGCTGCAGCACCTGAGGTGGTAGAGAGTCCGGTTGCTACGGCGGCTACCCGAACAGAAGTGGTAGAAGAGGTTGCACCCGAGCCGGCTAAGACGGCCTTGGTAGATGCACCTCCTACACCTACAGTAGCAGAGCCAAAAGTAGCAACAGACGAGGCTAAGCCTGAAGCAGCTTCTACTACTTCTCCTGAGATTCAACCCGAAGTTAGACCAGCAATTGTTGAGTCCGAGCCTGTAGAAACCAACACAGACAAAGCGGCAGCTACACCTGCGAAGACAGCAGAAACCAAGTCTGAGGCACCTGCGACAACGGCGCCAGTTGAAAAAACAGAGCCTGAAACAGCAGCGAGCACCCCAGTAGAAGTTGAAACTGTAGTTGCTCCAGCGTTGGGTTTGGCTGAGTTTGCGGTGGGTGATTGGGTGGTACCTACTGCCACGCAACGTGCTGAGCTATCTTCTTTTTTGAGCACGCTTACAGATCAGAACGGTTGCAAGATCGTGTCCCAGTTTGAGCTGGGTACTGATGCTGCGTATTTGAATCTGGTGACTGAGGACGTAAGCTGCAATGCAGATGGTTATGCACAGGGCAAAGGCCGATTGAAGCTAGAGCGTTCAGATGGTGCGCAGATTATGCGTACTGGCGATTTATGGTTCAGCAACGGTTTGATTTTCAATAAGCCAGTGCAAGGTCTGAAACCTAGCGACTTGGTGGTGTTCCAAGACAATAACAATGGTTGGTTTGGTTTTGCCAGCGATGCAGAATCGGGTAGTCATTACTTGCTGAAAGCGTCGTTAGGCCAGTTCCGTGGCGGTATTGGCGCATGGCAGATTGGGCCAGAAGTGGCGGTGCTTACACCTAAGGCCGAGTCCTTCCGTCAGGCAGCAGAAATTCGTCAAGAAGTGGATAACGCCCTAGACCGTTTGGCCTTAATTATGCCTAACGCGACAGATGTGCGTTTGGTGTTTAGTGATATGCCGCAAGGTGTATGGAAAAATGATGCCTCAGGGCTGTTGTACAGCGTGAGCGCGTCACGTCGCTATAACTATCGCACCGGTCAGCCGCAAGGCGATTGGCAGTACAACTTGCAGCATGCGCAAAACTACTTGTTCCAACGTGAGGCACGAGCTGCCGAGCAAAAGCGCTACGAAGAGGAACGCCAAGAACGTGAACGTCTGAATCAACTGCGTCAGCAAGCCCGTGTAGAACGCAATAACTTGAGCAATTATCAGCGCCTGCAAGAACGTGTAGAGGCTAGTGGTAAGGAAGCATTGCTGCCTATGCTGGAAGAAGACATACAGTACCGAGTAGCTTCAGGCGCAAACGCCTATGCACGCTTAGTGGCAGGGCAATCGGATGATTTCGCGCGCATTGTGCGTGTAGATAGCTCTAAAAAGGATGACGCCACCGTAGATTGGCCGTACCCCATGCGCATCGTTGGGCAGTCTGATCTGAAGAAAGGTTGGTACTGGATTAACGGGTCACGCTCATTGGATTCCAGCATTTTGGATGATGACGACTTGCCCATGACGATGGTAGAGCTTGGCTCAAATGCAGCCAAACAGTGTGAACAAGAAGGCTGCGCCGAGTTGTTAGAACCACTGGCAGTGATGCGTATGCAACTGGGTGATCCTGAGTGGACGCCTGAAGCGGCTCAAGCGGTGATAGACAGTGTGCCTGAAGGCGGCCTTTTTTGGTAAGGGATGAAAATGGATAAGCAAAAAATGAAGTGGATTATCCCTGCCGCCGTTGCAGGGGTAGCAGTGTTGTGGTGGGGGGCGTCTAGCTATGCTAGCGGCAAAGCAGAAGACTCTTTGCGCACAAAGCTGGCAGCGATGGGCATGCAAGACCAAGTGCATTGGGCGGATCTCAGTGCTTCACCGTTTGGTACAGTGACATTGAAAGATGTGACGGTCACCATGTCACCACGCGATCAAGTGCAAGCTAAGGAAGTGCAAATCAGCGATGTGATTGAAGACGCTAAACGTCAGCGTATTGCCTTGTCGGTCAAAGGCTTGGTGCTGCCTGATGGTAAGTCGAATTCTATGTTGGGTAACAGCTTGGGTTTGGCCTCTGGTCGGGCAGAGCTGTCACCTATGGATGTGGTGCTGAAAGCAGATGTACGTTTTGATGATAACCAAGCAGACATTGCGCTGTCGGTAGAGCAAAAAGACATGGCTGACCTAGATTTCAAGGTGAGCATGACGGAAATTGGGGCACTGCAAAGCTTAGCGAATGGGCAGTTACCTGCTGATGCCATGATGGGCTTCGGTATTATGGGGCCGTTGCAGATGTTGTCACGCATTAGCATTAAAGAGCTGGACATCAAGGTCAAAGACAGAGGCCTGATGGAGCGTGGTATTGCTTTGCACAAACGCTATAACATGCCTGTGCAGATAGGCGAGGGCAGTGCAAAGTCGCAGCGTGAAAAAGCCTTTGAGCAAGAGGCAGAAGAGATGATGACCCAGTGTCGCAGTGAGGGTTTTGCTCTGATGACACAAGATCCTGAAGCATCATGTAAAGCTGTAGTGCGTTTTGCTACGGGCGATAAAAGCACTTTGCGTATCACGATGGACCCTAAAACACCGGTGTCCATCGAGCGTATAGCCAGTGCGTTGTTTGGCCGTCCCAATCCCTCTATGACCTCTGCATTGAATGCGGAAATTAGGTCGTAAGCGCTGAGTGGGCAAAGAAAAAGGGGATCAGTGGATCCCCTTTTTTGTTTTAGCGTGGCGTCAAAAATAGCGTTAGGCGGGCGATTTCTTCGTCTAGCGCATGGCGAAAGGCGGCATCATTGGGCGCTGTGCCTGCTACATAGCCGAAGGTGGGTACTACCTCACCTGTATTCGTGGATACATTGGCCCAGCCTATGACGTCGCCACGCCAGAGCATGGGGAGTGCATAATAGCCCAACTGTCGCTGGGCCGGCGGGGTGTAAGCTTCGAATTTGTATGCCCAATTCCACAGCAGTGTGAAGCGACGTCTATCCCAGACTATAGGGTCAAAGGGAGCAAGCAGCCGTAGTTGGTCATCTACCGTATGGCGACGCGAGCGGGGATCTTCGTCGGTGGGCCAGTACCATGTGACACCATCAATACGGCTACTCGCCAGCGTTTCACGAGCTAGGCGTAGTGCGATTTGGGTGTGTTCGGTTAGATGTGGTGCGCCGTAGCTCAGCAACCGTACTAAGTAGGTGAGGCTTGCAGCCGGTAAGGGTGCGTATTTGCGCACCACCATGTCCAGTAAGGCGGCGGCTCGCCTCGCGCAGCCAGCAGGTGTATCGTCTGCGGGTGGGTATGAGACTGTTTCGTAAAGGCGTGTACCTTTGTCACGTCGCTTCACGCGTAACAGGCCACGGTAATGCAACCCATCGAGTAGGTGTGAGCCAGTGTTGCTAGAACCTCCCCAGCCGTTGACCACGCGCCCGTGCTTGAAGTGTTGCTCTACGTCGCGTGGGTGAACAGTACCGCGTTCACGTACAAAGGCTAAGACGTCGTCGGCTTTGCTTTGTGTTTCGGTATCCCAGACTTTCTTGGCGTGGCGCGGATGCATGAGTGCCATGTGTTCGCTGGGCATGAAACCGTAGTTAACCAAACAGTCTTCATCTATTGCCAACCGTGGATAACGTTGCTCTAGATCACCCGCGCGGTAATCCTTTACTCGGTGACGTAGAGTGAGGTCTTGTGCGCGTGCAGGTGCACGAATAGGGTCCGCCTGCAAAAAGCCCAGTCGCCGTATAGCCGCTGGCAATGTGGTGGGCGTAAATAAAGAGCGCGCGACGGCATAGCGGCGCAGGTCTGCAAGGCTAGTTTCGGCGCGCATGGGTTACACCGCAGACGGTGAGTTGCTGTGATATCCCAGCAGTTGAGATAGCTCGGTGGCTGCGGTACGTACGGTGTTCACCAACTGCGGCGTATCGAGTTTGCCAGAGCGTAAATAACTGACTGGAATGGTCACGCCCAGTACCGCCACAATATGGCCGTGTTTGTTGCGAATAGCGACAGCAGCACTGCCTACTTCCGGTTCAAAGTAGCCTTCGTCATAGCCATAGCCGCGCTCGGCATCTTGGCGTATTAATTCGTAAAGTGTAGTGGTGTTTGTAGGGGTGCGTTCTGAGAACTTAGTTAGTGTGTCGTCCGGGTACAGCTTGAGTAAATCTGCCGGTTTCATATCACTTAATAGCACTCGACCCAGTAGCGTAGCGTGCAACGGCAAGCGTGTACCCACATGTACGGTGCTCACAAACGGTGTGGGGGCCGCCACCTTGCTGATCACCACCACGCTGTGTTCGTCTTGAATGGCGAGATTGCAGGATAGCCCTGTTTCATCACGCACCCGCTCCAGAATGGGTGTGCCCAGCTCAGTCAACTCCAATGATGCAAGGTACTCAAAACCTAATCGCAAAATGGCCATTCCCAATTTGTAGGCATGGCCGCCCTCTACGCGTTGAACAAACCCCATGCTTTCTAGTGTAGCCAGCAACCTAAAGGTGGTGGTACGGGGCAGCTCTAGCCGTTTGGCTAGCTCTGGGGCAGTGAGAATTTGCTCGTTACGGTTGAATTCGAATAACAAACGCAGGCCGCGCTCCAGTCCTGGAACTGTGTAGTTTTGTTGTGCCGGCAAAGTTGTACTCATAAGGTCTCTTTTGTATGGGTCACAGCGGTTATTTGATGTGGCTAAGTATAAGAGGGGGGACGAAATTGTGACAGATCGCTGTGCGAGGCGCTCGGGTAATTCATGCTTAAAGGGTTTCTACTCATTTATTTGAAAGTTTAAATGATTTTATACTTCGTGTTCCTAATATAAAACAATGTTCCATTAGCGAAACAAAAAGGAATGGGGATGAGCAAAAGACAACGAGGAGCAGTCGCTGGTGTACTAGCCATGGCGTGTGCCTGGTCTGGCGCCGCACTGGCACAGCAGTCCAACGTGCAGCTGTATGGCTTGCTAGATACCGGCATGCTGTTAGAAAAAAGGCTAGATGGCGGTAAACGCTTTGGTGTAGCCAGTGGTATTTCTGGCCAATCGCGTTTTGGTGTGCGCGGTAGCGAAGATTTGGGTAATGGGTATTCGGTTACCTTCCAATTGGAAGGTGGTTTGTTGACCACGACGGGCCAGTCCACGCAAGGCCGTCTATTTGGTAGGCAAGCTACCTTGGGGCTAAAAGGCGGTTTTGGTGAGCTGAAAATGGGTAGACAAACAGTGTTTGGCTATTCGTGGACACCGTTTATTGCCAGCCCATTCGGTGTGGCGTGGTCGGGCAACTCTATTGGGTCTACTTTTGGTTATAAAAGCGGCGATTTTGGTGCCGATGGTCGTTTGAGTAATGCCTTTACCTACCAAACCCCTATAGTCGGTGGTTTTGAAGCCGGTATTGGTTATAGCTTTTCTACGGCAGACGAGCAGTCGTTTGGTGCGTCGAACAACAACCGTGTGTTGACGGCCGGTTTGCGTTACACCAATGGTCCATTGAAAGCGGCTTTGACCTACGAACGCTTAGACCCCATTAAAGATAGCAACAAGCGCAAAGCGCAAAACTATCAGTTTGCCTTGTCGTACGACTTCGGTGTGGTGCGTTTGTTCAGTGGGTATAACGAACAGCGCAACATTAACCTTAACCCCGCACCAGGCTATGTGGAAACAGGGCGCGACAAAGACCGTGCCTTTACCGTGGGTGCTTCTATTCCTACCGGTAAAAGCGGCAGCGTCATGCTGAGCTATCAGCGCGCCATGATGTCGAATAACGGCGGTTTTGCAGCAGGTTACCGCTATCAGCTCTCTAAACGCACCAACGTCTATGTGATGGGTAACGTGTACAGCGTGCGTAACCACTTTATTGATGAGAAACAGCGTAAGCACCAGTTTGGTGTAGGGCTGCAGCACTCATTTTGATTGATTTGAAGTAATGGAAGTAGAAAGGAAAAGCCATGAGTGATAAGACAACTGAACAAATCGTGCCGATTCCCGATCAGGAATCTCCCCTGTTTGCTAGCTGGAAACGTCCACAAGACAAAAGCCTGCAAGAGTGGATCGAATCACGCATTGCTCGCCGTAAAACCCGTCAATACGATTGGAACGCCTTGGGCTGGCAAGCAGAAGTAGACCCTACTTACCGCCGTGCACAAACTCGCTATATTGGTACCGGTGCAGCAGGCGTGACCCACGATGACAACGTTATTCCGGCAGAGCACTTCACTTTCTCTACCATGATTTTGCCAGCGGGCTGCGAAGGCCCTTTGCATGTGCACCACGATGTTGAAGAAGCATTTTTCATTTTGCGTGGCGACAACATTCGTCTGTTCTTAGAATATAACGGCGAGCGTTGCGAAGTGGTGATGAATGAACGCGATGTGATTTCTGTACCTCCAGGCGTGTATCGCGGCTTGCGCAACGAAGGCCAAGAAGAGTCTTTGATGTGTGTGATGCTGGGTGCTAACAGACCAGATCTGCCTGATTACCCAGATGATCATCCGCTGACAGCCGCTAAAAAACTGCGCATGCAGGCCAAAGCAGCAGCTGCGCAAAACAATCAGTCCAAATAAATCCTATCCAGGAGACATCCCATATGAACCGCAGAAAATTTCTGGTTTATAGTGCCGGCGCAGTGGGGGCGATGACATTGCCCCTGACGTCCACTGTTGCATTTGCTAAGGCAACGGGTACCTACACTTACCTGACTCCCTTTACGCTTTCCTTGGCTTTTGCGCCCGTGTTATATGCCAGCGCCTCAGGCGATTACGACAAATTGGGCGTAAACGTCAAAGTTGAAGTGGGTAGGGGTGCCGGTCAGGCTATTCAGTTGGTAGCTGCCAAACAAGTAGAAGCAGGCCGTACCGGTGGTGCTAACTACTTGGCTGCCCGTGCACAAGATAATTCCGATGTGCTGGCTTTTGCCACGGTGTCGCAGATTTCACCTTTCGTGGTGATTTCTTCCGAAAGCCACCCTATACGCGATGTGAAAGAGTTGGAAGGGAAAGTGGTGGGCGTGGCGTCATTTGGCGGTTCTATGGAAGCGACGCTGAACTTGATGTTGGCGAAAGCAGGGGTGAATCCTGAGTCGGTACGTCGTGAACGTGTTGCTGATGGTCCTGCATCGTTTGCCATGGTAGAAGCCGGTCGTATTGCGGCATTTTTTGGTAATGCCAGCACGGTGTCGCGCCTGCGTGCTGAAAACCTACCATTGGTTTCCATGCATGTGGATGACGGTGTGCCGGGGCAGGTATACGTAGCTCGTGAAGAAGACCTCGCGTCCAACCGCGAACAGCACGTTGCCTTCTTGCAGGGCGCGCGTAATGCTATTTTGGCCATGGCCGACATGGACGATGCGCAGTTGCTGGAAGTGATTCGTACTATTGCACGCCGCTACGATGTGCCTGGTATCGAGAAAGAAGACATTGCGCTTAGCGACCTTAAAGGGAACCGCGAATTGTGGTTGGCGCATGGCAAAGAAAATGTACTGCGTAACGTACCTGAACAGTGGGAAGAAGCCACCAAACTGTTACAGGGAGCAGGTCTGATGAAGGAAACCTCCAGACAGCTTTATACCAATGCCATCTGGGAGTCTACCGTTGTCTGAGTTAGCAAAAACCTCGCCATCTGGCGCACAGCCTATCGTGCGCTTTGATAATGTCTCTAAGCTTTTTGAGACATCAACAGGCACCACCATTGCATTGCAAAACATCAACCAGCACATTATGGCAGGTGAGTTTGTGGCAGTGATTGGGCCTTCGGGCTGCGGTAAGTCCACCTTGTTGCGTTTGCTATGTGGTTTGGAACAGCCCACCTCAGGAGAGGTGAGCTGGCCTTCTAGCGCCGATAAAAGCACACCTGACATTGGGGTCGCGTTTCAAGAGCACCGTTTGTTGCCATGGATGAATATCCAGAAAAACATTTTGCTGCCTACGTTGATGCAAAAAGGTAGCTACAGCGCTGACGATGAAAAACGCGCCCAGTTGTTGTGCGAAATGGTGGGGTTAAAAGGGTTTGAAACCAGAAGCCCGTCTGAGCTGTCTGGCGGTATGCGTCAGCGCGCGTCCTTTGCACGTGCACTGTTCTCGCAGCCTAGCCTGCTGTTATTGGATGAGCCGTTTGGGGCATTGGATGCCTTAACCCGAGAAAAAATCATTGCTGATGCAGAGCGTATTTGGATGGACCAAAAGTTTGGCGCTTTCTTGATTACGCACTCTATTAGTGAAGCGGTGCATTTGGCCGATAGAGTGATTGTGATGTCAGCACGCCCGGGGCGTGTGGTAGCAGAAATTCCTATTACGCTGGAACGCCCACGTACGAACTTTTTGGGTGATCCCGAGTTTGCCCGTTTATGTGATGAGCTGCGTCAGCATCTGGAGTTGTAAGTGAAGCGTCTTCTTATTCAAATAATTTCCGTGCTGGTGTTTTTCCTGCTGTGGAAAGGGTATGTCATTGGCTTTGAGGTATCACCGTTGGTGTTGCCACCGCCTGAGGATGTCTTGCACGCTTTAGTGCGATTGATGCAGCGCGATGATACGTACTATCACATCTACACCACATTGGTGGAGTGCTTGGGTGGCTTCTGTATTGCGGTGATTGTGGGGACGTTACTGGGGCAATTGCTGGGTCGGATCGCCATTTTGGACACGATCTTCAAGCCCTTTGTGATTGCGTTGCAGTTAACTCCTAAAGTGGCGTTGATCCCACTGTTTATTTTGTGGTTTGGCTTTGGTATTGAATCCAAGATCATTATTTCAGCGTTGTTGGCCTTCTTCCCCGTGTTTTCTAACAGCTACTTGGGTGCCAAGTCGGTGGATACCGGCTTGATTGAAGTGTTTCAGGTGGGTAAAGCCAGTACGTGGCAGCGTTTCAAGCTTTTAGTGATTCCAGCGTCATTGCCGTACATTCTGACTGGGATGGAAATGGCGATTGTGTTGGCCATTATCGGTGCGGTGGTGTCGGAATTCGTAGCGGGTTCACGTGGTCTGGGTTACTTGGCCACTATCAAGCTGCAAGACTTAGAAGTAGACACCTTGTTTGCGGTAGTGATTTTGCTGGCGATGATTGGTTTCGTGTTGTATTTCACCGTAGGTTCACTGCGTAAAGTGGTGATTCCATGGCATGAATCGGCCAAAACAGCCAAGAAGTAAAAAATAGCACGAGAGCAGGAGAAAGCATGCCACAGAGCACATACAGCACGATGCGTCAGACCACATGTGGTTTGTCGTATTGGGATAACGAGGTGCAGCAAGGTGAGGTGTATGTCTTGCTGCACGGTATTAGCTCTGGGGCAGGGCTGTGGGCGAAACAGTTTGCCAGCCAAACAGGGCGAAACAGGCTTATTGCGTGGGATGCCCCTGGTTATGGCGATAGCATCGCCTTAGCGTCGGCCACACCCACAGCCGCCGATTATGCTCGAGCATTAAAAGCATTGGTGGATGAGCTAGGGCTTAGGTCTTTTACGCTGGTGGGGCATTCGTTGGGGGCCTTAATGGCCAGTGCATATGCGTCGTTATATCCCGATGATGTGTCGCGCTTGGTGTTAGCCAGTGTGGCACAGGGCTATGGGCACAGCACACCCGAGCAACAGCGTCAGGTGTACGAGAAGCGCCCGCGCATGCTAGCTGAGTTAGGGCCAGAGGCGATGGCACGTGAGCGGGGGCCATTCTTGTTAGGGCAGCCCACATCTGAAAACGTAAGCATGGTGACTCACGCCATGCAACGTCTAACCGTCGCGGGTTTTACAGCGTCCTCGTATTTGTTGGCCTACGACAGCATTAGCGATTACCTACCCGCTGTGCGCGGAACCATTGAGGTGCTGTACGGCACGGACGATGGCATTACACCGCCTGCTGGTATGCAAGCATTGCAACAACGTTATGCACAGATGACCTTACAGGCCGTACCAGCGGCAGGTCATTTGTTGTATGTGGATCAGCCTGAGCTATTTGACCATAGGGTATTTGGTCAAACACAAGTGGGCCAGAAGGAGGGCAACACATGAGTTTTCAAGTAAGCGGCAAGGTCGCCATTGTGACTGGGGGCTCTTCAGGTATAGGGCTGGAAACAGTACGGCTGTTACTGGAACAAGGGGCAAAGGTCGCGTGGTGCGGCAGAGACTCTGTGCGGTTACAAGATTCATGGCACGCCATGGCAGCGGCTTTTGATCCTGAGCGTCTACACATACGCTGTTGCGATGTGTTGGATGCCAATGAGGTTAACGTTTTTGTCGACGAAGTAGCACAGCGTTTTGGCGGCGTGGATATGCTGATTAATAACGCGGGCCAAGGTAAGGTCGCTAACTTTGAGGATACTACCGACGAAGAATGGATGACTGAGGTGCAGTTGAAATACTTCAGCGTGTTGAACCCAGTGCGTGCGGCACTACCGTATTTGCGACAGTCGTCTATTGCCTCTATTGCCAATGTGAACTCGTTGTTGGCCTATAAGCCAGAGCCTCACATGATCGCGACATCGGCTGCCCGTGCGGGGTTGCTGAACTTGAGCAAAGGCTTGTCTAAAGAGTTTGTGGGTGCGGGCATACGGGTGAATTCCATTTTGATAGGCATGGTGGAATCCGGCCAATGGCAACGCCGGTATCAAGATAGGTCCGACCCTGATCAACGTTGGGAAGACTGGTTGGCAGGCATTGCCCGTAAGCGCGGTATTCCCATGGGGCGCTTGGGTAAGCCCATAGAAGCAGCCAGAGCATTGGTGTTTTTGGCATCACCACTGTCTTCATATACCACCGGTTCAGTGATTGATGTATCCGGCGGTTTTAGTCAGGAAATTTAGGGCAAAAGAATGAAAAAAGTAGCATTCATAGGTTATGGGGCCATGGCAAAAACAGTGCATGCCTTGTTGCCTGAATCCATTACATTGGGCTGGGTAGTGGTGACCGAGGCCGGTGTAGAAGCCACTCAGCAAGAGCTGGGGCCGGATGTACAAGTCGTTAGCAGCATAGCGGCTATGACTGGCACACCCGATTTAGTATTGGAAATGGCGGGCCAACCTGGGTTGAAAGCGCACGCTAAAGCGGTATTGCAGCGTCAATTACCGTTGGCAGTGATTTCTGTAGGGGCATTTGCTGACAGCGAATTTGAGCACGATATACGTGAATATGCCATGGCGCAGGGAGCGCAATTGCAGATTCTACCAGGAGCGATTGCGGGGGTAGATGGTATTGCGGCAGCGCGTACCATGGGGTTGGATAGCGTGGTGTATCAAGGGCGCAAGAAACCAGCCAGTTGGAAAGGTAGTTATGCCGAGCAATTGGTGGATTTAGATGCACTGACCGAAGCCACGGTGTTTTTCCGCGGTTCGGCACGTGAAGCTGCACAAAAATTTCCAGCGAATGCCAATGTGGCAGCGACCATTGCATTGGCGGGTGTGGGCATGGATGCCACACAGGTAGAGCTGATTGCTGACCCTGCCATGACGCGCAACCAGCACCGCATTCGAGCTGAAGGAGCGTTTGGCGAGATGCAGATAGAAATGCAGGGTGTAGCGCTGGCGAGTAACCCTAAAACCTCTACGTTGGCGGCACTGAGTGTAGTGCGAGCCTGCTATCAATTGGGTGACGCCCTAGTCATCTAGGCGGAGAACAAACATGAAAGCATTATTTTTGGCCGGCCAATGGCGGCAAGGCCGGGGGCCTGTTGCGCGCAGCATTTTTCCGGCAGATGGCAGTGTGAACGCAGAGTTTTCCACAGCCAGCCCAGACGATGTGGAAGAAGCGATACAAGCGGCTCATCAGGCATGGCAAGACCCATCATGGCGCAATAGCTTACCCGTAGAGCGTGCTCGCGTGCTGTACAAAGTGGCCGAGCTCATCGAAAAAAACGCTACTGAACTGGCGGCATTGCAAACACGCGATAACGGCAAACCGCTGGCAGAAACCCGTGGCTTGGTCATGAGCGCTGCGTCTACCGCGCGTTATACCGCTGCATGCTTGGAAACACTGGATACCGAGCTTACCAATGCACGATCGCGTGAGTGGTTGACCATGAGCGTGCATGAACCCTTGGGGGTGGTGGCAGCGATTACGCCTTGGAACTCGCCCATTGCGTCAGAGGTGCAAAAATTGGCACCCGCGTTAGCAGCGGGTAATGCCGTGATTCTTAAACCAGCTGAAGCCACATCATTAATTGCTTTAGAGCTGGCTCGCCTGTTTGAAGAGGCTGGTTTACCACGTGGCTTGCTCAGTGTATTGCCGGGTAAAGGGTCTGTTGTGGGTAATGCCATTGTGCAGCACCCATTGGTGAAGAAAATTTCGTTCACCGGTGGCACCAGCACGGGCCGTCAATTGGCGCACACGGCAGCAGAGCGTTTGATTGGTACCTCGCTAGAGTTGGGCGGTAAATCGCCCACCATCGTACTGGCTGATGCGGATCTGGATTTAGCCGTCAATGGCGTGATTTACGGTATTTTTAGTTCGTCAGGGCAAGCCTGTATTGCCGGTGCGCGCTTGTTTGTACACGCCAGTGTCTACGACGACTTTATGCAGCGTTTGGTGGCGAAGACCCAAGCACTGCGTGTGGGGCATCCCGAAGATGCTCGTACACAAGTAGGCCCACTCATTGATGAAAAGCACCTGAACTCCGTAGACGCTTACGTGCGTCAAGCCGAGGCAGAAGGTGGGCAGATTCTGACGGGTGGCCATAGGCTGACAGAGGGCGAGTTAGCTCAAGGTACGTACTACGCACCCACCATTATTGCGGGGTTGAATAACCACGCCAGCGTGTGCCAAGAGGAGATCTTTGGCCCGGTATTGGTGGCGCTGCCTTTTGATGATGAACACGATTTACTGCAACAGGCGAATGACAGCGTATATGGGCTGGCGGCCGGTATCTGGACAGAAAACTACCGTAAAGCGTGGCAACTAGCCAGAGCGCTAGATGTAGGTACGGTCTGGATTAACACCTACAAAAAGTTTTCTATTTCCACCCCATTTGGTGGGTTCAAAGAAAGTGGTGTGGGTAGAGAAAAAGGCCGACTGAGCATTTTGTCGTACATGCAGCAAAAAAGTATTTATATGGGGCTGAGTTCACAGCCTGATCCGTGGTGCGAAGGATGAGAGAAGTAGAGATGACAGAAACCATTACCGTGGGTGAAGCCATTGCCCGTGTGTTAGAGATACATCAGGTACGTAACGTATATGGCGTGATTTCCATTCATAACCTACCTATTGCGGATGCGCTGGGCCGTCGTGATACGGTGCAGTTTGTGTGTGCTAGGGGTGAAGCGGGTAGCGTCACCATGGCAGATGCCGAATCACGTTTTACAGGCTTGGGCGTCGCCTTAACCAGCACCGGTGCAGGGGCAGGTAATGCGGTGGGCTCGTTAATCGAAGCCTATAACGCGGCAAGCCCTGTATTGCATTTGACGGGGCAAGTAGAGCGTGAATACTTGGATCGCGATGCCAGCTTTATCCACGAAGCCAAAGACCAGTTAGGTTTCTTGCGTGCTTCTAGTAAGGCTGCGTACCGCATTAGCAGTCCAGATAACGCTATAGGCATGATTCAAGAGGCCATACGTGTAGCGACTACTGTGCCTATGGGGCCAGTCAGTGTGGAAATTCCTATTGATGTGCAGGCGGCAAAAATTGCATGGCCAGTGTCTTTAGAACCAGTGGCTCCACTGCAGTTACCAGCGTTGCAAGACAACGATAGAGCGCGCTTGGCAACCGCGTTGAAAGCCGCTAAACGCCCTATGCTGTGGATAGGTGGTGGTACCTTGCATGCTGGAGAGGCTGTACGCCAGTTGGCAGATATGGGTATACCGGTGGTGTCGTCTACCCATGCACGTGGGGTTTTGCCAGATAGTCACCCTCGTAGTTTGGCTGCTTTTCACAATGCTGCTGATGTAGAAACGCTGTTGGCAGAGGCTGATTTGGTGTTGGTGGTGGGCTCACGTCTGCGTAGCAATGAAACCAAAACCTATTCCATACGCTTCCCAGAGAACACCCTACAAATTGATGCTAACCCTGCGGCGCAGCAACGTAACTACGCTATAGGCCAGTTTGTGTGTGCTGATGCGAACGAGGCGTTGTTGGCATTGGTGTCTGACTTGCAAGGCCATAGCTTTGTGGATGCAGACTACGATGCGGCTATTACACAAGCGCGTACTTCGGCAGTGGCACAACTGACTGAACAACTGGGGCCGTATGCCGAACTGTGTTTTGCCTTACGTGATGCATTGCCCGAAGACGGTATTTTGGTGCGCGATATCACCATGTCGGGCAGCACATGGGGCAGCCGTTTGTTCCCGGTAGAAGCACCATTGCGAAACATCCATTCCTTAGCAGGCGCTATAGGTTTGGGGTTGGCACATGCGATTGGTACTGCCAAAGCGAACGTGGACAAAAAAGTGGTCGCGTTGGTGGGTGACGGTGGCTTAATGCTGGGTATTGGCGAAATGGCCACCATGGTGCAAGAGCAAAGTAACCTCATCTTGCTGGTGATGAATGATGGCGGCTATGGCGTGATGCGTGGCATACAGAAACGCTATTTTGACGATAGACAGTATTACAACCAACTGCATACCCCTAGCTACCGTGATGTGGGTACGGCAATGGGTTGCCCAAGCTACTTGGTGTCATCCTTAGACGAATTCAAAACGGTGATGCAGCAGGCTGTGGCACACCAAGGGCCATCCGTCGTAGAAGTGGACATGAACAGTATTGGCCCACTGAACTTTGCGGGCCCTCCGCAGAAGAAGTTGTACTAAGCCGTGTGTAAAAGGGTGGCATGCTGCGCAATGCCGTGCCACCCTTGCCTACCCACGTTAAATCGGTTGTTTTTCTACGCTGCCTAACAGTTCCCCATAGAGATTTTTGGGGTTGTGTAGGTCTGGCATCAACTCAATGGTTTGGCCTAAGCCGTGCTGTTGCGCGTATTCCTGCATCAGGCGCAGGGCAGAATAGTCCTCTAGCGCAAAACCTACCGAATCAAAAACCGTAATTTCGTCATCGTTTTGGCGGCCTGTTTCGTCACCTGCCAAGACTTTCCACAGCAGTTTCACGGGGTAGTCTGCTGGCATGTGCTGAATCTCGCCTTCTATGCGTGACTGCTCTTCAAACTCCACAAAGGTAGTGGCACGGTGTAGAACCTCGGTAGCTAGCTCGGTTTTACCCGGGCAGTCGCCACCCACAGCGTTGATGTGCATGCCGGGTTCCAGCATGTGCTGTTCCAGAATAATGGCATTGGTTTTATCGGCCGTAACGGTGGTCACAATGTCTGCGCCTTTCACCGCTTCGGCAGTACTACTGCACACTGTGGTGCGTAGCCTGGAAACAGTAGAGAGGTTCTGCACCAGTTTATGTGTTGCGGCGGGGTCTACGTCGTACAAACGCAGCTCATTAATACCCAGTAAATAGTGGAAGGCCAGTGCTTGGAACTCACTTTGTGAGCCATTACCAATTAAGGCCATCGTACGTGAGTTGGGGCGAGCTAACACGCGTGCCGCTAATACCGAGGTAGCAGCCGTGCGCAGTGCGGTAGTAAGTGTTAGCTCACTGAGTACGATGGGGCGGCCTGTTAGCACTTCGGCCAGCGCACCAAAGGCCATCACCGTAGGTAAGCCCAGTTTAGGGTTACCAGGGTGACCGTTCACATATTTGAAGGCATACAGCGAATCATCGGCAACGGGCATCAGCTCAATGACCCCTACGGATGAGTGGGTGGCGACGCGGGCAGTTTTATCAAACTCCTCCCAACGCAGAAAATCATCGCGTAAGCAGGATTCCAATTTACCCAACACGGCAGGTAAGCCAACCTGCTGAACAATATGGCGTATGTCGTGTGGGCGTAAGAGAATAGTCATGTTTGGCTCCGTTGTGATTGCTGTTTTATTCATTATTGAAAAACGGTGGCACAATTCATAGCGACAATTTTTTATAAAAAACGCTATATTTCTAGCAAAGTGGCAGACAAAATTAGCGAAGAGACAGAATATGGACGACTTAGACCGAAAAATCTTGGCCTTGCTGCGTGCGGATGCACGGCTTTCTGTGGCCACGTTGGCAAAGAAACTGGATGTCTCGCGGGGCACGATTAGCAACCGCATCACCAAGCTAGAACGTGATGGTGTGATCTTGGGCTATTCCGTGCGGGTGAGGCCTGACTCGCAGCCAGAGCGCATCGTGGCGTGGATTAGCATTGCGGTAGAAGGGCACGAAACCCCACGTATTATCCAACTGTTAACGGGCGAAACCGCGATTGTGGCGTTGCATGATACGAATGGACGGTGGGACTTGTTGGCTGAACTGTCGGTGTCAGACTTAAACGAGCTGGGCGATGTGCTGGGGCGCATACGATTAATTAAGGGTATCTCGGCGACAGAAACTAGCATTCACTTGAATACCTTAAAGCTAAATTAGCAAAGTGATAAATCTTGCTGTGCAAAATGCTAAATTTATAGCGTTTTGTGCATATTTTTATGCATTTACATTGAAAACACAGCGGGCGACACTGTGCGTTACTGAATAGCGAGGCAAGCCCATGAATACTGTAGATCACCCATCCCTAACTAAACCCCTGCAACTGATTGGTGTGCCATCGGATAGTGGCGCCGGTAGGTTGGGGGCGGCGATGGGGCCTGATGCATTACGTGTGGCTGGATTGCAGCCAGCTTTAGAGATGATGGGCTTACAGGTGTCTGATATAGGCAATTTAGCTGGGCCTCCCAATCTACGTTCTGAACGCGATCCAGATCACGCTGGTTTACGTAACTTTGACACAAACCTGCTGTGGAACCAACGTGTGCACGATGCGGTGCTGCGTAGTTTGGAAGCGGCTGAGTTGCCCATCATGATGGGGGGCGACCATGCGTTTGCGATGGGGTCTATCAGTGCAGTAGCGCGCTATTGCCGCAGCAATGGTAAAACGTTGCGGGTGCTGTGGTTAGATGCACATGCCGACTGCAACACACCAGAAAGCTCACCCAGCGGTAATGTTCATGGCATTCCTGTGGCAAGTTTATGCGGATTAGGCCCCCAGCCTTTTACCTCGTTGGCAGGCCATGAGCCGGCAGTTAGCCCCGAACAGTTATGTTTAATTGGCTTACGCAGTGTGGACGACCAAGAAAAACGCATCTTGGATAGTTTGCACATAGAAGCCTACGATATGCGTGCTATTGATGAGTTGGGCATGCGCGAAGTGATGCAGCGTGCGTTGCGTGGCCTAGATGGTCCTGACGCAGACTCCATACATTTGCACGTGAGCTTTGATGTGGATTTTTTAGACCCTAGCATTGCACCGGGTACAGGAACGACTGTCCGCGGTGGCCCTGATTACCGTGAAGCACAACTGTGTATGGAAATGATTGCCGACACGGGCTTATTACGCTCTTTGGATGTAGTAGAGCTTAATCCGGCGTTGGATAGCCATAATCAAACAGCCGAGTTGGTGGTTGATTTGTTGCAGAGTTTGTTTGGGAAAAGTACCTTATTACGCCGTGATAATCGCTAATAAAACGGTGTTGTAGTGTGTCCTCGCTGCGTCAATGTAGGACTAAAAAAGGGTGGACTACAGGTTTTAATAGGCGTATGGGGCTCTAAGGGGTTATACTAATTGATTCGCCGCGTAGTAGGTGGCGATCTTTCATCGCTTTCTGACCCCACGCCCTATAGCTTGCACACTGAGCGGCAATTCTTCAGGTTGATTGGTCGGCACGATGTTTACAATCAACCCGTGCCACCGCCATATTATGTTAGTGGTTGGCGCATAGTGGGTCGCCTCAGAGCGACGATTTTCATGTCTTTTGATTCTTTAGCCTTGCATCCCGCATTGTTATCTGCGGTGAACAAGGCCGGCTTTACTGAGCCTACACCTGTACAATTACAAGCTATTCCTGCTGCACTAGAAGGTGCAGATTTGATGGTTTCCGCACAAACAGGTAGTGGTAAAACAGCAGCGTTCATGCTGCCTTCCATGCACCGTTTATTGGAAAACCCTCCTGCAGCGAAAAGCTCCGGTGTTTCCATTCTGGTACTGACTCCTACACGCGAACTGGCCCTACAAGTTGCACAAAACGTGAAACTGTTGGGTGCTGGCATGCGCGATTTGCGCGTGGCTGTAGTAGTAGGCGGTATGCCTTACGGCGCACAAATCAAATCCTTGTCCCGCCGTGTAGACGTGCTGGTGGCAACTCCTGGTCGTTTGATCGATCACCTGCAATCCGGTCGCGTTAAGCTGAACACTGTGCAAACACTGGTGTTGGACGAAGCTGACCGTATGTTGGACATGGGTTTCATTGATGATATCCATGCCATCGTGGCGAAAACTCCTCGCACACGTCAAACACTGTTGTTCTCCGCTACATTGGAAGACACAGTGAGTCGTTTGGCTAAAGATATGCTGAACGAGCCTAGACGTATCGAAGTGTCCGGTCATAAGAGCCGTCACGAAAACATTACGCAAACCTTGTTGTACGCGGATGATGATTCCCACAAACGTCGTTTGTTGGATCACTTGCTGCGCGAAGCAGATATGAACCAAGCTATTGTGTTCACCGCAACAAAACGTGGTGCAGAATTGTTGGCTGATGATCTGCGTGATGAAGGTTTTGCTGCACGTTCTTTGCACGGTGATATGAACCAACGTCAACGTAACCACACATTGGGTCTGTTGCAACGTGGCGGTATCCGTGTATTGGTAGCTACTGACGTAGCAGCTCGTGGTATTGACGTTAAAGGCATCAGCCACGCCATTAACTACGACTTGCCTATGCAAGCTGAAGATTACACTCACCGTATTGGCCGTACTGGCCGTGCAGGTTTGCAAGGTGCTGCGTACACATTGGCAACACATTCTGAGCATCACAAAGTGCGTCGTATCGAGCGCTTTACTGAGCAAGATATTGAGGTAGCTGAAATTCCTGGTTTGGAACCAGTGAAAAAACTGTCACCTAAGAAAAAACGCCCAGGTTCCAGCTCACGTCGTCCAGGCGGTTTCTCTGGTAAACCACGTAAACCTAACGGTTCTGCTGGTGCATCCGCTGGCCGTGGTGGTGATAGTCGTCCATCTCGTGGTGGCGACCGCCCAGCACGTGGCGATCGTAGCGATCGTGGTGACCGTCACGCACCTGCTGGTGCCAATGGCCGTCCAGCACGTCCAAGCGCACGCGGTGATCGTAAACCACGTCCAGCGAACCACGCTGGTGCCGGTATGCGTTAATTCACGCTTGCGTGAATGAAGAATCCCCCTCTAGTAGGGGGATTTTTTTTGCCTATGCGCATTAGGGGCAGGACATTCTGCTGTGTTTTAAACGGGTGGCTGCAGCGGCTTTCAATAGCCGTTGAAACGTAGGGCATTGGGCATGACTTTCGGCAGTGCAATGTGCCACATGGCGTAAGCCGTCGCTCATGGCTTGAAGCCGTTTAATGGTGCTATCAATTTCCTCGGCTTTGCTCAGTAGTACGTGGCTATCTACGCGAGGTGAGCCATCGGGTGTCAGCATGGTCTGTATCTCGTCTAACGACAACCCCCCGGCTTGTCCAAGTGCAATTAAGGCTAACTGATCCAAGACTTTAGGTGCAAATTGACGTCGTGTACCGGCAGGGCTGGTGGTGTGAATGAGCCCTTTTTGCTCGTAGTAGCGCAGCGTTGATGCTGGTACACCGGTGCGTCGTGCAACTTCTGAAATATCCATAACCTAGCTCTTGACTTAAAGTTCACTTGAACTTCTATCATATTCCCAAGATCAGACTTCATCAATCAAAGGAAAGGATATGAGCAACATAGTCGTCGTATTGTACATAGGGGTAGGGGCCACACTGGTGATGGATGTGTGGACGCTTATTCTAAAAGCGATGGGTTTGCCTACACTGAATTACGCCATGGTAGGAAGATGGGTAGGGCATTGGCGCGAGGGACGCTTTGCCCACCCGCATATAGCTAAAGCGGCACCTATTAAAGGTGAGTTAGCGTTGGGGTGGATCATCCACTACGTGACGGGCATTGTGTTTGCTGCCGTATTGGTGGGTGTGTATGGCGAGGCGTGGTTACACAACCCTACATGGCTGCCAGCACTCACGGTAGGGGTGGCGACAGTCGTGATGCCATGGTTTGTGATGCAACCCGCATTTGGTGCTGGTATAGCGGCATCACGCACCCCTAAGCCGTGGGCGAGTCGCCTGCAAAGCGTAGTCACACATGCTGTGCTAGGTACTGGCATGTACGTGTCGGCCCTTGCGCTGCAAGCACGATAGAAAGAACGTAGGAGTCATGGTGATGAGCCACACCACATCAACTCAGGCTGGAGCCATGCCGCCAGCCATTTATTTGCTCGCATTAAGTTTATTTGCGATGGGCAGTGCTGAGTTTCTGATGGGGGGCATACTCCCCATGATTGCGCTGGATCTACACATTAGTTTGCCTAAGGCCGGAACCCTGATTGCCGCGTTTGCCGTAGGGGCGTTACTAGGTGGACCGCCATTTGCTGTTTTGACCATGCATTGGCCCAAGCGCGCCACACTGTTTGCAAGCCAAGTCGCATTTATGCTCGCTACAGCAGGCAGTGTGTTGGCGCATAGTTATGAATTGATTCTAGTAGCACGTTTTGCCATGGGGTTGGCCTATGCCTGCTTTTGGGCTGTGGCAGCCGCTACAGCGGTACAAGTATCGCCACAAGGTAAGCACGCTAAGGCCCTATCTATCGTAGTGAGCGGCTTAACAGTCGCCATGGTGCTAGGTGGCCCAGCGGGTACGTGGATCAGTGATTACACCGGTTGGCGTGGTGGGTTCTGGGCGGTGATAGGGGTGACGGCGCTGTCCGCTATAGCGGGGGTGCTGGCGCTGTCCAACACCGCGACCAGTAGTGAGACAACCGCGCCTGATCTGAATACCGAATTACGCGCCATGAAGCGGCCGGTATTGTGGGTGGCCTACGCAACTACGATGACCACCACGGCAGCTTATATGGGTATTTTTGGGTATTTGGCAGCATTGCTGCTAGAGGTAAGTGAGCTGCCTACTGAATGGTTACCGGCTGTGCTGACGCTGTTTGGGGTAGGGGCTTTTATGGGGCTGACTATTGGTGGGCGTACTGCAGACCGTCATTCACATGCCACGTTGGTGGTGGGGGTGGTTGGGTTAATTGTGACTTCGGCAGCGATGGCCTTGTTGGCAGCGAGCATGTGGGCAACGGTATTTTTGGTGTTTGTCTTGGGTGTTGCGGGGTTTTTGTTGAATCCAGCCGTGTGGGCAAGGGTGTATGTAATTGCTCCTGATGCACCGATGCTGGCGGGTGCGACCAACTCTTCTGCCTTCCAAGCGGGGCTAACGATTGCGCCTTTATTGGCTGGTTTGCCTATAGCATGGGGCTTGGGGTTGCCTGCAGTAGGGTGGGTAGGAGTGATATTGGGTGTGATCTCGCTGGGTTTAGCTGTGTTGGATAGGCAGTTAACGAGGCAGCTTGACGCTACCACGCATCCAGTCAGGGCATAGTTAATCGCTTATATGTAGAGGGCTTTTGTATAGCTCGCAAGAACGCCGCAATGCTTAACTGCTTGCGGCGTTTTGTGTGGGTGGGTGCATCTGCCACGGTTTGTGGGAAATTGCGCTACTTTTGCCAAGTGGGTACGGTGTCTAGGGTGTGGAGGGCGCTTCTTTGCTTGTGATTCGTGTGCGCTTCGCAGAAAATAGTGGATTGATTTGAATGTGTTGTGTGCCAGCGAGCTGGCTGCGCACTGTACCGTATTGAGATGATGGAGAAACGTATGATGCAGTCGGGTAAAACGGAATCTTTGGATTTGCTGGCCCAACGCTTGTCAGCAATTAGGGATCCCGAAGGGCTGCAACGTTATGAGCAGGATTTCAGTGGCTGGAAAAGTGCCAGCCCTGACATGGTGTTTAGGCCACAAACTACCGACGATGTTGCCGCTATTTTGCGTGCATGTTCTGCTGAGCAACGTCAGGTTACTGTGCAAGGTGGGTTAACCGGTTTGGCTGGTGGTGCGTCACCTGATACTGGCGATGTAGCCATCTCCATGGAACGTATGAACCAAGTGCTGGAGTTTGACGAGGTTGGTGGCACCATCACCGTGCAACCCGGCATCGTGTTAGAAAAACTGTGTGAGCACGTAGAAGCGGCTGGCTGGTATTTCCCGTTGGATTTCGGTGCACGTGGTTCCTGCCAAGTGGGCGGTAATGTATCGACTAATGCAGGCGGTAACCGCGTACTGCGTTATGGCACCACGCGCATGTTGGTGTTGGGTATGGAAGTCGTACTGGCAGATGGCCGTGTACTGTCTATGCTGAATAAAGGCTTGAAAAACAATACAGGCCTAGACCTTAAACACCTGTTTATTGGTGCAGAAGGTACATTGGGTGTGGTGACGAAGTTAGTACTGCGTTTATTTCCTAAACCACAAGCCCGTTACAGCGCATTGGTCGCCGCACCGTCATTCTCGGCAGTGACGCAGTTGCTGAAAGCGGCACGAGCAGCCTTTGCTAACTTGTCTTCCTTCGAGCTGATGTGGCACGAATACCTAAGTATGGCGTGTAAAACCATTGGCCGTTCAGAGCCTTTTGATCAGTCTTACCCCTTGTATGTATTGCTGGAAACCGAAGGCGATTTAGATGTGCGCGCTGAAGAAGCGTTGCAAGAATGGTTAGAAGCCCAGCTGGAAAAAGAGTTGATCAGCGATGTGATCTTGCCGCAAAGCAGCGAGCAAGCGGCACAGTTGTGGCACATGCGCGATGCCAGTGGCGAAATTCTTAAAGAGCTCACACCCTATGTGGCGTTTGACGTGGGTCTGCCTATGCAACACAGCGAGGCGTTTGTGCAGCGCGTGACGCAACGTTTGGAAGAAACTTATCCACAGGCGCATAATTTATTCTTCGGCCACTTGGGCGATGGCAACTTGCACTTAACTACTGGGCCTTTTGCTGAGGAAGACTTGTTGGCGGTAGAAGAGTTGGTGTACGAGGAGGTGGCTGCGGTAGGAGGTAGTATTTCGGCCGAGCACGGCATTGGTCGTATTAAAAAACCTTTCCTGCATTTCAGCCGTAACGAAGAAGAGTTGGCACTGATGCGTCAGCTTAAAGAGCTGCTGGACCCTCAGAATATTTTGAACGCCGGGCGCGTATACCCGAACTAATGTAGAGGGCCTGCTAGGCAGGCTCTGTTACTCACTGACTGAATAGAAAACGAGCTAAGCATGTTTTTGCGTAATACCTGGTATGTAGGGGCATTATCATCGGAATTGGGGCAATCGCTTCATGCGGTGAAAATGCTGAATGAGAACATTGTGATGTACCGCAAACAGGATGGCACTCCGGTGGCATTGGAAGACTCCTGTCCGCACCGTCGTCTGCCGCTGTCCAAAGGCAGGTTGATTAACGACGAAGTGGAATGTGGCTATCACGGCTTGACCTTTGACTGTTCGGGTCAATGTGTCAAAGCACCTGGCGTTGCGCAAATTCCGCGTGCAGCCGTTGTGCGTCAGTACCCCTGTGCTGAACGTTACGGCATGGTGTGGGTATGGATGGGCGATGCCGCATTGGCAGACGAAAGCAAAATTATCGACATCCCTGAATGGGGTCGTGAAGGTTGGGGCGTCAACAGTGGTGACGCCATGACCATAGACTGCAACTACCTGTACGTTACCGATAACCTGCTAGACCCTTCCCACGTATCGTGGGTGCACCAAACGTCGTTTGGCAGTGCTTCCATGATTGGGAAGCCGCTGAAAGTGGATATGGCTGATAACGGTGTAACGGTATCGCGTTGGTTAGAAGACGTAGATGTGGCACCGTTCTACAAGAAGTTTGTGAAGTTTGACGGTAACTGCGATAGAAAACAGCAGTACGAAGTGCGTTTCCCTTCGTTGGCGGTGATCAAGGCGATCTTTGTGCCAGCCGGTAGTGGTGGTGAAGAAGCGGTGAATCATCCGGATGTTTTCTTGATGGATTCCTATAACTTCTTAACCCCAGTCGACGACAAACACACGCGTTATTTCTGGTTCCAATTGCGTAACTTCAGCCCTAACGACGAAGAAGTCTCGCGTGAGTTCAACGAAGATGTACGCTTTGCGTTCAGTGAAGACAAAGCTATCTTGGAACTCGTACAAGTAGGCATGGATGCGCGTCCAGCCGCGTTGGATTTGCCTATAGATTCCGGCCCTATGCGCTTCCGTCGTCGCTTGCAGCAATTAATTGACGCCGAGCAGGCAGAGGTTGGTGCCTGAGATGTCAGCAAGCGATGCACGTCAGTTCAAACGGTATAAGGTCGTTGCTAAAACCGTTGAAAGTGTCTGTATTACCTCTTTTGTGTTGCAGCCCGAAGATGGTTCGGCATTGCCAACGTGGCAGCCCGGGCAGTACCTGATCTTCAAGTTTGACCTAGAGGGGCAAACTTACCTGCGTCATTACAGCATTGCGGCAGCACCCGGTCATCAAGCCGGACTACGTATTGCCGTAAAACGTGAAGCGGCACCTGCAGAATTTCCCGATGCGCCAGCAGGCGTGATCTCGCAGCACATGCACGATGCCGTGCAAGTAGGCGATACGCTGGTAGCGGCAGGGCCGTTGGGCGACTTTGTGTTGAACCAAAGCAGCCAACGTCCGGTGCTGTTGATCAGTGGTGGTGTGGGCGTAACGCCCGTATTAGCCATGTTGCAGCAATTAGTGCAGCACACAGACCGACGTGTGGATTTCATCCATGGCTGCCAAGACGGCAATTTGCACGCATTTTCAAGCGAAGTTCAAGCCTTGGTGGCCCAGCGAGCCAATGTGCATAGCCACCTTTGCTATTTGGCTCCTACCGATACCGACCGCCAACACGCCGCGTTCAAGATAGAAGGGTTGCTGACGCGTGAGCACTTGCAAAGCTGGTTACCGCTAGATGATTACGAATGCTACGTGTGCGGGCCCACACCGTTTATGCAAGCGGTATGGCAGATGCTGCGTAGCCTAGGCATTGCTCAAGACCGAATCCATTACGAGTTCTTCGGTAACGCAACCGTACTGGAAAAAGAGCCAGCGTGCAGTGAGGTAGGGATCGCAGACGAAGCTCCTGTAACCACTACACCCATAACAGCAGAAACGGTGGATGCTTCAGGCGAAACAGTAGAGTTCGTAGGTAAAACCGCAGCTCTAGCGTGGGACCCAGCCCAGACATCGTTGCTGGATTTTGCAGAAGCTCAAGGTTTAGAGCCTTACTTTAACTGCCGATCGGGTCTGTGCAATAGCTGCATGTGCACCTTGGTGTCGGGTGAAGTGGAATACGTAGAAGAACCACTGGATATGCCGCCAGAGGGCAAAGTGCTGTTGTGCTGTTCTAAGCCGCGAGGTGCCGTGGTGATTGAGTTGGCGGAGTAAGTGGTAGATAGCCTAACTACTGTCTAGTAACAGCCTGCGTACTAACGACTGTCTGCCGTAGCCTAAGGCTGCGAAAGTATTTTTTAATTTGTAAACCAAATAAAAAAAAGTTGTTCCGCAGTCCCCCTGCATGAGCGATGAATACTACGGCGGCATTGAGTATTCCGTTAACACTGAATAAATTCTCCTAAAACAATCGCTGATCTTACTAGCCATCAGGTACATGCTTTAAGTATGTACCTTTTTTCTTGGTGAATACCCTTGGTTTAGCCCAAAGGTGCCCAATAGCACAAATGCTCATGCACAACGGCACAAGTAGCCAAAAGTAGGGTGGATATACTCAGGCCGTGAAAATTACCCTCTACAGGAGACTTGGGCATGGCCGTACAACAGCTAAAGGGCATTCGTGAGCACATGATTATCGCGGGCAAAGCGGTAGAACAAAGTCATGGTGACCGTATCCCCGTGTATAACCCCGCAACAGGCGCTGTAATTGCGATGCAGCCAGAGGCCGGCGTAGAAGGTGTGGATCAAGCGGTACAGGCTGCGCACCGAGCACTAACCGATTCTGCATGGACAACTATGCTGCCAGCACAGCGTGAGCGATTGCTCTTGAAACTGGCTGACGTAGTAGAGGCGCATGCCGATGAACTGGCAAGTTTGGAAACCTTAAATAACGGTAAGTTGTTGCGCTTCTCATTGGGCATGGAAGTAGCTTCTGCCGTGCAGTGGTTGCGTTATATGGCAGGCTGGGCCACGAAAGTGTCTGGCGACGTGCTGAATTTATCTATTCCGTTCCCCCCAAATACGGGGTATCACGCGTACACCCGTTTGGAGCCTGTAGGCGTAGTAGCGGCGATTGTGCCGTGGAACTTCCCGTTGTTGATGGCGGTGTGGAAAATTGCCCCAGCACTGGCTGCAGGCTGCACAGTGGTACTTAAGCCGGCTGAAGAAACTCCGTTAACGGCTATTCGTTTAGCCGAACTGGTACTAGAAGCAGGTTTCCCCGCTGGTGTAGTGAACGTGATTACTGGTCGTGGCGATAGTACAGGCGCTGCACTGACCGCACACCCATTAGTCAACAAGATCTCATTTACAGGTTCTACCGAGGTGGGCTACATCATTGCCCGCCAAGCTGCGCAAGACATGAAAAAAGTCGCACTGGAATTGGGTGGTAAGTCCCCCGTGCTGATTTTTGATGATTGCGATGTAGAGCAAGCCATTCAAGGTGCGGCTAACGCCATCTTCTTTAACCAAGGCCAAGTGTGTACAGCAGGTTCTCGTCTGTACATTCAGAGCGGTATTTATGAAGAGGTAGTGCAAGGCATCGCCAAGCTAGCAGACGACATGGTGCTAGGCGACGGCTTTAGCGAGAGCACGCAGATTGCTCCGCTGATTTCTGCACGCCAACAAGAGCGTGTGCAGAAGTACATCAAAATTGGCCAGCAAGAAGGGAGATTGCTGACCAAAGCTCAAGACCGTCCTGAACAAGGCTTCTTTGTGCGCCCCACGGTGTTTGCCGATGTGGACATCATGGCACGCGTATCGCAAGAAGAAATTTTTGGGCCAGTGTTGGTGGCTAACCGTTTTGATAGCGAAGCAGAAGCCATACGCCTTGCTAACCAAACGGAATATGGGCTGGGTGCCAGTGTGTGGAGTAATGATCTAAACCGCGTAAACCGTTTGGTGAATGCGATTAAAGCCGGAACGGTTTGGGTCAATACGCACAACATGTTGGATCCACACATGCCCTTTGGCGGTTTCAAACAATCTGGGCTGGGGCGTGAGCATGGTAAAGCAGCGGTGGAGTCCTATCTGGACACTAAATCGGTGTGTGTAGCCTATGCATCCTGAGGTAACGCTCTAACGCAGCATCCATAAAAAACACAGGGGGAGGAGACATGAGAATTCCCAGTAAAACAGTGAGGGTGTGGCTGTGTAGTGCAGGGCTAGTAGTAAGTGGTAGTAGTGTGGCTGGAGACCCCAGTGCGCGGGACTGGCTGCCTGCGCCAGTAGGCACTAACTTGCTGGTAGGGTATATGGCGAGCTTAAGTTCACATGGCATGTACGAAAACGGTAAACGCATTTCGGGCGCGCCAGGAATGGATATGCAAATGGCTATTTATAGGCAAATGCATTATCGCGAACTCGCTGGAAAAACCGTGCAGTACGAGATTATCGTGCCGGTATTGCGAAAAAACATAGGCAACCCTCGTGAGCATATGCAAGGCGTGGGTGATGTGAGTTTGGGGGCGGCGGTATGGTTCGTGAATAACGAAGAAAGCCGCACCTATTTTGCATGGGAGCCTTTTGTGACTGTGCCCACGGGCCGGTATCACGGTTCGCGGGCAGATTTTTCACCAGGTGCTAACCGCTGGACCACCGTACAAGACTTCGCTTTTGCCCAAGGTTTTGGGGAAAGCAGCTACGTTGAAGGTGTGGCAGAGTTCGAGTTCTACGGTAAAAACACCAACTATTACGGCGCAACACTCAAGAAAGACCCGTCTATGCGGTTGATGGCTTTGCTGTCCACCAACCTGACGGAATCTACGTATGTGGGTATGCGCTACCGCTATGAAACGGGCGGCAAAGAAAAAGTGAATGGCACACAGGTAGTGGGGTCGGCAAATAGCCATCAGTTGGCAGCCGAAATTACTCATCAACTTAATGATCAGCATCAAGTGCAACTGCAGTATATCCACGATCTAGAGGTGCGTAATGGCCCTCGGTTAAATGGTGTGCAGTTGCGTTATGCCTATGCGTTCTAACGTATCTACTCAGGAGAAGACAATGCGATTAACCCAGAATATCATGCGAACCAGTGCCCGCTGGGTAGCGGCGATGGTATTGGGTGGTGTGGCTATTGGCGCCCAAGCCCAACAATTCAAACCGTTGGAAACGCTGACTGACGGGCAGAAATTATCGGCCGACGCACAAGACCGTATTTACGTAATGGATACGGTATTTATGCACATGACCGAAAGCCGTGTACACGTTTTTGACGGTAAAACAGGCCGCTTTTTGGGCATGATCCCTACTAGCTTCAATGGACACATGCAGTTGTCCAACGACGGCAAAAAGATCTACACCATGACGACTTACCACGAGCGAGTCACCCGTGGGAAACGTACAGACGTGGTAGAGATTTGGGATGCTCAGGGGCTCACGTTCGAGAAAGAGATCATCTTGCCTAACAACCGCGTACAAGGGCTGAACTACCGCAATATGTTCCGCCAAACTACGGATGGCAAATTCATCATTCTGCAGAATGCGACACCCGCGATTTCGGTTGCCGTCGTCGATGTGGAAAAGGGCGAGCACGTAGAGGAAATCACCGCAGTAGCGGGTTGTTGGAGTGTGAACCCGTTGCCCAATCGTCCACGCAGTTTTATGACAGTGTGTGGTGATGGTACGTTGCTGACCATTGATCTAGACGAAAACGGCAAAGTGGCGTCGCAGTACCGCAGCGAGCGCATGTTCTCGGTGCAAGATGACCCTGTTTTTATTGCCCAAGCGATGGTGAATAACAAGGCGAACTACGTATCCTTCTACGGCACCATGTACACCGCAGACTTCAATGGCGACAAAGTAACTTTCGAGCCTAGTTGGTCGTTGTTGGATGAACAAGATAGGGCAGCCGGTTGGACACCGGGCGGCTATAACTTGTTGGCGGCTGATGAAGGCAAAGAGCGCTTGTACGTCTTGATGCACTCTGGCGGTGCAGAAGGTACGCATAAGTCACCTGCCGAAGAAATTTGGGTCTATGATCTGCCCACTAAAAAACGCATAGCACGTGTGCCTGGCATGGGGATTCTGTCTATTTCTGTAGACGAGCCTGGTCAGCGTTTGTTGGGTATTGATGGTGGCAATGTGCATATCTTTGATATTAGCGGCGATACACCTACGCTGATTCGCACCATTGAAAATGCCGGTGAGGCAGCGCTGCAAGTAGAGCCTCACGTGGTGATGAAAAACGGAGGCTAGCATGGATCCTATTTTGGGGTACGTAGCTGCAGCCAGCTTATGTATTTTATTGCTGGCGAGTGGCCTAGAAAAAATCCGCCATTTCAGTTTGTTTGAAGGCGCTGTATCGGCGTACAGGCTGGTGCCTGAGATGGCAGTGCGAGTGGTTGCAGGCGGGTTTATTGCAACGGAACTGCTAGCGGCATTGCTGTTGTTGTGGCCCAGTGCGCGAGTGTTGGGTAGCGTGGTAGCCAGTGCATTGTTGCTAGTGGCTACGGCCGCCATGGCGATTAATTTGCTGCGTGGTCACACCGATGTAGCTTGCGGTTGCGGCAGCCTTAAAGACCAATCGGCCGGATTGTCATGGTGGTTGGTGCTGCGCAATGCGCTATTGCTGATTGTGCTAAGTGCTGTATGGCTGCCAATCAGCCAACCCGAGCGTGCCTTGGGCTGGGTAGATGGCCTGACTTTCTTTGGTGCCACTTTAGCGTTGCTAGGGATGTACCACGCGTTGAATCTGTTGATTGAATCGCATAGCAAATTACAAAAACTCAAGGAGATTTAAATGAGTGGATTAGTGATTTCAAATATTGTGTTGTGGGTAGTGGTGCTGATGCTGGTGGTATTGGTATTGGCGCTATCACGACAAATCGGTGTGTTGTATGAGCGCGTGGCACCTATGGGTGCATTGACGATGGATAAAGGGCCTGAAGTAGGTAGCGCAGCACCTGTATTTGAGTTAACAGACATTGTGGGTAGACCACAGAGCATTGGCGTGCCAGGCCAGTACAGCCAATTGCTGTTTTTTCTATCGCCTACTTGCCCTGTATGTAAGAAGCTGCTGCCTATCTTGCGCTCTATTGCACAAGCTGAAAAACAGTGGCTGCGTGTGGTGTTGGCCAGTGACGGTGAAATGCCTGAACACTTGGCGTTTTACAAGCAAGCTGGCTTAGACCCATTCCCATACCTGCTCTCCACGCCATTGGGTATGAGCTTCCACATCAGCAAGCTGCCTTACGCTGTATTGATGGATGAAAACGGCGTGATCAGTGCAAAAGGGTTGATCAATTCACGCGAACAGTTAGAAAGTCTGTTTACAGCCAAAGAGCTGGGCGTGGCGTCCATGCAGGAGTACTTGAGTACTACAGAAATGAAGGACGTGAACGTTTCACGTAAGGAGAAGGCAAATGCATTGGTTGGATAACTTAGGGGAGCGTGTGTCTAGACGTTTGGCGCACCGTTCTTCACGCCGTGGGTTTCTAAACGGCTTGGGGAAAGTGATGGTGGCGTCTGCTGCCATCTTGCCGGTATTGCCCGTAGCACGTGCAGGCAACACGCCTAAATTAACGGGGTTAGACCCCAACGAGATTCCTGAAGAGGAATTTAACTCGTGCGACTACTGGCGTCATTGTGCAGTAGACGGGTTCTTGTGCTCGTGTTGTGGTGGTACGGCGTCTTCGTGCCCACCCGGCACCACAGCCTCGCCGATTTCGTGGGTGGGTACGTGTCATAACCCCTATGACGGCAAAGACTACCTCATCAGTTATAACGATTGTTGTGGGAAAACGGCGTGTAATCGCTGCGGATGTAATACCCAAACGCGTGAGCGTCCTGGGTACGAGTTCTTCCTGCATAATGACGTGAACTGGTGCATGGCAAACGACAACAGCACCTTCCATTGCACAACGTCTGTGTTGGTGGGCTTAGCTAAAAACTAAGGGAAAAGGGTCGGTAGCCAGTGGCTTACCGACCTGCTTGGTTTGGAGTACAAGAATGAGAGCGTTGATACTGGTTCTGTTGGGCTGTGTGTCAGGGTTGGGCGCCAATGCGGCAGTGGCGAAGCGCCCCTTGCCTACCGATGGCGATGCCCAATTGGCCTATTTTTTGAATAGTGAAGGGGTGTACAAAGACTATATGCTGCAATGCGCAGGCTGCCACCGTTTTGATGGCAAAGGTGCTGAAAATCGTGGCATTCCCAGTTTTGTAGACTCCATAGGGTTGTTTAGCCGAATTCCCGATGGCCGTGCGTACATGATACGGGTGCCGGGTGCATCACAATCGCAGTTGAATAACGATGAATTAGCGATGGTGTTGAACTATGTGGTGGCACGTTTTAGTCCTGAAGAATACGATGGCGGAAAGTTCAGGTTGTTCAGTGCGGCAGAAGTAGGGGCGTCACGCCCGTATAAGTTTGATGATGTGGCCGAAGCACGCAAGGCATTAGAGCAACAGATGTCTGAACAAGGCTGGGAACCAGCACCTTATTTGTTCGGGCAAGCTGGGCGTTAAACCCAGTGTGGTAGATTAGTGAGGGTTTGTCTGTCTAGGCAAAACCAAGAAAAAACGATAAATAAAAGTAGGGGATGAGATAAAGCAGCACGACTAGGAGAAGAAAATGTTGTTGCAAGCTTCGCCACTGCATTTTCAAGATGTGGGGTTATTAAGTGACTTTCTGTCGCAAACATTTGTACCGCTGGATGTAAAGGCTCAAGGTAGCCAACCGTTTTCCAACACGGCGATTAACGAACAACTAGGGTCGTTAATGGTGACGGAAATGCGGTGTACAGCGCTGCAAGTAGACCGCACACACGCGTTGGCAGATCGCACTGAATCGGCACTGTACAAGGTATCGTTGCAGCTTTCTGGGGTGAGCGAAATTCACCAACAGAACCGCAAGGTATTGCTGCATGCGGGGCAGTGGGCGCTGTACGACACCACTCGTCCCTATACGATTAATGTGGATGCCGAAGCCCATTTGCTGGTGTTGCAACTGGGGCTTAGCCACATGCAAAGTTGGCTGCCTTATCTGCAAGCGGCCTTAGTAAGGCGTTTTGAAACCCAAGAAGGCAGCGGCCAGTTAATGCGTCAAATGTTGTTAGGGGCGTTGCATCAGCGTCCGTTGTTGTCTGACGTAGCTGCGGGCGGTGTTGCCACTGCTTTGTTGCACCTTATTGGTGCACAGCTCAGTGAATGTGCGGATATCACCCTAGAACAAGAGCAAGACTCGGTACAGCATGTACAGTTGATGAAGCTGAAGCATTACATTGCCGAAAACTTAACGGATCCGGCGTTAGGCGTAGAACTACTGTGTGCGCATTTCCGTTACTCACGGCGCTATTTGTATAAGTTGTTCGCCCTGCAAAACTTGTCGCCCGCCGACTATATACAGCGTCAACGGCTAGAAGCGTGTAAACAGCTACTAGCGAATCCACACTATCAACGCCCCGTTACCGAGTTGGCTTACCAATACGGTTTTAGGGATGCCACTGCCTTTAGCCATGCGTTTAGACGTCGATATGGCTTGTCGCCTACTGCATGGCGTCAAACCCCTACTGAGGCACTAGCCTGAAATAGGTGTGGAGTACACGCCCCTAGTGTTGCGGGGTGGCTCTATGCCTAGTGGGTTGAATACGATAATCTGTACTGTAGCGAGCAGGCTGCTGCCTGCATTTCCCCTGATTTGTTGATTCTTGCGCCATGACTGCACATACGCCTTCTTTTGTTTTTTCCCAGCGAGCACAAAAACTAACCAGCTCGGCCATCCGAGAAATCCTTAAAGTTACGACCAGGCCCGAAGTGATTTCTTTTGCGGGTGGGTTGCCGTCTGCCGATGGGTTCCCTATCGAAGAATTGCGTCAGGCCTACGATAACGTGTTGGCGACAGAAGGTAGGCAGGCCTTGCAGTACGGGCCTACCGAAGGCTATAGACCGCTGCGCGAGTGGGTGGCAAACGATCTAAGTCGTGATGGTCTCACCGTGTCGCCTGACGAGGTGTTGATTGTGTCGGGCTCACAGCAAGCACTGGATATGCTGGGCAAGCTGTTCATTGATCCCGGCAGCAAAGTATTGGTAGAGTCGCCTACCTATTTGGGGGCGTTGCAGTCGTTCTCGTTGTTCGAGCCAGAGTACGTGGCGATTGCTACAGACGAACAAGGTTTGGTGCCTGCCGAGGTATCTACTGCCAAAGCGCAGGGTGCGCGGTTTATTTATACGTTGCCCAATTTTCAGAACCCCATGGGCATTAGCCTAACGGCTGAGCGCCGCCAAGAGTTGGTAGAGCGCTGTGCGGCGGCAGGTATTCCTGTGGTAGAGGATGATCCCTACGGTGAGCTGCGCTATGCCGGTACGCCACAGCCTAGTTTGTTGGCATTAGGGCGTAAAGTGGGTGCGACGGTGATTCGTTTGGGCTCGTTCTCTAAGGTATTGGCACCAGGCCTGCGTTTGGGTTACATCGTGGCTCCGGTTGAGATCATTAATAAGCTAGTGCAAATTAAACAAGCTACCGATTTGCACACCGCTATCGTGACGCAGATGGCCGTGTATAACGCCATTCAAAATGGTTTTCTAAGCCGTCACTTACCTGTGGTGCGCGAGCTGTACCAACGCCAATGTACGTACATGCTAGAAGCGTTAGACGCGCATTTCCCTGATTCTGTGCAGTGGACTAAACCCGAAGGCGGTATGTTTTTGTGGGTGACCTTGCCAGAGCAGTTGGATGCAGAACGTTTGCTAGAAAAAGCGATTGCGCGCAATGTGGCCTTTGTTCCCGGTGCGCCGTTCTATTCGGGTGCTGGGTTGAAACGTAATACATTACGCCTAAGTTTTGTGACCGTATCGGAAGAAAAAATCCGTAAGGGCATAGAAATACTGGGTCAGTTGATACGCGAAGAGCTACAGGCATAACGCTGCAAGGCGATTTTCGCGTTATCATCACACACAGCCGTGTTTTGCACGGCTGTACTTTTTTCTACTGTCATTGTTTGCCATGTCTGCCTCAAAAACGCCAGAACGCATTGATCTGAACGATATTCGTCACAACGACTGGGTGGCGCGTTGGTTGCCCGCTGCGTGGGGGCCTTATGCAAGGCTGTGCAGGCTGGATAGGCCTGTGGGTACGTGGCTGACCTTATTGCCTACGATTGCGGCATTGGTGCAGGCAGCAGGTGGTGTGCCCGATTGGTGGCGTTTGCTGATTTTCTCACTGGGCGCGCTGTTAATGCGTGGCGTAGGCTGCTGCTTTAACGACATTTTTGACCGTAACTTTGATCACCAAGTAGAACGTACCCGGTTTAGGCCGCTGACTAGTGGGCAACTGACGCTCAAAAAAGCCTTGTGGTTTGTGTTTGCCCAATTGGTGGTGGCTGCCCTGTTTTTATTTGCCATCAACAGCTATAGCCGTTGGCTGGCCTTGGCATTGGTGCCCATTGTAGTGATCTATCCGCTGTGTAAGCGTTTCACGTATTGGCCGCAAGCGGTATTGGGTATAGCGTTTAACTGGGGCATGTTAATGGCCTGGTCCGATACTCAAAATATTGTGCCCTTGGCCGCGATTGCTATGTGGTGGGGCACGGTGCTTTGGCAGATAGGTTACGACGCTATTTATGGCTACATTGATATTGCCGACGACCTGAAGCTGGGGCTGAAGTCAGCCGCCATACGCTTTGGTGATAACGGCAAGCAGTGGATTGGCGGCCTGTATATTTTGGCGATGCTATGTTGGCTGTGGGCGGGTTATAGCATGGGCATGGGTTGGGGCTACTTTGTAGTGATGGCGGTGATTGCTGTGCATTTTGTGTGGCAAGTGAGCCGTTTTGATCCCAAGCGTCCCGAATTTGGGCTAGGGCTTTTCCGCGCGAATATGACCGTTGGGGTGCTGATGATCGTGGCGGCACTGGCGGGAACGATTCTAGGGTAAACCCTTATAAAGACTAAAAAAATCCCTAAAAAGATCGTGCCTACGAAATTCGCTGTGTAAAATCAGTGGCTTTCATATCCATATCAGAACCTCCGTTGCTTAGGCAGTCGGGGGAGTCTTTAGTAGGTTGATCATGCCCAGTACCATGGAAGTTGTCGCAACCGCCTTGTTTGCGATCGCCATTGTCCATACCTTTTCCGTTCCGGTTTTTGCGCGCCTTGCCAATCGTGGTGGCACGCATGCTGGTTTATGGCATTTACTGTCAGAAGTAGAAGCTGTTTTCGGTGTATGGGCCTGTGTGTTATTTGTGTACGTAGCTGTATTCATTGGTTTGGATACCGCTGTGGAGTACATGGATTCACGTAATTTCACTGAACCGGCCTTTGTGTTCGTGATCATGGTGATTGCCGCCAGCCGACCGATTCTTGAGTTGGTGTCGGTGATTGTGCGTTTGCTATCGCGCTTGGTGCCAGTACGCCAAGAATACGCCATGTTTTTCATCATTATGGCGTTTGTGCCGCTATCTGGCTCGTTGATTACAGAGCCTGCAGCTATGACGCTTGCGGCGTTGATGATTAGGGATCGCTACTTTTCTAAGTCCAATCTGGATGGTTTCAAATACCTGACGCTGGGCGTGCTGTTCGTAAATATTTCCATTGGTGGTGTGTTAACCGCCTATGCTGCCCCGCCAGTATTGATGGTTGCACAAACCTTTAATTGGGATTCTGCCTACATGTTCACGCATTTTGGTTGGCGTGCGGCATTGGCGGTAATCATTAACGCTGCTATTTTGACATGGCTGTCACGCGAAGCACTGGTGATGCCAGAGCCAGATCCAAGCACCGTTATTACTAAGGCAAAACGCCCACCTGTACCACCTGTAGTGATGGTGATACATATGCTGTTCTTGGCTGGTGTGGTGGTATTTGCTCATCACCCTGTGATTTTCATGGCATTGCTGATGATGTTCATCGGTTACGCCCATGCGTACGCTCGTCACCAAAACCCGCTGATGATTCGCGAAGGCCTGATGGTAGGTTTCTTCTTGGCAGGCTTGGTGGTGTTGGGCGGTTTGCAAAAATGGTGGTTGCAAGACTTGTTGGGTGGCTTGCCGCCATTCGTGCTGTTCTGGGGGGCTACTGCCTTGACAGCTATTACTGATAACGCCGCGTTGACCTACTTGGGTTCGTTGGTGGAAGGTACTAATGAGTTCTGGCGCTACATGCTGGTAGCGGGTGCGGTAACAGGTGGTGGTTTGACTGTGATTGCTAACGCACCAAACCCTGCCGGTTTCTCGATTTTGAAAGGTACGTTCCCAGACGGTGCGATTTCGCCATTGCGTTTGTTGCTGTCGGCAGCCATACCAACCTTGATCGCAGCAGTGATGTTCTTGTTGCCTGTTTAAGGCAAAAAATCGCCTAGTAAAGTAGGCTGTTGCGCATAAACAGTGCGATGTAGCAGTAAACGGGCTAAAATCAGAAATCTGAATTTAGCCCGTTTACGTTAGAATGGGCTAATTGTGTTTCGTCCTACTGTTTTAGAGTTGCGTCGTGCCTATTTATGCGTATAAGTGCAGTAACTGCCACCACGAGCAGGATGTGTTGCAGAAGATGTCTGACCCTGTATTAGAGGTTTGCCCTAGCTGTGGTCAACATACCTATCAAAAGCAGGTTACTGCTGCAGGCTTTCAATTGAAGGGTTCGGGTTGGTATGCCACAGATTTCCGTAATGGCGGAAAATCTTCTGATTCTGGAAGCTCGTCTTCCGGTGGTTCGTCAAGCGATAGTAGCGGTTCCTAACAGCTATGCGTTTTTTCAAGCGATTCTTCATTACTGGCCTCTTGGTCTGGATCCCGTTGGTGATCACAGTCTGGGTCATTATGTTGTTGATCAATACGCTTGAAAGCTTTGTTCCTACGTTTCTCTCATCCGAGGCGTTGTTCGGTATTTCGGTTCCCGGTTTCAGTGTCATACTGGTACTGGTCGTGGTGCTGTTAACGGGCTTGGTCACGGCAAACTTAATAGGCCGTACGCTGTTTGAACAGTGGGAAAAGCTATTGGGACGCATTCCATTGGTGCGTTCCATTTATAATTCTGTTAAGCAGGTGAGCGATACGGTGCTAGCCCCAAATGGGCAGGCATTTCGTGAAGCGGTATTGGTTGAGTACCCCCGAAAAGGGGCATGGACCATCGCCTTTTTGACAGGTGCTCCAGGTGGTGAAGTGGCGGGCAAGTTGCCCGTCGAGTGTGTGAGTGTGTATGTGCCCACTACACCCAATCCTACTTCGGGGTTTTTTCTGATGTTGCCGCGGTCTGATGTGGTCAAGCTAGATATGACTGTGGATGCGGCACTTAAATATATTGTTTCCATGGGAGTTGTGGTGCCAACAGAGCGCCCACCTCTCTGATTCGTTTACTGAGGGAGTCATCCTAGATGCGTACCTGCTATACCGGCGAGGTCAATACCCAACACTTGGGACAAACCGTTACGTTGTTCGGCTGGGTGCACCGCCGACGCGATCATGGTGGTGTCATTTTTATTGACCTGCGTGATCGTGCTGGTCTGGCACAGGTTGTTGTGAATCCGGAAAATGCTGACGTGTTTGCGACAGCAGAGCGTATTCGTAACGAGTTCTGCTTGCGTGTAACGGGCGTAGTGCAAGCTCGTCCAGAAGGTACCGCGAATTCGGACTTGGCTTCGGGTGAAGTAGAGATTGTTTGCCAAGAACTGGAAATCCTGAACGCTTCAGTGACTCCTCCATTCCAGTTGGATGACGATAACCTGTCAGAAACCACACGCCTGACACACCGCGTGCTGGATCTGCGTCGCCCACAAATGCAAAACAACTTGATGTTGCGTTACCGTGTGGCCATGGAAGTGCGTAAGTACTTGGACGGCTTGGGCTTTATCGACATCGAAACCCCAATGCTGACCAAAAGCACACCAGAAGGTGCGCGTGATTACTTGGTACCATCGCGTGTGAACCCAGGTGAGTTCTTTGCGTTGCCGCAGTCTCCCCAGTTGTTCAAACAGATGTTGATGGTGGCTGGTTTCGACCGTTACTACCAGATCACCAAATGCTTCCGCGACGAAGACTTGCGTGCTGACCGTCAGCCAGAATTTACCCAGATCGACTGCGAAATGTCGTTCATGGACGAGTTCCAAATCCGCGATATTTTCGAAAACATGGTGCGTCACGTGTTCTCCACAGTACAGAAAGTTGAGTTGCCTCAGCCTTTCCCTGTGATGAGCTGGACAGAAGCCATGCAGCGCTTCGGTTCCGACAAACCAGATATGCGTGTGAAACTCGAGTTCACTGACGTAGCTGATTTGATGCGTGAGGTGTCCTTCAAAGTATTCTCCGGTCCAGCAAACGATCCTAACTGCCGCGTTGTAGCATTGCGTGTGCCTGCTGGTGGTGAAATGCCACGTAGCGAAATTGATGCGTACACCAAGTTTGTAGGCATCTATGGTGCAAAAGGTTTGGCGTACATCAAAGTTAACGATGTCACGAACATCCCTGAAGGTTTGCAGTCCCCAATCGTGAAGAACATCGACAACGATGCGCTACGCGCTGTGATGGAGCGCACTGGTGCTCAAAATGGCGACCTGATCTTTTTTGGTGCAGACAAAACGCAAGTGGTGAACGATGCTATTGGTGCGTTGCGTATCAAAATTGGTCACAGCGAGCACGGTCGCAAGCATGGTTTGGTAGAAGCCGGCTGGAAACCATTGTGGGTTGTAGACTTCCCAATGTTCGAGTACGACGAAGAAACCAAGCGTTACTACGCGGCTCACCACCCCTTCACCAGCCCCAAAGATGGTCACGAAGACTTCTTGGAAACTGATCCAGCCAAAGTACAGGCCAAAGCCTACGACATGGTATTGAACGGTTGGGAAATGGGCGGTGGTTCCGTACGTATCCACCGCGCTGATGTACAAAGCAAAGTGTTCTCTGCATTGAATATCAACGCAGAAGAAGCGCGTGAGAAGTTCGGTTTCTTGCTGGATGCGTTGCAATACGGTGCACCTCCACACGGTGGTATCGCTTTTGGTTTGGATCGCATGATCACTATGATGGCGGGTGCAGACTCTATCCGCGACGTGATTGCGTTCCCCAAAACACAGCGTGCACAGTGTTTGTTAACACACGCTCCTTCAGGCGTAGACGAGAAACAATTGAAAGAATTGCATATCCGTTTGCGTCCGCAGGAAGCAAAGCCCGCCTAAGGCTATGGGAATCATACGGGTCATCAGCTACAACATTCATAAGGGACGCACGGCCACTGGTGGTCGTGAGTCTCTGGAAGAGTTGAAGCTTGGCCTGTATGGCCTGTCCCCCGACCTGCTGTTTTTGCAGGAGGTTCAGGGGCGAAATGATCAACAAGCAACGCTAGACGCACAACACGAGTCCTTAGCCGCTGTGTTGCGCATGCGTAATGCATACGGGTGTAACGCTGTGCGCGAGTTTACCGACCACGGTAACGCGCTGTTATCCCGATACCCCATCTTGCACCACGAAAACGAAGATATTTCAGATCACCGCCTAGAGCAGCGTGGTTTGCTTCATGCCGTGGTAGATATTGAGGGTAGGCCAGTGCACTGTATTGTGGTGCATTTAGGTTTGTTTGGCGGCGGTAGAGCGCGCCAAGCACAAGCATTGGTAGATAGAATTCACCGGCTAGTGCCGGATGATGAACCGCTGCTGATCGCGGGCGATTTCAACGACTGGAATAACAAGTTAGCCCCTATCTTCGTGAAGCAATTGGGCTTATACGAGGTGTTTTCTTTTGCTTCCATGGTGAAAGGTAAGACTGGGCCAGGGTTCACGCTGCGTCAGCCCATGAGCTGGTTGCGCGGATGGTCTAAGCAAGAGGGCGGTGAAATCCACACTCCTCAATTGGGGGTGGGTGGTAATGCGCGTTTAACGTTACCGCCACGTACGTTCCCTGCTGCCTTTCCTTTCCTACGACTGGACCGTATCTACCAGCGAGGTTTTGCCGTACGTACCGCCAAAGTACTGCAGGGTTTGCCTTGGAAACAGATTTCTGATCACGCACCTATACTGACCGAATTGGAACTGCCCTAAATGGCCGAGGATATCTACGCCCACATCACGCCGGTAATCATTGTGAAAAACGGCGCTACGCATGTGCACCGTACTATCAGTGCGTTGAAAGCGTTTAGACAAGTGGTGGTGTATGACAATGGCTCTACAGACGATACGCTACGCTTATTAAGCGAGTACCCTAACGTCAAAGTTGTGCAAGGTAGCTTCATGGGCTTTGGCCCCACCAAGAATGCAGCGGCCTCACATGCGGAAACCGATTGGGTTCTGTCATTAGATATAGACGAACAGGTGAATCCGCAATTTTTAGAGGCATTAGCCGATTGGCCGCTTGAAGAAGAAAGTAAAGTGGGTGAAGTGCTGCGCAATAACTATTTTTGCGGTAAGCACATACGCACTAATGGTTGGGGTAAAGATTGGTTATGCCGCTTGTATAACCGTCGCCAACACCGCTTCACAGATAGCCAAGTACACGAGAAAGTAAAGATTGATGGTCGCAGCCAAGTGGTGCGCTTGAAGGGTGGTTTAGAGCACGAAGCAGTGACCGATGTGGGCCAGCTATTAGCAAAAGCGCAGCATTATTCCGAGTTGTATGCAACTTCTCAAAAAGCACGCTTATATTCCATGCCCGTTATAGTGCTTAAAGCGGGTTTCGGTTTTTTTCGTTCGTATGTGTTAAAGGGTGGAGTGTGTTCAGGCGCAAGGGGGTTGATGATTGCGGTGGGTGAAGCTCTTGGGGTTTGGTTTAAGTACACCAAAGTTTATCAGCGTAAACGTTTCATAGAAGAAACAGATGAAAGTTAGCTTAATTATTAGCACATATAATTGGCCTGCTGCTTTGGAGGCATCGCTTGTAACAGCGTGTAGGCAAAGCTATGCTGATTACGAAATCATTGTTGCAGATGATGGCTCAGGGCAAGAGACTCGTGACGTGATTGCTAGGGTGTCGGCGAGCATGCAGAAGCCCATCCTCCACGCTTGGCATGAAGACAAGGGTTTTCGACTAGCAATGATTCGTAACCGTGCCGTGGCAAAGGCTTCTGGGGATTACGTGGTTTTTGTTGATGGCGATTGTTTATTGCCGCGTGATTTTATTAAGAACCATGTCTGGTTAGCGCAGAAACAGTGCTTTGTAGCAGGTTCAAGAGTGCAGTTTGCACCTGCAATTACAGCTCAGCTGCTGCAAGATCCTTCTCAGATTCCTGACTTTAATAAACTGCAATTAGTACGGATTTGGTTACAACGGCAGATAAGGCGTCTGCACCCAATATTGAAATGGCCATTCCAGTCATTGAGGCACAGACGGCCTACAAAATGGCAGGGAGCAGTGGGGTGTAATATCGCTGTGTGGCGTGAGGACTATGACGCCGTCAATGGGTTTGATAATGAGTTTATTGGCTGGGGTAGGGAAGACAGTGAATTTATTATGCGACTGATACATTCTGGGGTGATGCGAAAGGATGGGAAGTTGTGTTCTTATGTGCTGCATCTCTATCACAAGAAGGGCTCTGGTATTCCAGTTGTTGAAAATGAGGCACGTTTTCAGCGAACGATTAGTGAGCAGCTGCGTACGGCACCGTCAGGATTGACGGATGTAGTAGTGGTAAAGAAAAACCTGTAAAAACACGGAACTTTCTGCGTATTTTGGCCTCTTATTATGTGTTTCCTTATTTAGCACTCAGTGTGCTAGAGTGCTAGAATAATAAAAGGATTATGCAGAGACTTTGTTATCACCTCGTGATTCTCACGTGACTGGTAACCTTGATACAGGATTATTCATGACCCATACATCGCAATCTTTGGCGCTTGCACCTGCTACTCAATTAGCAGCTGCTGTATCCAATCCAGGCGCGTTGGGGTCGTTAGAGGCCTACATTTCCGCCGTTAACGCGCAACCTATGTTGACTCCGGAAGAAGAGGTGGCCCTCGGCCAGCGCCTTCAAAAAGAAAGTGATCTTGACGCTGCTCGTCAATTGATCATGTCCCATTTACGTTTGGTGGTGTCCATTTCCCGCCAGTACCTAGGTTATGGCCTACCGCAGGCTGACCTGATTCAAGAAGGCAATATTGGCCTGATGAAAGCGGTTAAACGTTTTGATCCAGATCGTGGTGTACGTCTGGTGTCGTTTGCCGTGCATTGGATTAAAGCTGAAATCCACGAATATGTGGTGCGCAATTGGCGCTTGGTGAAAATTGCTACGACTAAAGCGCAGCGTAAACTGTTTTTTAATCTTCGTCGCATGCGCCCTGAAGATGGGCAAACGCTGAACCCTGCGGAAATTGACGATATCGCACGTGAGTTGAATGTGCGTCCGCAAGACGTTAGCGAAATGGAAATACGCCTAACGGGTGGTGAGCTGGCATTGGAGTCCTCGATGGATGACGACGATGACGGTTTTGCACCTATTAGCTATTTGTCCGACGAAGGGGCGTTTGAACCTACACAAGTATTGGCTGAGCGTGCTACGCAGTCCTTGCAGGGTGAAGGTTTGGAAAATGCACTAGAAAAACTGGATCCACGTTCACGACGCATTATTGAAGCGCGTTGGTTGCAAGACGATCAAACGGCCACCTTACACGAACTGGCTGCAGAGTTTGGTGTATCTGCCGAGCGTATCCGCCAAATTGAAGTAGCCGCTATGAAAAAAATGCGTACGCACTTGCAAGTGGCGGCGTAACAATTGATTACATAAAAGTTTTATCAGGTAGCGAACTAACCGGAAGATAGGCCCTCAAAGTAGTATCTGCAACGCTTTCATATCCCTGTGGGGCGTTGCGTGCATCTGCTTCGGCTTCTCCTCTTCCCCCTCTCTGATAGAAGTAGATGCTTTAGGACACCTGCCCAGGTGTCCTTTTTTTATGCGTGTTTTCTATGGCGCCGTGGAAGACAGCAGCAGTTGTAAGTCATGCTTGATGTCTTCAGGGCTAGCATCGCCACGCATGAGCACTCGGGTCTTACCGGTTTTATCAAGCAGGTAAAACGAGGACGAATGGTCCATGGTGTATTGGCCTGCTTGCGTAGTAGGTGCTTTGGCGTAAAAAGCTTTAAAGGATTGTGCGGTTTTACGTACTTGCTCGGGGCTACCTGTTAGCCCAATGAAGTCTGGCGAAAACGCTTCTACATAGCTTTGCATGACTTCAGGGGTATCGCGCTCGGGGTCTACTGTAATCAGTAGTACTTGTACCTGTTTGGCATCGTCACCCAGCATTTCCATGGCGCTGGCCAACTGCACCATTGCCGTAGGGCATACGTCGGGGCATTGTGTGAATCCAAAAAATACAACGATGGCTTTGCCTTGAAAGTCGGCCAAGCGGCGGGTGTTACCGTGGCCATCTACTAGTTCTAACGTACGGCCTATACCAGCTTTAGAAATATCATTACCAACGAAAGGCAGGGGTTCGGGCTCGGGGGAGCAGGCGGCTAATCCTAGGCTTAGCAAAAGCAGGGGCAGCAAACGCGACAGGGCAGGAAAACGCAATAACATAGTAGACAAGTAGGCTAATCAGTATGAGATGTAGTGTATCGTGACTACTAGGTTATGCATTCAAGATTGCTAGCCTGCTTAGGTCTAATGTAAAAAACTGCATAGGCTAGTGTTGTGGCAGGAGTGCTTGCACTACAATTCTTACATGAAAATCGAAATTTCCCCCTCATTGCATAAGCCAATGCGGCAACGATTCAAATGGTTGCTGGCTCAAGCTCAAGAACTGCCTCCAGTAGGCAGCCGTCCTCTTACGTTTTGTGGTCGAGTGTGTGGTTGGGTTGTAAAAGAGACTATCCCTGAACTTTTAACCATAGACGGGGTACGTTGTGATGGGGATGCGGTACACATAGGCGATATGCGTTTGCCTACTGTGCAAGCCAATAGATTGCTGGAACGCATTGCTAATAAATTAAATGAAGCAGGCTATGTCAAAGCGTGGCGTGGCGAATTGCTGGATGTGTTTGCCGAAGGGCGCTGTTTGGGTGCCATAGAACGTGGTGCTGTTAGACCATTAGGGTTGCTAACACAGGCTGTGCACTTAAATGCATGGACACCAGAGGGCCGCTTATGGATGCAAAAACGTGCGGCACATAAGTCTACCAACCCTAATATGTGGGACACCTTAGTAGGTGGATTGGTTAGCGCCGAAGAAGATCTAGATGTCTCATTACTACGAGAAAGCGAAGAAGAGGCCGGGCTATACGCCAAGGACTTGCACGCCTTAGAACCTATGCGTTTGATCACGCGTATGCATCGTCGTTTGCCGGAAGGCTATCAGGTGGAAAATGCGTGGGTAAACGATTGTGTGCTGGATCACGATGTACAACCCGTCAATCAAGATGGCGAGGTTAGCGAAATACGCCATATCAGCGTAGAAGAGTATTGGGAATTGGCGGTGGCTGGGGAAGTTACATTGGAAGCAGAACTGGTGATGTTAGATAGTATCTGTCACCGTGCCTCAATACCAGATACCATAGCGTAGTAGTCATTAACAGCTGCTTGTAAAAAGGGGTAAAACCATGCGTAATCCTTTTGATATACCCGGAATGATGGGAAGTGGTATGAATGCGGATTCCTCACAGAATCCACTGTTTGCTTCATTGGATATGATGCGCTCTGCGTGGGAATCCATGGGCGGTGGTGCTGGCTTTGGTAGTTTTGCTGATGCGTCTGCCGCCATGCTGTCACCCGAAGAGCTAGAAAAACGTCTACGTGACTTACGTGCGGTGGAAAACTGGTTGAAATTAAACCTGTCCATGTTGGAAGGCACGATCCAAGGTTTGGAAATTCAAAAAGCGACATTGCGCACCGTGCAAAACTTTGCTCAGCAAGCTACCCAAATGGCCGGCGAGCAAATGGCCAGTGGTGCCGATGAGCGTATGAAACAGGCGGCCGAGCAAGGTATGCAAGATGCAGGTCAAGCCGTTTGGGATTTACTGCAAAAGCAATTTAATGCTGTCGCCTCGGCAACTGCAGCGTCCATGCAAAGCGCTCAAAGTATGGTAGATGGTATGGCAGGGGTGGTACAGCCGGTTTCTGGTGATTCCACGATGCGTCGAGAGGCCAAACCTAAGCCAGCGGCCACACGTAATCCTGCCGCTAAAAAAGCGGTCAAAAAGGCGGCGAAAAAAGCAGTAAAGAAAGCCGCAACTGCACCCAGTAGCGGTGCTGGTGCGAGCAAAAGTGCACGTAAAAGCAGTAAGTAATAACTAGGTTGAGGAATACAGGAACATGATGCTGAATGTGGTAATACTGGCAGCGGGCATGGGCAAACGCATGCAGTCTGCATTGCCTAAGGTGTTGCACCCCATTGCGGGTAAACCTATGTTGATGCATGTCGTTGAGGCAGCGCGTCAGCTTGAGCCTAGCCGTATCGTCGTGGTTGCCGGTCATGGTGCTGAGCAGTTGCAGCAGTACTTGGCCGGTCAAGCCGACATACATGTAGTGTTACAACAGCCCCAGCAGGGTACTGGCCATGCCGTGATGCAAGCGGAGCCTGCGCTGCTGGGAGAGCATCCTGATGACACCACCTTAGTGTTGTATGGCGATGTGCCATTGGTACAAAGCAATACCCTGAAAGCCCTGCTAGAAGCGCGTCAAAATGGTTTGGCTGTTTTGACCGAGTTCTTAGAAGACCCCACTGGCTATGGTCGTATCGTGCGTAATGCACAAGGTACGATCAGCCGTATCGTGGAGCACAAAGACGCCACTGACGCCGAACATCAAATTCGCGAAGTAAACACCGGTATTATGGCAGCGCCTACCGTGCGTTTACGTGATTGGTTATCACGCATTGATAACAAAAATGCCCAAGGTGAGTACTACCTTACCGACGTGGTAGGGTTGGCGGTGGCTGATGGTGTGGCGGTTAATGCAGCACACCCATCGTTTCCTTGGGAAACCTTGGGGGTGAACAGTCGCGTGCAGCAAGCTCAATTAGAGCGAGCCTGGCAGGCTGAGCAAGCTCGTCGCTTGCTAGAGCAAGGCGTGAGCATCATGGATCCTTCTCGTTTTGATGTGCGTGGCAGCTTGCAATGTGGCCGCGATGTGTACATTGACGTGGGTTGTGTATTTGAAGGTGATGTAGTGCTGGGCGATGGCGTACGTGTGGGCCCGCACTGTGTCTTAAAAAATGTGCAACTGGGTGCAGGCACGGTAGTACATGCCTTTAGCCATTTAGATCAAAGCCGTACAGCAGAGCTAGCCAGCATTGGACCGTATGCGCGTTTGCGTCCGGGCACGGTGCTAGAGCGCGGTGCTGCTGTGGGTAACTTCGTCGAAGTGAAAAACAGTACCTTGGGTGCAGATACCAAGGCTAGCCATTTGTCGTATCTAGGCGATGCGCAAATAGGCGAACGGGTCAATATTGGTGCCGGTACCATTACCTGCAATTATGACGGCGTAAATAAATACCGCACTATCATTGAAGACGATGCCTTCATTGGCTCAGATTCACAGTTGGTAGCACCTGTGCGTGTGGGCCGAGGGGCAACTATAGGTGCAGGTACCACGCTAACACGTGATGCCCCCGACGCTGAGCTTACCTTGTCGCGCGCACCACAAAGCACCATTAGCAACTGGAAACGGCCTGTAAAAAAATAAACGACGTGCCAAGCGAAAAATACTCTCCTCTTGAAGACGAGGTCATTAACCCCGCAAGTTGTGAGGGGCCTGATGGCTTGCCGTTACGCGAACGTATACCAGCAGTTATCACACTGCTATTAGCCATCGCAATTTCGGTATTAGACGCGGCAATGTCCAATGTGGCCTTGCCCGTTATTGCCGAAGAACTGAACATCAATGCGTCCAGAGTAGTGTGGATTCCCATTGCGTACAGTTTGACTATTGTGATGACGCTATTGCCGTTGTCGGCAGTGGCTGAGCGTATAGGTTTGCGGCGTTTATTTGTGGCGGGGACAGTCATTTTTCTTGTGGCATCGTGTAGTGCGGCGTTCTCGCAGTCCTTTGCCATGTTGTTGATGTCGCGCATCATGCAAGGCTTGGGTGCCTCCATGCTGATGTGCTTGTTTGGCAGTTTGGTGCGGATGATTTATCCGCTTAAAAAACTGGCGGTGGGCATTAGTTTGAACGTTGTGGTGGTGTCTACAGCGGCTGTGTTAGCACCTTCCATTGGGGCGTTTGTGTTGGATGTGGCGTCATGGCGCTGGATATTTTTCATCACCGTCCCTATTTGTGCGCTGACCTGGCTGGGTGTTAGGTACTTACCAGAAAGTCCCCGTGTATCCCGAGAGTTCGACTGGCTGGCGTGCTTATTAAGCGCTGCTGTATTTGGTCTGGCCATTTTGGGTTTGGACTTGCTGACGTCGCACCCTATGTGGTCATTAGGTTGTTTGGTGGTAGCGGCATTTAGTGCGCGAATCTTGTTGGCGCGTTCACTGCAGCAAGAAGCTCCAGTGGTGCCTGTGGATATCTTGCGCATTACCTCGGTAGGCTACGCCGTCTTAGCGTCGCTGTTTGCATTTGCCACCCAAATGTCTGCCATGGTGAGCTTGCCGTTTTATTTTGTGCAGGTGATTGAAGCCAGCTATGCCGACATAGGTTTGTACATGGGCATGTGGCCACTAGGTGTGGTGGTGATGGCGCCGTTGTCGGCTTATTTGTCTGGGCGTGTCACCGTAGCGGTGCTATGCATGGTGGGAATGGTCGTAACCACCATTGGGCTATCTTCCTTGCTATGGTGGGGAGCAGGCGCAACGGATTGGCAAATCATGGTGTCCATGATGCTGTGCGGTGTAGGGTTTGGCTTTTTCCAAACACCCAATAACAAGGCCATGTTGGCAGGGGTTCCACGTCGTCGCAGTGGCGTGGCAGGTGGTTTGCAAGCGACTACACGCGTGTTTGGCCAAAGTTTTGGCACAGCCTTGGTGGCGTTGGTGTTTGGTGCCAGCCCCGAGCAAGGTGCCGTCTGGGGTATAGGCGCCGCAGTTATTTGCTCGCTGGTCGCGCTGGGGATTAACGTGGTGCGTCAGCGCAATCCCGAAACAGATCCCGATTTTTTATAGTAGAACATCCATGCAGCATATTTTGATGGTAAACCTCGAGCGCGGATGGCGTAGCGGGGGATACCAGACGTTGTTGACCGCTAGCGAGTTACAACAGCGCGGCTACCGCGTCACAGTCTTATCACGTACGGGCGAGGCGCTATTCAAGCGTGCGACGCAGGCAGGTTTACGAGTAAAAGGTGTGGGCGGTAATGCGGGCTTGTTCTGGTTTTTGCTGCGTCATCGCAAAGCGTTTGATGTGGTGCATGTGCAGACGGCCGGTGCATTAACGGTAGTGGCAGCCATGAAGTCGTGGTTGCAAACCCCCATTGCGTATACCCGTCGTACCAGTTTTGAAGTGAAGCCTGCCAAAGCGGCCCGTACCTTGGCGAAATGGAAGCGGGTAGATCAGTTTGTGGCGATTAGCCAAGCGGCCGCACAGGCACCACGGGCGATGGGTATAGAGGTTGCCATCATCCCTAGCGCCGTAGAGTTTGTGCCACCAGACCCTGATCAAATTATTGCTTTTTCTGAAGAGCAAGACTTGGCCGGCAAGTTTGTGTTGGCAACATGCGCGGCGTTTACCCCTGAAAAAGACCCATTAACTTGTGTGCGTGCGGTGCATGCGTTATGGCAAAAACGGCAAGACTTCGTCTTCTTGCACTTTGGTGCAGGGGGCAGCGAACTTGCCGCAGCGCAGCAGTTGATTCAAGAACTGGGCCTAGAGCAGGTATACAAAATTGTAGGCTTTAGACGCGACATAGAAAACATGTACCGATTGATGCATGTGTTTGTGTTGAGCTCCAAACAAGAAGCATTGGGTTCCAGTATTTTGGATGCCTTTTTGTATGAGGCTGCTGTGGTGGCCACCCGTGCAGGCGGCATTCCTGAAGTACTGGATGAGGGGCGCGGTATCTTGTGTGACGTGGGCGATGCAGAAGCGATTGCTACGGCCTGTTATCAGTTACTGGAAGACGAGTCTTTATGCCGAGACATGGTGGCTAAAGCGGAAGCATGGGTAGTTGAACAACATGCTATCCCGCTGATGGTTGACCGTTATTGTGATGTGTATAACGACGTACGCAGGACGAAGCGGTAGTTAGTAAGAGCCTGTTGCAGCCTGTTGGCAAAGTAGTGCAAGTGCGGTACGGTTATTTGGGGTTGACCCCCAAAAAAAATATACAACAGGCTTCAGGAAAATTAAAATTTCCGGATTATCTTACACCTTAGGTGGGCAAGTATTATGTGTGGAATTGTAGGTGCCGTAGCACAACGAAATGTTATCCCAGTATTGCTAGAAGGGTTGAAGCGCTTGGAGTACCGAGGCTATGACTCTTGCGGTATCGCCGTGTTTCAAGGTGCGGAATTACAGCGCGTGCGTAGTACTGAGCGGGTAGCCGTATTGGCCGAGCAAGTGCAGTCCCAGCAATTGGAAGCCGTAACAGGTATTGCCCACACACGTTGGGCCACGCACGGTGCACCTGCCACACACAATGCCCACCCTCATTTCTCGGGTCATACTGGTCATACACGTATTGCGTTGGTACACAACGGCATTATCGAGAACCACGAAGCTCTGCGTGAAAGGCTGACTAAAGCAGGCTACGTGTTCGAGAGCCAAACTGATACCGAGGTGGTGGCGCACTTAATCGACTCCCTGTATCAAGGTGATGTGCTGCAAGCGGTTAAAGAGGCTTGTGTGCAATTGCACGGTGCCTATGCGTTGGCGGTGATTGCTAAAGACGAACCACACCGTTTGGTTGGTGCGCGTAATGGCTCGCCATTAGTGGCCGGCTTGGGCGAAGGCGAGAACTTCTTGGCCTCTGATGCACTAGCCTTGGCCGGTGAAACCAGCCAGATTATTTATCTGGAAGATGGGGATGTAGTAGACCTGCACCTAGACAGCGTGCAAGTCTACGATGCTCAAGGCGAGCTATGTCAGCGTGACGTGCACACTGTGCATTTACATGCCGGCGAGGCTGACTTAGGCCCATACCGCCACTACATGCAAAAAGAGATCTTTGAGCAGCCGCGTGCTGTAGGCGACACGTTGCAAGGTGTGGAAGTTGTTAGCCCTGCGCTGTTTGGTGAAGGGGCTAAAGAGGTATTCCAAAATATAGACCAAGTGCTGATCTTGGCATGTGGCACTAGCTTCTATGCTGGTTTAACCGCTAAGTACTGGATAGAGTCCTTGGCTAAAGTACCCGTGAGCGTAGAGATCGCTAGCGAATACCGCTACCGCGATAGCGTGCCTAACCCACGTACCTTGGTGCTGACTATCTCCCAGTCGGGTGAAACCGCGGATACTCTGGCTGCGCTTAAACATGCTCGCAGACTGGGTATGGAAAACACACTGACCATCTGTAACGTGGCCTCTAGTGCGATGGTGCGTGAAAGTAAGCTGGCGTACATCACCCGTGCAGGTGTGGAAGTGGGTGTGGCCTCTACCAAAGCCTTTACTACACAGCTAACAGCATTATTTTTGTTGGCGATGGTAGTGGCACAGGTAAAAGGCCAGTTGTCTGCCGAGCAAGAGGCTGACTTGCTGCGTAAGTTGCGTCACATGCCTGTGGCGATTTCTGCTGTCTTGGCCTTAGAGCCTCAAGTGATTGCGTGGGCAAGCCGCTTTGCGAACAAAGAACATGCCTTGTTCTTGGGCCGTGGTATGCATTACCCCATCGCCCTAGAAGGTGCGTTGAAGCTGAAAGAGATTAGCTACATTCACGCCGAAGGCTACCCTGCTGGTGAACTAAAGCATGGGCCCTTGGCGTTGGTCACGCAGGCTATGCCAGTGATCACTATTGCACCGCATGATGCCTTGTTGGAAAAATTGAAATCCAACATGCAGGAAGTGCATGCGCGTGGTGGTGAGCTGTATGTGTTTGCGGATGCGAATACCCAGATCAACAGCAGCGATACTATTCATGTGATTCACATGCCAGAGCACTACGGTTTACTGTCTCCAGTATTGCATGCTGTGACGCTGCAACTGCTGGCCTACCATGTGGCTTGCGCTCGTGGTACAGACGTGGATAAACCGCGTAACTTGGCGAAGAGCGTGACGGTAGAGTAAGGCTATAGCTATTGTTAGTGATGAGTAGTCAGGTGACTACAATCATAAAAAGCCCGGGCATAACACCCGGGCTTTTTCATGGTTAGGCCAACTTAGCCACAGCTACTTCGGTGGCTTTCACAAATGCCAGCACTTCGCTGCCTATAGCCAATTGCAGTTCATCAATAGAGCGGGTAGTGATGACTGAAGTAACCAGTCCAGACAGCGTGGTGACTTCAACCTCAGAGACGACTGGGCCACGGTTAATAGCGGAAATGGTGCCTTTGAACTGATTGCGGGCGTTGATAATAGGGGTGGTCATTATGAGTTCCTTTCAGGTTAAACGGCAATAAAGTGACGGTTGATCCACGCGTCTTGATTAGCGAGAGCTGGCTCTACGGGTGATAGAGCGTGATGTAGTTCTTTGATGCTTTGATCTAAGCGTGTGCGTACGTCAGCAGCGGGTTCGAAGCCGTTACCAACAGCGGTAAGCTGGCTTTGTGCGGCGTATACGCCTTTCAACACTTTTGGGGTGCCTAGTGCCGCCAGAATGGGCCCTAGGCTATAGTCCAGCGCTAGCAGGTGCAGAGAACTGCCCGCCGAGGCCAGTGCCACCACTGTTTTGTGTGCGAAGGCATGTTCAGGCAGCACATCCAGCAGTGCTTTTAGCCCTCCCGAAATGGTGGCTTTATACACAGGGCTAGCCAGAATGATGGCTTTGGCCTCGGCAATGTGCTGGTGTAGTTCGGTAATAGCCGGTGCATCGTAGTGCCCTAAAATCAGATCTTCAGCGGGCAAGTCTCCCAAGCGTATGTGTTTCACATGTAGGCCTAACTGTTCCAAAGCAGTGGTGTAGTAGTTCAACAGGCTGGTTGAGCGAGAGCGTTCGCTGGGGCTTCCAGAGATCGCGACGACGTCATACGCTTGGCTCATGCCACGGCTCCTTGCAGTTTTCTGGAGGCGTGGGCGGCAGGAGTGGGTAAGCCTAGGTGTTCGCGTAAGGTGCTGCCGCTGTATTCCGAGCGGAACAGCCCGCGACGACGTAGTTCTGGCAATACGTGGTCAATAAATTCAATTAAGCCACCCGGTAACCAGGGGGCCATGATGTTGAAACCATCGGCGGCACCGCTTTCAAACCAGAGTTGTAGTTGGTCGGCAATGTCGTTGGCCGTGCCTACCAGTTGCCAATGGCCGCGAGCACCGGCAATTTTTAGGTATAGGTCACGTATGCTGAGCTGTTCTCTACCAGCCAGATCCAGCAGCAATTGGCGACGGCTTTTAGCGCCTTCGGTTTCTGGGATGGCGGGTAGCGGGCTATCTACATCCACACCTTGCAGGTCAATGCCTAGCAAGCTGGATACCAATGCCAGTCCTACCTCGGGGTGTATCAGTTCTTGCAGTTGTTCGAACTTTTCTTGGGCGTGTGCCCTGGATTCGCCAATCACAGGAAAGGCTCCGGGCATGATTAGGGTGTGATCAGGGTTACGCCCAAATGCCGCCACGCGATTCTTAATGTCTTTATAAAACTGCTGACCTTCTTCCAGCGTTTGGTGAGCTACAAAAATAACTTCGGCAGTGGCGGCGGCTAAGCTGCGGCCTGCCTCAGAAGCACCTGCTTGCACCACGACGGGATGGCCTTGGGCGGAACGCGTCACGTTTAATGGGCCAGCTACCGAGAAAAATTCACCACGATGATTTAAAGGGCGCAATGAATGGGGTTTGGTGTAAATACCTTGGGCTTTGTCGCCCACATACGCATCGTCGTCCCATGAGTCCCAGAGGTTTGTCACGACGTCGTGAAATTCTTGCGCACGTTGGTAGCGGGTTTGGTGGGCGTAGTGGGTTTCCAGCCCAAAGTTTCTTGCTTCTTCACCACTGCTGGAGGTGACCAAGTTCCAACCTGCACGCCCATTGCTGAGTTGATCTAACGAGGCGAATTGGCGGGCCAGCGTGTAAGGCTCGTTAAATGAGGTAGAGGCTGTGCCTATCACCCCAATTTTGTGGGTGACGGCAGCCAGTGCAGACAGTAAGGTCAGCGGTTCAAAGTGGGCGGCTCTGGCACTTCTAAATAGCGCTGAGTTGTCAGGCTGGCGTACGCCTACTGAGTCAGCCAAGAATACGGCATCAAACTTGGCCGCTTCGGCGCGTTTGGCTAAGTCGGCGTAGTGCTGGAAGCTAAAACTAGCCTCTGCTGCCGCATCAGGGTGACGCCAACCAGCAATGTGGTGGCCTGTTTGCATCAGAAAGGCACCTAGCTTTATTTGTTTTTTCAACGGTTTGCTCATGATTTTTCCTGTGAAAATTACCACGCCACATTGAGCCCATTTAGGGTGGTCCAGAGTGGGGCGCGAGGGGCAGGCGGGGTGGGTGGGTGAGTAGCGGGTGTGTTCAGAAAACTGCTAAGAATGTTGTCGCGGTAAGCGATGAAGCGCGGGTCGCTGCGGTTGCGGGGGCGCTCCAGATCAATGTCTACAATGCGTTGTATTTGGCCAGGGTTGGGCTGCATGATGACCACGCGATCGCCCAGGAAAACGGCTTCATCTACATCGTGGGTGACCAAAATCATGGTGATTTGTTCTTTTTGCCAGATATTTTGTATTTCTTGCTGCAAGCGCGCGCGAGTGAGGGCGTCTAACGCACCTAAGGGTTCATCAAGCAGCAGAATAGAAGGGCGATTGACCAACCCTCGGGCAATGGCAACGCGTTGGGCCATACCACCCGAGATCGCGCTGGGTAGGTGATGTTCAAAGCCTTGTAGGCCCACCAGATCTATATGTTGTTGAACACGCTCTTGCTGCTCTTGGGCAGATAATTTGCTATTACGCAGTGCGAACTGGATGTTTTTGCTTACCGATAGCCACGGTAGTAGGCGGTGGTCTTGAAAGACGATGCCGCGATCTAAACCGGGGCCGCGTATGGGCGCATCATCTAAGGTAATGCTGCCGTCGAAGTCGGTGTCTAACCCGAGTATTAGGCGCAGCAAGGTGGATTTGCCGCAGCCACTACTGCCAACAATGCTGATGAACTCGCCCGGGCGTATGTCTAGGTTAATGTCATCCAGTACCTGTAGGGTGAGCTGGTGGTCAGGTTGGTGGAAGTATTTGCTGATGTGCTGCAGTGTGAGCGCAGGCTTTTGCTGACGTGTCATACAGACCTCTTTGTGCGTTCAGGTGATGCGCTATTGCGGAAAATACAGACGCAAGCGTCGTTCTAGAAGGCGAGCAGACCAATTCAATAAGGCGCCAATCAGCCCAATGGTGGTCATGCCTATAAGCACTAGGTCCATGCGAAAGAGCTCACTGCCTTCAATCAAAATGGTGCCCAAGCCTGGCCCCGAAACCAGCAGGTATTCCGCGCCGATGGTGGCGAGCCAGGAATAGATCAGTGCTAAGTAAATACCAGTGAAAATGGCAGGTAAGGCAGCAGGAAAAATAACGTAGGCAATGGTTTGTGCTGTGCTGTAGTGATAGACGCGAGCAACCTCTAGCAACCGTAGGGGCACAGCCTGAATGCCATCGGCGGTGTAGACCGTGACGGGCACGAGGGCGGCCAGCGATAAAAACACTACCTTGGCGGTATCGCCTAACCCAAACCAGACAGAAATCAGTGGAATCCACGCGAAAAGTGAAATCTGTTTAAAGGTGTTGAAACTTGGGCCTAGTAGTTGTCTAAACCGTGTAGACAATCCCAGCGTGATACCCAATAGAAAACCTAGGGCAGAGCCAATAAAGAACCCGCTTAATTCACGCGACAAGCTGGCAAGAATGGCTCGTTGTAATTGCCCTGTTTGGCATAGTTCGATGAGCTGCTGCCAGACGCTAGCAGGCGACACGAGTAATGACGAATGCCATAGTTGCTGCGCGGCGGCCCACTGCCACAGCAGTACTAAAAACGTGGGCAGTAACCACGGTTCGATGCGGTACAGCAGGTGCTGTAAACGTGTAGTAGGGTGCTGCATTACACAATCCTTGTTCTAGGTGTGGACGAGGTCAGTACACGATGCTCTAACCAGTCCAGCGCTCGGTCTATAAGCAAACCAATAAGGCCTACGATGAACACCGTTGCCATCACTAGATCCAGTTGGAAGAGCTGTCGCCCGTACACAATGAGGTAACCCAAGCCTTCGCTAGAGGCCACTAGCTCTACGACGACCAACGACAACCATGCTTTGGTAAAACCCAGTCGTAGACCCGTAAACAGCACGGGAATACCGGCAGGCAGGCTAAGGTGCAGAAACCGTTGCGAAGAGCTATAGCCATATACGTGAGCCACTTCTAGTAAGCGTTGAGGTTGCTGGCGTAGCAGTTGAAACGTACTCATCAACGTGGGAACCAACGCGGCTTTAGCAATCAGGATGTACTTAAGTGCCTCGCCAATACCCACTAACAGCATCACAAACGGCAGCCATGCCAATACAGGTATTTGCACCAGCGCATTTAAGGTGGGCATGAGCAGACGTTCAGCGTGCCTAGATACGCCCACCACAATGCCCAGTACTACGCCGATGACGGAACCCGCCACATAACCGACGGCCACACGCCGCACACTGGCTTCCACATGCAGCCACAATTCGCCGCTACCGATTAAGTCCACCAGCGACTCCCACACATAGGCCGGTGGGGGTAAGACTTGGGGCGATACCCATCCTTGTTTGGTGCTCAGTACCCACACGGTGAACAGCACCACAGGGAGAAGTAAGGCTTGGCCGTACAGCGAAGCGGCATGGCTAAGCTGGGCTGCCAACGGGTAGCGGTTAGTGCGGTGATGGCTGAGCTGCTGCACCAGTTTGTCTTGGGGGGCTAGGCTCATTGCGCGCCTTTGGGGCTAGGGGTTGTGCCATCGGCCTCATAGGCCACCCAAAAGTCGGTCAATTGTTGGGTCTGCAGTGCGTTTTGCAGAAAGCGGTCATCAAAGATTTGGCTGGCATCTACGGGGCGACGAATGAATTGCAGGTCTTTAGCATCGTTGGCGACGGCTTGATAACGGCCGCGAAAGAATTCATCTAGCAAGGGGCTATTGCGTTGAGCCAGTGGGGTGCCTTCAAACTCCACCACAAAGGACTCATAGGGCACGCCGCTTTTCGCCCAGATGCGCAGCAATGCGTCGCGGTTTTCTTCTTGTGAGGCCCAATGTGCCGCACGTACAAACTCGTCCACTACTTTTTGAGTGTGTTCTGGGTAGTCAGCAATAAAGTCGTTACGGGTGACGAGTGATGTTTGACGAGTGAATCGTGGGTCTTTGCCGTGGGTGGAGTAGGGCACAGCAATCAAATCGTCGTTGAGCAAACGTATGTATTCAAATCCACCGAAAGCTGCGTCGATGCTGCCAGATACCAAAGCGGCTTGGGCACTACCCGTATCAAGATTGATACTGCGCAGGTCCGTTTCTTTGATGCCGCTATCCAGCAGAAGATTATTGGCGACTAAGTGACCGTTCGTGCCTTTAAAAATTGCTACCTTTCTGTCTTTAAGGTCAGCAATGGTAGAAATCTCTGAGTCTTTTGGGGTGGCCAAATATAAATTGGTACGTTGACCACTGGCTAACAAGATTTTGGTATTTAAGCCATTAGATACACCAATAATGGTAGGTAGGTCGCCTAAATAAGCAAAATCAATTTGTTTATTAGAAAGTGCTTCATTAACGGCTGGGCCAGCACCTTTAAAGAAAAACCACTGTACTTCTGTATCACCAAACGCAGACTCCAACCACTGGTTCTCACGCACAATGCTGCCAGGTGATCCACCCCACGTAATAGGGTCACCACCACCAGCGGTAGCGACGCCTATACGTATGGCTTTTGGTGCATCTGCAGCATAAGCAGGTGTAAAGCTAGTGGCACTAACTAATCCAGCCAACAGAAAAAGAGTATGTAATGTTTTTTTAATTGATAATTGACCCAGCATAAAAACTCCAGAGGTATGGAAATGGTTTTTTTATGATAGGTGAATAGGTTTTTTTGAATAATAAATTATCTACATTTAAAAATTTTAATTTTTATAATAAGTAAATTGATAATTAGTGAATATAGAGTAAATAATTATCTTTTATTTCTATATATATAAGTGTTTTGTATTGATATGGTTTTTTGTTATGAAAATACGGGGGCAGTGGAGCGTTATTCATGCTGAGCTCACGTAGTGCAAGGTTGTGTAGCAGACGGGTAGCTCTGTGTAGTCTTACCAACGAGTTTTTGCTTTTATGTAGGTGTAGCGGCATCAAAATCAACTATTTGCCGTTTTCTTCGCTATAATCGCTCCATCAAGGGGAGTAGCTTAATTTCCGTCGCATCGTCATCACGGTAGTACCATGAGTACTCCCGGTGCACGGGTAACACACAGGCTTTGGCTGTATTGTTACAAGCAAGACCTTGCCGTCAAAGGGCAAGGTACGACTCCAATTCGAGAAAGCCTGTCCTTTTGGATCAGGCTTTTTTTGTTTTTGGAGTGCTTATGTTGGAATTTTTGCAAACGCTTAGTTGGGCGGCTGTCTTTCAGATCATCATGATCGACATTCTTCTGGGCGGGGATAACGCAGTAGTGATTGCGTTAGCATGTCGTAATTTGCCCGCTAAACAGCGTATGCAAGGGATATTGTGGGGGACAGCCGGCGCCATTATCTTGCGTGTAGTGCTGATCGCTTTTGCCCTGACCTTGTTGGCTATTCCGTATCTAAAAATTGTTGGGGCCTTGTTGTTGGCTTGGGTAGCGATTCGTCTGCTGATCCCTGAGGAAGGCGAGCATGGTGATATCAAGAGTGGCGTGTCTATTATGAGTGCCATTAAAACCATTATCATCGCTGACTTTGTGATGAGCTTGGATAACGTGATTGCTATCGCCGGTGCTGCACAAATGGCTGATCCTAGCCACCAGTTGGGTTTGGTGATCTTTGGTTTGTTGGTGAGTATTCCTATCATCGTATGGGGTAGCACCATTGTTCTGAAAATGATTGATCGCTTCCCTGTGATTGTGACCTTAGGCGCTGCCTTGTTGGGCTGGATTGCCGGTGGCCTGATGGTGACCGATATTGCCTACACAGAACGCTTTGGTGAGCCTAGCAATACCGTGTTTTACGGCGCGCACATTGCTGGTGCTGTGTTGATCGTGGCTGTGGGTAAATGGATGGCTAGCCGCAAAGCTAAAAAAGATGCGCTGCCTACTGCCTAATACTTAGCGGTTTGTAGTGGTATGACAAAACAGCCATGGGTTTCCATGGCTGTTTTTTTGTCTGCATAGTGAGACTAAATAGGGTAGTTCTTGGTTTTTTCTCATTAATAAATGATAATTATTATCGTTATGTTTTTTTGCGTGAAATTGTGTGCGGTCATGACCCAACCTGTGCTGCCAGAGAAAAACTGGCTTATTCGTTATGCAGAGTTACTAGGAGGATGGGTTAAACGCGCCGGTATTCAGCAGGATGCCGAGGACGCCGTGCAGGACGCCGCACTCAAAATGCTAGAGATGGGACCAGTGGTGCCCAGAAATCCAACGCACTATTTTCACCGTATTGTGATGAACCAGTCGGTGAGTATTTTCAGAGCCGAGCAGGTGAGACAAACACAGAATGTGGATGATCTCGCCGACGATGCTGTGCCCACGTCTGCCAGTGCAGAGCAACACTATGAGGCCAATGAGTTGATGCGTACCATGCAGCAGGCTTTGGCGTTGTTACCCGATACGTGCCAAGAAGCATTTAGGTTGCGCCAGGTAGAAGGGCTTAGCAACAGTGAGATTGCCCAGAAGATGGGTGTATCCCTAAACATGGTAGAGCGTTATATGATGCGTACCATCCGACATTTACAAGATCATTTATGAGTGTTTTGATGTCTTGTATCGATAGAGGTGGCGTAGCGCATGAGTGACCGCATAGACCTAGACACATTGACTGATACCCGAGATATAGCGGCGTATTGGTATGAGCGTTTCCGCTCGGGCAATGTGTCGCCACAAGAACAGCAAGCATTTGATGCGTGGATAGCTCGTGACCCCCAACATTTGGCTCACTTCCAAGGTATTCAAGCGCTGTGGACAGTCACCGAACAAGTACCGCAGCCCTGTGCAGCATCGTCACACACAGTCGCAACGTCGCTTCGTAGCAAAACGGCTCGTTCGCGTCGTGCTTTTTTAGGATACGGTTTGGCGATGGCAGGGGCAGCTAGCGTTGCCGTCGTTACCATCGGCCCTTGGCAATGGGGGGCTGCCACCACCTTTCAAGAGCGTTATAGCACCGCACAAGGCGAGCAACGCAATGTGCTGCTGCCAGATGGTTCCAGCATGATGCTGAATACTGATACGGTTGCCGAGGTGCAGTTTAGCCAGAACAAACGTGTAGTACGCCTACAAAAAGGTGAGGCACTGTTTGCCGTGCAAACCGTAGAAAATACGCCTTTTATCGTACAGATGGATATGGGGTCTGTGCAGGTTACTGGAACTCAATTCGCTATCTATCAAGCCGATCAGGGCTTTACGGTGACGGTATTAGAAGGGTCTGTGCAAGTGGAAACCGGACCGCGCTGGAATACGAAGCGCCAAGCTTTAGTGGCGGGTAACGCAGTACGGGTAACGGATGGTGCACTGACTGCTGTACCCGCTGATACCCACAGAGCGGTGGCGTGGAGCGAGGGTAAGCTGGTGTTTAGAGGCACAGCCTTGCGCGATGCCATTCAGGAGTTAAAACGCTATAACCAGGTGTCGGTGCAGCTCACGACGGCACAATTGGGGCAGTTGAAAGTGTCGGGGGTATTTAGGTTGGATGACCCCTATGCATTCTTAGAGGCGTTGCCGCATATTATCCCCGTTGGGGTGAAAGAAAATACGCAGAATGGTGTGTTCGAAATCTTCCCACTGCAGCGATTTTACAATTAGTAACAAATTAAGAATAAATCTCATTCAGGATACGGTGGGGGTAAAGCGTCTGTATGCATGAAGAGGTTGTGGTGATGACCTCATAACTGTGTATGGCATTGTCGTATGGTGGCGGTGCCTTCATGCTGCATTAAGGATGCTTGGAATCGTGAGTCGTCATTCTGCTTATCATGCGCCGCGCCGCTTGGCATGTCGTTCTGTCTTGAGTCTGAAGTTGGTTACTGCTGCCGTGATGTCGGTAGGTATGGTGGGCTTTTCATCCTGGGTGCAGGCACAAGATGCTGCGGTGTCTATTGATCTACCCGCGCGTTCGTTGGATGAGGCGCTGATCGAGTTGGGGCGTCAAACCTCATTGCAGTTCTTCTACACGCCAGAGGTAGTCAGTGGCATACGGATTTCGCCGGTTAAAGGGGTAATGACGGCTGAACAAGCGTTGCAGCGCATGCTAGCGGGTACATCGGTGCAGTATCGTCGCCAAGGCCGAAATGTGACTTTGTCACGCGACGCTGCTGCTACAGCAGGGGAAACCACGCAACTCAGCGCGATTAAAGTGTCGGGCCGAACCGAAAACGGTCTGGAGCCTGCGTATGCAGGCGGCCAGATAGCTACCGGTGGTCGCGTAGGGCTGTTGGGTAACAAAGATGTGATGGATACGCCCTTTAACGTCGTGAGCTATACCGAGCGTTACATACAAGATAAGCAAGCCCAAGAGCTTTCTAGCATTATTGCGGCCACCGACCCCGGTGTATTCAGCAATGGGGCAACCGGCATGATTGGGGACAGCTTCAGTTTGCGTGGTTTTTCGGTAAGTAATAGTGATATTGCGCTGGGTGGACTATATGGCATGGTGCCTTACTGGCGTATTACGCCGGAGTTTGTTGAACGAGTAGAGGTGCAAAAAGGGCCTGCTGCCATGCTAAATGGTATGCCACCCGGTGGCTCGGTGGGCGGTAGCATCAACTTGGTGCCTAAACGTGCAGGGGATGAGCCTTTAGCGCGTTTGACGGGTACCTACGCCGAGAAATCACAGTTTGGTACCCACATTGATTTGGGTAGGCGCTTTGGTGACGACAAGCAATTCGGCATACGTTTTAATGCCATGTACCGCGATGGTGACAGTGCTGTCAAAGGGCAGTCCAAACGTGCGGACTTAGCGTCGTTGGGCTTAGATTGGCGTACAGACCGTGTTCGTATTTCAGCGGATTTGTACACCAATAAAGATCATGTAAGCGGGTTGAATCGTGGTATTTCATTGGCAAAGGGTATGGACGTCCCCAAGCCGCCAAAGTCGGACACCTTGCTGTCACCGGATTGGACCTTCACCACCACCGAAGACAAAGCCGCTCTGTTGCATGCGGAAGTGGATATCACAGACAGAACGATGGCCTATGCCAATTATGGTCATAGCAAAACGAAATTTAATTCGTTAGCCAGCTCTACCAATACCCTGTTTACGGAAGAAGGGGACTTCAAGAACAATTTTTCGTTTCAGCGCATGATCTATAAAAAAGATTCGGCTGATGCGGGGATTCGTACACAGTTCAACACGGGTGCTATTGGTCACGAATTGGCTTTTAATGCCTCTTATTATCATCACGATTATTACTTTGGTTTTCAACGTAATATGATGCCTACCGACTGGATCACCAATATTTATGATCCGCAGTGGGGGCCGAAAGTCGATACCAGTTTTAGGTATGCGAGCTTGCCTAAAACGGGTGAGGTCAGAATTACCAGCCTAGGTGTGGCTGACATGGTGTCCTTTTTTGATGATCGCTTGCAGCTTACGGTAGGCGTACGTCATCAGAATATTGTGAGTGATACTTTTGATGCGAATACAGGGCGACGTACTGCTCGCTATGACGAGGGAGCATTTACGCCAACGGTAGCAGCTTTGTTTAAAGTGACAGAGCAAGTCTCGCTGTATGGCAATTACATACAGGGTTTAAGCCAAGGGGCGACGGCACCTGTCACCGCTGCGAATGCGGGCGAGGTGTTTGCACCGTACAAAACCAAACAGCACGAAGTGGGTATTAAGTGGGATGCGGGTGATTTCATGACCACCTTAAGTGCGTTTGAAATCAAACGCCCCAGCAGCTATACCGACCCGGTTACGAATGTGTTTTCGTTTGATGGCGAACAGCGTAACCGAGGTTTGGAGTTCGGTTTCATGGGTGAGCCAGGTAAAGGTATAAGGGTGTTAGGGGGCGTGGCGTATACCCAAGCTAAGCTGACTCGCACAGCAGGTGGGGTGAATCAAGGGCGTTACGCTACTTCTACGCCACGATGGCAAGCTAAAGCCGGTGTGGAATGGGATTTCCCATACCTACATGGTTTGACCTTAACAGCGAATGCCGTTGCAACGTCCAAGCAATATATCAATGCGGATAACTCCCTGTCGGTGGCTGGACGCACTATTTATGATGTGGGTGCGCGCTACCACACCAGCGTAGCGGGTAAAGACGTGACCTTACGTGCGCAAGTGCTGAACGTGGGTAACAAAGCCTATTGGGCCAGTTCGTTGGGCAGCGGTTTAGGTGCGCCGCGTACCATTATGTTCTCGGCTAGTGTGGACTTCTAATCGGCATGCAAGCATTGCATTATTTGCCGCTGATGTCGCGGTGTATAGCAGCCATTGTGGGCGGGTATGTGGTGGCTGCTTTGTTTTCTATTGCCATGCTTAGGCTGCCACAAGAGCCAGCCGAGGCGGTTATGTTCGGCATGTTGTATAGCTTTTTGGTGTATGCGGCTGTCGTGATTTGGGTGTTTGCTGTGCGTTCAGCCAAGCGAGCATGGTTGGGTGTGATCGTGCCTGTAGCGGTGTTTTGGCCCATGGCAAACTGGCCTGGTTTGAGGGCTATGCTATGAGTGATATCAGCAAAAAAGTAGCCCCCAAACCGCGTGGCATACGCCAAACCATGTCAGACCTGCATATTTGGACAGGGCTGTTAGTGGGCTGGGTACTGTATGCGGTGTTTTTAACCGGTACGGCCTCGTTCTTTAGGGAAGAGATTTCACAATACATGCGGCCTGAGCTGGCTGTGCAGCGCCATACCGGTGAGGTGTCGGCATTAGTACAGAGCACGGTGGATAGCATACGTGAACAGCAGCCTGCACTCACACAGGTCAGCATTCAGTTACCCACAGAGCGTAAGCCTACTATCACGGCATCGTGGCGGGACCCACAAGCCGGAGGGCGGGGGTTCAATAGCGTCACGTTAGACCCAGAAAGTGGGCAAGAAGTCAGCGCTAGGGCAACGCGTGGTGGGGATTTTTTCTACGCTTTTCACTTTAACTTCCACTATATGTCAGGCTTATGGGCCAGATGGATTATTGGTTTTTGTGCCATGTTCATGCTGGTGGCCATTATCAGTGGGGTGATTACACACAAGAAAATCTTCACGGATTTCTTTACCTTCAGACGCAGAAAAGGGCAGCGTTCGTGGTTGGATGCGCATGCGGCGTTATCCGTGTTTGGTTTACCTTTCCATTTCATGATTACGTGGAGTGGCTTAGTGACCTTGATGGTGCTGTACATGCCGTGGGGACTACAGTCTCTGCCTACACCAGTAGAAAAGGCAGCAGTTACCAGTGAGATGCGTTTTATGCAGCCCGCTGCACCGAAGCCCGCTGGTGTACCTGCAACCTTAGTGGCATTAGCGCCGTTGGTTGAGCAAGCTGAACAGCGATGGGGAAAATCCACCGTAGGTAGCGTACAGGTGAGCAACATTAATGATGCTAATGCTCGCGTAGCTATGGTGCAAAGCCAGACAGCACAAGTGTCTACCACGCCTAAGTACGTAGTCTTTGATGGTGTGACGGGTGAGCTGTTGCACGCCAAAGATGGCTCTGGCGCTGTGGCGACAACACAAGGTGTGCTCTACGGCCTGCATTTAGGGCGTTTTGCTGACATCGAAACTCGATGGCTGTATTTCATTGTGGGGCTGGTGGGTACGGCGATGGTGGGGTCAGGGCTAGTGTTGTGGACAGTGAAACGCCGCAGCAAATTGCCTAACCCCGACAAACCATATTTTGGCTTCAGATTGGTAGAGCGGCTCAATATTGCCTCTATTGCGGGATTGTCGGTTGCCATGGTGGCTTTTTTCTGGATGAACCGTTGGTTGCCAGTAGAGATGCTAGAACGGGCGCAGTGGGAAATACACGGTTTCTTCTTGGTGTGGCTAGCCACCTTGGTGTGGGCATTAGTACGACCCGCCAAGCGTGCATGGGTAGAGTTGTTGGCTGTGGCGGCAGGGCTGTGCTTTTTGCTGCCTATTGCGAATATGTTGGGGTTGGGGCAGGGCATGCAATCCAGCTTGGCTCAAGCGGGTTGGCTGTTTTTAAGCTTTGACCTAAGCCTGTGGTTGTTAGCGATTGTGCATGCGGCTATGGCGTGGCGAGTAGCGCGTCATCAACCCGCTAAAGCACGAGCCGTCGTAAAAAAACGAGCGCCTGTTCCTGCTTCATCAACCTTAACCACGCAGGAGTCATGATGGAACAAGCATGGTGGGGCTCGCACATTGTGCTGTTGCTGATGTCGTGGCTGGGTTTTTTGTGTTTGGGTTTGGCGATGGTCAGGCACCAAGAGGATGTGTTTGAGCGAGAAATGCCTGTGAGCGTGACTCGTATATTACGCAGCATTGGGTGGTTGCTTTTGGTTGTGGCAGCAGTCATGGCCGTACAGCAGTTTGGCTGGGGAAAAGGTTTAGCAGCGTACAGTGGGCACACCAGTGTGGCTGCAGGGTTGGTTCTGTATTTTTTTGTTCTGATTGCACGCCTGAAACAGCGTTGATCAGTTGGGTGACCTAACAAAACAACGAGGTAAACATGAAAGTAGCCATGATTTCTACCGTAGTGGTAGCAGCATTAATCGCTGGATGCGCAGGGTCTAAAGACCTTCGTGCGACTTCAGCACAAGGAAGTGCCATGACGGCAGAGGTAGCAGCGCCACAGGTAGTACGCACGACCGTAGCACCGGCTTTATACGAGTTGGCGTATTCTCCAAAACAGCAGGCGGTGTTTGTAACGTCGGTGGGTGGTCAGGGTGAAGGGGCTCCGGCGTCTAAGGTGTTCCGTCTACACCCTACTACCTTGGCGGTAGAAGCCGAAATTGTCTTGGATTTCCCTGGTTTGGGTGTCACGCTTGATGACGACAACAACCGTTTGTATGTAGGCAACGCGTTTGCTGCGGCGGTCACGGTGATTGATACACGCACCAATCATGTGGTGGGCGTGGCGAAGCTGGCCGAGAAAATAAACGCCTTGGGTTTTGATGGTAAGCCTACGGTACGTTATCCACACAACTTGCGTGAGCTACTGGTCGATAACACCACAGGGCGTTTGTTTGCACCTGGTATTTGGATTGATGACAGTTCGTTATACGTGGTGAATCTGAAAACCTTGGCCGTAGAAAAAGTCATGCCGGGTTTTGGTTTTGGCGCTGCTGGTGTGACGATGGACCCTAAACAGGGCAAAGTGTATGTCGCCAACATGCAAGGCCAAGTGTTTGTGGTGGATGCCAAAACCTTAGAGCTTGATCGTGTGATGGAAGTACAGGCCGATCAGTTGTTGAACATGGTGTTTGATAACAAAGCGGGCCGTATCTTGGCGATTGACCAAGGTGGTGCCAACGTAGATGGCGTAAGACAGAATTTAGCAAAACTGGATTACCAGCCTCGTGGCGCAGGTAACCGTGTGGTGGTGATTAATCCCGACACTGGCGTGGTAGAGAAAAGTATTCCTACCGGAACAGGCCCTGTGAATTTGGTCTTAGATGAACAGCGTGGTCGTTTGTATGTAACAAACCGCGTGTCTGGTACGGTGACGGTTTACGACCGCAACGATAACGACCGCGAGTTGCACAGCATTGCATTACCAGACTTTCCGAACACACCACGTTTAGACCCAGAAACGGGTGCGGTGTATGTGTCTATTAAAAATGGTGAGCAGGCTGCCAAAGGCAGCGACGAGAGTGTAGCCAAGCTATCTTTTGAGTAAAGCGTAACCCTCGCAAAGAGCGTTATACCCTGGTTGTGGCAAGGGGTATAACGCTCTTTTTTTAATGTCTACGGAAGCTAAGGTGTTGTATTCAAAAAATAATAGTTTTATCGCGGTGAATTTGGCATAACCCATATATTTGCGTATGGCATTTGGGCAGAGCTCTCTTTTTTCTATAAACTATGTAGGTAGCGCTTGGAAAATTATCCACAGGCGGTTGTAGGGTAACAGCCGTGCAGCAGTGGGTACCAAGCCAGACTTTGTAGCGTGTGGCGATGATTCTGTTATGTCTGAACAAGCATGATGTGGCATTACGTGCGTACAGCGTGCAGTTGTTCTTACGACAGTAACAGTGGCCACAGGCTGGCCCTGCAAGTTCTGGGTATCACCATGCCCTGAGCTACTTCGGTTGTGGTGGTATGCAGCAGAACATTTCAGGGTTCTCAGTAGTGTGTAACCAAGAATTGGAGATGCGGTATGAGTAACGTGAACAGCTTTGGCGCGCAAGCCTCTTTGCGCGTAAATGATCAGGACTATCGTATATACCGACTTGATGCCGTGAAAGGTGAAGGGCTGGATGTTAAAACCCTGCCTTACGGTTTAAAGATTTTGCTGGAAAACCTGCTGCGCACCGAAGACGGTGTGAACGTACGGGCAGACGACATACGTGCACTCGCCGCGTGGGACCCAAACGCCGAGCCCGATAAAGAAATTGCATTTAGTCCAGCACGCGTAGTGCTGCAAGATTTTACGGGTGTGCCAGCCGTTGTAGATTTGGCCGCCATGCGCGAAGCCATGTCGGCGCTAGGTGGGAGCGCCACGCGCATTAACCCGTTAGTGCCTGTAGAGCTGGTGATTGACCACTCTGTCATTGTGGACGACTTTGCGCATAACGATTCGTTCCGTCGTAACGTTGAAATCGAGTATCACCGTAACGTAGAACGATACGAGTTCCTGCGTTGGGGTCAAAGCGCATTTGATAACTTTAAGGTTGTGCCGCCGGGTACAGGGATTGTGCACCAAGTGAACTTGGAGCACTTATCACGTGTGGTATTTAGCCGATCAGAAGATGGCGTGCACGAAGCCTATCCAGACACCTGTGTGGGCACGGACTCGCACACCCCTATGGTGAACGGTCTGGGTGTATTGGCGTGGGGTGTGGGGGGCATTGAGGCCGAAGCGGCTATGTTGGGCCAGCCTATTTCCATGCTCATTCCACGGGTGGTGGGCTTTAAGCTTACAGGTCAGTTAAACGACGGTGTGACTGCTACCGACTTGGTACTGACCATTACCGATATGCTGCGCCAACATGGCGTGGTGGGTAAGTTTGTAGAGTTCTATGGTTCTGGCGTGGGGGCGGTGCCACTGGCTAACCGTGCCACGATCGGGAATATGAGCCCCGAGTACGGTTCAACCGTTTCCATGTTCCCTATTGATGACGTCACATTGCAGTACATGGCGTTAACGGGTCGTTCTGCCGAGCAAATCGCATTGGTGAAAGAGTATGCCAAAGCTCAAGGGCTATGGCACGATCCACAACACGAGCCACGCTACTCTGAACGCCTAGAGCTAGACTTATCCACAGTGGTACCATCCATTGCTGGGCCTAAGCGTCCGCAAGACCGTATTGTGCTGAGTAATGTGAAGCCTGCTTTCCACAAAGATTTGACGGCACTGTATCAGTCTAGAAACCAAGCAGTAGAACCTCGTCATGCTCAGGTGAAGCTGGCCGATGGCCAGTCTTTCCCATTAGATGATGGTGCGGTAGTGATTGCGGCGATTACGTCGTGTACCAACACCTCTAACCCCAGTGTGATGGTGGCGGCAGGTTTGGTCGCCAAAAAAGCACATGCGTTGGGTATTACACGTAAGCCATGGGTAAAAACCAGCTTGGCGCCTGGCTCCAGAGTAGTCACCGACTACCTAGATAAAGCCAAATTGACCGATCCATTAGATGCATTGGGTTTTAACCTGGTGGGTTATGGCTGTACGACGTGTATTGGTAACTCCGGTCCGCTGATTCCTGAGGTGAGTGCAGCGGTAAACGAGCAAGATTTGACGGTAGTGTCAGTATTGTCAGGTAACCGTAACTTCGAGGGGCGTATTCACCCCGAGGTGAAAATGAACTACCTGATGTCACCGCCCTTGGTGGTGGCTTACGCGATTGCGGGCACCATGAACATCGACTTAATGAACGATGTGCTGGCAGTAGATAAGGCCGGTAACCCGGTTTACCTTAAAGATATCTGGCCAAGCACAGCGGAAATTCAAGAGGTTGTGGGCGCGGTGATTGCTACCGATATGTACCGTAAAGGCTATGCGGATGTGTTCGCGGGTGATGAACGCTGGCGCAATCTGCCTACGCCTAAAACCAAGCAGTTTGAGTGGAACCCTACGTCTACCTACGTACGTAATCCCCCCTATTTTGAAGATATGCCTAAAACGCCGTCCCCCGTACAGGAAATTCAGGGAGCGCGCGTGTTGGCCATGTTGGGCGATTCAGTAACGACTGACCATATTAGTCCCGCTGGTAACATTAGCAAAACCACGCCTGCAGGCGAATATTTGCTCGAACATGGTGTAGCGCAGCAAGACTTTAACTCCTATGGCTCACGCCGTGGAAACCACGAGGTGATGATTCGCGGCACCTTTGCTAACGTGCGTTTGCGTAACCAGTTGGCGCCCGGTACCGAGGGTGGTTTTACGCGCGACTTTACCCAAGCAGGCGGCCCTGTAAACACTATTTACGAGGCATCCACCCATTATCTGGCTGCGAAAACGCCCTTGGTGATTTTGGCGGGTAAAGAATATGGTTCGGGTTCTTCACGTGACTGGGCGGCCAAAGGTACAGCATTGCTGGGTGTGCAGGCTGTGATTGCGGAATCCTACGAACGTATTCACCGCTCCAACCTCATTGGTATGGGGGTGTTGCCGTTGCAGTTTCCAGCAGGCCAAAATGCGGCATCGCTAGGGCTGACGGGTGAAGAGATATTCAGCATTACCGGCGTGGGCGTACTGAATGAAGGACGTATTCCCAAAACCGTACATGTGCAGGCAGGAGCGGTGAAGTTTGAAGCGGTGGTACGTATTGATACCCCCACCGAGGCTGACTATTACCGACATGGCGGTATCATGCAGTTCGTGTTGCGCAGTCTGCTGTGAATGTTGGATATGAGCGACTGAGTTTCACCATGGCAGCAATGATGTAGACAGTGCGTGTCGTATTGCAAAATTGGTGCTATGGTTTGTATTGTGCAGTGCCATATTTCTACGGAAATATGGCACTGTTTGCCGGTAGCCAGAAGCTGGTGTGAGTAGGCATTATTAACAAGAAACATGTAGTCAACAGGAGTTATTCATGAGTGTGCACAGCCAAATTAAGCGTCGTACAGTTCCAGAATTAATGGCTTTAAAGGGTGGGCAAAAACTAGTATCGCTAACGGCCTATATTGCGCCTATTGCTCGACAACTAGACCCTTATATGGACATGATTTTGGTTGGGGATTCTACGGCAATGGTTGGCTACGCGATGGATGACACGCTAAGCATTACCGTAGAACAAATGACTGCGCATGCACGTGCAGTTGTACGCTCCACCTCCCATGCTTGCATCGTGGTAGATATGCCTTTTGGTTCATACCAAGAGTCACCAGAACAAGCCTTCCGTAATGCCTCATATATGTTGGCACATAGCGGCGCTTCAGCCGTTAAAATGGAAGGTGGTGAAGCCATGGCTGAAACCACTAGATTTTTAGTAGAACGTGGCGTTCCTGTGCTGGCACACGTGGGCTTGATGCCCCAGTATGTCAACACTATGGGCGGTTTCAAAGCCCAAGGCATGAGCGACACGGCAGCACAACGCATTTATAACGATGCGCTAGCTCATCAATCCGCTGGCGCGTTTGCGGTAGTACTTGAAGGGGTGGCCGAGGCATTGGGGCGTCGTCTAACCGAAGATCTACGTATTCCCACTATTGGTATTGGCGCGTCTCCAGCGTGTGATGGCCAAGTGCTGGTAACGGAAGACATCTTAGGTTTGGGTGATGGGCATATTCCACGTTTTGCTAAAACATTCGCGGATGCGGGTGCGGTAATTCGTGGTGCAGCCGCCGCGTATGCAGACGCAGTACGCAATGGCAGCTTTCCTGGGCTGGAAAATTGCTTCGGTGTGAAACGTAACGCTGAATAACTATGATCACCCAGCAGGGTGAGACAATCAACGCATGGAAATACGTCAACTGGAAGCTTTTGCTGCGGTTTTGACGGCGGGTAGTGTCACGGCTGCGGGGCGCCTTTTGGAGCGTTCGCAGCCGGTGGTTAGCCGCCAAATTCAAGACTTGGAGCAACGACTGGGCTTTACCTTGTTTCATCGTACCCGCCCTCACGTCAAACTGACAGAAAAGGGCAGGGAGTTCTACGAAGAGGTTAGGCCCATTTTGGCAGGTTTAGAGGTGTTGGATGCCAGAGCGCGTGATATCGCTCAGGGGCTTAGCCGTCCGTTACGGGTGGCTGCTACACCGTCGTTGTGCATGAGTATCCTGCCTCAAGTTATCGCCTTACTTGAGCAGCAACAGCCTTTCTTCCAGCAAAAGTTATTTATCGATAGCTTATTGCCTGATGAAGTCATCAAGCAGGTGAGCGAAGGGAAGGTAGATGTGGGGCTAACCAGCCTGCCGGTGGATCTGGGCAGCAATAGATTGCACTGGTCAGGGCAAGCTCCCTATATGCTGGCGCTGCCTGAAGGGCATGATTTGGCTAATCACGAGGTGATAGACCTAGCTTCTGTGCAAGACCAGATGGTGGTATCGGTATTTCACCGCTACCGCATGCGTTATAGACAAGCGACGGCCTTGGTGCGTGCACACTCTAATCCGGATTCCCTACGTCGTATAGAAACAGCCAGCTCAGTCAACGTGCTGAGCATGGTGCGTGTGGGCTTGGGTGTGGGGATTTTAGACCCGTATTTAGCGGCCTGTTATCCCTTGGATGGCGTGGTGGTGCGCGACATTCAAAACTATATTCCCGCGATGATAGGCGTAGTCAGCCATGTGGATAGGCCGCTGCACGCCGAGGCACCGGTACTGATCGAGGCTTTGCGTCAGTTTGTAGTGGAAAGCATTCCCCGCTTTAGCATTGGTGATGACAGTGGTTTACCTCAGGAGCATGATCCCTTTCCTGAGCTCTTGGTGAGCGAATAAACGTGAGTAGTTGGTTGGCGGGTTTAGCCCCTTTTTGGACACCGTTGTTAGGCGTGGCGCTGGCTGTTGTATTGCTATTGTTGTACGGTCGGCAGATGGCGCTACGGTTGGCTAGGCAGCAAACCCAGCATGTGCAAGATAGGTTAGACGAAAGCTTAGACAGGGCAGCGTACCTAGAAGCACAGTGGCAACAAAGTCAGTCTGATGTGCGCCAACTGGATAAGCAACTGACCGAGCTACAAGTGAGGCATGAAGAAAAAGAGCAGGCCTACCAACGTCTAGAACAGAATCTAGAACACTCTAAACAACTGATGCAAACGGAATTTCAGAATCTGGCTAATACCATTCTGGAAGAAAAAGGTCAGCGTTTCCAACAGAGTAATCAGCAAGCCCTGCACACCTTATTACAACCCTTTAGAGAGCAAATTTCTGCTTTTCAACAGCGCGTGAATCAGCTGCATGATCAATCCTTAAAAGGTCAGGTCAATTTAGAAGCTGAAATTCGCCGTGTGTTGGACATAGGGTTACAGATGTCGTCCGAAGCGCAGCATTTAACCAAAGCCTTGAAAGGCGATAAGAAATTAAGCGGTATTTGGGGCGAGCTACAACTAGAGCGCACGTTGGAAGCGGCTGGATTAGTGCGCGGTGAGCATTTTCTTAGCCAAGCGGCATTGCAAACGGAGTACGGCAATAAACGGTTCCCAGACTTTCTGATTAAGTTGCCTGAAAACCGCCATATGGTGCTAGATAGCAAAACCTCGTTGGTGGACTACGAACGTGCCGTGCGGGCAGAGGACGATGGCGAACGTGTGCAGCATATGGATAACTTGCTGCGGGCAATGCGTCACCATATGGATGATTTGTCCTCCAAACGCTATGACCAATTGCCAGGGCTAAGTAGCCCTGACTTTGTGTTTATGTTTGTCCCCATTGAAGGGGCATATATAGAAGCGATACGTCACCATCCCGAGCTGTTTGAGTACGGCATGAAACGCCACGTGATGCTGGTGTCGCACGCGACGTTATTGCCGGTGCTGCGCACCGTTGCAAACTTGTGGATGATTGTGCGCAGTAACGAGCACGCACACGAGCTAGGTTTACGGGCGGCTGACTTGCATGACCAAGTGGTGCTGCTGGCCGAACGCTTTAAGCGTATGGGCGAAAGCCTGCGTCAGATGAATGGGCATTTCAACAGCACGGTGACGGCGTTATCGGGTCAGCAAGGGGTGTATGGCAAGCTGCAACGCTTTAAAGAGTTGTCGGCGCGTAGCACCAAACATTTACCTGCCTTAGATAGCCAGCAGCACGATGTGGAACTGTATAGGCTAGATGGCGTAGTCCCTGAAGAAGGGCAGTCAGAGGGCGAGGACCAGCCTCGCGAGTAGGTGCTTAGTGAGCACTACGCTCTATCTGCTGACGCCATCGTTCTTGTGGCATGGCTTCAGCATATAAATGCCCTTGTAACGCAGAACAATGGTGTTGGTTTAGGAAGTCGGCTTGCGCTTGTGTTTCAACGCCTTCAGCCACAATATGCAGACGTAATTGCTGGCCCAGAGCAAGTACCGCTCTCACAATCGCGGCACTGTCTGGATCCGTATCCACATCATGAATTAAGCTGCGGTCTATTTTCAACTCATACAGTGGCAGGCGTTTTAATGCTGCCAAGTTGGAATAGCCTGTACCAAAGTCATCAATGGCAAAACGTATCCCACGTTGTACCAACCTGTTCATTAGGGCGGTGGTTTGGTAGGGGTCTTGCATCAACATCCCTTCTGTAATTTCGAAGATCAGTCGGTTGGCTGGGGCATGGTATGTGTCCAGAATGTGCTCTATACGCTGCAATAAACTGGGGTCACGGAACTGCGAGGGGCTAATGTTTACCGACACAGTGAAGTGGTGTGAGGGGTAGGCCAGTAGTAGGGCACACGCTTGTTCCAGCAACCAATCACCCAGTTTGGAAATAAGTTGGCTTTCTTCGGCTAAGGGAATAAAGCGTTCGGGTGTAATCCAGCCGCGCTCAGGGTGGTTCCAGCGTAATAGCAGCTCTACCCCTACTGTTTGCCCTTGCATATTGAATTGGGGTTGCACATAGGCTTTTAACTGGTCAGAGCCAATGGCATAGCTTAAGTCACGGCCAATGCTGACACGGTCTTCTGCCTCTTGTGTCATGGTGGGCTGGTAAAACGTGACTTGATTTCTACCGTTGTCTTTGGCGCGATGCATGGCGACGTTGGCCTCGCGCAAAGCTTCTTCGGTATCTACGCTTTGTGCGGTTAAAAAGGCGACACCAATAGAGGCGCTCAGCAAGTAGGCTTGGCCATTAATAAAATAAGGCGCTTCTAACGCGCGACGTATGCGTGCACTGACTTCTTCGGCTGTGGCATAGCAGGTGTTTGTATCAGGCGATAACTGGGTGAGCACCACCACAAATTCGTCACTGCCTATGCGGGCAACCGAGTCATCTTGGCGCATCATACGTAATAGGCGTCTCGCTACTTTTTTTAGTAGCTCATCGCCTATATGGTGCCCTCGGGCATCGTTGATGTGCTTGAAGTTATCTAAATCAATAAACAGAATGGCGCTGTTTTGCTGATCTCTACGTGCTGAAAGTAATAGGTTTTCTAACCGGTTTAGTAGCAGACGACGGTTAGGCAGCTCGGTGAGTAAGTCGTAAAAAATCAGTTGATGGTTAATATCGCGTATGGCTTTGTAGGCCGTAATATCGGTAGAGATACTGCATACGGCAGTGATTCTTTCGTGTTTATCCCGTAGTGGAAACTTCAGCGATAAAAAGGTACTAATACGTTTATCGTGCGCGTTGATAAACTGTTCTTCCATACTGAGGTGATCCCCGTGCAGCAAAACTTGTAGATCACTTTTACGGTTTTTAGCTTGTTCTTGTGTGGAAGCATAAATATCATCAAAGCGTTTACCCAACGCATTCTCGGCATTGATGTTAAAAAAGTCGCAGGCTTTTTTGTTCACATGCAGATACTGCAGATTGGCATCTTTGATGGTGATGAGTGCATCAATATTATCCAGAATGCTTTTAAGCTGTAAATTGCTATTGGACTCAGTTTTAGCCCAGCGCAAGGTACGATGCTGCAGTAGCAGTAGTAGTGTGCTGACGACAAGGAGTACAGCCAGCGTTAGGCTTGCTCCCCAAAACCAGAAGTGAGAGTGTGTGGCATCGTCTGTTGTGGCCCAGGACGCGCTACTAAAGCATAAGAATACGCTGTAAAGTATGATTTTAATGGTGGTAGGGATAGCAATCACCGTAAGCGCAGTAAAAGGGTAGAGATAATGTCAGAGTCAGATCTGGATAGTGAAACAGTGGAAGTGGTAGTAACGGGCAAGGTACAAGGTGTGGGTTTTCGTGCTGCCGCTGCACGGCATGCTCATCTGCATGCTGTGACAGGTTGGGTCCGTAATGCCCCTGATGGTTCAGTGGAGCTATTGCTGCAAGGAAAGACGGACAAAGTTGATAGGTTGCTGTCATGGCTGTATCAAGGGCCGGAGCACGCGCAAGTAGAGCATGTACACGTTATACGTTCATACGATGACAGACGATACCAGCATTTTCAAATACGATAAAGATCATGGTGCAACGATTTAGTAGCGGTTTTTTAAGGTTTGGATTCGCATTCATTCTGAGTGGAATGGCAGCGATTTCTCATGCGTCGTCCCTTCCCGGGCCAGCGACAGTGGTTAGCATTGGCGCGGGTGGTGTAGGGGGTGTGTATTATGCCGTAGGTGGCGCGATGTGTAGGATGTTAAGTCGTGCTGTGCTGCAAACGCCCTACATCTGCAAAGTGGATGCAACAGGGGGATCGGTCTTTAACTTGAACGCGTTGAAAACGGGCGAGTTGGATTTTGCGATGGTGCAGTCCGATATAGGCCACCATGCCTACACGGGCGAGGCACAATTTGCCGCTGTGGGGCCTTACGAACCGTTGCGAGACGTGTTTTCGTTGCACCCAGAGTCGGTAACGGTAGTGGCGCGCAAAGAACTAGAAGCCAAAGATTTTCAAGACTTACAAGGTAAGCGCGTCAATATTGGGCACCCTGGTTCCGTGGCACGTGCGTCTGTAGATCAGTTGCTGGGTGCAATGGGTACAGACTACCAGTTCTTTTCCAGAGTGACAGAGCTGCGCGCCGACGAGCTCACCGAAGCATTATGTAGCGGCAGAATTGATGCGTTTGTCGTCAGCGTGGGGCACCCCTCTGCGGTGGTGCAAGACCCCGCAGCGCTGTGTGGCGCACAATTACTACCGTTAACAGGCGCGGCAGTAGAGACGCTCACTCAGCAGTTTCCGTACTACGCCAAAGTCGATATTCCAGGTGGCATTTACACGAGCAATGCAGCGAATGTTCCTACCTATGGCGTGTTGTCCACAGTCGTGACACGAGCCGATGTAGATGAACAGCGTGTGTACGATTTGGTGAAGGCAATTTTCAGTAATCTGGATAACTTTAAACGTTTACACCCGTCGTTAGACCATCTGGATAAACAGCGTATGACAAAAGATGGCTTAACCATGCCATTACACCCAGGTGCGTTGCGTTATTTCCGTGAACAAGGTTGGGTGAAAAACTAAGTTTATGCAGGACACACCTCTTACGCCCGGTGCACCTAGGCGCCGTGCCCCTGTTTCGCCTTTACCTGCACGGGATGGCGTATCACCTAGCCGCGTATGGCTGGCAGAAGGTAGCTGGGCTACCTTGGGCGAATTTCTCTTACAGCGTTTCGAATACCTAGATCCAGAGGCCTTACAACAACGCATACAGCGTGGCGATGTGGTGGATGATGCGGGTGAACCGCAGGCCTTAGACACCCCCTATGTGGCAGGGCAATGGTTGTGGTACTACCGTGAAGTGCACAACGAGGCGATTGTGCCTTTTGATATGCCTGTTTTGTTTGCAGACGATAGGTTGATTGCGGTGGATAAGCCGCACTTTTTGGCGACCACGCCATCTGGCAGTTATTTGAAAGAAACGGCATTGGTGCGCTTGCGCACACAGTTTCAAAACCCAGACATTACGCCTCTGCACCGCTTAGACCGAGACACTGCAGGCGTATTGCTGTTTTGCGTACAGCCGCAGTATAGGGGGGTGTACCAAAGCTTGTTTCAAAGCCGCGATGTGCAAAAAGAGTATGAAGCCATTGCATCATCTGAGCTAAAGCTTGCATTGCCCGCCACCTATAACAGCCATGTTGAAGCGCTAAAAGGGGTGTTTTTAGTGCGTGAGCGTAGTGACCTAGACCCAAACAGCGAAACCTATATTAGCGAGTTGTCGCGCTGGCAGGCAGAAGATGGGCAGTGGTATAGCCATTACCGTTTACAGCCTACGACGGGGCGTAAGCACCAACTGCGTGTGAACATGAGTAGTCTGGGCTGCCCCATTGTGAACGACAGTTATTACCCAGTGTGGGATCAGTCTAGGCCGGTAGACGATTACAGTTTGCCCTTGCAGCTACTTGCAAGACGTATAGCGTTTATAGACCCGGTAGATGGTCAAACAAGAGAATTCTCAAGCCAGCGGCAATTGTCGGTGTTGCCTGCGTGAGAGCAGGCTTAACGCTTGGCGATGTGTAACCAGCGTTCAATCACATGCACGATGGTTAGTAGTGTGAAGTTAATGGCTAAGTACAGTAGACCTGCAATCATGAAGGTTTCGACGATGGCATAGCTTTGGTTCATCAAGCGTTTGGCATGGCCGGTCAAGTCCATGACCGCAATGGTAGAGGCCAGACTCGTGCCTTTGATGACCAAAATGATTTCATTACTGTACGCAGGCAGTGCTTGGCGTATGGCTAATGGGAAGCTCACACGGCAAAAACGCGTAAAGGGGCGCATGCCTATGGCTTTAGCGGCTTCTATTTGGCCGTTAGGAATAGACTGAAAGCCACCCCTAAACACTTCGCCAATATACGCACCACTGTTGAGTGCAATGGCCAAGATGGCACAGCGTGTGCCATCGCTAAATAGCCACCACAGGGCAGGGGTATGACGAATAAAGCCTAGTGTGCCCAAGCCGTAGTACAGAATAAACAGTTGTACTAGCAGGGGGGTGCCACGAAAAATAGTACTGTAGCCAAAGGCAAAACCTACGGCCAGCTTGTTGCCAGAAACGCGCATTAAGGCCAGCAACATCCCCACTAGCAGCGATAGCGCGATACCAAACAGCCCTATTTGCAGGGTAGTACCAAAGCCTTTAAGCAGGTTCTCGACCGTGTACTCGAACAGTTTCATGTCTATCATGCGACTGTCCTCATGCCACGACCGAAATGGCGCTCAGCCCACACAAACATGCCTTGGCTGGCGGCACCAATAAAGAAATACAAGATGGCTGCCATCAGGTAAAGCGCTAAGGGTTCGCGGGTAGAGGCAGCACCCAATACGGCGGCACGCATCAGTTCTATTAGGCCTACTAGGGAAATCAGGGCAGTGTCTTTTAATGCGGTTTGCCAAACGTTGTTCGCACCCGGTAGGGCGTACCAGAACATTTGTGGCAGAGTAATGCGAAATAGGCGTTTAGGTGCCGACATACCAATGGCTTTGGCGGCTTCTAGCTGGCCCTCGGGGATGGCTTGCAATGCTCCCCTAAAGACTTCTACGCTATAGGAGCCAGAAATTAGCCCAATAGCCAATATACCGACCAAGGCAGGGAACCATTTGTTGATGGCTTCTTGCCAATGCAGAAAGTCGGCTAAATCCGAGGCTGCCTGCACGCTACCAAAAAACAGCAGGTAGATGATAAGCAGCTCGGGGATACTGCGTACTACGGTGGTGTACAGGCTAATGAGCCAGCTTAACCACCGCGGTCCTCGAACTTTGATGCTGGCACCCGCTATACCTATGACTGTACCCAATAACATGCCGAAAAAGGCAATGAATACAGTCATGAGGGCACCGCGTATCAGCATAGTGCCCCAGCCGTCCTGCAAAATGCGCAGCATGGTGTCCAGCATGGTTATTCAGACCTACTTTTTGCAGACGTCGTAGTTGGCGATATCAATCTCGAACCATTTTTCGCTTGCGGTCTTCATGGTGCCGTTATTGATCAGCTCACACAGAGCGGTGTCTACTTTAGCTTTCAACTCAGCATTGTCAGGGTGAATACCCACAGCAATACCGTAACCCAGTGTCTCAGGGTCAGAAGAGCCTTTGATGACGTATTCGGTCAGAGCGTAGTCGTTGTTTTCCATTTTGTGCAGGAAACGGGACTGCGATGTGAGGTCAGCAAAAGTGCCGTCCAAACGACCTGCGTCCAAATCGATTTGCATCTGATCCAGAGTGTCGTAGTTACGAACGGTGGTGTTAGGAGCAACCTTGTTCAGGTAAGCGCCGTGTGTGGTACCGCCTTGTACACCAATGGTTTTGCCATCCAAGCCTTTGAAAATGCTTTCGGCGTCAGCTGCTTTGATCAGTTCGCTGTTAGCTGGCAAAACGAAGATGGCATCTTCTACAGCGTAAGGAATACTGAAGTTCACGCGTTTTGCACGTTCAGGCGTGTAAGACATGCCCGAGATGATCAAGTCAAAACGGTTAGCATTCAAGGAAGGGATCAAGCTATCAAAGGCTTGAACCACAAATTGGCAATCGTTACCGAGTTGTGCACAGAGGGCTGCGCCCACGTCTGCATCAAAACCAGTCACAGTACCTGTAGCATCCACCATGCTCCATGGTGGGTAACCACCTTCGGTACCAATCTTCATGGAGGCGGCGTTGACGCTGCCCAGGCCCAATAGGGCAAAGCTGGCGCAAAGTGCCGCTTTTTTCAGAGTTTTCATGAGTGTAGTCTCCCTTGAAAGGCGCAGTGGGTCGTCCACGGCGAAAAGGCATTGTAAAGGGTGAATGCCATCGCACCCACTGTTTAGTGCGATGGTGTTAGAAACTGACGTAAACGCTCGGATTTTGGGTTCTCGAACAGTTCCTCGGGTGGGGCATATTCCTCAATGCGCCCATTGTGCATAAAGATGACATGGCCCGACACATTGCGCGCAAATTGCATTTCGTGGGTAACCAGAATCATCGTGCGGCCCTCGCGAGCCAAGTCATTGATGACGCGCAGCACTTCACCCACCATTTCAGGGTCCAGAGCAGAAGTGGGTTCATCAAATAGCATGACCTCAGGGTCCATGGCCAGCGCACGGGCAATGGCTACGCGTTGCTGTTGTCCACCTGATAATTGTGCGGGGTACGCAGTGGCTTTATCAGCCAAACCTACTTTATCCAACAATTCCATGGCATAACGTTGGGCTTGGGCTTTGGGCATGCTTTTGACATGCACCGGGCCTTCAACCACGTTTTGCAAAACAGTGCGGTGTGACCACAAATTGAAATTCTGAAACACCATGCCTAAACGGCGACGCACTTGTTCCAGCAGTTTTGGGTCTTCGCTTACCATGGTGCCGTTACGCAAGCGTTTGCTACGCAGTACGTCTGCACCTATGTGTATCTCACCTTGATCAGGCACTACCAAATGGTTGATGCAGCGTAGCAAGGTGCTTTTTCCGGAGCCCGATGCACCGATGATAGAAACCACTTCACCTTTTTGTGCTGTGAACGAAATTCCTTTCAGGACTTCATTGTCTTGAAAGGCTTTATGCACATCATGAACCTGTACGGCATAGGGGGTAGAAGGGGTACTCACGTGATAATCTCGGGCGGAAAATAAATGCCAAACAGATAATTATAAAGATTCTGGGGCATTATTGCCGAAATTACGGTGCTTTCGTGCACGACTGCAGCGAAAGCACCGCTTTGCCGTGACTATTTAGGGATATAGACCACGCAATTCTTGAGCTTCCAAGATACGCGAACAGGCTGTAATAAAGGCTGCGGTACGTAAATTGATGGCATGTTGACGGGCAATGGTAGAGATATCTTTGTACGCATTGCGCATCAAGCTTTCTAAGCGACGGTTAATGAGTTCTTCATCCCAAAAGAAACTAGAGAAGTTTTGCACCCACTCGAAGTAGCTGACTGTCACGCCGCCTGCATTAGCCAGTACGTCGGGGATAACAAACACACCGTTTTGGGTGAGTATGTCATCGGCCTCGGGGGTGGTGGGGCCATTAGCACCTTCCACCACGATACGAGTGCGTATAGAGGCTGCATTGTGAGCGGTGATTTGGCCTTCTAATGCGGCGGGTACCAAAATTTCGCTTTCCAGCGTCCAGAAATCGTCATTAGCCATGGCGTCGCTACCCGGAGCATTGGCGACACCACCCGTGCTGCGTACATGCTCTAAAACAGCGGCGACATTTAAGCCCGCTGCATTGTAGATAGTGCCGGTATGGTCTTGGGCAGCAATGATTTTGGCCCCAGCTTCAGCGAACAGTTTGGCCGCTGTTCCGCCTACATTACCCATACCTTGTACGGCAACGCGTGCGCCTTCAAGGTTGATGCCTAGGTCTCGGGCTGCTTCGGCGGCAACGGTAAACACACCGCGCCCAGTCGCCTCTACCCTACCCAAGCTACCACCCAGCGCTAACGGTTTGCCTGTGACTACGCCAGGGCTGAGGTGACCAGTTTGTTGCGAGTAGGTGTCTAGAATCCATGCCATAGTTTGGGCATTGGTATTGACGTCGGGTGCGGGAATATCTTGGTTAGGGCCAAGAATGGCACTGATTTCGCTGGTGTAGCGGCGAGTGACGCGTTCCAGTTCGCGTTTGGAGTATTTACGTGGGTCGATGCGTACCCCACCTTTAGCACCACCAAACGGTACATTGACGGCTGCGCACTTTACTGACATCCATGCCGATAAGGCCATGACCTCAGATAAGGTGACGTCTTGGTGAAAGCGTATACCGCCTTTGCCGGGGCCGCGTGCCATATTATGTTGCACACGGTAGCCCTCAAAGTGGGCAATAGTGCCATCATCAAGTTCTACAGGAACGTCTACGGTCAGTATACGTTTGGGGTGTTTAAGGGTATCCACCCAACGAGAGAGTTTGCCAAGGTAGGGCGTAACACGCTCTACCTGTTCCAGATACACGGCCCAAGGGCCGGGGTCATCTGGCGATAGGTATGAAGGAAGTTGAAAGGGTTGCGACATTACGGTGCTATAAATAGTGTTGTTGTAAAGATTGTGATCTGCCTCTTTGGGCAGTACTTCATTTTTACGCCAATTGGGGTGTGTCGCAACCCTGTACTAAATACGTACACACCTGACCTATGATTCAATAGTCTATTCTGTTATCTGTACACATCTATTTTTGGTAAAGCACTATGCAGCAACGACTTGCCGCCATTAGGCGCAATATTGAGCACGCTTGTCAGAAGGTAGGCCGTGATGCGTCTGACGTGACGTTATTGCCGGTAAGTAAAACCTTTGATGACAGCAAGGTACTGGAAGCCGCCGCGTTGGGGTTAACACGCTTTGGTGAGAACCGCTTGCCGGATATACGCAAACGTTGTGAGCACATGCCAGACCAGCAGTTTGAATGGGTGATGATTGGTCATGCGCAAAGCAATAAGGCCAGAGACGTCGCTCGTTACGTGAGCGAGCTGCAATCGCTAGACCGAGAATCGCTTGCTGAAGCATTAGAAAAACGCTTGGAACTAGAAGAGCGCACGTTGGACGTACTAATTCAACTGAAAACCGCTGCTGAAGAGAGTAAAACAGGGTTAGAGCCTGCCGACTTAGTCGCGTTTTTACAGAAATTAAAAACCTATACGCACTTACAGGTTAAAGGCGTGATGACCATGGCGACACAAACGGATGATGAAGCCGAAATACGTCGTTGTTTTCGCGCTGCTAGATCTGCGCAGCAGCACGCGTTAGAGGCCGGTTATCCGGTGCACCGTTTATCAATGGGAATGAGCCAAGACTATGTGTTGGCTATAGAAGAGGGCAGTACAGAGTTGCGTATAGGATCGGCATTGTTTGGCCACCGCGACTACGTGTAAATACCCGTTAGCCATAAACTAATACTACGGCGATGGCGCATGGGCTGCGGTACTATTTGCTTGCACTACTTATGGAAGAAAGGAGATCAGAGATGCGTTTAAAACACGTTGTTGCAGCGGTAGCCTCTGCAGTTCTGGGGATGTCGGCAGCACAAGCAGGGACATTGGATGTAGTTAAGGCGCGTGGCTATGTAGCGTGTGGTGTAACTACTGGGTTTGCAGGTTTTTCAGCCCCGAATGACAAGGGTGAGTGGGAAGGTCTGGACGTTGACGTATGTCGCGCCGTGGCCGCTGCCACCTTGGGTGATGCCGAGAAATTTAAAGCGGTGCCATTGAATGCACAGCAGCGTTTTACAGCGCTACAGTCTGGTGAAGTGGACGTGTTGGCACGCAATACCACGGTAACGCAGCAACGCGATACGGCTGTGGGTGCGATCAGTGCCGGTATCAACTTCTACGACGGTCAAGGTTTCTTGGTGCCGGTATCGCTGGGCGTGGATAGTGCCAAAGATTTGAATGGTGCCACGGTATGTATGCAGACTGGTACGTCTAACGAAAACACCATGGCCGATTGGGCACGTGCACACAACGTGGAATACACGCCCGTGGTGTATGACCAGTTTAACGAAGTGGTAAACGCGTTTGTGTCGGGTCGTTGTGACGTGTTCACTACCGATGCTTCCGGTTTGGCCTCTATTCGTATTTCACGTACGGCCAATCCAGCAGACTACGTCGTACTGCCTGAGATTATTTCTAAAGAACCTCTGGGGCCGTTTGTGCGTCAAGGTGACGATGCTTGGTTGAACATTGTGAAATGGTCTTTCCAAGCCATGTTGAACGCTGAAGAGCTGGGCTTAACATCTGCTAACGTGGATGCCCACTTAGACAGCAAAAACCCAAATATCCAACGTTTGTTGGGTGTGACGGCCGGTTCGGGTAAAAATCTGGGTCTGGACGAAACATGGGCGTACAACATCATTAAACAAGTGGGTAACTACGGCGAAAGCTTTAACCGCACTGTAGGTGAAGGCAGCCCATTGCAGATCAAACGCGGCTTGAACGCGTTGTGGACTGACGGTGGTCTGATGTACGGCTTGCCAGTACGTTAAGCCTTATGTCGGTAGGCCAGAGCGATGCGAGCAAATGCGACTTGCACGTTCTGGTCACTGCCCTGAAAGGTGACAGGTCTGCCCCGTACCGGAAAGCAGATCAAACGTTTAGAAAACAGCATAGGCACAAATTTAGCGTGTCGTATGTCTTGCCACGCAATGTGGCGTTTAAAGAGCCAGCTTTGGCTAATGCCCTCTTCGGTGATGGTGGTTTGGCCATGGTACATATACCAGGCCATCACGATGATCCCTGTGTAGGCCAATACAATGGCGCCTACGATCATGGGACTTACTGCTTGTCCATGTGGTCCAGAGGCGGTCAGAACTAAACGTACTCCAATCCCTATGACTACTAGGCATGCTAACCACGCGATGGCCTTGGGCCATGCTCTACCTTGTATGGGCAAGGAGCCTAACTCGGCGAGTAATGTGGGGGGGATAGAAGGGTTCATGGCTAAGCTACTCGGGCTAAAAACGTAAAGTGTGTTCAGGTTTGGTCAGCCGTGATGCGCTGATAATGGCCGCTTTGCGACAGGGCAATATTACCTGCCAGCTCTAGCTCCAGTAAATGGGTGGCTAAGGTGGCCAAGTCCATACTGGTGCGTTGTTGGATGGTTTCGGGGCTAATGGGTTCAAAGCCCATCACATCCAGAATGTGCTGTTGTTCACTTGCTAGTGCGGGTGCTCGTGGCACTGTCGTGCGGGGGCGAACGGGGAGTGCATGGTGCGACAAGCGGGGCTGCTTGTGGGCGATTTCCTCTTGTATGTGTTCGGCGGACTCCACCAGTTTGGCGCCTTGGCGTATCAATTGGTGGCAGCCCCTAGCCAACGGAGAGTGTATAGAGCCTGGAATCGCAAATACTTCACGGTCTAGCTCTAGGGCTTGTTTGGCTGTAATCAGCGAGCCACTTTTTAGGGCAGCTTCTACGACTAGAACACCGGTGGCTAATCCGGCCACAATGCGATTACGCTGCGGAAAATGATAAGGCAGTGCGCGTGTTCCCAAGGGGAACTCACTAATCAGTATGCCGTGCTGTGCAATGCGATGGGCCAGATCGCGATTACGTGCTGGGTAAATAATATCCAACCCAGTGCCTAATACGGCAATCGTACTGGCATTAGGGTTTTGGGCTTCTAGGCTACCTGTATGGGCGGCGGCATCAATACCGCTGGCTAAGCCGCTGACAATGCTCCACCCCAGTTCGGTAAGGTGTTTAGCAAAGGCATACGCATTTTCGTTGCCTACTTGGGTGGCACTTCGTGCACCAACAATAGCTAGGCTGGGCACATTCAACAGGTGTTTGTTGCCTTTGGCATAAATTACTAGCGGTGGATCATGGCTTTCTAGCAAAGCTTGTGGGTAGTCAGGGTCTGCCAACGTGATGATATGGTTAGGCGTAACAGATGCCCATTCTAGGGCTTGCTGAATTTGCGTTTCTACATCGGGGCTAGCGGAGGCTTTGAGCTGTGCTGCCAGATTGCTGGGCAGCACTTTGCTTAGCATACCTACGGATTGGCTATAAATATCGGGCGGTAACCCAAAGTGCGAGAGCAACGCGCGCGCGTGGGCAGCACCAAGCGATGGTTCGATGCTTAGGCGCAACCAGTAATACAGTTCGGAATCAGAAGGGCCGGAGGTAGACATCATGTAGCAGAGTGTGCCATGAAACTGGCGCTAAAAAGGGCCATAAGTGTTGCCATTATCCATGTATTTGTAAGAGCGTAGCGTGTATTAACCATGGAATGGCTGTCTACAGATCGCATGATGGCTTAAAATACCTTTTTAAGTATCGTTTTTGTGTACCGACTAAATGGCTTTACTTCCTATACTCCAATATCCTGATGCTCGTTTGCATACCGTGGCAAAACCTGTTGCGCAAGTGGATGATCGCATTCGCCAATTGGTGAAGGACATGGCTGAAACCATGTACGATGCTCCCGGCGTAGGCTTGGCTGCAACCCAAGTAGACGTGCACGAGCGCGTGGTAGTCATCGACGTATCCGAAGAGGGTAATGACTTACACGTACTGATCAACCCCGAAATTATTTGGCATAGCGACGAAGGGCGCGTGTACGAAGAAGGGTGCTTGTCTGTGCCCGGCGTATACGACAAAGTTGAGCGTTCTGCCCAAGTGCGTGTGCGTGCCTTGAACGAAAAAGGCGAAAGCTACGAATTCGACGCTGACGGTTTGTTGGCTGTGTGTGTGCAGCACGAACTGGACCACCTGTTGGGCAAAGTGTTTGTGGAATACCTCTCTAACATGAAGCAAGATCGCATTCGTACACGGTTACGCAAGCAGAAACGCGAAGCAGAAAAGGTGTAGTCAGTATGCGCGTCGTGTTTGCGGGTACCCCAGAGTTCGCACGTCAGGCCTTAGAGGCTATTTTGGCTGCAGGGCACGATGTGCCGTTGGTCATGACGCAGCCCGACCGCCCATCTGGGCGTGGTATGAAGCTGCGTCACAGTCCTGTCAAAGAAGCTGCCTTGGCGCATGGCATAGAGGTCGCTCAACCTCAAAGTTTGCGTTTGGATGGTAAATACCCAGAAGACGCCGAGGCTGCGCAGCGTCTATTGCAAGCTGTGCAACCCGACGTCATGGTGGTGGCTGCCTATGGCTTAATCTTGCCGCAATGGGTGTTGGACTTACCTAAGTATGGATGTTTGAACATTCATGCCAGCTTGCTACCTAGGTGGCGTGGGGCGGCGCCTATACAGCGCGCCATCGAAATGGGTGATCCTCAAACCGGTATTACCATTATGCAAATGGATGCTGGGTTGGATACCGGCGATATGTTGCTGGTGCGTGCTATGGATATACGCCCCGACCATTCCGGTGCGAGCTTGCAAGACGAACTCACGCAAATGGGTGCGGATTGCATCGTAGAAATTTTGCAGCAACTGGCTGATGGCACGGCACCTACAGCGGTGAAGCAGCCTGAGGCCGGCGTAACGTATGCCGAAAAACTGCTGAAAACTGAAGCTCCGCTAGATTTCACGCAACCTGCCGTGGTGTTAGAGCGCCGTATTCGCGCCTTTGATCCTATGTTGGGTTCCGCCATGGCCTTGGATGGCATAGAAGGCTTGGTGAAAGTGTGGCGTGCAGAAGCCTTACCCGCTAACAGTGCAGTTGAGCCTGGGCACGTGATTGCCGCCACAGCCGATGGCATTGATGTGGCAACAGGTGACGGTGTGTTGCGCATTACTGAACTACAGCGCCCCGGCAGTAAACGCCAGCCTGTGAGCAGCTTTGTACAAGGTTGGGCTAGAGGCTAAGTTAATAGACTCTACGAAGAAAAATAGCCCGTTAAACGGGCTATTTTTATGGGCTATCTAACGAAGTCTATGGCTTCTACCTGCTGGGTGTATGATGTCAGCGCTTTATAATCAGAGCACTACAACAACCGCGTATAGATACCCGCAATAGGAATAAACATGGACGCATACCGCATTTCAGGGGTGCAGATTACCGATAGCGATATTGTGCTGACTTTGCACAGTGGCGTGGTGCTGCACACCCCTATTCAGCGCTATATACGGGTAGAGAAAGCATCGCCAGACGAGCGTACAGAATGGGTGCTGACCGATGACGGTTATGGGGTGAATTGGCCTAGTCTGTGGAAGCCTTTTCCTACCGGGATGGTGTCAGTGTGGGATTTGCTGCAAGACACCTTGTACGATACGGCGTTGAAGCAAGCGGCAGCGCAGGAGTGGGATGTTATGCGCCTCTCACCACGCGAGCAGGAGTTGGTCGCGTTGTGGCGCTTAGAGGCGGACGTGAATAATGGCGGGTTTTTACAGTTTTTCTGTAATTGGGGTGAGGCAAACTGTTTAACTGCTATGCATGCGTTAGAGGCTATAGGGGCTCAGCACATGTACCGTATCGTGCAGCAAATGTATGCGTTGGTGCAGCCATACGGTGAAACTGACCGCGAGGTGTCACTAGGCGACTTACCTGTGTTGATCTCAGAAGCTGATAACGACCAGATGTACGAGTTGGATCAGGCGTTTTGGGATTATCCCGATCCATTACCAGAACTGGTAGTGCGTCATTATGCCTAGGCATTGCAGCGCGTTAGTGTTGGCCTTGAGTCCGCGCTTGGCGACGCCATTCAATAATGCCAATCACAATGCCACTACAACAAATAATAGAAATACCCAGCCACGTGAGTGCGTCTGGGAAGTGTCCCCACACCAGCCATCCTAAGGTGGCAGCGCTCACAATCTGTAGGTATAAAAACGGTGCCAGCATCGAGGCTGGAGCGCGTTGATAGGCTTGGATTTGCAGTAAATGCCCTAGCCCTCCCCAGAAGCCTGTGGACAGCAAAATTAGCCATTGGGTTAGGGTGAAGCCAGCCAAAATACTGCTAATTTCTTGCCAATGAAACGGCACTAATATTGAGCTTAGTACAGAGCCGGTAATACCACCCCAAATGAGGGTGCTAAAGGCATCATCTAACGCTAGTTTGCGCGTGACTATATGCTGTACTGCAAATAAGCAGGCGGTAGTTAGCCCCCACGCCACGCCCACCATATCCAGCCCAGAACTGGGGCGGATAATAATTAGTACACCAGCAAAACCCGTGGCAGCCGCCACCCAGCGCGAAATACGCATGGGCTCATTGAGCACCCATGGCGCAACGGCCAGCATCAATAATGGCGATAAAAAGTTGATGGCGGTGGCTTCAGCCTGTGGCAAATAATGCAGCGCAGTGAAAAAAGTGAAGGTACCAACCAGTGCCACAGTACCCCGCAGCATTTGCAAGCCGGGGTAACGTATTCGTAGTATAGAAGGCCCTTTTGAGGGCAAGGTGATCATCAGGATTAAACCCAGATGCACGGTATAGCGTATCCAGCACAACAAGACTAGTGAGGCACCAGCCCCCATGATCCATTTTCCACTGGCATCAAGGCCAGAGAGCGACCAAGAGGAAAGAATCAGAAGCAAAATGCCAAAGATTGGATTGGGTGCAGCCATGAAGCGATTCCTGCGGTGTCTCGTCGTGAAAATTATTAATTATGTAAATGATTATCCCTTGTTTACTACACCTTGTCCGTGGTCCTAGCAAAAAGAGCAGGGATTGTTGTAAAAGATGAAAAAATGTCTCAAAAAAGAAATGCAGGTACGTTGAATCGCTGCATTTCCCCTACGCTATAATGCAAAGATGACCTGTGAAATTCTAATCGTACGCACTTCTTCGCTGGGCGACCTAGTGCATATGCTGCCAGCTATTTCAGATATAGCTAGGCATGTGCCAGACGCACGCATTGACTGGGTAGCGGAAGAGGCGTTTGCCGAAATCCCTGCTTGGCACCCGGCTGTGCGCGATGTGATTACGGTAGCGCATAGGCGCTGGCGTAAAGGCTGGTGGACGGCCCAAGTACGAGCAGAGCGCCAGCAATTAAAACAACGGTTGGCGAATAAGCGTTACGACATTGTTTTGGATATGCAGGCCTTAATGAAATCCATCTGGATCGTGCGCCAAACCAATGGTGTGCGTCATGGTTTAGATTGGAAGTCTGCGCGGGAACCCTTGGCATCGTTGTTTTATAACGTGAAGCACCGGGTCGAATTCTGGCAACCCGCAGTAATACGTCAACGTACGTTGGCCGCCGCTACCTTTGGCTACCAATACGATGGTGCGCCTGATTTTGGTTTGCAGGCCATCAGTGAGCGCGTTCCTGTTCAGCCGTATGCCATCATCATGCCGTCAGCCAGTAGGGATGATAAGTTATGGGCGCCAGCAAACTGGTTGCGTGTATTTGATGATTTACAAAGTCGTGGGCTGTCGCTACGTCTGTTAGCGGGTAGTCCGGCAGAAAGTGCGCGTGCTGAAGCCTTGATTAAAGGTAGGCCCGATGCTCAAGTCATGCCGCGTATGGCCTTGTCTGAGGTTGCCGAGCAGTTGTCTGGCGCAACATTGATGGTAGGCTTAGATAGCGGTTTGACACACTTGTCCGCAGGTTTGGGGCGTCCTACTATTGGTATTTATAAAGCCTCTACACCTGTGCGCACGCCGTTAGAAGGTTCTGCGTATACAGCGAGTTTAGGTGAGCGGGGCAGAGAGCCTTCTGCTGAAACCGTCTTAAGTGCCATCAATCAAGCCTTAAGCTCCCCCAGGAATGAAACGCTCACCGGAGCCGATGGCTTCTATCAGCCATAACTCACGATGACGACCCAACTGTGAATCGTTTTTTCTACACCCTACTACTGCGTTTGTTTTCACCACTGCTACTGGCATGGATGGGCCTACGAGCGCGGCGTGTGGGCGGGCGTTGGGATATTTTGGGCGCTAAGCGCTTTGGCTACTATCGAGGGCCAAGTTGGCAATCCAAACCTATTTGGATTCACGCCGTAAGTCTGGGTGAAATTCGCGCAGCACAGCCCTTGGTGTCCGCCTTGTTGAAGCAAGGCCATATTATTTTGCTCACACATTTGACCTATACCGGTAGGGCAGAGGGTGAGCGTATGTTTACGCAGGAAATTGCTGAGGGGCGTTTGTTCCAGCAGTGGTTGCCCTACGATTTTCCCGGTGCATGCAAGCGTTTTATTAAGCATTACCAGCCAGCAATCGCTGTCATGATTGAGCGTGAGGTATGGCCTAACTTAATGTACGCCGCCAGTAAGGCGAAACTACCCGTGGTGCTAGCCAGTGCTAGGTTTTCTGATCAGTCGCTACGCCAAAGTTTGCGTATAGGCAGCATGATGCGGGTAGCGTATTCACGTTTTACGGAAATCTACGCTCAAACTTTGCACGATGCGCAACGCTTAGAGCAGGCTGGTGGCCATGCTGTGCGCGTATCGGGTAACTTCAAGTTTGATGTGCAGCTATCCGAGTCACAAGTTAGCCGTGGGCGCAGTTTTTCGCAAAGCGTAGGTAGACGTATTGTATTGGTGGCAAGCACGCGCGAAGGTGAGGATGAAATGTTCATCCCTGAACTGACCCGCCAAATACGCAAAGAACAGCAAATGGATTTGGATCCGGCACAACGTACCTTGTTCTACCTGATCCCACGTCATCCACAGCGTTTTGAATCTGCGTTTGCGTTGTTGCAAGCTCAGGGGTTGCATGTGTGTAGACGCACTGACTTGATAGCAGCGGGTGATGGGTGCAGTTCAGCTGTGTCCATGTGCCGAGACGCTGATGTGGTATTGGGTGATAGTTTGGGGGAAATGCCCTGGTATTACGCCCAAGCGCAGGTAGCCATCGTGGCGGGCAGTTTTGCGCCTTTAGGTGGTCAGAACTTTATTGAGGCCTGCGCATTGGGTGTGCCCGTCATTGTAGGCAGCCACACCCGTAATTTTGAACAAGCCGTGACTGACGCCATTTTAGAAGGGGCGGCCTTGCGCGCACCCAATGCGGCAACGGCTGTGAAACAAGCAATGGATTTGCTGGAAGATAGGCACAAGCTGGAGAACATGTCAGATGCGGGCTTGCACTGGGTGCAACAGCATAAAGGTTCTGTACAGCGCGTAATGGGCGGTATTAACGAAATACTGCAGCGCCAGCAGTCCTAAACAGCCAAGGGGCGCAACAGCTCTAGCAACAGTTCGCGGTGTGCATGGCGTAGGTTATGCAGCCTATCGGTATCAGTGTCGTTAAAAAGCACTGCCAAAATTACCCACTGCAACGAGGGTGCTGCTGCCAAGAAGAAGTTTTCCGTAATGGGGCTTTTGCGCAGCAAACCACGACGCACACACTCATCCACAATCAATTGGTCGCGTTGTACGCGTCTATCAATGACTTGCGAATGCCAGTGCTGAATCAGCTCGGGTACACGCACACTTTCAGAAATCAGCAATCTAAAGGTGGTCAGTACGGCTGGGTCTTCTAGCTTGTCGTATTGCTGTGCCAAAAAGGCATCCACGATCTCTTCTACGGAAGGCTTTTCAGTTTCCGGCATCCATGACGAATCAACGGGCTTTACAGGTGTAAGCACCGTCATCATCAGCGCTTGGAAGATTTCTTCTTTACTGCGGTAATGGGCGTAAATGCCAGCTTTGGAGATTTTGGCGCTCGCGGCAATGCTCTCCATGGTGGTGCTGGAGTACCCGTTGCTGGCGAACTCAGTGAGAGCAGCATCCAAAATTTCCTGCTTGCGTTTGGCAGCAGGTAGGTAACGCCTACGCGGTTTTTTCTCTGTCGCCTTTTTGTCGTCCGCAGACGATGTGGCGCAAGAGTCAGGGCTAGGCGTGCAAGGATGGTGGCTGGTAATCATAATAATGCTGAACTTCTGTATAATACAAAACAACCGACCGGACGTTTTATTCTATCAAATCTTTTCATACTGTGAAACAGAGCATGGTTTACACAATAAAGCCTGTGTTGAGTACGGGCACTGCTACATGGCTGCAACGACCTACTGTGTTGTTGGCAGCATTGGCGCTCAGTGGTTGCATGTCACTGGCGCCTGACTATGAAGTGCCGCCTTCGCCGCTACCTGCACAATGGCCGGTGGATACTCAGTCTGATCAGAATCTTAACGTTTCGGTAGCCGCTAGTTTACCTTGGCAAAGCTACTTTACGGACCCTCAGCTTCAGCAACTGATTCAGGTTGCATTAGAAAATAACCGTGATTTACGTTTGGCCATCCTGCGGATGGAAGAGGCTCAGGCTGCTTTTCGTATCCAACGTGCGGATCAGTTGCCAACGGTAACGGCAGGTGGGCAAGGAGCCCGTGGACGTGTGCCAGCTGACTTATCGCCAACCGGGCAATCACGGGTAGGTAGCGAGTACCGTGCCGAGGTAGGTTTTAATAGTTGGGAAATAGATCTTTGGGGGCGTGTACGCAGCCTAAAAGATGCGGCATTACAACGCTGGTTGGCAACCGAAGCCGCGCAACAAGCGGTGCGCGTGGCCTTAATTGCCCAAGTTGCTGATGGATATTTCCAGTTACGTGGTCTAGATGAACGCGAAGCGTTAGCACAGCGCACCGTCGAAACACGTGAAAAATCCTACCGTATCTTTAAGCGTCGTTATGAAGAGGGCGCTACCTCTAGGTTGGACCTTACCCAAGTAGAGACACTGTTGCATCAAGCACAAGCCTTGCATGTGAGCTTGCAGCAAGCGCGAGCCGCACAATGGCATGCGTTGTACCAGTTAGTCGGTACGGACATTAGTTTGCCAGACCCCTTGCCGCCGTTGGATACCCAAAAGGCCATGGTGGCGCTCACACCGGGCATGCCATCTGATTTGTTATTGAATCGACCTGACATCATGGCAGCGGAACATCAGTTACAAGCTGCAAACGCGGATATCGGTGCGGCACGGGCGGCTTTTCTGCCACGTATAGCGCTGACTTCCAGTTTGGGCACAGCCAGTGCAGAGTTAGACGATTTGTTTTCATCGGGAAGTAGGGCATGGACATTTATACCGGTTATTTCGTTGCCCATTTTTGATACCGGTCGTAGACAGGCAAACCTTGATTTAGCCGAGGTACGACATTCCATGCAAGTGGCAGAATACGAAAAGGCCATTCAGACCGCTTTTAGAGAGGTGTCTGATGCGTTGTCTGCCCGATATTGGTTAGGTGAGCAATTGATTATTCAACGTAATGCTCAGCAAGCGCAGGCAGAACGCGCACGACTGGCGCAATTACGTTATGACAATGGTTCGGCGGCGTATCTGGAAGTGTTGGATGCTGAGCGTGATTTATTGGCAGCAGGCCAGCAATTGGTACAGGTACGTTATGAGCTATTAGCCAGTCAAGTAAGTTTATATGCCGCTTTAGGTGGTGGTACACAGCAGTCCAAGGAAGAGGCCAAAGCAGCATCTGCCTCAGAGAATGTAGCGAGTCAAAGAGAGTAATGCACAATGAAGAAAAAAATTGTGGTGGTAGCTGGTGTTCTGATTGCCCTAGGCCTGCTCTGGAAGGGCTGGGAATGGTTTAACGATGACGGTTTGGGCGATGCGTTTGTTAAGGGGAATGGACGTATAGAAGCCACTGAGGTAGATGTGGCCGCTAAGTTGGGCGGCCGTATTGAAGACATTGTGGTTCGAGAGGGCGACTTTGTGACCAAAGATCAGCCCTTGGCTTCTATGCAAGTAGACGTGTTGTTGGCGCAGCGTGATGAGGCTGTAGCCAGTCACCAGCAAGCTGAACATGGTGTGGCGGCAGCGCAAGCGCAAGTGCGACTGCGCGAAAGCGATGTGCTGGCAGCCCGTGCGTTAATTGCGCAACGTGAAGCCGAGTTAGATGCAGCACAGCGCAGGCTAGCCCGTTCACGTACGCTGTCCAGAGAAGGTGCGGCCTCCGTACAAGAGTTGGACGATGACCGTGCTCGAGTACGCGGTGCTGAAGCTGTATTGGCTGCAACCAAAGCACAAGCAGCGTCCTCAGATGCCGCCGTGGAAGCAGCTAAAGCCCAGTTGATTGGGGCGCAATCTACAGTGAAAGCGGCAGAAGCTACGATTGCTCGTATTGATGCTGACTTGCGCGATAGCGAATTGAAAGCGCCACGCGCAGGCCGTGTGCAGTTCCGTATTGCCCAACCAGGTGAAGTACTGGGCGCAGGCGGTAAGGTGCTGAACTTACTGGATTTGGAAGATGTGTACATGACCTTCTTCTTGCCTGAGTCTGTGGCAGGTCGTGTAGCCATTGGTACCGACGTACGTATTGTGTTGGATGCCGCACCGAATCTGGTGATCCCTGCCAAGGTGTCTTTTGTGGCCAGTAATGCGCAATTCACCCCTAAAACAGTAGAAACTGCAAACGAGCGTCAAAAACTGATGTTCCGTGTGCGTGCTCATATTTCACCAGAGCTGCTACGTAAATACATGGAGCAAGTCAAAGTGGGGCTGCCCGGTGTCGCGTGGATTAAGTTGGATGCAGAGGCTTCGTGGCCTGCTTCGTTATCTAACGTTGTTTCGGTAACGGAGTAAGTCATGGCTGAACAAGGTAGCCCAGCAGTGGTTGCCCAAGTTCGAGAGGTCTGGCAACACTACGGTGAGAAAGTAGCCCTGCAGGGATTGAGTCTGGATATTCCTGCCGGGTGCATGGTAGGGTTGTTAGGCCCCGACGGGGTGGGGAAGTCTAGCCTGTTGTCGTTGCTGGCGGGCGCGCGTGCCATTCAGAAAGGGCGTATTGATGTGCTGGGTGGTGATATGTCCAGCAAGGAACACCGCGATCAGGTGTGTCCCAATATTGCCTATATGCCTCAGGGCTTGGGAAAAAACCTGTACTTCACGTTGTCGGTAGAAGAAAACCTGCAATTTTTTGGTAGGTTGTTCGGGCACGATGCGGCTGAACGTAGGCGGCGCATTGATGAGCTGACTACAGCAACAGGTTTGTATCCGTTTTTGTCGCGACCAGCAGGGAAGTTGTCGGGCGGGATGAAGCAAAAACTGGGTTTGTGCTGCGCACTGATTCACGACCCTGATTTTCTGATTCTGGATGAACCCACTACAGGGGTGGACCCGTTAGCGCGTGCACAATTCTGGGATTTAATTGACAGCATACGGGTAGACAGACCCAGTATGAGTGTGATCGTCGCCACGGCCTATATGGACGAGGCGCAGCGTTTTGACTGGTTGATGGCAATGGATGATGGTCAAATTTTGGCCACCGGCACACCCGAAGAATTCTTTGAACGTACAGGTAAACAGAACCTAGAAGAAGCGTTTATCGAGTTATTGCCTGAGTCTAAGAAACAAGGTCACGCTGCGGTGGTCATCCCGCCATTAGACGTGGATGACGACGATATTGCGATTGAAGCTGAAGACCTCACCATGTGCTTTGGTGATTTTGTCGCAGTAGATAGCGTATCTTTTCGTATACGTAGGGGCGAAATCTTCGGATTCTTGGGCTCTAACGGCTGCGGCAAGTCCACCACCATGAAAATGTTGACGGGGTTGTTACCAGCAACCCGAGGCCAAGCATGGTTATTTGGGCATGAGGTAGATCCGCACGATTTAGATACCCGCCGTCGTGTGGGCTATATGTCCCAAGCGTTTTCACTGTATAGCGAGCTCACGGTAGAGCAAAACTTGGTGCTGCATGCGCAGTTGTTCCACGTCCCAGAGGACGAGTTAGAGCAGCGCATTAATGAAATGGTGCAGCGTTTTGACTTGGGCGACGTGCGCGAAAGCTTGCCCTCCGCCTTACCGTTGGGGATACGACAGCGCTTGTCGTTAGCAGTGGCGATGGTGCATAAGCCTGAGCTATTGATTCTGGATGAGCCCACCTCAGGAGTAGACCCTGTTGCCAGAGATGGCTTCTGGCGCTTGTTGGTTGAACTGTCTAGGCGAGATAAAGTCACGATCTTTATTTCTACCCACTTCATGAACGAAGCGGCACGTTGTGACCGTATGTCCATGATGCATGCCGGCAAAGTGTTAGATAGTGATGCGCCTGCAAAATTGGTGGAAAAACGTGGTGCAGCGACCTTGGAAGAGGCGTTTATTGGCTACTTGTTAGAAGCCAGTGGCGAGACGATGGGCAGTAAACCCAGTGAGGCCGAAGCGTTGCACGAGGCTGTCACGGAGCCTGTGGCGACACCGCATGTGAAAAAAGGGTTTAGCCTGCAACGTTTATTAAGCTATACCTGGCGCGAGGCCTTAGAGCTACAGCGTGACCCTATACGCGCGACGTTGGCGTTAGCGGGGTCGTTGATCATGATGTTCATCATGGGCTACGGGATCAGCTTAGACGTTGAAGATCTTAGGTATGCTGTACTCGACAGAGATCAAACGTCTATTAGCCAGAATTACACCCTGAGTTTGGCGGGTTCGCGCTATTTTATTGAGCAGTCACCCATACAAGATTACGACGAGCTAGATAGGCGTATGCGCAGCGGTGAGTTGTCGCTGGCTATAGAAATACCGCCGGGTTTTGCGCAGAGTGTCAAACGCGGGCAAAACGCAGAAGTGGGGGTATGGGTAGATGGTGCGATGCCTACGCGTGCGGAAACTATTCAGGGCTATGTGCAGGGCATACATCAGCATTGGTTGTTAGACCAAGCCGAGCAGTCGGGATTACGTTATACGCTGCCTGCAGGCATAGAATCTCGCTACCGCTATAACCCCGATGTACGCAGTTTGCCGGCGATGGTGCCAGTAGTCATACCTCTGTTGCTATTGATGTTCCCGGCGATGCTAACGGCGTTGGCTGTAGTACGCGAGAAAGAATTAGGTGCCATCATTAACTTGTATGTGACGCCTGTTACGCGCTTGGAGTTCTTGCTTGGGAAGCAAATTCCTTACGTGCTGTTAGCGCTGCTGAACTTTTTGTGCATGTGTTTGTTGGCGGTGACGGTGTTTGGCGTACCCATGAAAGGTAGTTTTGTGACGCTGTTTTTGGCGGCCTTGTTATTTACTATTATTTCTACTGGCATGGGGCTGCTAGCATCGGCGATTACACGTAGCCAGATTGCCGCGCTGTTTTTGGCGTTGATTGGTACCTTAATTCCCGCCGTGCAGTTTGCCGGTATGTTGAACCCGGTGTCTTCCTTAGAAGGGGTAGGGCGTTTGGTGGGGGATATTTACCCTGCTACCTACATGTTCATCATTAGTCGTGGGGTGTTTGGAAAAGGGTTGGGCTTGCACGATTTAGCCAGCACCTTTGTGCCGCTATTGATTGCGGTGCCCGTGATCATTGGCTTGTCTGTGCTGTTATTACGCAAGCAGGAGCATTGAGATGCGACAGTTACGCAATATCTTTCTTCTTGGGCGTAAAGAGCTATGGAGCTTGTGGCGCGACCCCATGTTGTTGCTGCTGATTGTGTATATCTTCAGCGTGTCGGTGTACACCAGCGCAACCGCTATGCCTGAAACGTTGCACAATGCAGTGATTGCTATCGTGGATGAAGATGAATCACCGTTATCCACACGCATTAGTTCGGCTTTTTACCCACCACAGTTTGCACCACCACAGCATATTACGTTAAGTGAAATGGATGCAGGGATGGACAGGGGGGACTACACCTTTGTGCTGAATATACCTCCAGGTTTTCAGCGTGATGTGCTGGCAGGGCGTAGTCCTGATGTACAGTTAAACGTAGATGCTACGCGTATGAGTCAGGCGTTTACGGGTAATAACTACATTCAGCAGATTGTGAATGGCGAGGTGCAGGAGTTCTTGCAGCGTTACCGTACTACGCAGTCGCTGCCTATTAATTTAGAAATTCGTCAGCGTTTTAACCCAACGCTAGAGCGCAGTTGGTTTGGTAGCATCGTAGAGGTGATCAACTCGGTCACCATGTTGTCCATCATTTTGACCGGTGCTGCGCTGATTCGTGAGCGCGAGCACGGCACGATTGAACATTTGCTGGTGATGCCGGTCACACCAGGAGAGATCATGGTGTCGAAAATCTGGTCCATGGGTTTGGTGGTGGTGCTGGCAACCTTTACGTCGTTGATGCTAGTCGTGCAGGGGCTGCTGAAAGTGCCTATTGAAGGCTCTATAGGCTTGTTTCTGTGTGGTGCCGCCTTATGTGTGTTTGCCATGACCTCATTAGGGATTTACTTGGCAACATTGGCACGTAGCATGCCGCAGTTTGGATTACTGCTGGTATTGATTTTATTGCCTTTGCAAATGCTGTCTGGGGGGATGACACCGCGTGAGAGTATGCCCGAACTGGTGCAGATCATCATGCAGGTCGCGCCTACAACGCATTTTGTAGAAATAGGTCAGGCTATTCTTTTTCGCGGCGCCGGGCTTGCCGTAGTATGGCCTGCATTCTTAGCCCTATTCGCGATTGGTATTGTGTTGTTCTTGTTGTCGTTGCGACGCTTCAGAAGCACGATCAATCAAATGGCTTAAAGGCCGTTGGACAAGGTATAGCGGGTGGTTAACGTAGGGCCTTGGTGTCATACAGCGGCATTTTTCAGATTGCTTTACACCTTTTGGGAGAGCAAAGATGGCTAGTCGTAAACCCACTTCACCTTCAGAGTCCACACCCTTTTCAGCAGCGTGGAATTACGCCGAGGCGGGGGCTGAATATGTTAAAGATTTTTGGCAACGTAGCGTGTTGTATGCCGATGTGAGACGCCAACGCGGTGATCAATATCGTGAACACTTAGCAGAAGATGCCCCTACTGTGTTGAAGTTCGAGTACGAACAGTTGCTGTGCGGTAAAGATTTGCCTCGCCCTGTGAACTACTCATTGATGCGTATTATTCCTCCTGCGGATGTGAAGCTGGACGAAAATAAGCGACCATTCATCATTATTGATCCCCGTGCGGGGCATGGCCCCGGCATTGGTGGCTTTAAGGCTGAAAGTGAAATGGGTGCGGCATTAAGTGCTGGCCATCCTTGCTACTTCGTCGGTTTCTTGCCAGACCCCATTCCCGGCCAAACCGTAGAAGATGTGATTCGTGCTGAAGCCGAGTTTGTGCGTCACGTGGGTGAGTTGCATGCGCACAGTGAAGGTAAGCCTGCTGTTATCGGTAATTGTCAGGCTGGTTGGCAAATTTTGATGACGGCGGCGTTATGGCCTGAGCTGTTTGGTCCTATTATCGTGGCCGGTGCTCCGCTGTCGTACTGGGCGGGCGATAACCCCATGCGTTACACGGGCGGTCTGCTAGGCGGTAGTTGGTTGACTGCTATGACTAGCGACCTAGGCGATGGCCGCTTTGACGGTGCGTGGTTGGTAGAGAACTTCGAGAACCTAGATCCCGCTAATACATTGTGGAATAAGCAATATAACTTATTTGCGAATGTAGATACTGAGGGCCCTCGTTATTTGGATTTCGAGAAATATTGGGGTGGTTATGTATTTTTAAACGATGTGGAAATGCAATATATCGTCGATGAATTGTTCATTGGCAATAAGTTGTCCACAGCACGTTTAATGACCTCTGATGGCTTGCGCATTGATTTACGTAATATACGTTCGCCCATACTGGTCTTCTGCTCCTATGGAGACAATATTACGCCTCCCGGTCAGGCTTTAGGCTGGATTACCGATTTATATAGAAATGACGATGAAGTGCTGAGTCATGACCAAACAATTGTCTACGCAACGCACGACAGTATTGGTCATTTAGGTATTTTCGTGTCGTCACGGGTAGGCAGTAAAGAGTACAGAGAATTTACTAGCCATATAGACACCATTGATTTGTTGCCGGCAGGGATCTATCACGCTTCGGTAGAGGACTGCGCAGAGGTGCGTGCGGCATGCCCTGTTGATGACCCTTATATGTTGAAACTACGCCGTAGTAGCGTGGAGGAAGTGCGCGAGATCGTGCAGCCAGACCAAGAGTCTGAAAAGCGTTTTGCCGCTGCCGCGAAAGTGTCTGAGATCAACCTAGCGCTGTACCGAAACATGATACAGCCGTGGGTACGTGCATTTGCTACACCCTATACTGCGTATTGGATGCAAACCCTGCACCCGCTACGTACCTCGTATGAGTGGTGGAGTAGCAATCATCCGTTTGCTGCGTGGTTAGGTGATCAAGCAGAGCAGGTACGTGTTAACCGAGCACCTGCGAGTACTGATAACCCCTTCTTGCTCTGGCAAGAGCAGATGTCAGACGCTATTACGCGTTTCTTAAATCATTATCGGGATAACCGTGATCAAGGCTATGCTGCCTTCTTTAATGCACTGTATGGTTCGCCATGGGTACAAGCGTTGGCTGGTCGTGCGGTAGAAGACACATCAGCGGTACGACAGCACCCAGGGGAGTCGCCAGAGCATAAGGCCTATGTGGAGTCTACCTTGAAGCACTTATGCGCTCGTATGGACCAAGGTGGGCTGGCAGAGGCGGCTATACGGTCTATGTTCTATGTACTGAAAGAACGTGGGGAGGCCGATGACAGGCATTTCCATCATGCAACGCAGATGGATCAGGCGGGTTGGCTTAAAGGCAGTGAACGAGTGGCGTTCCGTCAGCTATTGCGTGAACAAGCCTTGCTACTGCACATGGATGAGAATGCAGCCATCGAAGCGATTCCTGGTTTGTTGCAAAATGCATCACCGGCAGCGATTAAGCAGTTGGCTGAGTTCTTGTTAGGGTTGGCGCGTAGCAGTGAGAATCAGTTGTCCACGGCTGAGGCCAAAGCACTAGAACGCATCATTGTGATATTGGGTGGTGTATTAGAGCAGAAGGAGCAAGCCGCTAATGTGACATCAACTGTTACAGAAAATGTTAAATCTATACCGGCTTCTATTCCTGTTAAAACTGTTAAGGCTCGTAAAGTATCTACGCGTGCGGCAAAGAAAACAGTTGCTAATAACAAACAGGAAAATGAAAAGAAATAATATAATAATAATGTATTGATATAGATTAAGAAGAAATAAAAAAAGCCCTGATTTTAATTCAGGGCTTTTTTAATATTCTTTACGAATATCGTGTCAGGCTATATTACAGAGCTTGCACGGATTTGGCTTGTGGGCCTTTTTGGCCTTCAGCTGGCTCGTAAGAAACGCGTTGGTTTTCTTGCAGAGATTTGAAGCCTGTACCGATGATGTCGGAGTGGTGAACGAACAGATCTTTGCCACCGCTCTCAGGAGTGATGAAGCCAAAGCCTTTTTCGTTGTTGAACCATTTAACAATACCAGTTTCTGTTTGCATGATTGTTGCAATCCCTAAAAATGACGAGCACGTGCTCTAAGAAAAGATTGTCAAGGTGTAAAAATCAGGCAACTGGTATATGCATACCGCATTGAACGAACTTACAACTATCTTGATAACCTACGAATCGAATCGTATTACGGGCATTGATTGGCGTCAAGCAGAACCCGTATACGAATACAATTATTAACGCATGAAATTGTTAATAGAGGCTACTGGTATTAATACTAGGAGCATTTAAAGGTTGTGATATTTACGACCAATTTCCATAGTGGCGTTAAAAAACCCATCTTTACTACCACAGTCATAGCGAGTGCCTTCGTATTGGCGCGCAAATACATTACGCGTTTTCAATAAACTAGCGATACCGTCGGTAAGTTGAATCTCACCGCCAGCACCTGGCTGCGTTTTGCGTAAATGCTCAAAAATCTCGGGTTCTAACACGTAACGACCTACTACCGCTTGTGTAGAAGGGGCATCCTCTGGGCGTGGCTTTTCCACAATACCGTGTAGACGTGTAGTGTTAGTGTCCACACTAGTGCCCGACACAATACCGTATTTGTAGGTGTCTTGAAGTGCAACTTGTTGTGTGGCTACGATGCTACCGTTGTATTGATGTGCCGCTTCGACTAATTGTCTGGCAACCGGTGTTTGCGCATCAATCAAGTCATCTGCCAATAGCACGAGGAACGGCTCATCGCCCACGATAGGAGCCGCACAGAGCACAGCATGGCCTAGGCCTAAGGGAGCAGGCTGGCGCGTGTAAATACAGCTCACATAGGGTGGAATAATATTTTGTACGCGCTCAAGCAACTCAATTTTGTTTTTGTTGGTGAGTTCGGCTTCCAGCTCGGGCATGCTGTCGAAGTGATCTTCAATAGCACGTTTGTTACGTCCTGTAATAAAAATTAGCTCAGTAACGCCTGCTGCAATGGCTTCTTCAACCGCATATTGAATCAATGGTTTGTCTACCACGGGCAACATCTCTTTGGGCATTGCTTTGGTGGCAGGAAGAAAACGGGTACCTAGACCCGCAACAGGGAAAACGGCTTTACGTACAGGTTTCATAAAAGTAACTAAGTCCAGAGGATGTGGTGTTAAGACAGTGCCAAGGCCGAACCTACAGTAACCGCCTCTTCATTTACAAATGGAGCGGGGCTAATGCTGCGTCCGTATTCACTGGGTTGAACGCCAAAAAAGCCCTGACCGTAAGCCAGCAGCGCCACGTTTGCAATCAGACATAGCAGGGCGATGTATTTCATATGGCGATCAGAGAATGGTGATGACTATGAATAATGACGGGAATTGTAGCGCTTATGATCGCATGAATCTATGCGAGATGATTGGTAAGAATCGCTAAGCCGTCCAGTGTAGGGGTGTCAAACCATAGGGGTTTGGGCAGGGATAGCGCGGTCAGTTGACGTATCCTTGCGAAAGATTGGTGCAATTCGTCTTCTACTAAAGGCTTACCGCCGCCACTGCAAAATACGCGTGGGGCATGGCCTGTGGCCTGATGAGTAATGAGCCATTGGCGTAGCACCGCACCGGCTTGTGCCGCAGCAATGCCCGAGCTAATAGCAGCAGAGGTATGGTCAGGAAAATCCTGTAGAGCACCGTCTTCAGCGCCTAGTCGTGCGGTGTTGTGGCTGAGAGCGTGTTGCATGAGTTGCGGGCCAGGCAGGATCAACCCCCCTTTAAACTCATGGGCACCATCGCAGGGTAAGACCGCATCCACGGTAGTTGCCGTGCCAAAGCTTACATGCAAAAAAGCTGTAGCTGGTGCGTGTGCTTGTAAACCTATTGCCGATACCCAGCGATCGGCACCTAAGCGTTCAGGGTGCTGATAACGATTTTTTAAGCGTTGGTAGGGGGTGTCGCCGGTTTGCCAATGAATATTGGGTATGTCATGCGCATGCAGTAAGGCTTGTACTTGAGCCGCTAAGGCTTCACTGGCGACGTTAACGCCTATGGCACCGGTAGCTGTCTGTGTGAGGTGCTGTGCTAACCATGTGCCAATGGGGCTCAGATCTGTGTGGGGACAGGCCAAAGTCAAAGGCAGTCGAGTACGACCGTTGGTATCTACTAGTCCCAATTTAACGCGGGTGTTGCCTATGTCTACGAGTACATGCATGGTGGCATTTCCCTTAGCGCGAGGTAGAAGGTCGGACGGAGACTTCACCTACTGATACTGCTTGAGTGCCTAACGCACTGCGCATAAGCAATTGCCCGTGTGCGTTTACACCTTGGGCAATGCCGGTTTGTAAGATTTTATCGTTATGAATGATGTTGATATGTTGGCCTACTAAGGCATCGACGTGAGCAAAACGCTCGGGCAGTGCTGCAAAACCGTAGGCTGTGGCTTCATTCATGGCGGTATACAGGGCGGCACACATGGCAGCGACTAGGTCGCTGGGGCGGTGTTCTGGCATTTCGCGGCACTCGTTACTAATGCTCTGCCAGTCGGCCACAGGGCGTTGTAGTGACTCGCTGAGTGAGCGGGCATCGTTTAGATTCAGGCCTATGCCAACGACCACCACATGGTGGTCTTTGCTTTCGGGGGCCGTGCTGGCTCGTGTGACTTCAGTCAAAATTCCGGCCAGTTTAGCGTCGTACCATAGCAAATCATTAGGCCATTTTAGTTTCAAGGCCACACGATGACGTTCGGGCAGAAGTTTGCGTAGGGCTTCGCAGATGACAACGCCGCACAGTGGAGACAGTGTGGCTAGCGCCTGTGGGGGGACAAAGATATCAAAGGCGCACGAGAACATCAGGTGTGCACCTTCGCTGTTTTTCCATGTACGGCCTGCGCGGCCTCTACCGCGATCTTGCAAGTGAGCACCGAGCAGCCAAGGGCGCAGGGAGGGGGGCTCTTCTCTGGACCATTGCAGCAAGTCTGCATTGGTAGAGTCAGTACGCGCTACCCATTCAATGCGAGGGAAGTGCGGCAGTGCTTGGCGTAACTGGGACACCATGCGACTGGGGGAGGTTAGTGAAGGCGCATGTTCAGACATGGTAATGACAGCGAGAAGAAGAAGTTCCGTTAGAATGCAGAATACATGTATCGCTATTATGGCATTTTGTGAGCTATGACACAGATTAGGAATGCGGTTTTTAACGGAGAAGCGGGCGCGATAGACTGTGCCTTGGATTGGCCAGAGGGTACGCCTCGTGGTTGGGCGCTAGTGTTGCACCCCCATCCTTTGCACGGTGGCGCACGCAATAATAAAGTGGTCACCACCATTGCAAAAGCCTGTACGCAGCACGGCTTGGTGGTTGTGCGTCCAGATTTTCGCGGTGTGGGTTCGTCGGCGGGCAGCTTTGATAGTGCACGTGGTGAAACGGCTGATATGCGATTGTTGGTGCAGCAATTCCAAGCAGCGTATCCGGAATTGGCGACTGGTAAGTGGGCATTAGCAGGTTTCTCATTTGGTACTTCGGTAGCTGCCCAACTGTACTCATGGTTGGCTGACGAAGGTCAACGAGTACCTGATGCCTTGATTCTGACAGGGCCAGCAGTAGAGCGCTTTCGCTTCCGCGAGTTGGCCATTCCTGCCCATACGTATTTGTTGCATGGTGAAGTGGATGAAGTGGTACCGTTGTCTGAAGCCATGGACTTTGCCCGAGCGCAAGATTTGGCCTTAACGGTATTGCCCGATTCCTCGCATTTTTTCCATGGCAAGCTGGTGCAGCTGCGTGAATTGGTCTCGCAGCAATTGCAATTATTTGCCTGAGAAAACGTAGGGTGTAAAAAATTGTATGCGTGAAAGGCTGGAGGCGTGCCGTGCCCCAGTCATCTGCTTATAATGGGATGCAGCCGCCCGGCGTGGCCATTCAGAAATTAATCCGGAAATTACGCCAGTCTCATGAAATTTTTGTCCCGAATTCGTTCCAAGCTGAGTGTACGTACTCAGCCTATTACTCCTTTATTTATGCGCAAAAAAGTGGCAGCCGCTGTGATCGGCGTGCTGAGCTTTTCGTTGCCTGCCGCTGTTTCGCCTGTTTTCGCGATTGAGCAAGGTGTTGTGCAAACCGTAGGCCAGCTTTCTACTATCCCTGTACCGACTTTAGGTGCTACGGCATGGTTAAGCTTGGATGCCAATAGCGGCCAAGTCATTGCGGCTCAAGGCCTAGATGAACAGATAGAGCCTGCTTCGCTTACCAAGTTGATGACAGCGTATTTAGTGTTTGATGCCTTAGAGAAAGGGCGTCTATCACTGGATCAAACTGTGTTGATTTCGGAAAACGCATGGCGTACAGAAGGTTCTCGCATGTTTGTGGAACCTAATACTCAAGTCAGCGTGAATGATCTGCTGCAAGGCGTGATCGTGCAATCAGGTAATGATGCGACGGTTGCGTTGGCAGAAGCGGTAGCAGGTAGCGAAGAAGCCTTTGTTACCTTGATGAACGAAGAGGCAGCAAGACAAGGTCTGACCAAAACGCATTTTGAAAATGCCAGCGGCTTGCCAGGTCCTACTCATCTGACATCTGTACGCGATTTGGGCACGTTGGCACAAAACTTGGTGCAACGTTTTCCCCAACATTTGCACTACTACGGTCAAAAAGAGTTTGAGTACAACAAGATCAAACAGCCTAACCGTAACCGCTTGCTGTGGTTAGACAATACGGTAGATGGTCTGAAAACAGGTCACACCAACTCAGCCGGTTACTGCTTGGTATCTACGGCCATGCGCGATGGTCGCCGTATTATTTCGGTAGTGGTGGGTACAGCGAATGACGCCGCACGTACTGAAAATAGCTTGAAACTGTTGAACTGGAGCTTCCAGAACTTTGAAACTGTAGAGCTGTATGGCGCCAGACAGCCAGTAGTGAGCGCTCGTGTGTGGGAAGGCGAGGCTGAGTCAGTAGGGTTGGGTGTAACCAAGCCTGTGATGATCACTGTGCCCCGTGGCCGAGCAGCCGAGCTGCAGCCTATTGCAGAATATGCGCAGCCTTTAATTGCTCCCGTAGCGGATAACGCTAAAGTGGGGCAAGTAAAGTTGATGTTGGGCGATGCTGTATTGCGTCAAGATGATTTGGTGGCCTTGGAAGCTGTGCCGCAAGCAGGCTTTTTTGGTCGTATGGCGGATAAAGTCCGCATGTGGTTTGAGTAAAGAGTATGAGCGATTTAATTCCTCCAGAAGACTCGCTGATTGAGTACCCCAGCGAATTCCCCATTAAAGTGATGGGTAAATCGGTGCCAGAATTTGCCGACGTGCTAACAGCATTGGTGCTAGAGCATGATCCGGTATTTGATATCACCACTATAGAATCACGTCCTAGCAAGAACGGAAATTATGTAGGTCTGACTTTCCGTATCACGGCCACATCACGTGAACAGTTGGATAATTTGTACCGTGCTTTGCACGGTCATCCACTGGTTTCCATGGTGTTGTAATGGCCGAGATGCTCATGCCGGTGGTGCGCCATTTAGGAACGCAGGTCAGTTATGACGAGACATGGCAAGCCATGCGACGTTTTACTGAACAGCGAACGGCGGACACACCGGATGAGCTCTGGGTGCTGGAGCATTCACCTGTGTATACCTTGGGGCAAGCAGGCATGGAAAGTCATGTGCTGAATGCAGCCGGTATACCCTTGGTGCGTTCAGATCGTGGCGGGCAGGTGACCTACCACGGCCCCGGCCAAGTGGTGGTGTACTGCCTGATCAACTTACGCCGAATAGGCTTATACGTAAAATCGTATGTGGCAATGCTAGAGCAAGCCATCATCGATGTGTTAACGTCCGTAGGATTGGCACAGGCTTGTAGAAAAGAAGGAGCACCCGGCGTGTATGTGCCGGGTCATTGTGTCAGCCCCGTGGTGGCACCGCCTGATGAGCTAGTGAAGGTTGCAGCCTTGGGTGTAAAGATACGCAATGGCTGTAGTTATCACGGTTTGGCGCTGAATGTGGATATGGATTTACATCCTTTTTTAGGCATTAACCCCTGTGGCTATGAAGGGTTACAAACCAGCGACATACGGCACTGCGGTGTGCAAGTGAGCACAGACGATGTGGGCGAGCTGCTCGTTTCGACTTTACAACAAGCCCTGTCACATGCCGCAAAGCAGCATGAGTATTGCTCTGCTTGATTGCGGCGAACATGATACCCTAGATTTTTAGTTGGTTTTGTACGTGAGTGCGAAACCCATAATTTTGCTTTTGTATACCTTGCGGTGCTTGCTTTATGACTACCCTAGATACCACTGCTGAACGTAAACCTACGGTTCGTGCGCGTGAAGAGCGCTACGACCCTACGGCTAAACAGACGGCACAGGCTAAGACATCACGTATCCCTATCAAAATCGTGCCTGTTGAGCGCTTGAAGAAACCAGAGTGGATTCGGGTGAAAGCGGCTGCACCTAACTCACGCTTTCATGACATTAAAAAGATTCTGCGTGAAAGCAATCTGTTTAGCGTGTGCGAAGAAGCTACCTGTCCGAATATTGGCGAGTGCTTTGGTAAAGGCACAGCAACCTTCATGATCATGGGCGAGAAATGCACACGTCGTTGTCCGTTTTGTGACGTGGGGCATGGCCGACCAGATCCGCTAGACCAAGACGAACCACGTAACTTGGCCAGCGCCATTGGTAAAATGCGCTTGTCGTATGTGGTGATTACCTCGGTAGACCGTGACGACCTGCGCGATGGTGGTGCGGCGCACTTTGCTGAGTGTATTTCTGAAATCCGTACACATTCACCCAAAACCTCTATTGAGGTATTGGTGCCTGACTTCCGTGGTCGTTTAGACAAGGCGTTGGACATCATGCAGGAGACACCTCCTGATGTGATGAACCACAACTTGGAAACAGTACCTCGTTTGTACAAACAAGCCAGACCGGGTGCGGATTACATGCACTCGTTGAAGTTGCTGAAAGACTTTAAAGACCGTTGTCCCACTGTTCCTACTAAATCCGGTTTGATGGTGGGTTTGGGCGAGACAGACGAGGAAATTCTGGAAGTGATGCGCGATATGCGTGCGCATAACATTGATATGCTAACCATTGGCCAGTATTTGCAACCGTCTGAGCATCACTTGCCCGTGATGCGCTATGTGACACCTGAGCAATTTAAGGCTTTTGAAGCGGCTGCGTATGAAATGGGCTTTACCCATGCGGCGGTTGGTGCGATGGTGCGTTCGTCGTACCATGCGGATCAACAAGCGGAACAAGCGGGTGCTTACGCGGCGGGCTAAGATGTGCTGCTAAACCGTTTGGTGAGATTAACCCCTAGTCGTTGACTGGGGGTTTTTCGTTTTAGCGGCAGTATTCATTGCTTGCGCTGGGGGACTGCGGAACATGCTGCTACTGCTCTGTGCTGGATTGTCTACCTTTTCTTGAGGTATTTCTGAGACTGCGTCAGGCAGTTAGCGACAGTATTGAGTAAGTGATACAGTGCTGCGGCACTCTGCTTTGTGCAGAAGTATGCACACCCACAGAAATCACCTGCCTAACAACCTCTGCAAGCGATGAAGGAAAGGCGGATGGAAGTATTTTTTATTTGGTGTCTCAAATAAAAAAATACTTTCGCAGCCTTAAGCTAATGCAGTCCAGTCTTAAGTAAGCGGGCTTTTAAACGCTATGCATATCAGCACACCACTCTTGTTTCTGCTATTCCTTTACACATGAAAGGAAACGCCATCCTCTTGATAGTGAACAAGTGTGACAGTGCGTAAATGGACTACAGTGTAAGTAGAGATTCGTTACCGAGTCTGCGCCGCAAAGGCGCTAGCTGTTGTCATGATAGTGGGGCAAGATGACATCACTATCCAATACCCTTTCTAGGAGAGTCTTATGGGACGCGTAGCAGAAAAAGTAGCATTGGTAACTGGGGGCGCTTTAGGCATTGGGCGTGCAACGGCAGAAATGCTGGCTCGTGAAGGTGCAAAAGTTGTGGTCACGGATGTGAAGCAACAAGAAGGCGAGGAAGTGGTAGCGCGTATTAAGGCGCAAGGTGGAGAGGCCATTTTTGTTCTGCACGATGCTTCCAGTGAAGATCAGTGGAAAGCCGCTATTGAGGCAACCTTCAAGGCTTTTGGTAAGTTGAATATTGTGGTGAACAACGCGGGTATTGCGTTGGGCAAGACGGTGGAAGACACTACGTTGGCTGAATGGCGCAAAGTGCAAGAAATTAACTTGGATGGCGTCTTTCTAGGTACTAAGTACGGTATTGAAGCACTGCGAAAAAGCGGTGGTGGTTCTATCGTGAACTTGTCCTCTATCGAAGGTTTGGTGGGTGATCCCGGTTTGGCGGCGTATAACGCAAGCAAGGGTGGTGTGCGTATCTTCACTAAATCTGCTGCGTTGCATTGCGCGCAAGCCGGTTATGGCATTCGCATTAACTCCGTGCACCCTGGCTATATCTGGACACCAATGGTGGCAGGGCTGTCCGATGGTGAGCAAACCGAGAAATACCAGCGTTTGGTGAGCTTGCACCCTATAGGTCATTTGGGTGAGGCGGATGACATTGCGTACGGTATTTTGTATTTGGCGTCAGATGAATCCAAGTTTATGACGGGTTCTGAGCTGGTGATTGACGGTGGCTATACCGCGCAATAATCAGAGTAAAGCTTAACGCTGTGTAACTTTTGGATGTATAAGAAGGGCGGTTGTGGCATGATCTGTCGCAATCTAACCCTTCTCTAGGAGCCTTCATCATGATGCCTAAACCTTTATCGGCCATGCTGTGTGCAGCAGCGCTGGTTGCTGGTCCTGTGGTCTTTTCTGAAGCGGCACATGCGTGTACCCGTTTGGTGTATCACGGTGCAGACAACCAGATTGTGACTGCGCGTTCTATGGATTGGAAAACCTCTATTGATACCAATTTGTGGATTTTCCCCAAAGGTATGAAGCGTTCTGGAGAGGCAGGTGACAACTCGTTAGAGTGGACATCTAAGTACGGCAGCGTCATTGCATCGGGCTACGATATTTCGACCACCGATGGGTTAAATGAAGCGGGTCTGTCGGCGGGTGTGTTGTGGTTGGTGGAGTCTGAGTACCCTGTACGTGACGAAGGTAAACCAGGCCTGACTATTGCTGCTTGGGCGCAGTATGTGCTGGATAACTTTGCAACCGTGTCTGAAGCCGTAGCTGAGCTGGAAAAAGAGCCTTTTACCCTGATCACCGACAACGTGCCGGGTGAGCAGCGTTTGGCCACATTGCATTTGGCGATCTCTGATGCCAGCGGTGACAGCGCGATTATTGAGTACATTGATGGCAAACAGCGTATTCACCATGGTTCGCAGTATCAGGTGATGACCAACTCGCCTACCTATGACAAACAGTTGGCGATGAACGAGTACTGGGAGCAAATTGGCGGCACAGTGATGTTGCCAGGTACTAACCGTGCCGCAGACCGTTTTGCTCGTGCGTCGTTCTATGTGAATGCGATTCCTAAAACCACTAACCAGCGTGAAACCATTGCTAGTGTGTTTAGCGTGATTCGTAACGTATCGGTGCCGTATGGTATTACGACGCCAGATCAACCTAATATTTCTTCTACGCGCTGGCGTACCGTGGCCGACCAGAAGCGTTTGCACTACTTCTTTGAGTCAGCCCTTACACCTAATACTTTCTGGGTAGACTTGAGCAAGTTCGATTTGTCTGAAAAAACAGGCAAAGTGCTGAAGCTAGAGCTGGGTACAGACCAGACTACGATTTACTCTGGCATGGTGAATGCTGAGTTTAAAGAAAGTAAGCCGTTCCAGTTTTTAGGCGTATAAGCCTGTTGTGGTTAGGCCCCACGCATGCGTGGGGCCGCGCAATACCCCTATAGTGTGGTGTAGAATCATGGCTTTTGCGCCCCTATCGCCATGCAACCCACTACTTCTACTCAGGTTGACGATACGCAGCTTGTGTACGGTCCGTACGACAAGCCCCGTCCTTGGATCAGTTTTTTCGCTGCACTCCAACACTTATTAGCCATCATTGTGCCTATTGTGACTCCCGGTCTGCTGATTTGTCAGGCATTGGGTGTGTCGGCGCATGATACTAACTTAATCTTGTCCATGTCCTTGGTGATTTCAGGGATAGCGACCTATGTGCAAAGTAAACGCTTTGGCCCATTTGGTGCTGGCTTGCTGATTGTGCAGGGTACAAGCTTCAACTTTGTGGGCCCGCTGATTGCGGGTGGCGCGTTGATGGTGAAGCAAGGTACGCCTGTAGAAACTGTCATGGCGACCATTTTTGGTGTGGTGATTGCCGGCTCATTTATTGAGATTGGTGTATCACGTATATTGCCAGTGATTCGTAAGCTCATTACCCCCTTGGTAACGGGTACGGTAGTGTTGCTGATCGGTTTGACGCTGATTAAAGTAGGTATTATCAGCATGGGCGGCGGTTACAGTGCGATGGGTAGTGGCAGTTTTGCCAGTGGTGAGAACCTGTTGTTGTCGTGCTCGGTGCTGGTGATCATCATTGTGCTGAACCGTATTCCTGTGGTGTGGGTACGTAGTGCAGCCATTGTGATTGCTTTAGCGGTTGGCTATGCCATGGCGGCTTACTTGGGCCGTTTGGACTTCAGTGGTCTAGAGAACGCAGCCACCTTCCAAGTACCTGTGCCTTTGCACTTTGGTCTGGATTTTTCGTGGGGGTTGTTCATTCCCATGATTGTGATTTATCTGGTGACTTCTTTAGAAGCCATTGGTGACGTGACAGCGACCAGTAAAATTTCCCAAGAACCTGTAGAAGGTCCGGTATGGATGCAGCGTATTAAGGGCGGTGTATTGGTAAACGGTGTGAACTCGCTGTTGGCCGGTATTTTCAACACCTTCCCAAGCTCTGTATTTGCACAGAATAACGGTGTGATTCAGTTAACGGGCGTGGCTAGCCGTCACGTGGGTATCTGGATTGCCGGTATGTTGGTGATTCTGGGCTTGTTCCCTGTGGTGTCGGGCGTGCTGCAAGCGGTGCCTGAGCCTGTGTTAGGTGGTGCTGTGATGGTGATGTTTGGTGCTGTGGCAGCATCGGGTATCAATATTTTGGCAGGTACTACCTTGGATCGCCGCTCACTGTTGATTATCGCCGTATCCCTAGGCTTGGGTTTGGGCGTTTCAGAAGTGCCTGAGTTGCTGGCTAATGTGCCTGAAGGTGTACGTAACGTACTAGGTTCTGGTGTAGCCACTGGGGGTATTTGTGCGTTGTTGATGAACTGGTTCTTGCCTGATCGTCGTCAACAAGAAGCCTAAATATCACTGGGCTGTAGGCCCTAGATGTAAAACACCCCAAACGACATGATGCGTTTGGGGTGTTTTTTTACGCCGTAGCAATGGGGGGCTATGCTTAACCCGTTAATTGTGATGCCACCAAACGTTTGAATGGTTGCAGTGCGTCAGCGGCTTTCAGTACGGTTTTGCGTAAGAATCGGGCAGGAGCCAGATCATTGGTGTATAACGCAATCACCATATTGGTGGCGGCATACAAGGGCAAGCTGCTGCGTCTATGTGCTTGTGTATAGCTGCGTAGTACATCCTCTGACGCAATATCTTTACCTTGTTGATACGCGTCGATGACACGTTCGCTTAAGTGTTTGACGCTAAGCGCACCCAGATTAAAACCGTGTGCAGTCACGGGGTGCATACCTACTGCTGCATCGCCAATGAGTGCAAAGCGTGGATTATGGAAGCGGAAGGCATAGGTGCCTACTAGCGGGTACACATTGCGTTCGCTGATGCGCTTCATGGCCCCTAATTGGTATTCGTAACGCTGGCTAATGTCTTGATCAAAGGCGTCGTCGTCCAAGCGCTGTAGTGCTTGCATGGCATGATGCGGTAAGGTCAGGACCACAGAGGCTTGCTGCCCGTTGAGCGGCAACAGAGCGCGTGTTTGGCCGTAACCGAACCACTCCCACGCTACATGATCGTGAGGCACTTCGTGGTTCACTCTAAACACCATCATGCTTTTACCGTAGTCGTGCATTTGGGTGGGTATGCCTTGGGCTCTACGTGTTTCAGAAAAGCGGCTGTCAGCAGCAACGAGCAAACGGCTGGTAATGGTGCAGCCATCGTCTAGTCCTACTTCGGCACCGTGTGTATGAGTGCGTGTGTGGCGGATTTGAATGCCGTCCAGTAGATGCACTCGTTCTTGGGTTGCACACTGTTTGAAAGCAGCCAATCGGATCAGGTGATTCGGTACTAGCCAGCCTAGTTGGGACTGCTTGCCTAAGTCTGGCCCTATGTTCATTCCTTTTAGGGCATGACCATCCAGTACTTTAGCGTGACGTAAGTCGGATACCTCGTCGGCAGGGAAGTGTTCCCATAGGCCCCATTCTTGCAGCAAACGCTGCGATTCGTGGGTGAGCGCAATTTCACGTCCGTCAAACGTAGGGTCGGCTAAGGCCGAGCGTGGTTGCCGTTCTAGTACGGCTACGTTCATCCCTGCGTTTGCCAATGTGTACGCCAAACATAGTCCTGTAGGTCCGGCACCGACAATAGTTACGTCTACATTCATGTCACCATACCTTTATAGTGTGAAGTTAGTCTTAGCCATTCTAGGGGTTGAGCGCAGTCAGGACTTTGATCTGTGCCAAGAGATTCGTAGGCATGAGTAGGTCTAGCCGAGACAAGGGGTGACGCCATACATGACAAAGGCTTTATCAGAACACGCCTGATAAAGCCTTTGGATGCGGTTGCCTTCACAGCGTGAAAGCGTGTCGGCAGTGCGTTACACCTGAGCGCATTGCACCTGTGATACTTGGCTATTTGGAGGCACATCTCGGGTCAGCCAGACGTTACCGCCAATGACTGAGCCACGGCCAATAGTGACGCGCCCCAAAATGGTAGCACCCGCGTAAATCACCACATCGTCTTCGACCAGCGGGTGACGTGGATTGCCTTTGACCAACGAGCCATCTTCAGACACAGCAAAGCGTTTAGCACCCAAGGTGACTTGCTGGTAAAGACGTACGTTGCGACCGATGATGGCAGTTTCACCAATCACAACACCAGTACCGTGGTCGATGAAGAAGCTCTCACCAATTTGTGCGCCTGGGTGTATGTCTATCCCGGTTTGAGAGTGTGCAATTTCAGTAATTAAACGAGCCAGTAATGGCACACCACGCTTGTATAACGGGTGAGCGATGCGATGCGCGATGATGGCGGTCACGCCGGGGTAGCACAATAGCACTTCAGAGGTGCTGCCTGCGGCAGGGTCACCTTGGTAGGCAGCACGAATATCGCTGACTAACAGTGCACGTACAGCAGGCAGTTCGGCGGCAAACTCGCGTGTAATCGCGATGGCTTCTTGTTCTATGCTGTCGTCATCACAGTTTTCGCGGCCTGGTACAAAACACAGTGCGCGTCGCACTTGTTCTACTAAGATGGCCAGCGTAGAACTGAGGGTGGTGCCTACGTAATAGTCTATGGTCTCAGCCGTCAGGTCGGCGTGACCGTAGTGTGTAGGGAACATCGCGGCAGACAAGCCTTTGATGATGCCTTGCACGGCTTCGCGTGAAGGAAGTTCACGTACACGGCCTAAATAACGAATTTTATGGCTAACTTCACGAGACTCACGCAATGCCGCCACAATGCTCTCTACTCCCCAATGAGAGTGGGCAAGGCTAGCACGCTGAGCAGGGTTGGATCTGGAGTTCATATACATACCTAAAATGACATGTGTATATTATGTGTCTTGTGCACTCATTCAGGAAGCCCCCATGTTCGAAGATGCAGAAAACGATCCTTGTTTATCCAAAGAAGAGGCGCAACCACTCATCGCCGAGTTGCGTACGGCACTACAACATCAGCAGTACCGCCGCTTACATGAACAAAAACAAAGTTTGTTGATTGTGGTGGCTGGGTTGGATGGGGCGGGTAAAGGTAGTGCGATTAACCAACTGAATACCTGGTTAGATCCGCGTTATGTGCATACCTTGGCGTATGGGAAATTAACCTCTGGTGAGGCCATGCGACCAGCTATGTGGCGTTATTGGCGTGATTTGCCGGCTAAGGGCAGTATAGGGGTGGTGTTTGGTTCGTGGTATGCCTCGTTATTGAGTGAGGCTGTACGCAAGCGGCCTGATCATGACAAGATCATGTTGTACTCCACCTTGATTAATCGGTTTGAAGCTATGTTGGCGGCGGAAAACGTGCAGGTGGTAAAGCTGTGGTATCACTTGTCTAAGCAGGCGCAACATGAACGTACGCAACGTTTGTTGGCCGACCCGGCGATGGCATGGCGTGTGACCAAAGCCGATTTGAAAGTGCAGAAAAAATTCCAACGGCTGCGCCATGCCGCACACACTACGTTGGAGCTGACCAATCGTAGTTATGCACCGTGGGTAGTTGTACCCAGTGCCGATGACACACTACGCTCAGTGCGTACCGCAGAGGTGGTGTTGCAGGCGTTGCAGCAACCATCTGGGCAGGTCATACACACTGATGAGGCCCCCGCTTGGCCCATGGCGGCACACAAAGCTACATTGCGCGAGGTCGACTACCGTACCCAGCTGAAAAAAGATAACTATGCCGAACAACTTAGCCATTGGCAGGGGCGCTTGGCGCAAGTGGTACGCAGTGACGCATTCAAAGAGCGATCCTTGGTATTAGCGTTTGAGGGGCAAGATGCTGCGGGTAAAGGGGGCGCTATACGCCGAGTCACCGAGGCTTTGGATATACGTAGTTATGCTGTGCATCCCATTTCAGCGCCCTCAGCCGAGGAGCTCTCACGCCCGTATTTGTGGCGATTTTGGCGCTCGTTGCCGCGTCACGGTCATGCGGCGATTTTTGATAGAACGTGGTATGGGCGCGTGTTGGTAGAACGGGTGGAGAAATTGATTTCGCCTACGCGCTGGCGTCAGGCGTACGACGAGATCAACAGTTTCGAGTCGCAGATGGTAGCGAATGGTACTGTGGTGATTAAGTTTTGGTTAGCCGTTTCTAAGGCTGAACAGTTACGCCGCTTCCAAGAACGGGAAGACTCTCCATTTAAGCAGTACAAAATCACGGAGGACGATTGGCGAAACCGTAGCAAATGGTTGGCCTATCATACGGCGACGGAAGACATGCTGGCACACACAAATACCTTGCTAGCACCGTGGTATGTGATCCCGGCTAATGACAAACGTTATGCGCGGGTAGAGGTATTAAAAAATATAGTGCTTACACTGGAAGGCTTAGATAAGCAGAAGGTTTTGTACAGTGAACCTCCTGTACCACACCAAAGCAGTGAGATTTTATAAAATATAGTTAAGACGGAAGGATTACAGCATTATTACAATCATCGCGTTATAAATGGGTATAATTTACGCTTTACCCTAAATGCTATTGTGCTGTGAAAACTGAAAACCGTTTAAATCAAAAAGAAAGTGTTGAGGAAATAGATTTATCAGCACTGATACGTTCTTTAGGACAACAGTGGAAACTTATCGCTGCTATTACCGCCGCCGTGTTTTTCTTGTCGGTGTTGTATGCGGTTTTTGCGACACCGGTATACCAAGCAAAAAGTGTTTTACGTGTGGCTGAACTGCGCGATTTAGATAGGCTGAATTTGTTGGATTTGTATTCACTGGAACGTGAAGCAGCACTGCAGCAGATAGGTAACGAATTAGAGTCATACAGCACGAGATTGGATTTTTTTCGTGCGAATCCTGAGATGTTTGCCGCGTTGGATGACTCCAACCGTTCGCTAGAACAAGCGTTTGATGTGTTTAACGAAGATGCCTTTCAGGTTACGCGCTCGGCGCAACAGCTTAAAGATGGCCAGCAACGTAGTCGCTATGTAGAGATTAAGATGGATTACTCGCCGGGCTTGGATGGCCCAGTAATCTTGAATCAGTTAGTTGCCTATGTGCATGCGCAAGAGCAAGGGCGTGTACAAGCTGACGTGACAGCCTTGGCAGATAACCGCATTGAACGTTTAGAGCGACAGTTAAACACCGCGCTGGTGGGGTACCAAGCGGCGGTTGAAACTGAGGTCGCACAGCTGCGTGAGCAAGATACGCTGAAGCAAGGCGAGCTGGAGGATGAACTGACAGCATTACGCTTGGAATTAAAGAGTCAGCGGTTAAATCGATTAGAGAAAATAAATGAAGCGATTTATATCGCAACAGAATTAGGAATTAAAAATCCCACTACATTAGCTAGCCTTTCTCAAGATCAACAGCAAAGGCTAAATTCAAATGTAATTCGCGCGGAAATAAATTCTCAAAATAAAGACCCATTATATTTTATGGGAACCAGAGCGTTATTGGCGGAAAAAGAAGTTTTAAATATACGTGAATCAGATGATTTTATAAATCCACGTATAGCGCAAATATATAAAGAGTTGGAGTTATTAAAAAACAATAGACGAATAGAAATGTTATTAGCAAGAAATAACGAAAAACTATTCTTAGAGTCTAACGCTCAGATACGTTCTGAAATTTCTCGCATAAATGAACTAAAAGCTGATTTAGGGAATTTACGTTTGGTGCGGGTGGACCAATTAGCGGTAAAGCCCGTGGCACCTATACGGCCTAAACGTATGCTAGTGTTAGCGCTGGGTTTAGTGCTGGGCGTGATTCTAGGTGTAGGGACAGCGTTGGGGCGTAGTGTACTGCGGTACCGCTCGTAATCTAGCTTTATAGCGCTTTACTGCAAACCCTTTGCGTTGGATAAGGCAAAGGGTTTTTTATTGCTCTTATATGAGAATGGTTGTTATTCACTAATTTAAATTTATGAATAATAGGGAAATTCATAGCTTATTCTTGGGTTGAACTTGGAAATACTTGTTACATTTCTTTAGATATGATCTTTTACAAGGTAACGAGATGATTCGCAACCTTGTCAAATATATTCGTTTATACTTCACCGATGTACTATAAGAATAATAAAAACGAATCACGATTCTATATAACAAGTTTCAGGTATACGCATAGTGAGTGAACTCAACACAAAGCAGGCAAATAGCGCTGGCGCTACAGATGAAATTGATTTGCTGGGTGTATTTAGCGCGATATGGAAACAGCGCTTGTTGATCCTAGCCATTACACTTGCCGTGACGATTTGTGCGGCACTGTATGCATTTCTAGCGACGCCTCAATATCAGGTTAAGAGCGTATTGCGTATTGCGCAGCTTAAAGACCTAGATAAACTGAACTCGTTGGGTTTAATCGAGCTGGATGGTACGGCAGCCTTAGAAATGGTGGGCCAAGAGCTGGAGTCCTACAGTTTGCGCCAAGAGTTCTTTGAAGCGAACCCTGGGCTGTTTGCCAAGCTAAAACAAGGCGATCTAACGGCTGAGCAAGCCTTTGCGCAATTTAACGATGAGGCGTTTAAGGTGCTGTGGCCACCTATTCCTCCTAAGGGCGCAGCACAAACTAATGTGTACGTTGGGTTAGAAATGACCTATCCAGCGGGTTTGGAGGGGGCGAAAATCCTGAATGAGTTGGTACGCTTTGTGCTGCAACAAGGCCAGGACCGTGTTAAGCAAAACATAGAAGTACTGATCAACAACCGTATCGAAATGCTAGAGCGAAAATTGCGTTCGGCAAAAGTAGCGTACGAGGCACTGATTGAGTCGCAGATAGAAAACCTTAAAGAGCTGGATACGTTGAAGCGCCAACAGTTGGAAGATGAGTTGGTGGCCTTGCGTTTAGAGTTGAAAATCCAGCGTCAGAACCGTTTGGCGGCGTTGAATGAGGCAATGGAAATTGCGCAGAAACTGGGTATAGAAAACCCCACTACGCTGTTAGGCATGGCGCAAGTGTTGTCGCCATCACGTACTAGCGTGATCAGCACTGGCGTGGTCGGGCAAGAAGAACCTTTGTATTTCTTGGGTACGCGCGCATTGCGTGCCGAACGCGAGACCTTGCTTGCGCGTGAGTCAGATGACTTCGAAACGCCACGTATTGCAGAGATTTTCAAAGAGCTAGAGCTACTGAAAAATAACCGCCATATAGAGATGCTGGAATCACGTGAAAATGAACAGGTATTCTTGAAGGCACAAGCAGAAATTCGTTCCGAGATTGCTGGTCTGGAAGGCTTACGAGTGGATTTGAGCGACATCCGATTGGTAAGGCTGGATCAGTCGGCAGTAGAGCCACTGAAACCAGTGAAACCGCAACGTAAGTTGATAGTGCTACTGGCCTTGGTAGGTGGTTTGATTTTAGGTGTGATGATAGCGTTGGTACGCGGACTCTTACAGCCCGTCTCGAAGAACACCTAAGCATTTGCTAGTTGCAAAAAACCGGAGCAGCGCATCACGCTACTCCGGTTTTTTATGCCTGTTTGGTTGTTATGCCGCTGTGTTAGCAGGGCGTCGTAGAGAGTGTAGTAACCGCACTATCAATGGTAGGAACCAGACTACCAGTACTAGGGTACCCAAGCCTGCACTAATAGGGCGTGAAAAGAACTCGGTCAGATCACCATTGCTGCGCATCATGGAGGTCATGAAGCTTTTCTCTAGTAACCCACCCAGCACTAGCCCAAGGATGATGGGGGCAATAGGGAAAGAGGCTAAGCCCAACACAAAGGCGGCCAGACCCGCTATCAGCATCAAAATGATGTCTACCGAGGAATTGTTGATGGCGTAAGCACCTACCACGCAAAACGCTAGCACAATGGGCATAACAATACGTGGAGGGGTGGCCACAAAGCCTTTACTGGCGCGAATGGCAATGTACCCAACGGGCAGCATGATGAGGTTGGCAACAATGAAAACGGTAAATAAACCGTAAATCATTTCGCCACCATTTAAGAAAATGGCTGGACCAGGATTCATACCCTTCATGTACAGCACGCCAATGACTACCGCCGTAATGGAGTCGCCAGGAATACCAAACACCAATGCAGGTACCCATGAACCACTCACCGCCGCGTTGTTGGATGAACCAGCCTCCACAATGCCTTCTATGTGACCACTACCAAATTTCTCAGGAGTTTTAGACATTTTGCGGCTGATGGCATAAGACACCCAAGCGGCAATATCGGCACCTGCACCAGGTAACACACCGATCAAGCTACCTGTACCACTACCACGCAGTACAGAAGGCCAGTGTTTGCGCAGCGCGGGGCGTACCTCGCCAAACACCTTACCTGAGTCTTTGACTACTACCTTGAGGTCGTCGCCGCGCTCTGCAGAAAAGCGCATCACCTCAGCAATAGCAAACATACCGATCATGACAGGAATGAAGTTCACACCAGCCATGAGATCCGGTACATCAAAGGTGAAGCGTGGTGAGCCTGTGATCAGATCCAAACCTACAGTGGATAAAAACAAGCCTATGCACAACGACAGCAAGGCTTTTAACCTAGAACCTGAGGAGATGAAGATGGCGCAGCTTAGTCCCAGTACGGCCAGCCAGAAGTACTCGAATGAACTGAACTTCAGGGCCACTTCAGCAAGAGAAGGAGCCACGAAAATCAGCACCAAAGTACCAGCCACGCCCCCGATGACGGAGCACACCAAGGCCACACCCAAGCATTCGCTGGCTTTGCCACGTAGCGAAAACTGGTAGGCTTCGTCTACATAGGCAGCCGACGATGGTGTACCCGGAATGCGTAGATATGCTCCCGGAATATCACCCGCAAAAATAGTAACGGCAGCTGTAGTCACCATAGCGGCGATAGCCGGAATGGGATCCATAAAATAGGTGACAGGCACGAGCAGGGCAACGGCCATCGTCGCGGTAAGCCCAGGGACAGCACCTAAAAATACGCCAAAGGCCGCACAGGCCAATATGACAGCCATGGTCTCTAGGTTAAAGACTAGAGCCATACCTCCAAGAATTGCATCCATAATCGTTATCCCAGCAGCACGCCCAAAGGTAGGGGTACCTTGAGCATGTAGACAAAAGCAAACCAAATCACACCACTGGTAGCAGATGCAAGCACAATGGCCAAAGGCCAGCGCACACCATTACATAGCATCAAAATAATCACGAGCAGTGTGAGGGTGAGAATGGCACCTAGTACATCGGCTAAGAGCAGATAAGCGATGATGAGAAGAAGGGGAAGGATAAGTCTGAAGAGAAACAGCAGCGTATTGTTTAGGGGAGTAGCAGGGCGTTGCAGTTTAGCCTGAAGAAAAGGGCGTATCGCACTAGCAAAAACCCAAGCACCGCCTAAGGTGAGCACAAAACCTATGATTTTTGGGAACAGGTCTGCGCCATAATCGTTGCCGGGTAACGTGGGAAAGCCTTGGGCTTCTACGAGTACGTAGATGCCCAAGGCTGTCACCACCAATCCGGCCAGTAACTCGCTGAGTTTCTGGGCAAAAATGGTGTTCATGAATGATGTCCTTAGCGTTTTAGGCCCAGTTTTTCAACGGTTTCGCCCATCACAGCATCGGTGTCCACTAAGAATTGTGTGAAGTCTGCTGTGTTGCGCCATACCGCACCAAAACCTTGCTTGGTCATGAAGTCTTGGTAAATGTCGCTTTGATAGGCTTTTTCCAAAGCGGCTTCCAAGGTGGCGACAACTTCAGGGTCCATACCTTTAGGGCCGCCAATAGCGCGCCATTCGCCTAAGGTGTAATCAGAGTTGATTTCCTCTTTCAGGGTAGGGACCTGATTAAAGACAGGATTACGCTCAGGGGCCATGATGGCGAGTGATTTCACACGTCCTGCATCCATCATGGAACGTGCTTCGGGTACCGAAGTCGGGGCGATGGCGATACCACCAGCGACTAAGTCGGTCATGGCAGGAGCTGCACCTTCGCTAGGAATCCACTGCACAGCTTTAGGGTCTAGGCCTTGATCTACCAACAGACCACCAAAGGCAATGTGCCAAATTCCACCTTGACCCACGCCGGAGGCTTTCAATGTGCCAGCAGGCAGTGTACGAATGGCTTCAATTAACTCACCTACGTTTTGGTAAGGGGAGTCGGCGCTGACTTGTAACCCAGCATAGTCATAGTTGATCTGAGCAATAGGAGTGTAGGCAGTGTGATCCAGCTTGGTCAGCCCTTGCCAGTGCATCATGCTAACTTCACCAGTCATTAAACCCAGTGTGTAGCCATCGGGTTTAGCGTTGGCTAAAACGGTATGGCCGACTACGCTACCACCGCCCGCGCGGTTAACGACGTTGACGGGTTGTCCCAGTTCTTGTTCCATCGCAATAGCGATAGTACGCGCGATATTGTCACTACCGCCGCCAGCCGCCCACGGCACAATTAATGTGATGGGACGGTCTGGGTAAGCGGCCATAACAGCCGAGGCGCTTAAGCTTAGTGCGAGGGCGCTGATACCCAGCGCAAAAGGTGTGGTGCCTGTTCTTTTCTGCATGATGTCTCCCTTTTTTTATAGGAAATAGGTGTAAATAGCTAACAGCCTTAGTTGCTTAGGGGTGCTCTAGTCATTTGCCCATCAATCAGACGCAGAATGCCCAAGGGATTACTGTTCTGTATGGCAGGAGGTAGGAGCGTGTCTGGATAGTTCTGGAAGCAGACAGGACGCAAGAAGCGACGTATAGACAAGGTACCTACAGAGGTACCACGGGCGTCTGACGTAGCGGGGTAAGGGCCACCGTGTACCATGGCGTCACATACCTCTACACCGGTGGGGTAGCCATTGAGCAGCAGGCGACCGCTGCGTTGTTCCAAAGCGCTTAGCAGCTCGGGGTGAGCATGCAAATCATCGGGTTCGCCTTGTAGCGTGATGGTGAGTTGACCTTGTATCTCATGGAAGAAGCGCTGAAGCGTTTCTACGTTTGGTACGGTAACTACCACCGTCGCTGGCCCAAACACTTCCGCTTCCAGTAGTTTTTCCGGGTGAAATAGTAACTCAGGAGTAGCACGCAGCACATGAGCACGTGCTTTGCCTTCTTCGGCCTCACCACCATGTAGTTGAGTAATGCCAGGAGTAGCCAATAAACGTGCAATGCCTTGCTGGTAGTGACCCAAAATCTGGCGATTCAACATCACTTGATCAGGGGTGGCAGCCATGGCTGTTTGCAGTTCGCTGATAAAGAGCTCGGTCTCTGGCGAGTCTATAGCAAGAATAAGACCGGGGTTGGTGCAGAATTGTCCACAGCCCATGGTGACAGAGCCGGCCAGATCTTTAGCTAAACTGGCATGACGAACTTGCAGGGCTTTGGGCATCATCCATACAGGGTTAATGCTGGACATCTCAGCAAACACAGGGATAGGTTCTGGGCGGGCAGCAGCCAAGTCGCACAAGGCACGACCGCCCGATAACGAACCGGTGAAACCCACCGCTTTAATGCCAGAGACGCGCACTAGGTCTTCGCCTACACGGTTGCCATACACCATGTTGAATACGCCAGCAGGCATACCTGTTTTGACAATGGCGCGTTCAATAGCTTGGCCTACCCATTCCGCCGTAATCATGTGACTAGAATGTGCTTTGACAACCACAGGGCAGCCTGCTGCCAAGGCGGATGCGGTATCACCACCAGCGACAGAGAAGGCGAGTGGGAAGTTGCTGGCACCAAAAACTGCTACGGGGCCTACGCCAATATTGACCAAACGGATGTCAGCACGCGGCAAAGGCGTGCGATCTGGTTGGGCTGGGTCTATACGAGCATCCAGAAAATCACCGCGACGCAGCACCGCTGCAAACAAACGTAATTGACCCGACGTACGGCCACGTTCACCCATGATGCGGGCGGTAGGCAGTGCGGTTTCACGTACGACGTCAGCAATAAAGTCGTCGCCTAACGCGTCAATTTCAGCTGCAATTTGCTCTAGAAAATCAGCGCGTGCAGAAGGTAACTGCTGGCGGTAGCTAGAGTAAGCGTAGCTGGCTGCAGCTACGGCTTGTTGTACTTCTGCTGATGTGGCTTGGAAAAAAGCGGTGGGGTGTGCACTGCCATCAGCAGCCGCTATGCTGCGCAACAGGGCTTCACCTGTGGCGGTACGTTGACCGCCTATGAATTGTTGTCCGGTAATGGAAGTCTGCATGGCTGACTTTCTCCTTTTTCTGAGTGACGTGGCAAGGGGTTACAGAGACTCTTCCAACATGCGGCGGTAGTCTTCGGGACTTGCATCACGGGGGTTGGTTTTGTGGCTGTGGTCAGCCAAAGCACCTTCGATAATGCGATCAAACAATTCCGGGCCTACGCCAATTTGACTAAGTGTTGTGGGCAAACCCAAGCGCGCGGTGAGCTCCAACACCGCTTGAGCGACGTCAGCACCCGCAGGCAGACCCATGGCTTGAGCCATACGGGCTAGTTTGTCTTCGTTAATCATGGTGTCTACGCTGCTGTTAAAACGGATCACAACTGGCAGCAAGATGGCGTTCAGCGTACCGTGATGCAGGCGAGGGTTAATGCCGCCCAGCGCATGGCTTAAGCTGTGTACGCAACCCAAACCTTTTTGGAAGGCCAACGCACCCTGCATAGAAGCACTCATCATGTTCAGACGTGCTTCTTGATTGCTAGGTTCTGTGGTGGCGGTTTCAATATGTGCCCACGCGCGGCGTAAACCATCCAGAGCAATACCGTCTGCTGGTGGGTTGAAAGCGGGAGCCATGAAGGTTTCCATGCAGTGAGCAATGGCATCCATACCCGTGGCGGCAGTCATGCCAGCGGGTAAGCCCATGGTGAGTTCTGGGTCGCAAATGGCAACGCGTGGGACAACGAAGGGGGAAATCACGCCTACCTTGCGGCCATCGTCTAGGATTAGGATGGCACCACGGCCTACTTCACTGCCAGTCCCAGCGGTAGTGGGTACGGCAATTACCGGTGCTGTCGCTGACGTAATGCGTGCTAAGCCACCTTCGATGACAGCGAATTGGCGCAACGGGCCGGGGTGTGCTGCACAGACGGCGACGCCTTTAGCTAAGTCAATAGCAGAACCACCACCCAATGCAATAATGCCGTCGCAAGCGTGTTCTTGATAGTGCGCCACAGCAGCACGTACAGCGGCTTCATTTGGATTGGGAGGCGTTTGGTCAAAAACGGCTGCAGGCGTTGTCAGCTGTTGCTGTACGGTGTCCAGCAGGCCCGCATTGCGTATACCTGCATCTGTTACAATGAGCGGGTTCTTAATGCCCAGCTTAGTACATTCTTCTTGCAGTGTTTTGATACTTCCAAACCCAAACTGCACTTGCGTAATATAGTTGATAAGCGCCATTGTCGTATTTCTTCTTTAGTTGCTAGGAGATGGCTGTGTGTTAACGCCAGATGACATCAACTATATCCACGGGTGGTACTTTGGGATAATGACAACCACTGATAGGCTCATAACGAAAATTCATGCCTGCACTGCCATCCCTTACCTCCATCATTTCTCGACTGCGCATGCGCCACTTACGGCTGCTGATTGCGCTGCATGAGCATGGCACCGTACAGAAAGCGGCTGAAGCGGTAGCTCTTACCCAGCCAGGGGCGACTAAAGCCTTGGGGGAAATAGAAAACACGTTAGGAGTACAGCTTTTCAAACGTACCCATCGCGGGCTAGAAACCACCGAAATGGGCTTGTGTGCGGTGCGTTATGCACGGTTAATTAATACCGATTTGGCGCACTTTCATGAAGAGATGGAAGGCATACTGCAAGGCCATGGTGGACGGTTGTCGGTAGGGTTAATCATGGGGGCGGTGCCTATCTTGTCGGCTGCGTTGGCGCGTGTGCAGCACTTGCAGCCAGCCATTGCCATCGAGGTAGTAGAAGACACCAGCGCCCGATTACTGCGTTTGTTGGATCATGGGCGTTTAGACGTGGCTATCTGTAGGTCGCGGGTGAATCAAATGCCGCATCTTTATGACAGCTTAGCCATTCATGACGAAGAGCTGGCCGTCATTTGTCACCCCGAAAACCCCTTAGCCAATCAAGCGCACTTAACGCTGGAAGATTTGGCGCAGGCCCCTTGGATTGTGTACCCGGCCAATATGCCTATGCGCTTGCTGCTTGAGCGCGAGTTTCATGAAGCCAACTTACAATTTCCGTTGTATCCCATAGAAACAGCGTCCGCATTTACGACGATGTTCATGCTGCAGCACGATAGGGTGTCGGTGTCCTTGATGGCGATGGATGCGGCGCAGCCATTTTGCGATGCCGGTATGTTGCTGCGCTTACCGCTGACGTTGCATTCACGTAGCGAGTCTTACGAGTTGGTCACGCGCAAAGGCGCATCGTTATCGCCAGCCACGCGTTTGTTCATGCAAGAAGTGGCACAAGCAGGTAATTTACAGCCCGATATGCAAGCCTATGTAGAGGCCATCCAACTACGGCGATAGCATCATGATGGGCTAAAAGTCGCTACACTACAGGTTTGACGATTTAGCTATAGCCTTGTGACGAGCAGGGCCAGAGACCACCGCATGAGCGCTTTATATTCCAACTTGCTGACCCTAAATGTGGATCAGCATCCTGATCTCACCATCAAAACCCTAGACGATCACTTTGCTTTTGCTCGAACCATGCATGTCATGCCGTTGAGCATTAGTGAATTCAGCGTGGCGGCAGGCCATTACCCTATTGTGTTTGTGCAAGGGGCAGATCAGGTGTTTTACGCGATGGCATTGACCGGTTTAGAGCCTGATAACAACTTGTTTGTGGATGGCAGTGGCCGTTGGGAAGCAGAAACCTACGTGCCCGCTTTTGTGCGTCGTTACCCTTTTATGTTGGGTACGTCGGATGATGGCCAAGCCTTGGCGGTGCAGGTAGATGCTGATTACGCTGGGTTGAACCATGCTGAAGGTACGGCCTTTTTTAAAGAGGGCGAAGCTTCTGAGTACTTGCAGCAAGTCATGAGCTTTTTGCGCGCTTACCAAAACGAGATGGCTGCTACGCAGCAGTTCGTGAACCGCTTGCATCAGTTGGAACTGTTGGTGCCACAGCAAATTACGGTAAGTGATGAGCAAGGCCCCGATAAAACCTTGGGTGGCTTCTGGGTGTTGGATGACAAGCGTTATAACGAGCTAGACGATCCGAGTGTGATTGACATGTTCCATAATGGTTTCTTGCGCTTGATTGAGCAGCACAAGTTGTCGTTGAACCGTATACAGACTTTAGCGCGTCGTGCAGAACGACGTTTGCAGCACTAATTATTATGCGAAACGAGGGTAGCCCACGCTTTCAGCCTCTTAGCATTGAACCCACTGCCGAGCAGCGTGCCATTCAGGCGGCGCGTTGGCGGGTGTGTTTGGTGCACGCGAATGCCGGTGCAGCCAAGACCACAACCTTAGCGTTGCGGTTGGCCGAGGCGTTGGCGTGGGGAGCGGCTCCCTCTAGTTTGTTGGGTTTGGTGTTTACACCCGAAGCACGACAAGTCTTGCAGCAACGCTTGTTGGAGATAGGCGTGGCACCAGCCCGGGCTAGGCAAATTCCTATTCATACCTTTGAAGAGTTTTCTGCACAGGTGCTGTTGAAGGGTGAACAGATGGCCGTGCCGCGCATAGAAGATGCGGCCGCCTTACGTCCGTATGTGTTGCAAGCCTTAGAGCAAGTGAGTAATCGCTATGCGCAGCGTTACGAGTATTTGGATATACGTACGCACCATGTAGCAGTAAGCCAATTCTTAGAGTGCCAGCAACGCTTAAAAGCCAGCATGCTGCTAGAAAGTGATGATGCTAGCCTAGAGATGGAAGACCGGGCCATTCATGCGCAGGCGACATTAACGGATTATTTATGCGCACACGAGTTCGAGGCCTTGCGTAATAACCGTTACGACGGTGTGATGTTCCGTGGGGCGCAGGATGCCACCTATGATCTGGCTAAAAACCTGCAAGAAGAAGAGTTTTGGCATGATTATTTGCCTACATGCCGACTGATCGTGGCCGATGAGTTGCATGACATGAACGAGTCAGCCTTTCAGGTGCTGTGTGCCTTGCTGGATAAAGGGGATGTGTTCTTTGTGGGTGCCGGGGATAAGGATCAAGTGATTCACCGTGCGGCGGGGGCCGATGAGGCCTTTCTGTTAGAGCGCTTTAGAGATCGCTACCCGGCCACGCGTTCGTTACCGCTCACGCAAACCTACCGTCATGGCCCGCACTTGGCGTTTGCGGTAGAGCACTTCAAGAACAAAGTAGTCAGTTCGGCATTACCGTTACACACGGGTGTAGAACTAAGCACATACGATCACACGGATGCGCAAGCTGCTGCGTTGGCAACCTTACGAGCCGTACGTAAATGGGTGGGATTGGGTCATGGGTTAAACAGCTGTGCCATTTTGTTGCGAGACACACACCAATCAGTGGTGCTGGAAAATGCCTTGTTGCAGGCTAATGTACCGTACCGCATTCAAGGTTTTACCTCTTACCTGCAACGTCGTGAAATACTGTTTATACAAGGCTTGTTGGCCTTGTCAGTGGGTACGTTAGAAACGGTACACAACACCACTAGACGTGGGGAGATCGTGGCTGCCTTGGCCTTTTTTGCCGAGCTGGACATGGACGATCACACCTTAGAGCAAGCGCAAGAGGAAATCGCCGAATACCCCGAGCTATTGCATTCGTTTTTCCATGGGCAGATAGAGCGTACGGCACCACCCATGTCAGCACAGCGTATGAGGGTGGCCATTGAGCAGTTAACGGCAGCAGGGGAAGATGCCCATGCTGCCACGGCATTGCGCCAAGTATGTGAAGCGTTAGATCTACAGATGGTAGCCCGACGTTTGTTTGTGCACGAAGAACAAGCGCGGGTGATACAGAAATCCATACATGGTTTGATTGCCATCGCCGAGCAGCAAGGTTGGAGCTTAAACGCGTTATACGACTGGTTGTCGGCGGCGGGTGCTGCACCTGAACGGCGTGGTGATCAAGCCGTGGTGCTGGAGTGTGTGGCGCAATCCAAGGGTAAGGAATACATGCATGTGCTGTTGCCGTGGCTGGAGCAGGGTGAGTTTCCGGCCGAGGGTGGGGTAACGCAAGAAGAGGAAAATCTGTTCTATGTGGCAGTGACTCGGGCTCAACAGCAACTGAGTTTAATCGTGCCGCAAGACGCGTTGATGCAAAGCCCCTTTGTGGCGCGTATGGGCTTAGCACAGGTGAGCGACAGAGCGTATGAGGCGCTGCGGTTGAATCAGCAGCGTCACCAAGCACAACCGTATCAGGCCGTCAGTCGTCCGGCCGCTGCACACAGTTTCCGAGAGCCTACGCCGCAGCGTGATGGCCGTGTGGTGCTGGCGGTGCCTTATGGGCAAAAAGATGAGGCCAAAGCGTTAGGTGCGATGTGGGACCCTGCAGGCCGTGTGTGGTATGTGCCTGCGGGCAAGGACGTTAGACCTTTTGAGCACTGGTTGCCCAAAAGCTAGCGTTGGTGGCGACGGTCAAATTTGCGTGCCAACACAATAGCGCTGTGGGTACGTACTACGCCTTCTAAGGCACCGATGGTATCTAGCAGTAAATCTAATTCTTCGGTGCTGCGTGCCCGTAGCCAAATCATCAAATCAAATTCGCCACTAACTGTTGCTGCGGATTCCACCTCAGGAATTTGGCTAAGCTGGCGTAACACCTGATTGCCCAATTTAGGCTTCACGATGATGCCGGCATAGGCTTGCAAGCCCTGTTCATGAAAGGGGGCGGCTAATTGCACGGTGTAGCCGTGTATTACACCTTGTTTTTCTAAGCGCTGAATACGAGACAGCACGGTAGTGCGGGCAACGCCCAAGGTACGTGCCAAGCTGGCGACGGATTCGCGTGCATTAATTTGTAAAGCGGCGATAAGTTGCCTATCCAAGCTATCCAGTTCAGGGTGCCTAAATGTGTTCATGATGGCCTTTGATCATAATGACGATTTTTTTCGTCATTATGACGTAATCTAGTCAAAAAGACGATAAAAGTGATCTTGGGCTGAGCAGGCAAAGTTCGTAGACTGTTTCTATTCACATAGGAGGCAGTGTATGAAAATAGTGTTGCTGGGAGCCGGTCACATCGGCCAATCTATCGCTCACCATCTTACCCATTCTGGGCATTACCAATTAGTGGTAGTGGATCAGCACGAGCAAGCCTTACAGCCTGTGGCGCAGCGGGGTATTTCTACCCAGGTAGTGAACTTGAGGGATGCGCAGGCCTTAGAGACCTTGCTGCGTGATACTGATGCTCAAACCGTGATTAATGCCTTGCCGTTTCATATGGCTAAGCACGTATCGGCAGCCGCAGTAAAACATGGTCGACACTATTTTGATTTGACGGAAGACGTGCAGGCTACCCAACATATGATGGCGTTGGGTAAAGGGGCGAGTACCGTGTTAATGCCTCAATGTGGTTTAGCACCCGGTTTTGTAGGGGTGGCAGCACATTCGTTAGCAGCGGAATTTGATGACGTTCAGCACTTGAAACTACGAGTAGGGGCCTTGCCGCGTAACCCCGATAACCGCTTGATGTATAACCTAACGTGGAGCATAGACGGGCTGATTAACGAGTATAGACACCCGTGCGAAGCATTGCGTGATGGCGAGTCGGTGTCCATTATGCCTATGGAGGGGCTAGAAAACCTACATGCTGATGGGGTGTTATACGAGGCATTTAATACCTCGGGCGGGTTGGGCACCTTATGCAGCACCTTGAAAGGTAAAGCACAAAACCTGGACTATAAGTCCATCCGTTACCCAGGGCATCACAACTACATGCAGTTTTTATTGGATGACCTGCAGCTACGCACCCAGCCGGATGTGTTGAAAGACTTACTGATGAAGGCTATTCCGCGCACCTATGACGATATGGTGTTGGTGGTGGTATCGGCCTCTGGGCGTAAGAATGGTGTGCTGCAAGAACAAAAACTGATGCGCTGTGTACACTCGGCACAAACGTCGTTTGGTTACGAAAGTGCCATCCAGCAAACCACCACGTCTGGCTTGTGTGTGGCCGTAGATTTGTTCCGTCAGGGCAAGTTGCCGCAGTCTGGTTTTGTGGGCCAAGAAGCCATTGCATTGACCGACTTCCTTGCTAACGAGTTTGCGCGTCCTTACCAACAGTAAAAGACTCACGCCACAGCGAGGGCAAGTGCCGCGATATAATGCGATGTAGTCGCAGGTCGCGGCATTTTTTGTGTAGTGCAAGTATGGTCATGCATTCGGTCAGCATCATTGGAGCAGGCCCCGCCGGTCTGATGGCAGCTGAAACCTTGCTTCAAGCAGGTATAAAGGTCACGTTATATGACGCTATGCCATCGGTAGGGCGCAAGTTCTTACTGGCTGGTAAAGGCGGTTTAAACCTTACTCACTGTGAAGCAGCTTCCCCTTTTCTTTCTCGTTATGGTGACTCAGCCAGTTGGGTGGAACCGTGGCTGCAACGCTTCGATGCCGCTGCCTTGCGTGCGTGGGCAGATGCCTTAGGGGCAGAAACCTTTGTGGGGTCATCAGGGCGTGTTTTTCCCAAAGAAATGAAAGCAGCGCCATTGTTGCGTGCGTGGTTGCAACGTTTGCGTAGCCAAGGTTTGCAGTTACACACTCGCCATCGCTGTACAGGTTGGGATGATACTGAACGCTTATGTTTTGACACGCCTAAAGGGCAGGTGCAGGTAGAGGCACCAGTAGTGATTTTGGCGTTGGGCGGTGGAAGTTGGTCACGCCTAGGTAGTGATGCAGCATGGGTGCAGTGGTTGGGTAAACGTAATGTGCAGATGACAGCATTGGAAGCATCAAACGGTGGCGTCGTGATCCCATGGAGCAGCCATTTCTCGGAGCGTTTTGCGGGGCAAGCTGTGAAAACCATAGCCATGCAGACAGCAGGCCACCAAGCATGGCGACGTGGCGAAATTATGGTTACTGAAACGGGTATAGAGGGCGGTTTGGTGTATGCCTTATCGGCCAGTATTCGTCAGCAGTTACGTGAACAAGGGCATGCGGATATTGCGCTGGATTTAACTCCCGACCGAGACGTAGCCGCTGTGGAAAAAGCCGTTAGTGCACCGCGTGCCGGGCGGTCGTGGTCTACCTTTCTGCAGCGTCAGCTAGGGCTTAAAGGGGTGAAGCTAGGCTTGCTGTATGAGGTGTTAGCACGCGATGCGTTTGACGATGCTGCACAGTTGGCGCAAACGATTAAGTCGTTGCCCTTACGGATTACGGGTTTGCAGAGTATGGATGAGGCCATCAGCACAGCAGGTGGTGTAGCAGCCGCGAATATGGATGACAACCTAATGTTGCATCGCTTACCGGGTGTATTTTGCGCCGGTGAAATGCTGGATTGGGACGCCCCCACTGGCGGCTATTTGTTGACGGCCAGTTTTGCTAGCGGGAAAGTCGCAGCAGAAGGGGTAATACGTTGGTTGGCGTCACAGTCAGCAGCGGTGATGCAGGAGTAACTTGATGTCGGCAAAACCCATAGAAACCGTGCAGTACCGCCCCGTTACTGGGGCAACGCTGTGGTTAGCGTTGATCGCCTTAGCCGCCGGAGGCTTTGGCATAGGTACGGGTGAGTTTGCCATCATGGGTATTTTGCCCGAGGTGGCGCAATACCATCAGATGACCGAGCCACAAGCGGGCCGCTTGATTAGTGCTTATGCGCTAGGGGTGGTGATTGGAGCCCCCATCTTATCGGTATGGGGCGCGCGGCTCCCTCGTATTTGGTTAGCCATTAGTTTGATGGTGATGTACGCCATCACGAACTTTGCTAGCGCATTGGCTCCTACCTTTGAGTGGCTGATGTTGTTTAGGTTTCTAAGTGGGCTGCCACACGGCGCGTACTTCGGGGTGGCGGCGCTGATTGCAGCATCGATGGTAGAGCCGTACCGACGAGGCTACGCCGTAGGGCGGGTGATGATGGGGCTTACCGTTGCCGCATTGGTGGGTAACCCTATTGCGATTTGGCTAGGACAGTGGGCAGGGTGGCGATGGCCCTTTGCCTTAGTAGGCGGCATTGCCGTGCTAACTATTTACTTGATTCGTCGATTTGTACCCCGCGATTTGCCTGAAGTACACAGTTCGGCGAGACAAGAACTGAGTGCCTTACGTAATCCACGGGTGTGGATGACCTTAGCCATAGGCGGTATAGGCTGTGGCGGTATGTTTGCGGTGATGAGCTATATCGCCCCTATTGTGACCGAAGGTGCTGGCTTGCCTACGCACGTCGTGCCCATAGCGTTATCGGTGTTTGGGGCAGGGATGATTGTGGCGAACTACGTAGGCGGTTGGGCCGCTGACCGTTGGTTGTTCCGAGGCGCAGGTGCCATTTTGTTATGGGGGCTGTGTTTGCTCTTGATGTTCCCTATGATGATGCGCCATAACGTCACGCTATTTATTGGTATTTTTACCGTAGGTACTATTGGCGCGTTGGGTACAGTGCTACAAGTCCGGCTGATGGATGTGGCTGCGAATGCGCAAACCTTAGCGGCATCACTAAATCATTCTGCCTTTAACTTTGCCAACGCTTTAGGTGCCTGGTTGGGGGGCGTGGTGATTGATGCTGGCTTTGGATTGCAGTCTACCGCGTGGGCAGGGGCAGCCTTGTCATTCTGCGGTCTAGTGGTGTTGCTATTGGCGTGGCGTCAGGAAAAAGCCTGGCAACGCAGGAGAGCTGCTGATGCCGTTACCATCTAAGGAAAACGCCTCGGATAGGCCGTCATTATGGCTGTTGTTCTGGATTTTTACGCGTATTGCGTTAACCAGTTTTGGGGGCGGCGTTAGCGGGTGGATGATGCGTGACTTTGTGCTGAAACGCGCATGGTTAACGCGAGACGAATTCTTAAGTGGTGTAGCGCTATCACAGGCATTACCGGGCCTAAATGTGGTGAACCTAGCCATCTGGGTAGGCTACCGATTGCGCGGTGGGGCAGGGGCATTTTGGAGTGCGGTGGGCATGGTGGTGCCCGCTTTGCTGCTTATTATTGTGTTGGCGCAAATGTATGGCACGATGAAAGCCATTAGTTGGGTACCTGTGTTGATGGCAGGTATTGCCGCTGCGGCTACTGGGCTGTCGTTAGAAATGGGTGTGCACGCGGCTAAACGCGTCATGCCAGATAAGATCGGGTTGCTCTTCATGCTGGCCGTATTTGCCGCTATCTATGTGTGGCAAATCAACTTGGTCGTAGTGATCGTTATCGCCGCGCCGTTATCGGTGTGGTATGCCTATCAGTCGCTGGAGGACTAACCATGTGGTTATTGCTGCTAGCGTTGTTACGGGTGTTTATTCCTTTGTCGCTGCTGACGATTGGGGGTGGGCAAAGCATTATCCCCGCCATTCATGAACAAGTCGTCACTCAGCAAGGGTGGTTAACGGATCAAGAGTTCTTAGACGCTTTTGCCTTATCCCGTTTGGCACCTGGCCCCAAAACCTTATTAGTGGCCGTGATTGGCTGGGAAGTAGCCGGTTTCTGGGGGGCATGGGTAGCTGGTATAGCGATCTTTTTGCCCTCGGCGTTGTTGATGTATGCCATTGTTCGAGTATGGCAACGTCACGCAGGTAAGCGGTGGGTACGCGCCATGGAAAAAGGGTTGGTGCCTATTGCTGCTGGCATGGTATTTGCCGCTGCTGGCACCATCTTAGATGCCAGCAGTTATAAAGAATTAGCGTGGGTGGTGGCTTTAGGCAGCACGGCACTGTTGTTATCGGGGCGAGTGAACCCCTTTGTATTGCTGGCCGTAGGCGGGTTAGTGTTCGTAGCGGTAGTGCCTGTATTGTGACCGCGCTTATAGCGGACCTTTAAAGACAAAAAAAGCGCCGGCACAAATCAGGGCAAAACCCACTGCATGATTAATGGTGAGGCTTTCCTTCAGGTACAGCACAGAAAATACCGCAAACACCACCAAGGTAATCACTTCTTGCATAGTTTTTAGCTCGGCGGCGGAGTACACCGTATGCCCCAAGCGGTTAGCCGGTACGGCTAAACAATATTCCACCAACGCAATGGCCCAACTGATCAGAATCACTTTCACTATAGGGCTGTGGGGAAATTTCAAATGCCCATACCACGCAATGGTCATGAACACGTTGGAAAAAATCAGCAGCACTATGGGTAGGAACTTCTGCATCATGGCGTCTAAAAATCAGTAGAAAAAAGGCAGCATACACGAACTGTATGGGTAGTGTGGACTAGCGTTGTTTATGGATGCGTGTATATACTTGGTATTCAAATCATTTTGATATCATCTATTTTATGAGTAACAAATCCAACGCCAGAGAACGTTTTGGCATGATGTTTGTAGGAGTGTCGCGTCGGTGGCGGGCAGGTGTGGACAGTAGCCTTGCGCAAGTAGGGCTAACGGATGCCACGTGGCGGCCATTGGTGCATATAGAGCGCAGTGGCGGCGGTATTTCGCAAAAAGACTTAGCTGCTAGGCTGGATTTAGATGCCTCTACCTTAGTGCGGTTAATTGACGTGCTGGTGAGCAAATCGCTAGTAGAGCGGCGTGCTGATGAAAACGACAGGCGCAGCAAACTGTTGTACTTAACCGAGCAAGGCAGAACTGCTTTGGCACCGCTGCAAAAGAGCTTGTTTGCCGCAGAAAGTGACATGCTGGCTGGTTTAAGTGATGAGCAGATAGAAAAATTCAGCGCCATGCTAGAGCACATAGACGCCAACATACGTGCCCTGCATAACGAGGCGAATAAGGTATGAGCTGGACGCGGGGCTTAAGTAAATGGGGCTTTGATGAACCTCGCATGGCCTTTGCGGGCCGCACGGCGTTAGCGGCGTGTGCCGCCGTGGTCATTGCGTGGTTGTTGGGCTTAGAGCATCCGCAATGGTCGGGCATGACAGTGTGGGCAGGTTCACAGCCATGGCGTGGTCAATTGGCTGAGAAAAGTGTGTTTAGGTTACTGGGCACATTGATTGGTGGCGTATTTGGCATGCTGCTGTTGCTGCTAACAGCGGACAACTTGGTGTGGCTGACCTTTGGTTTAGCCGTATGGATAGGCTTATGCACGTGGGCAGGCAACCGTATTCGTGGTTTCATTTCCTATGGTGCCATGTTGTCTGGTTACACAGCAGTGATGGTGACGCTGCTGAAAAGCCATCACTTCACCTCTATTTTCGCCATTGGTATAGACCGTATTTTTACCGTATCGCTAGGGGTGGTCATCGCCTTGTTGGTGGGCTGGCGCTTTGCTCCTGTGGCGAATGCGGTCAACATTCCCAAACGGTTAAAAGCGTTGGTGCGTGATACCGAACAGGTACTACGGGCTGAACAGGCTGTGGGGCAAAGCACGCCTGAACTGGAGGAAAAAAAGCGGCACATTCTGCGCCAACTGGCGTTAATGGAAGAAAGCCTAGAAACTCAAGTAGCAGGGTCATGGAATTTGCGCCAGCGTGTGCGCCGTTGGCGTGGGCAAATGGTAGCGCTGGTGCAGGCATTGTTAAACAGCGATGTATCGCAGATTAGCAGTCAGTCGCTACCTAGGGAGGTAGCTGCCTATTACGATACGCGTGAAGCCATGCGAGCCTCGTTGCGATCATTCTTAATGATGGCCTTGGCGGGCGCTGCATGGCTGCTAAGTGGCATAGAAATGGGGGCATTCATGTTGGTGGGAACCGCCATCATGGTGTCGGTATTTTCTACCGTCACGCAGCCGTTGCCTATTTTGAAGCAGGTGGTGATAGGGCAGGCCTTAGGTGTATTAGCAGCCTGGGTATGTAGGTGGCTGGTGTGGCCGTACATGGGCAGTGAAACGGCGCAAATACTGAGCCTAATGCCGTTTATTTTGATGGGTGGTTTGTTTTTTGGTCACCGTATTGGTGCGGGGCCACGTGGCTTTGACTTTAATATGGTGCTCCTACTGTTGGTGCAACCCGGTTGGCCCTTGTTGGGTGATTGGACGCACGCTTGGCAGGCGGGTATTGCGGTAGTGCTGGGGCCTGTGATGGCGATGGTGGCATTTTGGCTGATTTTTCCAGCCAATAGCGCCACACAGATTGCTAACGTGCGCGCCAAAGTACGGTATGCCTTGTTAAAGCAGGCAGCGGAACCCATGGAGGCCGAAAGCAAGTCGCAGTGGTATGCGCAATTAAGCTTGGGTATGTTGAAGTTAGCGCGTTATCACACCGCAGGTACCGCGGCGACACAAACCGAGAATGCGTTGGCCTGGGGGCAAAGCGTAAAGGCGATAGGGGTATTGCAGCAGCATTTGAGTGTGTTGCTACGCAGGGCCGATGTCTCAGCAGAACAGCGCCATAGCGCGCAGGTAGTGCGTACCCAGTTGTTATCGGGCACAGATTCTGCCGCGTTAACCTTGGCTTTACAGGTGTTGCAAGAAAGCTGGAAAGGCAGCACAGCACTGGATAACGCTAAAGTAGAACAGGCGTTATCCGTGCTGGCTACATCAACGTCGCATTAGTAATGCAAGGCGCGTTGGTAAGCGTCTAGCACTGCTTCATGCATGGATTCCGACAGCGTGGGGTGAGCAAACACGGTTTGCATCAGTTCGGCTTCGGTGGTTTCCAGTTGCATCGCAATGCCATAGCCTTGGATCAGTTCGGTCACTTCATCACCCACCATGTGGGCGCCTAACAGTTCACCGCTTTGGTCATCAAAAATTACTTTGATGAAACCGTCAGACGAGCCCATGGCGAGGGCTTTACCGTTGGCGGCCAGTGGGAACTTACCGATGCGCAAGGTACGACCACGGGCTTTGGCTTGCTCTTCTGTTAGTCCAACGTGGGCGACTTGTGGGTGGCTGTAAATGCAGGCAGGAATGCGGTCTGCATCTAAGGGGTGCGGGTTTAACCCTGCAATATGCTCCACACAAATTACTGCTTCGTGCGAGGCTTTATGTGCCAACCAGGGGGCTGCGGCTACATCACCAATTGCATAGATATGGGGGTGGCCGGTTGCGCTGAAGTCCTGCGTGATGATGTGGGTGTTTTCCACCTTCACCGCATAGTTCTCCAAGCCCAATTTTTCGGTGTTACCCACAATGCCCGCGGCGACCAACACCACATCGGCTTGCAGGTTTTTTGCACCCGTAGCGCCTTCTAATTGCAGTGTCCAGCCTTGGCCTTGCTTTTTGGCGTCTTTGATACGGCAACCCAAGTGCAGCTGTATGCCATCACGTTGTAAGGCTTTAGCTACGTGTTGGGATACTTCGCCATCTTCAGAAGCCAAGATGCGATCGCCCATTTCTACGACGTGTACTTCAGAACCCAATGCACGGTAGAAGCTAGCAAACTCAATGCCAATAACACCTGCACCAATGATGGTGAGCGATTTAGGCACCGAAGTAGGTACTAAAGCTTCTTTGTAGCTCCACACAGATTGGCCATCTACGGGGAACATAGGCAATGTGCGAGCACGAGCACCCGTTGCCAGAATCAGGTCTTTAGTGTGTAGCGACTGGGTGCTGCCGTCGGCTTGTTCCACCACAACGTTTAGCCCCGATGCGGCAGGGGCGCCCAATTTGCCATGGCCGTTAAAGACTTGTACGCCATTTTTTTGCATCAGATGTTTTACACCGCGCTGCAACTGCGCCGAGATGCCACGTGAACGTTTGACGATGGCCGCCAAATCTACCGTAGGTGCAGCACACTGAATACCAAAACTGGCAGAGTCACGAATCAAACGCAGCACATCGGCAGAGCGCAGCAAGGCTTTAGTGGGAATACATCCCCAGTTTAAGCAGATGCCGCCTAGGTGTTCTTTTTCCACCAGCGCCGTGCGTAAGCCCAATTGTGCAGCCCGTATGGCGGCCACATAACCGCCAGGGCCACCACCGATGATGGTGACGTCAAAAGAGGAGGTAGTAGTCATGGCCAGCCTTAAATCAGAATGGAAAGCGGTGCTTCAAGTGTTTCTTTGAAGCGAGCTAGCCAACGCGCAGCCAAGGCACCATCAATAGCACGGTGGTCTACCGATAAGGTCATGCTGAGCATGTGTGCAATCACCATGTCATCACCCTCGGCAATTACGCGACGTTCAGCAGCACCTACCGCCAAAATAGCGGCTTGTGGTGGGTTAATGATGGCAGCAAAGTTCTGTACACCGTACATACCCAAGTTGCTAATGGTGAAGCTGCCGCCTTGGTATTCGTTAGGTTGCAATTTGCCATCGCGAGCACGCTCTGCCAACTGACGTACATTCTGGCTCAGTGCTGACAGCGACAGATTGTTGGCGTTACGTACCACAGGGGTAATTAGGCCTGCGTCTGTAGACACTGCTACCGAGATATCCACATCGTGATATTGCAGCAAGGCGTCTTCTGTCCAGCTGACGTTCATCTCTGGCATGGCTTGCAGTGTGACCGCTACGGCTTTAACGATGAGGTCGTTAACCGATACTTTCTGGCTGGCAGTTTGGTTAATTTGCGCACGTAACGCTAACAGAGCATCCACACGGCACTCTGCTTGCAAGTAGAAATGCGGAACGGTAGATTTGCTTTCGGTCAGGCGACGAGCAATGGTACGGCGCATGGCGCTGTGTGGCTGTGCGGTGTAGGCGGCGCTGCTGGCTACCGGCGCAGCAACGGGTGCGGCAGTTGTAGCAACAGCGGCAGGCTGTTGAGCCTGTGCTTTTAGCACATCATTTTTAATGATGCGGCCATGTGGGCCACTGCCGTGTAGTGTGGCCAAGTTTAGGCCAGCTTCTTGTGCTAAACGGCGGGCTAAGGGGCTAGCAAAAATACGGCCTGTGGTGTGTTCTGCGGGGGCGGAAATGGCAGTTGTCACTGCCGCAGGTGCCACCACGTCGGCTGCAGGGGCAGCAACAGCGGGTGCAGCAGAGGGGATGCCTGCCAACGCGGCTTGCAGTTCTGCATCGCCTTCGCCAGCCGCCAAAATGACCGCGATGGGTGCGCCAACTTCGGCCGATTGACCTGCTGGCACCAAAATACGTGCCAGTATGCCGCTGGCTTCAGCCGCAACTTCTACTACCGCTTTGTCGGTTTCTACTTCCAGAAGCTCGTCGTTGACGTTGACGGCTTCACCTTCTTTTTTCAACCAGCTCAGGATTTGAGCGGCGTCATTGCCGGCGGCTACGCCGGGCATGGTTATAAGGGTAGCCATGACTTAATTCCTGTTTTGCAAATCATTACGGTAGGCGTGCAGGTCAGCATAAGTGACCAGTTCCAAGACGTTGCCCTCTGGGTCTTTGCAGAAAGCAAGGTAGACGCCATCACGTACTTCAACGCGATGGTCGCCGGTTAGGAATTGCGCGCCAGCCTGTTGTAAACGCTGTATGGCGGCGTCAATATCTGCCACGATAAACGTGAGGTAGAAGCTACCTGCTCGGTCTAAGAGAAAGGGCAGATCAGCTTCGGCATCCAGAGGTGCTGCATCGGGCTGTACTAACTTGATGCGCTCGCCATAGGTGGTTTGCAGACGCACTACGCTGTAGCCCTGTGCCGACATGGCAGCGGGTAGTGCTTTCTCGGCGGGCACGTGAATGAGGCTGACTGCCGTGCAGCCCAGCCCTTCTTCGTAGAAGCGTTGCAGGGCAGGCAGGTCGCGGCAGCAAATGCCAACCTCTAAGTGGGATACCATCGTAGTGCTCATCATGCTTACTCCTAGTTCAGGCCTTGGCCGTGTTGCACACGTTGCAAGCCTTCAACCACTTCTTCAGTGCGAGCGTGGGCAGCACGTTCCAGTACTTTGGAAATACTAGGGGAGGCTTCGCCACCGGTTACGCGCTGAATAGGTTGATCCAGCCAGTCGAAGTAACGGCGTTGGATTTCGTCGGCCAACCAGCCACCGTAGGACGTACCTTTGGCGCCTTGTTCTACGATCAGCACATTGTTGGTTTTGCGAATACTTTCGCCGATGGTGTCCCAATCCAAGCTGGCTTGGTCTAACCAACGCAGGTCAATCACTTCAGCATCTACACCGGTTTGCTCTACAGCTTCCAAGCTGTGTTGCACCATGGACAGGTAAGTCAGGATGGTGAGGGCTTTACCTTCACGACGTACGGCTGCTTTACCTACAGGCAAGCAGTAATCCAAATCGTCCGTTGCGGCCAAGCCGGTAGAGGCGTACAAATCAATGTGTTCGATCACCAGAACGGGGTCGTTCAGTTTTAGGGCAGTGTTCATCAACCCTACGTAATCGAAGGGTGTGGATGGAGCCACAATGCGCCAGCCTGGGCTGGTAGCGAAAATACCGGCAGGGTCCATAGAGTGCTGTGAACCGTAACCACTGCCCATTGCTACTTTGCTGCGCAGTACCAGTGGCACATTGATATCACCACCGAACATGTGACGTACTTTACCGATTTGGTTAAAGATTTGGTCGGCGGCTACCCACATGAAGTCGGGGTACATGAACTCGATCACAGGACGGTAACGACCATCCATCGCCAAACCACCGCCTAAACCAGCAAAGGCGTTTTCGCTAATAGGGGTACCCAATACACGGTCAGGGAAACGATCTGCCAAACCACGTGTTGCGCCGTTGGTGCCGCCTTTTAGGCGGTGAATGTCTTCACCCATGATGACTACGCCGGGGTCAGTTTCCATGCGTCGGCCCATCACATCCGCCACGACGTCGATGAATTTGCGTGGGGCGAGTTCAGCGTTAAATGCGTGTTGCTCGACGGTGGCTACGCCATCCATTTCGCTGAGGTCGCCACGTAAGCCCACATCGCGGAAGTGTGGAGCAGGCCACAGTTCAGGGCGGATACGACGTTTGCCTGCTTTGCCCTCAGGATCAGCTTCAACTAAGGCTTCAGTCGCTTGTTTCATGGCGTGCTGAATGCGAGTTTGCAGTTGCTCAATGTCTTCAGCAGTGATCAGTCCCAATTCCACCATTTTGGTGTTCATCAGCGTGACTGGGTCACGTTCACGCCATTGTTGTTCTTCTTCTTTGCTGCGGTAGCCAAAGGCGCTGCCGGCAAAACCACCGTTTTGGTGATAGAAACGGTACAAGTCAGCTTCAATGATGGTGGGACCACGGCCTGCACGCATGTGTGCTAAGGCTTGTTGCATGGCCAAATGTACGGCCAATGGGTTCATGCCATCTACTTTCCAGCTAGGAATGTTGAAGGCTTGACCGCGTGCCGACAGGCGGGGTTCGGCCGTGGCCTCTTCCACCGATGTGGATACTGCGTAGCGGTTGTTTTCAATGAAGAAACACAGGGGTAATTTCCAGGCGGCGGCCAAGTTCATGGTTTCCAGCGCGGAACCAATGTTCACGGCACCGTCGCCAAAGTAGGTGATGGCAACATCGCTAGTACCAGCGTGTTTGTGTGCCCATGCAGCACCTGCAGCCAACGGAATACCACCGCCCACAATAGCATTAGTACCCAGTACGCCTGCTTCGTCCCAACGCAAGTGCATAGAACCACCACGGCCTTGGCAAAAACCTTGGGATAAGCCCAAAATTTCGGCCAATGTGCGCTGCAGCAGTGCTGTCGTGGCGGTGTCCAGTTCAGCGGTAGGGGAAATACCGTTAGGGTGCAAATGCGCCAACGCTTTGCTTAAGAACTGGTGGTGGCCACGGTGCGAACCGTTAATTTGGTCGGTGGTACGCAGTAAGGCTAATGAGCCTGCTGCACCGCCTTCTTGACCCACGCTAGAGTGCGCAGGGCCGTGTACCAAGCCCTCCATGGCAAGGCCAACCACGGTTTCTTCAAACGCGCGGATCAGGTGTACATGCGTGAGTAGCGTACCCAGTACCGCCGGGTCTGCGTTTTGCCAATCACTGTCGGTAGTTTGGAATTCAACCCAGGGTGCCTGGGATTGCAAAGGGGTAATGTCTGGCATAGTGAAACTCACATGAGAAAATTAGGTTCAAACGTAGCGTCCAGCACAGGCTGGGAAGTGAATGCGTTACAGAAACTGGGCCACAGGGTACTCATACGGCTAACCAGTTTTTCAGTAGTTGTGCATCGTTAAGCAGCTCATCAGGCTTACCGCGAAATACCACGGCGCCATGGCCTAACACGCACACACTGGTAGAAATCTTCATGGCGATGGTGAGTTTTTGCTCTACCAAAATAATAGAAACGCCACGTTTGTTGATGTCTTCCAGTGCTTCACCCACTACTTCTACAATCTTGGGTGCCAAGCCTTCGGTAGGCTCGTCCACCAGAATCAGGCGCGGGTTGCCTAGTAACGAACGGCAGATAGTGAGCATTTGCTGTTCACCACCGGATAAATTACCTGCCAGCGTATTGCGACGCTCTTTAAGGCGTGGGAAGTAGTCAAACATTTGCTCTACGTTCCACACTGGCGCGTTCTCACGTTTGGGCTGTATGCCCATCAGCAAGTTTTCGTCCACGGTTAAGTTGGCGAAGATGTCGCGCTCTTCGGGCACATAGGCAATACCCGCACGGGCAATTTGATAGGCGGGTTTTCCAGCTAGTTCTTGGCCGTCTAGCACCACGTTGCCAGAGGTGGGCGTCAACATGCCCATAATGGCTTTAAGCGTGGTAGAGCGTCCTGTACCGTTACGGCCCAACAGGCTTAATACTTCACCTTGTTGCACATCAAAGCTCACACCATGAAGAATGTGGCTTTTGCCATAGTGGGCGTGCACATCTTGCACACGCAAAAGAGGGGATTGGGCTGTGCTCATGCCTGTACCTCCGTACCCAGATAGGCTTCTTGTACGAGTTTGTTGTTGCGAATTTCTTCAGGCGTACCCGTGGCGATAATCTGACCATATACCAGCACGCTAATGCGGTCACTTAACGAAAACACCACGTCCATGTCGTGTTCTACGATCATGAGGCTACGGCCTTGGCTAAGCTCTTTGATCAAGCCCGTGGTGTAGTCGGTTTCTTCTCTGGACATACCGGCCATGGGTTCATCTAACAGCAGTACGCTAGGGTCAGAGGCTAAGGCAATACCGATTTCCAATGAACGCTGTTCTGAATAGCTAAGTTCACCTGCCAACGTGTCGCGTTGCCCACTTAAACGTACGTTTTCCAGTAGTACATCGACCTCAGCGGTCACGGCGGTAGCGCGTGATGCGGGACGCCAGAAGTTGTAGTCCAGCTTATGTCTACGCATGACACCCAAACGCAGGTTTTCAAACACGCTTAAACCAGGAAACACGTTGGTGATCTGGAAAGAGCGCGCCAAACCTAAACGGTTAATACGTTGTGGGTCCATGCCTTGAATAGGGCGTGAGTCCAACTGTATGGTGCCGCTGCTGGGGCGCAATAAGCCTGAGATCAGATGAAATAAGGTGGATTTACCGGCACCGTTAGGGCCGATAATGGCGTGGCGTTCACCTTTTTCAAGAGTGAGGTTCACACCGCGCATGATGTGCGACTCACCAAAGGATTTGTGTAAATCCTTGATGGTCAGAATAGGGGAATGAGTAGTAGACGTCATGGCTATTATTCCTCGTTCATGGCTTGCCATTTACGTGTCATGGTCGCGGTGATCATGACGCCAATGACGACTAGCAATACAGGCCATACCCATGTCATCACTGAACCGGGTAACCATTCCTGCCCAAAGAGTTGGATGGCGGGCCACGCCGCATCTGGGGTGGTGTGATAGTCGGGGCTAAGAATGCGTCCTAGCAGTTCAACAATCAGTACTACGCCTGCTGCACCGGCAATAATGCCCAGTGTCCATGTGATCAGGGCACCGATTAAGACAGCAATGTTGTGACGCACACTGCTACGTTGCCACCATTGCAAAATGCTGAACAAGCCAGACGGCAAGAACATCATGACCAATACAAAGATGATGCCTTGGTACAGCAACCACGAGCGGGTGAGATCAGATACGGCATAGCCGAAGAAGCTCATCACCGCAGCACCCAATGCGGGGCCGAAGAAGCTACCAATACCACCAATGTACGAAAACAATACCGCTTGGGTGGACAAGGTCATGTCAAACAGCACGTAGTTGGCTGCTTCGTTGTGCATGGCTTGCAGACCACCTGCCAGACCAGCAAAGGTTGCTGAAATGGTGAACACCATGACGCGCAGGCGATGCACGTTGTAGCCCAAGAAACGCAGACGGTTGGTGTTTTCGCGTAAGCCATTGCACAGGCGACCCAGTGGGGTACGTGTGAAGTAGAACAGCAATGCGATAGCAATCAATGCCCAGACCAAGGTCAGGTAATACACCTCGGTAGAGGTACCGAAGTCAAAGCCCCACGCAGGCATACGCATGGCCGATACACCACCTTCACCGCCAAACACCCCTTTAAGGTGAGGAGCAAGAGCGTGCAGCAGTTCGGCCAGAGCCAGTGTGATCATAGAAAAGTACACACCGCTACGTTGGGTAGAAAACCAACCCGCCACAATGCCCAGCAAACAGCCTGCCAATGCACCCAGCAATGGCAGTAATGGCGTAGGCAGTAGACCCATGCCGTCCACTGCATTCATGGCGTGGATAGTGGCAAACGTACCGATTGCAAAATAGGCGGCGTGACCAAAAGACAGCATGCCGCCTTGGCCTGCCAACACGTTGAAGGCCGTTGCGAACAGCACAGCAATCAGCATTTGAATAGCGGCATTGAGCAGGGCAGGGCTTAGGTAAGAAGGTGCTAACGCGAGAACAACGATAAGCACTAAGAACAGAAAAACGCGTTTCACCGTATTACTCCCTATTTCCCATCAGACCCGACGGACGGATCAATAACACCAATAGCATGAGCAAGAAGGGAATCGTGGCTGCCATGGAAGAAACTTTTAGTGTGAGTAAACCACCGGTAGTACGTGCCCAGTCACCCATGCCTAGAAGGCTAAAGAGGTCGGCTAAGCTCCAATCAATGCCCACTGCAAACGAGGACACCAAACCGATGATGAGGGAGGACAACATGGCACCACCTAAGGAGCCCAGGCCACCTACCACCACAACCACAAACACCAGTACGCCTAGTTCTAGCGCCATGTTGGGGTTGGTGGTGTAGAACGCACCCGCTACCGCGCCAGCCAGACCAGCCAAGCCAGCGCCCACGGCAAACACACCCATGAACACCATGGGAACGTTGTGACCCAAGGCTTCACCCATGCGGGGTTTGTAGATAGCAGAGCGCACCACAATCCCCACACGTGTGCGGGTCAGCAGCAAGTAGATCAAGGCAAACATCAATAGTGATGTGGCACCGATCAGCAAGCGGTAGAAGGGGTAGTTGGTACCGAAAATGCTGAATGCCGAGAAATTCAGCGCTTCGGGTACGCGGTAATCCACAGGGTAGTTACCGTAAAACAGTTTGATGATTTCAGTGATGATGAATGACACACCGAAAGTCAGCAGCAATTGGTGACCGTGCCCGTATTGGTGCACGCGACGCAGCATATAGCGCTCAACGAAGGCACCAATCAGCCCAACCAAAATGGGGGCGATCACAATGGCAGGCCAGTAGCCTGTGTATTTTTGCAGGGAGTACGCCAAGTAGGCGCCTACCATGTAGAAAGAGGTATGGGCGAAGTTAAGTACGCCCATCATGCCGAAAATAAGGGTCAGGCCGGCGGAGACCATGAACAACAGCAATCCGTAGATGCTACCGTTCAGCAGGGACACAACAAAAAACTCCATGCGTATGCCTTTTTTTGCCTAAGTTGGAGGTATAGGCTCTGCCAAGCGCAATAGGTAGAGCTCAGGGACTAGAGACTAAAGTGAAGAGCGCCAGCCACCGTAAGTGGGCTGGCGTATCAGAACAGAAGTTAGGAAGGACGTTTCATAGAACATGTTTGTTCTACGGGGTTAACGGCCTCTGCACCGGTGAACAGTTTGACAACGCTAAAGCCCATGTCGGTGCCGTCTACTTTGTATTCGGCATCACGTGATACTTGCGACACAACGATAGGCAACATGACTTGGTGGTCATCGGCACGAATCGCAATTTCACCCAGAGGACCTTGCAGTGTGACGTTTTCCAGATTCAGTGCCAGTTGTGTGGTGTTCAGCTTGCCATCAGCGTTAGCTTCGGTGTTACGCAGCGCTTCGCCCAGCATTTGAATGCCAAATACAGTTTGTGGTTCTACATAAGTAGGGTAGTGACCAGTAACAGCTTTGTAGTCTTCAGCGAAGGCTTTAGTGGCGTCGTTGGCTTCTACGTTAAACGCGTGGGAGATGTAGTGGCCTAGAGCCAAGTCACCCGCGTTGGCGATGTTGCCGGGTTGATCCAAGAACACGGTACCGAAACGGATTTTCAAACCTGCATCGCGTGTGGCTTTCATCAGCAGCAACAAGTCGTTGGACCAGTTGCCGGTAATGACCGTTTCAGCACCACTGTTTTTGATACGGTTAGCGTACGGTGCAAAGTCTTGAATACGGTTCACGTCATGCAGCGTTTTTTCTACGACGGTGTAGTTGTTGGCAGCTGCTTGTTGTTCCGTTGCGTATTCCATGTCACTACCCCATGAGTAGTTTTGGTTCATGGCATAGACGTTAGAGCCCAGAACGCCGTCTTCTTGCATGGCGTTAACCAGTGTTTTTACACGAATAGGGGCGTTAGTGGTGAAGCGGAAGTGATAGAAGTGACATTTGTCAGCCGTCAGTTCCAGAGCTTCGCCGCCCATGTTCAGGTACAGCACTTCTTTGCCACGGTTACGGATGTTGTGTTTGCGAATGTCTTCGGTAATTTGGCCAGACACAGCAGACGATGAGCCTTGGATGATGATATCTGCACCATCAGCGATAGCGGCTTTCACTTTGTCTGATGCACCAGCTGGTCCGCCCTGGTTATCGTATTCCATGATTTCAATGGCTTCACCATTCCAACCGCCAGCTTGGTTGATTTTGTCCAACTCAAATTTGACAGCGGTTCTGTACAGCAGGCCGGTAGAAGCTTGGGGGCCAGACAGTGTTTCCACTAAAGCGATTTTGAGTGGTGCGGCTTGTGCAGTAGCCAAGCTGCTCAACCCAGTTACGGCCAGCGTTAGTGTCAGGTGTTTTAGTTTCATCGTTTGCTCTCCATTCTCCGAAAAGAATTCGCATGTGGCGAGGCCTTCGTGTGGGACAGATATTGGTTTAGGAATATCCAGCACAAAGGATAATTTTTATGTAACTTGTCTGATAAGTTTGATATGCTTGTCAGACGATTTGAAAAATACTATATCAGCAACAAAAAGAGTGTCAACGAGCATTGATCAATAAACACAGTAATTGTGATTAAGTCGTTATAAATCAATTGGTTGCTATTATAGGTATAAACCCGAATACGAGGAGGATCTATGCTGGGACTAGATAAAAAAACGGTGTTAATTACCGGTGCAGCAGGGGGAATTGGACGTGCTTTGGCCTTGCGATTGGCACAAGCGGGTGCACAGATTGCACTGTGTGATCGTGATGCCAATGCACTGGAAAAATTAGAACAGGAGATACGTGAGCAAGGTGGTGTGGCAGAGCGGTATGCGGCTGATATAGGGTCGCAACAGTCATGTCTGGAATTAGCAAAGTCGGTGGCAGCTAGGTTTGGCGCTATTGATTCATTGGTGCATTCAGCTGGTATTTATCCCGAGGCTAAAGTGGCCGAGATGAGTGCCGAGCAATGGCGTCAATTGATGCAAATTAATCTGGATGGCACCTTTTATATGTGCCAAGCTGTGATGCCGTATTTGTCTGAACACAGCAGCATTGTGAATTTGTCGTCCATGGCGGGGCATCGCGGTAGTTATGCTCATGCGCATTACTCGGCCTCTAAAGGGGCGGTGACCAGTTTTAGCAAAAGCTTGGCCTTAGAATTGGCACCACGCACACGCGTGAACTGTGTCGCGCCAGGCATTATTGAAACCGCCATGACCCGTGATTTGCTGCAAGCAAAAGGGCAAACTTTATTAGCGTCTACGCCGTTGCAACGCTTTGGTACGGCCCAAGAAGTGGCCGATGTGATTCTGTTTTTGTGTTCAGACCTAGCGTCGTTTGTGACCGGTGAAACCATACATGTGAATGGTGGCTTGTACATGGTGTAACGTTTGACCGCCAGTCTCGTTATACTGGCGGAGTTTCACACCTTACCAAAACAGATCAGGATTGTTTGACCACTATGGCAGGGCATAAACAGAGCGTTGCATACTCCACGCCCATTGTGACGTGGATACGGCAGGAAATAGAAACCGGCAACTTTGTTGCTGACCAAAAACTACCCAGTGAGGCGCAACTGCAAGAGCGCTTCGGGGTGAGCCGTTCCGTTGTGCGCGAGGCATTGTCACAGCTGAAGTCCGAAGGGTTGGTGCATTCGCAGCAAGGGCGGGGCGTGTTTGTGAATGCCCGAGGTGAGCGCCGCATGTTCAGCTTAGACATGTCAGGCGCCACACTGGGGGATCTTACTAGCCTAGAGCATGTGATAGAGCTGTTGGTGGCCATTGAGGTAGCGGCCGCCAAACATGCGGCACAACGGCATACGGCAGCGGATCTGAAAAAGATACGCAAAGCGCTGATAGGCATGGAGTACGCTATTGCGTGTGATCAGTTGGGTGACGAGGAGGACTACGCCTTTCACCAAGCCATTGTAGATGCTACTCATAACCCGCACTTTATTACGTTAAATGAGTACTTGGAACAGCATGTGCGTCGTTTGATACGCCAAGCGCGTAGCCATACCGCACAGTATCACCAAGACTTAATCGAAGACGTGCAGGCCGAGCACCAAGCTATCGTACAGGCTATAGAACAGCGTGATTCCGATGCAGCGGCTGCAGCAGCAGAGCGTCATTTACGCAATGCCGCAGAGCGTCTACGCACTTACATCACGCTGTAAGTGCAGTGTTTTTTGCTAAAGACTCAAGCGAAGCAGCAGGTACCCAGCCGCTTTGCTGAGTCAGTAAGTTCTTACACCACATCCAGCCGTTGAGGTGTTTAAGAACAGCCACGATCTCTCCTGCCCTAACGTTCAGCTCTTGAGCGGTATAGTCTTCTAAGGCCATGCCGTGTGACGGTGCATCGGATGTTCTAGCAATAATCTGACTAGGTACCCAGCCACCACTGTGCGTAGGTAGGGTGCAAAAAAACCAGTTATCCCATCCTTCAGGGCCAGCATATTTTGCGCCCATGGTTAAGGTCGTACCTTTAGTAAAGGTGATAGGGTCGGGGAACTCACTGTGGTGGGCAGCGATGACGCGATGTATGTGGGGGAGTTCTGCGGTGTGGTCAGCGGTATAACGCTGTACTACCAACCCTTCGTCTTCTGTAGGGGGCACAAAATAACTGCTGATGGCATCAAACTCAGCTTCAGAGGTTTGAAAGGGGTGTGTCCCCGATTGATTGCGCTGATGTAGTCTGGCTTTACACACGGCATCAGGGATATCCAGAAAATGCAGCACATGTGGTGTGGCAGATGCCTTACTTAAACTACGCATCCACTCACGGCTAGCCAACGTGTTAGCGGGGAAGTCCAGCACCACAGATACGCCAGTTTCTAGCAGTTGTGCAATGTGTGGGGTCATGGCTGCACGTAGCAGCCCAGCACAGCGAGCATAGTCTGTGATGGTTTTTATACCGTCTGGGTAGAGAGCGGCCAGCCAGCTATCTTCACTGATTAATAGTGTGTGGGGCGCAATAGCAAGTTGAGCAGCAAGCGTAGACTTACCTGATCCAATCTTTCCGCAAATGAAGTGCAACATGGCTTGCGAGGTAGCGGACGTTTTGAGGGTAGAAGTCATATGTGCTGTTCCTTGATCTAAGTAGCATCCCGTGTGGGGATAAAAAAACCCGCCAGGGTAGGCGGGTCTGTGCAATAGTTGTGCGCACCAGCTAACCCGCCTTTGTGGGGCGACGAATCATCTCAGTCATGAAGGGGCTAGCGGCTATTGTCATGAAATTCAGTATAAGCAGCTTCAGGGCGTTGTGCAAAGTGGTTTGCATAGTGGTACATCTGGGAGGGGTTAGTGCTGAAATTGTTGCAAGCACCAGTCCCAGACGGCGTCTACTGCTGGAAGACGTGTAGCGCTGCGTTTACGTAGTAAGTAGTACGAGGCTGGTAGCGTAATGCAGTGTTCGCTAACCGCGATTAAACGACCAGATCTCAAGTCATCAGCGACAAAAGCCTTGTTGGTGAGTGCCACGCCTTGCCCTCCTAAGGCGGCATCAATTGCTAAGGCGGTTTGGTTGAATAGGGTGCCGGGTAGGCGAGAGGGGCTGTTTAAAAAGGCTGGCCAGCGATCGTGGGCGTCGTGCAGTAAAGGCAAGGTTATTAATTGAGCTGCGGACAGCGGTGGTTGGTGGGGTAGCACTAAATGGGGGCTGGCCACGGCGATCAGTTCTTGATGAAAGAGCAGCTCTGCTTCCAGTGTGGTGGGGAGTGCACGTGGGGTTAAGCGTATGGCGATATCCACATGGTCTCTATCAAAATCCGACAGGGCATCCGTGGCAATGGTTTGCAGTTCTACCTGCGGTAATACGGTATAGAGATGGGCCAAACGGGGAATCAGTAGTTTGGCGGCAATGGTAGGTGTCACGCTGATGGTGACGCGATCAGGGCGATGGGCAAGCCTTTCTGTAGCTGTAGTAAGCGTATCAAACGCATGGCTAATATCACTTAAGTAGCTAGCTCCAGCCGGTGTTAACGCCACACCGCGTGGCAAGCGCTGAAAGAGATGTACGCCCAAGTGAGCCTCTAGCGCACGTACTTGTTGAGCCACAGCACCTTGTGTCACGCCTAGCTCATCGGCAGCAGCCCTAAAACTTAGGCGTCGGCCTGCAACGTCAAAGGCCCGTAGTGCATTTAATGGGGGGAGTTTTCGTCGGCTGATAGGCATGATTAGGCAGTAGTTTTTCTACAGTATTGTGGGAATATTTATCGTTAGAACATTAGCCGCTACAGGTTGATAATAACGCCATACACTGTCTTTAGGAGTAAATCATGTCTGTAGAAAAAGTAGCACTAATTACCGCTGGTGGGTCGGGTATGGGCGCCGCGGCAGCACGACGTTTAGCCAAAGATGGTTATGGGGTGGCGATATTGTCGTCCTCAGGCAAAGGGGAGGCACTGGCCAAAGAATTAGGCGGTATAGGGGTAACGGGTTCAAACCAATCACAGGATGATTTACATCATCTGGTGGAGTTAGCCGTAGCGCGTTGGGGGCGTATTGATGCCTTAGTGAATTCGGCAGGGCATGGCCCGCGAGCCCCTATTTTGGAGCTTAGTGATGAGGACTGGCACAAAGGCATGGAGGTGTATTTCCTCAATGCTGTACGTGCTGCTCGATTGGTGGTGCCAGTGATGCAACAGCAGGGCAAAGGGGCAATCGTCAACATATCCACAGCGTGGGCATTTGAGCCGTCTGATATGTTTCCTACCTCGGCGGTGATGCGTTCTGGTTTGGCCAGTTTCACAAAGATTTTTGCGGATACGTACGCAGCACAGAATATACGTATGAATAACGTGCTGCCGGGGTGGATAGACAGTTTGCCTGCTACCGATGCACGGCGTGATAGCGTACCTATGCAGCGCTATGGCAAGGCTGAAGAGGTGGCAGGTACGGTGGCGTTTCTATTGTCTGATGATGCGGGATACATCACGGGGCAGAATCTGCGGGTTGATGGGGGTATTACGCGGGCAATCTGATGCGGCTAACGTTGTAAGTTCTGAAGGCACCTATGGGTGCCTTTTTTGTGTGGCAGCCTTAGGCTACGGCAGACAGTCGTTGCTAATCGGGCTTTCAGCCTTTCTTTACCACTCTAGATCAACACAAAGAAGACTCCTAGAACCAGCACAGCGTGTATTGGAATAGTAATAGCTATTGTTTGTTATGTTATAACATAACACTCCCTAAAACTTACCTTTACACGATCTTATGAAATTCCCTCTTAAACCCCTTAGCCTTAGCATCTTGGTGGGGCTGGGCAGTATGCCGCTTGCCGTAGCACAGGAACACACTGAACAGGCTACTGTGCCCACATTACACGCCATCCGAATTTCGGCGTTGCCTTTACAGACGGAGCTGAATAAAGGAGCAACGGCTATCACGGTTGTTGAAACGCATGATTTGCTGGCGGTGAATGCGGCCGATACGCTAGGGCAGGTGTTGGCGCAATCGCCCGGCATTCATAGTGACACCTTTGGTGCCGGAGCTGGACGACCTGTGATTCGTGGTCAAACAGCGCCGCGCGTCAAAGTCCTGAGTGATGGGATTGAGTTTATGGATGCGTCGGCGGTGTCTCCTGATCATGCGATTCCCGCCGACATTTTCTCGGCGGAACGTATTGAAGTGCTGCGTGGGCCGTCTGCCTTGCTATACGGGGGCGGGGCGATTGGTGGTGTGGTGAATATTGTGGATAACAAAATACCCACCTCGATTCCAGAAAAAGCCTTTTCTGGCCGCGTGCAATTGCAAGGCAGCAGCGTAGATCGCGGTAATGCCGAGGCCATATCGCTTACGGGTAGTACGGGCTCGGTGGTGGTGCAGCTAAATGCAAATCGTAGCGAGGGTAAGGATTACCGCGTTCCCCATTGGAAAGACAGCAGGGTAGAAAACTCCAATGCTAGAAGCGACAACATGAGTGTGGGTGTGTCCTTTGTGGGAGATAGGGGCTACATAGGTGCGGCGTATTCGTACCGATACGATAAGTACGGTTTGCCAGGTCATACTCACGAATATGAAGATTGCCACCCGCACGGCTCATCCTTGCATTGTGGTGGACACGGCCATGATCATGGGCATGACCACGGCGGTCACGATCACGGACACGACCACGATCATGAACATGAACATGACCATAAAACGAACGCGATATTGCGTAGTGACCGCTTTGATGTACGTGGTGAGTTAGATGATCCATTGCCCGGTTTTGACAGTGTTAGGTTCCGAGCAGGCTATACCGATTATCGACACGACGAACGCGATGACGGAGTAACCGGCACGCGCTTCACAAACCGTGGCTACGATGGCCGTATTGAACTGCAGCACAAACCATGGGGTGGGCTGACTGGGGTAGTAGGTATACAAACAGCGCATTCAAACTTTAAGTCGGTAGGCGGCAGCGAGAACTTTATTCCTCCCAGCAAAACCCATAGTACGGGGCTGTTTATGGTAGAAAGTTACGAGTGGGATGCACTGCGGTTTGAAGTGGGGGCACGTTATGAGTGGCAGAACATTAGGCCCGAAAATCGCGCACTAAAACGCTACAGTGATCAGGCTACTTCGCTGTCAGCGGGGGTGTCGTGGTCGCTTGCACCCCAGTACGTTGCTTCGTTGTCGTTATCGCGTTCGCAGCGCATGCCTAATGCTCAAGAGCTGTATGCCAAAGGGGTGCACTTTGCGACCTTAACGTATGAGCGCGGTAACCCAAATCTAAAAAAAGAAACCAGCCAAAGCATTGATCTAGGTTTGCGTAAAACAGAAGGGGCTGCACAGTTTGCGATTAACCTTTTCCACAGCGACATCAAAAACTATATTTATGCCAACACCTTAGACAAATTCGAGGATTTCAGGCTCATCGAATATAGCCAGCGTGATGCGCGTTTTACTGGTGTAGAGGCCGAGGCGTCTTACCAGTTCACTCCTATTGTGAAAGCCACGTTATACGGGGATTATGTGCGCGGTAGTTTGCGCCATAACGGTGGTTCTTTGGCTCGTATTCCGGCGGCACGCGTGGGTGTACGTACAGACTTTGCTTGGAATAGTTGGCAGGCCTACTTGAACTACACGCAGCATTTCAGTCAGAATCAGGTGGCTGAGTATGAAAGCCGTACAGCCGGTTATGGCATGTTTGGTGCAGGGATAAGTTACCGTACAAAACTGGCAGGTAATGCCTACGAATTCTACGTAAAAGGCAGTAATTTGTTTAACCGATTAGGCTATAACCACGCCTCTTTTATTTCTAGGGCAGCGCCGTTAGCAGGACGCAATGTGATGGCTGGCGTCAGGATGGAGTTTTAAGCATGAACACCCCCAGTATAAGTCTGCTGTATCGCAAAGTGACCGAGCTGCAAGCGCAAACCCCGTGGGGAAAGGTGCTGGATGCGGGCACCGGGCTGGGTTCAATGCGTTGGCTACAGTCCATAGACAGCAGCAGTTGGACGGCGATTACCGGTGCAGAAAGTATGGCGCGCCAGATTACGCGAGCGCCTTTTTTTCATGCCAGAGCACAGGATCGTTTGTTGACCGATAACTGGATGAATCCAGACCTTTTGGCTGGCGAGCAGTTTGATACGGTGTTAGCAGATTACTTGCTGGGGGCCATAGAAGGCTTTGCTCCGTACTGGCAAGACCAGTTGTTCCCACGCTTGCGTCAGTTAACGCGTGGAACCTTGTATGTGATTGGTCTTAGCCCCTATGTGCCGTACGAGGCCGACGATGAGGCCGGCAAGTTAGTTACTGAAATAGGGCGGCTGCGCGATGCGTGCTTGTTGCTTGCTAATGAACGACCTTACCGAGAATACCCCTTGGAATGGGTGTTGAGACAGTTGCGTCTGGCTAACTTCAAGCCTGTAGAGGTACAGCAATTTTCTATACGTTATGGCGCTAACTTCGTGAATGGTCAGTTAGATATGTGCGCAACACGTACCCAGCGTTTTAGCGATAGGGGTTTGGCGGTAGCGTTCACAGAGCATATTGCCGAATTGCGTCAACGAGCCCTGAATTATGTGGCGCAAGAAGGTGGACTGCGTCATGGTTTTGACTATGTGATTCAAGCCACTACCTGCTAGTGGTGTAGCGCTGTGAGCAGTGGTCTGCTGCCTTGTGGTGGCAGACTATCTCGCTGCGGTTGGCGCGCCGTATATTTTCTTCTTACCAGCGTTCAGGCTTTATCTGCAAAGCCATGTAGTCGCGGGTCTACGCTTCACGCATACCCTCTCGATGTGGTGTTGTAGGCGTAGTTGTAACCATGAAGCAGTGATATAGCCCCCTGTTCCTAGGGGTTAAGTCGTTTTTTTGCGCGTATTAGGGTTCTTACTGATATGCACAGCCTTGGCATCGCTTTTATCATTATTCCATATATTAGAACATCATTCCGTTAAACGGAATATCGAGTGAAAAATGATGGAACAAGCCAGCACACAACACATTACGCTTCCCGATGGCGCCAAACTTCAGTACGTAGAGTTTGGGCAGCCTACGGCGTCGCGTCCATCGGTGTTGATGTTGCACTCCTTGTTTTTCAACGCTCATATGTTCTTGCCGGTTATTCATGCATTGCAAAACCAATGGCACATTATTTGCCCAGATCATCGTAATCAAGGGGCAAGTACCGCCGGTCAGAAACCAGCCTCTATGCGTCAACTGGCAGAAGACTACGTGTTTTTAGCACAGGCATTACAGCTACCCGCATTGCATGTGGTGGGCAGTTCCATGGGCGGTTATGTCGCACAAGAAATGATGCACTGCGCTCCGCAGCAGGTACGTTCGGCTGTTTTGTCGTGCTGCACATCCGAAGCTGAACAGCAAAAGCAGCGTTTCGATCAGTTAGAAGCACAGTTGCGCCGTGATGGTGGTGCGCCTTATGTACAGGCGTTGTTGCAAACCATGTTTGGCGATGCATTTTTAGAAAGCACGGCAGCCACTGCCATTATTCAGCGCGAAGCATGGCGCATGCATTTTTCGCAGTTACCCCAAGGTATTGCTGATTCGGTAAACGGTGTGTTTTCCCGTCCTGATTACCAGCCGTTTTTGGCGACTAACACCACCCCACATTTGTTAATCAGTGGTGCGTTGGATAGAGCCAAAAAACCTGCCGATATGGAGCACATGCACGCATTGCTACCTAACAGCAGGCACATTGTATTTGAGCATTCCGGGCACACGCCGCCCGTTGAGGCTACAGAAACGTTCGCCTTAGAGATAGAGCGTTTTTGGAATCAAGTTAATTAATGATGCAAGGATTATTCATCATGCAAGCTAATGAAGCCACTGTGCTGCCCACGGCAATGGCCTTCGGCGCAAACGCACAGCCGATACTCGATATTGCGTCTGATCAGCCTAGCCAGTTCATCGTCAAAGAGGGTGCTGTGTTGTTGCGGGGGAGTGAAAGTCGCTCCAGCGGAAGCAAGGCATTTCCAGTGCGTGAAGTCTGCATGGAAACGGGTGCTCGCGACATGCAGGAAATGTTTTTTGGCCCGGTAGGTACGTTGTACAGCTTTTCCACTATCCACGTGTCTGCCTCACGTGCCACACCGTACACCTTGGGTTATGTGGACTTTCCCAATGGCGTGCGTGTGTTGGCCCATGTGCGTTGTGAGGATGTGAGTACCTTGCGTTGCGATATGCCTGTTCGCACCGAAACTGATGGTACGGACTGGTTTGTAACCCCCACTTCGACGGAGAAATAACGTGAGTGAAGCGTATGTAGTGGGCGCCGCCATGATTCCCATGGCACGTCATAAAGAATCCAGCTACACAGGTTTGGCGTTGCCAGCCATTTTGAATGCCATGGCTAGTGCTGGTGTAGTGGCTGACGACATTGATGCCGTGGTGTGTGGGCATGCTTTTGGTGGCATGTTGACGGGTCAGCGTTTAGTAAAAGAGATAGGCATTGGTACCGTACCTGTCGTGAACTGCGATAACGCATGTTCAGGTGGTGCTACTGCCATTCATTTGGCGTGGAAAGATATACAAGCCGGTCGCCACGACATCGTGTTGGTGATTGGTGTAGATAAGTTAACGCAGTTTGGTGGCGGTACATTGCCACTGGTGCAAGAGGACCCAGAAGTGCAGCAAGGCTTGGTCATGCCAGCGGTGTACGGGATGCGTGCTAAACGATACTTGCATGACCGTAATCTGGGGCCGGAAGTCTTGGCGCAGGTAAGCATTAAGGCGCGTAACCACAGTAAACACAATCCGTATGCCCAGTTCCGCGATCCACTAACTGTAGAGCAGGTTTTGGCATCACGCCCTATTTGTGATCCGCTGACTTTGTTGCAGTGTTGTCCTACGGGCGATGGTGCAGCGGCTTTGATCATGGTGTCTGAGCGTGCCTTAAAACGTTTGCAGAAACCCGCCATGCGTGTGGCAGCGTCGGTATTGCATTCAGGTCAAGCCACCAGTGGTTTTCGTGACATGACTAGGCCCGAGATTTCATTTGAGTCTGCCCGTGATGCCTACAAAATGGCAGGCATCACAGCACAGGATTTGGATGCAGTAGAGTTGCACGACGCGTTTACAATCGCCGAACTTGTTTATTACGAAGCACTAGGTTTGTGTGAAGTAGGGCAGTCTGCTCAGTTCTTGCTGGATGGCCGTAGTACATACGGCGGTGATGTGGTGGTGAACCCCAGTGGTGGGTTGTTAGCCAAAGGTCACCCAGTAGGCGCTAGTGGTGTGGCCCAAGCCGTAGAAATGTACTGGCAACTTACACACCAAGCCGGAGAACGTCAGGTGCCTAATGCACGCTACGCCATGACGCACGTCACGGGTGGTGGTATTGCAGCGCTTGATCATGGTGCTTGTGCAATCCATATTTTTGAAGCCCAGGTATGACCACACAAAACTCTTCTACCCCCAATAGCTCAACCGGAACCGTGAGCCGTGCTTTGCAGTTGTTAGCTGTATTGGCCGAATCTAATGGTCCTGTAACCGTGAAGCAGGTGTCCGAAGAAATGGGGCTGGCCCCTTCTACGGCACACCGCCTGCTGAATCTGTTACGCAAAGAAGACTTCGTTTCGGTGGCAAGTGGTGGAAGTGGTTTGTACAGCATTGGGCCTGAGTTTTATCGGGTCGCAGCACAGGTGATGAGCGCTGAATCCAGACCTGCATTGGCGCAAAAATCGTTGGATGAAATTGCTTCTGAATTCAACGAAACCGTGTTGTTTGGTATGTATGCAGCCAGTGAGTCGGCCATGAGTTTTGCTGCCATCGCCCGAGGCGAACACAAACTGCAATACCAAATCGATTTGCACCGCCCTATGCCACTGGTGTGGGGGGCGTCTGGTAAAGCTATTTTGGCGTATTTGGATGCAGACACTATAGAGCGCCTGTACACCAAAGCTGAAACTTCGCCTGCTCAAGATGCGCCTTTGCCCCAGTTAGAGGCGTTGTTGGCAGAGTTAGCCGACATACGTCGTAATGGCTATGCGCACAGCATGAGCGAAAAACTACCCGATGCGCGTGGTGTAGCAGCGCCGGTTTTTGATAACCACGGCATTGTGGGCTGTATTTGTCTCACCATGCCTACTACACGTGTACCCAGTGCTGGCTTGAGTGCGATTACCGAAGCCGTTATTCATCATGCCGAAAAACTCTCCGAGATGTTTGGCTATAGACTTAAAAAACCCAAATTATGAGTAATACCGCTACCGCTCAGCCGTTGGCAGGCTATAAGGTCATTGACCTAACCACGTTTTTGTCCGGCCCTTTCTGCACGCAAGTGTTGGGGGATTTAGGGGCAGAAGTGGTCAAAATCGAGGCACCTGAGGGTGACTCAAGTCGCAGTATTCCACCGCATTTTGTGGGCGAGGACAGTGCTTACTATTTAAGCATTAACCGCAACAAAAGCAGTTTGGCGGTGAATCTGAAAACGGCGGAAGGGATGGACTTAGTGAGACAGCTCATCCTGAAAGCGGATGTGGTGGTAGAAAACTACCGCCCCGGTGTGGCCGCTCGTTTAGGGTTGGACCCACAACAATTATGTGAAGAGCGCCCAGGCTTGGTCTGGGCATCCATTAGCGGCTTTGGCCAAACAGGGCCGGATCGCGATAAGCCTGCCTACGACATGATTGTGCAAGCCTTGTCAGGCGTAATGAGTCTGACTGGCGAAGAAGGCCGTCCTGCTGTGCGCTTGGGTATTCCTGCTGGTGATACGGTGGCGGGTTTGTACGCCACCATTGCGATTAATGCGGCATTGGCTGACCGCGAACGCACAGGCAAAGGTCGCATTATCGATGTGGCGATGTTGGATTGCCAGTTGGCTATGTTGTCATACCAAAGTGCGTACGCATTAATTGCTGATGTGACGCCTGCACCGCAAGGCGCTAAGCATGACTCCATTCCTACGTATAGATCTTTCCGTGGTGGGGACGGCCGTGAATTGGTGGTTACCGCAAACACCGACAGAATGTGGCAGGGGTTGTGCCGTGTACTGGGCTTAGACCATCTAATTGAAGACGAACGCTTTCAAAACGGTTCCAGCCGCTTGAAGCACAAACACGCGTTGTGGGAGCAGTTGGAACGTGCTTTTGCCGAGCAGCCTGCTGCACACTGGATTCCTTTGCTGGAAGAAAACAGCGTACCTGTTGCGTTAATTCATTCCGTGCCCGAGGCGTTATCACACGCACGAGCCGCTGAACGTAGCATGATTTTGGCGCTGCAAAATGAAGACAGCAGTATTGAGGTTGTGGGTAACCCCATTAAGTTTGTGGGAGCCGAGCCCGTTGCTTCTACCTACCCGCCTAAAAAAGGGGCGGATGATGTACGGGTATTAAACGATTGGTTAAGCCTACCGGCAGACACCGTGTCGTCTTTGCAAAGTAAAGGCGTCTTGTTGAACAGCACGTGTAGCCAAGTATGAGTCACGCTTTAGCCCACCTTCATTACCCCGGTGCGTTGCTTGCTGTGGATAACATGGCGGCAGATGAATGCATCATTGCGGTGCATTCCATTGGGGTAGATGCACAGTCTTTTGCCACGCTATTTAGCAAATTGGGTACACGCTATGCCTGCTTAAGCTATGACTTACGCGGTCATGGCGCCGCAGCAGCGTTGCAGCAGTTTGATCTAGACGCGTTGGTGGACGATGCCGTCAATGTGGTGGAGTCCTGCCGCATTAGCAATGTGCATCTAGTGGGGCATTCCATAGGTGGTGTGATTGCCGCCTTGGCAGCCGCTAAGCTGAAAAGTAGTAGCTCACACCGCGTACAAAGTCTGAGCGTGATTGCTAGCCCACCCACTGGGTTGGCTGTGTTTAGCGAACGTGCCCAGACCATGCAGCACGAAAGCCGAGAAAGCATTATTGCAACCACCTTGCAACGATGGTTTGGCGGCTTAGATGTAACACCCGCTATCGCTGACGCTATGCAGTATGCACGGCAACAGCTTAGCGTGATTCCTGTAGGGTCGCTGGTTAGCAGCTGGCAAAGTCTTGCCCAGTTTTCTGGGTACGGCGCCTTGGGAGCACAACTACCTGCCACATTACTTATCACCGGAAACCGGGACCTTTCTACACCTGTTGCTGCCATGCAGCCCATTTTGGATGCTCTGCATCAGGCCGGAAAGACACAAACACAATTACAAATTATTGAAGGGGGAGGTCACATGTTGCCACTCACCCCAACCGATACCTTGATCGCCGATTTGCTAGCGCATTTCGAGGTATCTAGAGACACAAACTTTCGCTAGGAACTGCTATGTCAGACTTTACAGGTCGAATTGCCATCGTCACGGGCGCCGCAGCAGGTATAGGCCAAGCCGTATGTATGCATTTGTTGGAACTGGGTGCCATTGTGGGTGGTATTGATCGCCAAATAGAAGGCATCCCTGAAGGGGTAACACCGCTGATTGCGGATGTCACCAGCCAAGACTCCTTAAATCAGGCGGTCGCTGGGTTTGCCAATACGCATGGTCGCATTGATGTGTTGGTCAACAACGCGGGTGTGAGTTTTGTGGGCACGATTGAAGACGGTAGCGAAGAAGATTGGCTGCGACTGTTCAATATCAATGTTCTGGGCTACATGCGTAGCACACGCGCTTGCTTGCCGTATTTGCGCAAGTCGCAAAGTGGCGTGATTGTGAATATGTCGTCGTGCACAGCCATCAATGGCTTGCCGGAACGCGCGCTGTACTCGGCTAGTAAAGGGGCTATTCAGTCTATGACGCTGGCGATGTCGGCTGATTTGATTGCTGAGCATATACGCGTTGTGGGTATTGCACCTGCAACAGTAGATACCCCGTTCATGACTGAGTTGGCCAATCGCACTAGTGATCCTGTAGCCAAGCGTAATGAATTTCACAGGCGTCAGCCCACAGGGCAGATGGTGCAGCCGGAAGAGGTGGCACGGTTGGTGGCTCATGTAGCGCACCCCGGCGCGCTGTCTTACACCGGCACCATCATCAATATTGATGGTGGCATGGCCACCCTACGTATGCCTCACTCAACACATTAATACTCCATACAAACAAGGAACCATCGTGAGATTTGAAAATAAAACTGTGATTATTACTGGTGCAGGTCAAGGTATTGGCCGCGCTTACGCACACGAGTTCGCCAAAGCAGGTGCGGCGGTCGTAGTGGCTGATTTGAACATTGAAAAAGCACAAGCCGTGGCGGCTGAAATTGAAGCAGAAAACGGTAAAGCATTGGCTGTGAAAGTGGACGTTTCTGACGATAAAAGCACGACAGAGATGGTAGCTCAGGCTGTGAAAGCATTTGGTTCAGTGGATGTGCTGATCAACAATGCGGCGGTGTTTTCTACATTGAAGATGAAGCCTTTTGAAGAAATCGACGCTGCTGAGTGGGATTTCGTGATGGGTGTGAATGCGCGTGGCGTATTTAACTGCGTGAAAGCTGTGTCACCTTTCATGAAAAAACAGCAAAGCGGCAAGATCATCAACATTTCTTCCAGCGTTGTCGTGACTGGCCGTGCGAATTACGCGCATTACGTGGCGTCTAAAGGTGCTGTGGTGGCGTTGACGCGCGCGTTGGCGACCGAGTTGGGTGAGTACTGCATTAATGTGAATGCGATTAGCCCGCACGGCATCGTGACGGAAGTACCTCGCGACACCATTCGTCCAGAACAGTGGGATGCCATCATTGCAGCCCAAACCCTGAAACGCAAAGGCGATGTGAGCGACATGATTGGCGCAACTATGTTCTTGGCATCGGACGACAGCAAGTACATCACCGGCCAAACACTGAACGTGGATGCTGGTCTGCGTTTCAACTAATTCACTATACAGAGGCTACCAAGCATGAGTGCACATAACGTTACCATCACCCGCTCTTCAAACCGTAAACATCTTATCGCTGTGATTGATGGCCCGAATATGTCTAGCCTGGGTAAGCGCAGCAAAAAAGTCTATGGAAATATCCAATCCTTAGATGAGCTTAAGGAATGTGTGCGCGGCTTTGGCGAACAATTGGGTGTAGAGGTAGAAAACTTCTCCTCTAACCACATGGGTGACATTTTGGAATACATCCATGAGTCTGCACACCGTGTCGATGCATACATCATTAACCCCGCTGGTTTGACCACCATTGGTGAGGGTGTACGTCATGCACTGGAAGACACTGAGCTGCCCGTCATGGAAGTGCATTTCTCGAACATCGCGGCCAGTGCAGGCTCTGCCCGAGGCTTGGGCGGTGGCAGCATCCAGTCTAGCTTCACGCATACCGCTACCGGCATTTGCATGGGTATGCGTCATTACAGCTACTTGGCCGCGCTTACCGCGTTGACCTTGGCGCTGGATGACCAGAGTTTTCTTGGTGGCCAATCGGACCAACAGTAATCCCTCTCTTCTTATATAACGATTAATACCGGAGGAAGACATGAAAAAGTTTTCACTACTCACTACAGTATTTGCCGCAGTCAGCATTTTTAGCAGTGCGGCGGCACAGGCAGAAATTAAACCTGTCACACTGAAATTGGCTCACATTTATGCTACCCAAGACCACTGGGGGCAAACGGCAGAGCGTTTTAAAGAAGCTGTTGAAAAGCGTTCTGACGGCAAAATCAAAATCAACATCGACGCCAATGGCTTAACGGGTGACTGGCCGCAATCTATTGAAGGTTTGCGTATGGGCACTAACCACATCGTGCTGCAAAGCGTGGGCGCGTTAGACCGTTATGCAAAATCTGCGGGTGTAGAAGCCTACCCTTACTTGATTCGCGATATGGATCATTACCGTGCGGTGTACAACGGCCCCGTTGGCCAAGAGCTGTACGACCAAATCGCTAAAGAAAGTGGCTTCAAGCTGGTGGGGGCCGCCTACCGTGGCGCACGTTACCTGACGTCGAATCGTCTGATCCAAAACCCAGATGATTTGCATGGTTTGAAAATGCGTGTACCACCACTGCGTATGTACCGCAGTACATGGACGACTTTGGGTGCTAGCCCAGTACCTATGGGCATGGCCGAGCTCTTCACATCCCTGCAGCACGGCATGATCGATGGCCAAGAAAACCCCTTGGAAGTGATCAAAAACGTGAACCTGTTTGAAGTGCAGAAAAATGTAGCTGAAACTCAGCACACCATCGGTGCGATGACGCTGATTTACTCCGATCCTTACTTCCAGAATTTGCCAGAAGAAACACGACAAATCCTGCAAGAAGAGGGTGAGCGTGTGATGCAAGAAGCCACAGATCGCATGATCGTGGAAGAAGAAAACATGAAGCAGTTCTTGACCGAAAAAGGCATGGCGTTCAACACGGTAGATCGTGAAGCCTTTGCGACCAAAATCCAAGCTATGGATGCAGAGTTCCCTGAGCTGCAAGTTTGGCTGGATAAAATCCGCGCCGTTCAATAATGAAAAAGTCGGGGCATGAACTACCGTCATGCTCCGACCCCACTGGTAAAAGTTATGACAACTAACAACGTACCTGCAAAAACGGAAAACTGGGCAGATAAAACCGCGTCTGTGATTGAAAAAACGCTGGACTGGATTATCGGCAGCATGATGTTTGTAATGTGTGCGGTTATTGCATGGCAAATCTTCTCACGCTATGTGCTGAAAGATATGTCCTCATGGAGCGAGGAAGTTGCTCGCTTCTTGATGGTGTGGATTTCGCTACTCGGTAGTGCGGCAGTATTGCGCCGTGGTGGTCATGTGACCGTCACGATTTTGCTTGATCACATTTCCTCCAAACTTAAACAGCGCGTACTGATTATTCGCGATGTATTGATGCTGGCTACCTTAGTAAGCATCACCTACTACGGTTGGGAATTTGCACAAATCAACGCAGTCCAGTTATCGGCTGCGATGGATATCCCCATGTCATGGGTGTATGCCTCATTGTGGCTAGGGATGGGGTTATGCGTAGTGGTGTTGCTGTTAATCCGTTTGGGCACGAACCCAGACTGGACAGCTAGCAGTACCGATGAACACCCCTAAGTACGGAAAATACCCTTTATGATCACCGTAACCTTAATTACCCTTCTGACGCTGGTTCTCATGCTGATAGGCATGCCGATTGGCTTTGCCATCACGGCAGGCGTATTGGCCGCGTTGGTGGCTCTGGGTGGTATCAGCCTGATGGCGGTTCCCCAGCAATTATTTAGCGGCTTAGACAGTTTTTCATTGCTGGCTATTCCTTTCTTTGTCTTGGCGGGCAGTCTGATGACGTCCGGCGGTTTAACCAGTAGATTGTTAGATTTCGCGAACGCACTGTTGGGGCGCTTTAAAGGCGGCTTGGCCATGAGTGGCGTACTGGCGTCAGGTATGTTTGCTGGTATCTCTGGTTCTGCTGTGGCCGATACCAGTGCACTGGGTCGTATCATGATTCCTGCCATGATACGTTCTGGTTACCCTCCAGGTTTTGCAGGTGGCGTGATTGCTGCTGCGAACGTGGTGGCCCCCATTATTCCACCGTCTATTCCCTTTATTGTGGTGGCAGTGCTAACCGGGCAATCCATTACAACGTTGTTCTTGGCCGGTGTGGTGCCAGGCGTGTTGTACATGTTGTCTATGTTGGTGATGAGCTGGTGGATTAGCCGTCGCAACAATTTCCCTACCCAAGGCAAAGCATCGGGTAAAGAAATTTGGGATACGTTTAAAAAGTCGTCGTTCGCCTTGTTGCTGCCTGTATTTATTCTGGGTGGTATTCGTAGCGGTATTTTCAACATTACCGAAGCAGCCATCATGGCGGTGATCTATGCCTTAATCGTGGGCACAGTAATCTATCGTCAAATTACGTGGAAGATCTTTGTAGAGAGCTTGGTCAGTGCAGCCCATACCACGGCGGTGATCATGATTATCGTGGCAGCGGCTAGGGTATTTAGCTGGTTGTTGGCCTACGTGAGTATTCCTGAAGCCATTGCCTCTTTTGTATTGGAAAACATTAGCAACCCCTTGTTGTTCTTGTTGTTCGTGAATATCTTGCTGCTGATTGTGGGGATGTTTCTGGAAACCAATGCCGCCTTGGTGATGTTGATTCCGGTGCTGTACCCCATTGCCATGAAGTTGGGTATTGATCCTACGCACTTCACGGTAGTGGCTGTGGTGAACCTGTGTATTGGTTTGATTACACCGCCAGCAGGCTTGTGTTTGAATATTTCGTCATTACTAGCACGTATTTCGCTAGAGCGCGGTGTGGTAGGTATTGCCCCGTTCTTGCTGACAGCGTTGGTAGTGCTCACGATTTTGACACTGTTCCCGCAAGTGTCAGTCTGGTTACCTAACTTGGTTGCTGGCTCATAAAGCTGTAGTTATGTAGATATTTACCTGTCCCCTGTTGACGTCAGGCTTACCTAGTGAGCAGTGACTTCAACAGGGTTTTTTACGTTATAGATAGGGCTATTTGCGGTAAGCTCAGAGCTTAGAGTGTGTATAAGTAATGGGGAATAAGTGTGAATTACAAGGCAGTGAAGTACTCCGTAGTGGCAATGGTGTTTTTGTTGGTTTCGGGCTGTGCCAACGTGAGATGGAGCCATCCCGCACCTTCGTCTGAACTCGTGCAAGAAGTCGCCAACGATATTTACGGTATTAAGTACGAAAAAGACTACACAGCAAAAACAGAAGAGCACGCCAGTAAAGAAGAGTTTGACCTGATTATGAATAATCCGCCTACTAAGGAGACTCGCGGTATAGGGTTGGTAACGAGGGTGGAAGGCGAGGACTTCTTTATGGCGGGCTATAGCACGCACTTTTATAAACTGGGCTTACGCTCAGAAAAAGACTATGCCCGCTACAACATCGAAGATAAGCCAGCTATTGGCTATAAATACGCTTACCAAGGAAAGATCACTGGCGTGGCATTCCAATCGCCGCATATGGCGATGAGCAGCGATGATAGGACAACCTTAGTGCTACGCACCACGCCTGTTTCGGCATTTAAAGTGAAGATTTTTTATGAAGACAATACTAGCGCCGAATTTGAGTTTTTATCTTCCAAGTTGTCTTCCCGGTTTGGTGGCGGGTTTAAGCAGACACCTCTGAGCTATTTCGATGGTTGGTTGCTGATTGATCATAGCTATTACAGTGATACGTTTACGGTTGATGGGCCATATAACCGTTAAGTGTTTTTCTGTAAGCACGGTATATGGGGTGCTTTATATGGGCTATTTGCATACTCAGCAAAGAGGGTAGTGTCAGGCCATACATGTGTTTTACGGATAAGACACATGCGCATCAAATCTTACCCCTAGACCAAAGTTTTTAACCTTACTTTCTAGTGACAAAAATGCTTAAAAAGCATGCTTTGTACTAGTGAAGTAGGGTTTTTTTGTATTGAATTCATTTGCAGTCTGTTGAAGACTAAAAATTGAGGGTTACATATTTCGATAAATCATAAGTGATTGAGTTTTATGGTGTTTTTTGAATTTTGCTGCGGTTGATAACAGGGAGGTATCACCGGTTTCATGCTTTAATGCGTCGTGGTAGAGAGGTGGTTAACTTTAAAAACTATTTTGGAGAACACGTCTATGCATGTAGCAGAAAAGAATAAAGGGTTATCCATATTGCTATGGATAGCGATAGCCTTACTAGGAGCTTTCGCGTTAGGAACCGTAGCACTGACGAGGGGGGAGACAGTCAGTGCATTGTGGGTAGTGATTGCGGCAGTATGTGTGTATTTAATTGCGTATCGCTACTACAGTAAATTCATTGCCAATAAAGTTTTCGAGCTGAATGCTAACCGCATGACACCGGCTTGGAAACATAACGATGGTCTGGACTATGTCCCTACCAACAAGCACATTTTATTTGGTCACCACTTTGCGGCTATTGCCGGGGCAGGGCCACTCGTTGGGCCAGTTCTAGCCGCCCAAATGGGATATTTACCCGGTATGTTGTGGATTCTAGCTGGCGTGGTATTTGCGGGTGCCGTGCAGGATTTCACTGTTCTGTTTATTTCCAGCCGCCGAGATGGTCGTTCGCTGGGCGATTTGATCAAGGCAGAGTTAGGGCCGGTAGCAGGCGTGATTGCGTTGTTTGGTGCTTTCATGATTATGGTCATTATTCTGGCGGTGTTGGCCTTGATTGTGGTGAAAGCCTTAATTGGTTCTCCGTGGGGCACTTTTACCGTTGCCGCTACGATTCCATTAGCCATTTTCATGGGTATTTATCTGCGTTATTTGCGCCCCGGGAAAATTGGTGAGGTTTCCATTATTGGTTTGGTATTGCTGCTGGCCTCTATTCTGTATGGTCAAGACGTTGCTCAGCACCCGTACTGGGGCCAAGTGTTTAATCTAGATGGTGAAGAGCTGACATGGGCGCTGATTATTTATGGCTTTATTGCCGCCGTACTGCCCGTTTGGCTGCTGTTGGCACCACGTGATTACTTGTCTACTTTCCTGAAAATCGGCACGATTGTGGGTTTGGCCATTGGTATTATCTTTGTGGCACCACCGTTGAAAATGCCAGCCGTCACACAGTTTATTGATGGCACAGGGCCAGTCTGGGCAGGTGGTTTGTTCCCATTCTTGTTCATTACCATTGCGTGCGGAGCAGTATCTGGTTTCCACGCACTGATCTCTTCAGGCACCACGCCTAAGATGATTGAAAACGAAACCCAAGCGCGTTACATAGGCTACGGCGCGATGCTGATGGAGTCTTTCGTCGCTATTATGGCCTTGATTGCTGCATGCGTGATCGAGCCCGGCATTTACTACGCCATGAATAGCCCCGCAGCATTAATTGGCACCACGCCAGAGCAAGTGGCTCAAGTGGTATCCAGTTGGGGGTTTGTGATTCAGCCTGAGCAGCTCACCTCTATGGCTGCAGCAGTAGGCGAGAACACCATTATTTCTCGTGCTGGTGGTGCGCCTACCCTGGCGGTGGGGATGGCTTACATTCTGCACTACATGTTTGGTGGCCCTAGCATGATGGCGTTTTGGTATCACTTTGCCATTTTGTTCGAAGCGCTGTTCATTCTGACTGCGGTGGATGCAGGCACACGAGCAGGGCGGTTTATGTTGCAAGACTTGCTAGGTACCTTTGCGCCCAGCATGCGTGCAACGGATTCCTTAGTCGCGAACTTAACGGCAACCTTACTGTGCGTAGGAGCGTGGGGGTATTTCTTGTATCAAGGCGTGGTGGATCCACTGGGTGGTATTAATACCTTGTGGCCACTGTTTGGTATTGCTAACCAAATGTTGGCAGCCGTCGCGTTGACCTTGGGTACGGTGGTGCTGTTTAGGATGAAGAAAGACCGCTATGCATGGGTGACGGCAGCACCTACGGTATGGCTGTTGATTTGTACCCTGACAGCGGGCTTCCAGAAAATCTTCCACCCCAACCCAAAAATTGGTTTCTTGTCGCATGCCGAGATTTACAGCGCCGGGTTAGCAGAGGGCACAGTTATGGCCCCCGCCAAATCCTTAGAGCAAATGCGTCAGGTGATTATTAACGACTACGTGAACTCTATTTTGTGCGCGTTGTTTATTTTTGTGGTGATTAGCATGGTGTTCTTTGGCATACGGGCTATTCAGAAAGCACGTCGCAGCCCACAGAATACAACGGCTGAAACACCGTTTGAGCCATTGCCAGCACAGGCTTTGGCAGGAGCAGAGTAACCATGAAAACGACAGGACTATTTACCAGCTTTGCACGCTCGGCCACCCAAACAGGTGCGCAAACTGGGCGTTATCTGGGGCGTACCCTGCGGCTAATGGTAGGAGTGCCGGATTACGATGTGTATGTTAAACACATGCAAGCCACGCATCCCGATCAAGAGCCTATGGACTACGCTACTTTTTTTAAAGAGCGGCAGGCCGCGCGTTATGGCGGTAAGGGCAGAATTATGTGCTGCTAAGTTCCAAGTCGTAGCGCGTGGCGCTACGACCACTACATCCTCACCTGATCTACACAGCGCCCCACCGTGGAAGGCCTCTTCTACGAGTGGGGTGTTTTCATTAACCATGCAGTACGCTACTCTGGTAGGGCGGGGTAAGTGCCACGCACTGCATTTTTATAGGGTGTTGCCAATGTTTAGAGACTTAATTGACGACCTGGATGACATTTCTGCAGGGCCAGAGATACTGCTAGATGTGCCATTCGTGCCTACGGATGACAGCGTCATCAAGAAAATGCTGGGGCTGGCCCGAGTTAAGGCTAAAGATGTGTTGTATGACTTGGGTTGTGGCGATGGCCGTATTGTGATTGCGGCTGCCAAAGTTTACGGTGCGCAAGGCATAGGCGTAGAAATGGACCCATTGCGCGTTGCCGATGCCATGGAAAATGCAGCCCATGCCCGTGTAGAGCATTTGGTGGATTTCATAGAAGAAAGCATCTTCACGGTAGATATTAGCGATGCCACGGTAGTAACGCTTTATTTGTTAGAGGCTGTGAATCTAGATTTACGCCCCCGCTTGCTTAGTGAATTACGCCCCGGCACGCGTATTATTTCTCATGCATTCAGCATGGGTGACTGGAAAGCTGACGAAGAGCTAGAGCTTAGCGGCATTAGCATTTACAAATGGGTGGTACCGGCTCAGGTGGAAGGCGCGTGGGAATGGGAAGGCTTAGATGGTAAGACCTACTATGTGGAATTACAGCAAAGCTTCCAAGAAATCACTGGTACGGCGTGGATAGGTGATACAGAGGTAGAGCTAAGTCGCGCTACTTTACACGGCGATAGCCTAGAGCTACACATACAAGAAGTGGGTAACACCGCACATGTGTTCACACTGATTTTTGCAGAGGGCGACGTAAAATCAGTGTTTGAGAACGTGTAAGAGAGGTGTTTTGCTGCTGCGACGGAGAAACCGGAGCATTTTATCTGGCGCGACCAACAGGAATCGAACCTGTATCGAGAGCTTCGGAAACTCTAATTCTATCCATTGAACTATGGTCGCGGAACTCGCTATTTTACCTTGTTTTTGGAAAAAATGCTGAAAGCTATAGGGTGTAGACGGCACGTTAGCGCAAGGTGTGCGTACAAGTTGGGTGCAGTCCGCTATAATGCGATGTTGGTCACTATGTACGGATTGCCTAGAAGGGAAGCGTAGGTCTGGCAGTACGTGTATGCGTCTTTAATTTTGGCGTGGCTCGTAACGAGTTGTCGCCTGTTACTGTTCAAATTTGCGGGATCCGATTATGAGCAATACGGAACAACTCCATAATAATCAAAGCGGCCAGCAAGGCCCAAAATTTTCTTTACAGCAAATCGTGCTGGTCGTGATATTGGCCGTAATTGTGCCTATCGCGATGGTTGTCATGTTGGTTAATTTGTTTTCGGTAGGTTTGAAAGCAGGCGCCAGCTACAACGACCAAGCACATGAAGCGATTGCTGCGCGTATTCAACCTGTAGCAGGTTTTGTATTGGGACCAGCAGAAGTTGTTGCTGAAGGCCCTAAAGTACTGAAAACAGGTAAAGAAGTGTACAACTCCACCTGTGCGACCTGTCATGCCGCAGCGGTTGCTGGTGCACCGCTGTTTGGTAGTGCAGAAGCTTGGGCTCCATTTGTACAACAAGGTTACGACGCGATGTTGAGCGTGGCACTAAACGGTAAAGGTGCTATGCCTGCACGTGGTGGTAACGCTAACCTAGAAGACATCGAAGTTGCACGTGCAATGGTGTACATGGCGAATGAAGCCGGTGCCGGTTTCGACGAGCCAGCAGCCCCAGCAGAAGACGAAGTAGCATCTGAGTAACGCTAGTCGTATTTCTGGGTAGCAGCATACAAAAAAAGCAGAACCTGATTACTAGGTTCTGCTTTTTTATTGTCTACCGGGCTACTTAGTTAGTGGTTTCAAAGGAGCTTAGGTAGTCTTCGAAGCTTTGATTGGCTTGGGCTGCTTCAATGTTTTCTTGCAGGGTTAGCGATGCTGTAGCCGCTTGCTCGTAGGCCGCTTGGCGTTTAGGGCACAAAGCCGTGTCCAATAAGTGCTGACGATGCGCTTGGCTTTGTTGCAAGGTGAAGTCCAAGAAACTAAGGCCTGAGCCACTCAAGTCACGCAAAAGCTGTGCGGATGGTGTGTTCTCAGGGTCTTGTAGCTTGTGTTTTTGAGCATTCAGGGCGTCGCGGTGCGCGTGCCCGGTTTGCAGATGCTGATCCAAGAGGTCGGCATAAGGTTCCATATCTGCTAGCAATTTCAGGCCCCAGTCTTTGAGGCTAATGCTACCGTGCTCTGGTGTGTTCAAAATCAGGCCGGGTTTACGGCCTTCACGCACTACCTGCGCAAAGTTGTTCTTACTGTGCTGACAGAAACCGTTGTTCGGGAATTCATCGCTGGACTCCAGTGTACAGAACAGCAGGAAGGTATCGAGGAAGTGACAGCTTTGTTCGCTGATACCTAGTGGTGCGTAGGGATCAATGTCTAAACAACGTACTTCCACATACTCCACGCCACGTTGAGCCAGCGCGGCAGATGGGCGCTCGCCAGATTGTGTGGTGCGTTTAGGGCGTATGTTGGAGTAGTACTCGTTTTCTATCTGCAAAATATTGGTATTGAGCTGTATCCACTCGCCATTACGGTGGGTGCCAATACGTTCGTAGTCAGGCCACGGTGTGCGCGTAGCGTGCAGCATGCGCATCAGAAAGGTGTCCAGATCGTTGTAGCACAGCTGTAGTTCGGCTTGTGCTTCTTTGTTTTGGTAACCCAGATCGCTCATGCGCAAACTAGTCGCCCAGGGCAAGGTGTAGCTGTCGGGGGCTATCTTTTCTAGGGATAGATTGTGACCTTTTAGGAAGCCGCTGGACACCACTGGTGATGCACCAAACAAGTACATCAGCAACCAGGAGTAACGGGTGAAGTTACGGATCAGTGCCAGATAACCTGTAGAGCGTTGTTCTTGTAAATCTAGTCCATCAAAACCCAACAGCGGCCACAGTGTGTCGGGCAGCGAGAAGTTGTAGTGAATACCAGCAATACATTGCATGCGTTTACCGTAACGCTCGGCCAAGCCACGTCGGTAAATGTGCTTCATCATGCCCACATTGGATTTGCCATACCATGCGATGGGAATATCGGCTTCTTCTGGCAGCAAAGCAGGCATAGACTGATTCCACATGGTTTCAGTGTCTATACCCTGGGCTGTGAAAATATGAATGGATTGCAGCTCATCCATCAGGCTAGCCACATCGTGGTGCGTGCCCGTGATTAACTCCAGCAGAGATTCTGAGTAGTCTGTAGTGATGTGCTCATTGGTCAGAGCAGAGCCCAAGGCAACAGGGTGCGGGCGTAAAGACAGATGTGCAGACGTATCAACACGCAGGCCTTCTTTCTCGATACCACGCCGTAAGGTGCGCAGAATATCGGGTTGATTTTGAAGGACGTGGAGTCGGCTGGAGCGAGTATTCATTGAGGCCACCACGGGGGTTGGATATAGCGACTAAATAGTACTAGTTTGATAGGAATTAAAGCAGTATATGCTGATCAGGTAGGCTTTGACCAAAAAAAGCAGGGGGAGGGCTGTGTAAGTGAACGCCAAGTGATACACTTTTAGCGATCAATTCATTTGTTTGCGCCGATTTGCCTGATCCGCTTGCGGGCGCTCCATAAATCCAGCTAAAGAGGTCCCTATGGGTACTACTGCTAATTCTATTCCTGCTTCGGCAGGCTTGTCTGATGCCATTGTTCCTGACGGTTCAGTGGGCATTGTTAAACCTGAGATCATTGGTTTTTCAGAGCCTTTGCTGCTGAAAAGTGGCCAAGTATTGCCACAGTATGAACTGTGCGTGGAGAGCTACGGCACGTTGAATGCCGATCGCAGCAATGCGGTGTTGGTGTGTCATGCGCTAAATGCGTCGCACCACGTGGCTGGTATCGACGCTGCGAATCCTAAAAACATAGGCTGGTGGGACAACATGGTTGGTCCCGGCAAACCCCTAGACACCGACCGTTTCTTTGTGATTGGTGTGAATAACATAGGTTCATGCTTTGGCTCTACCGGGCCAGCCTCTACAAATCCGGCAACCGACAAGCCGTGGGGCGCGGACTTCCCTATTCTGACCGTAGAGGACTGGGTCAATGCTCAGGCGCGCTTGGCGGATTATTTTGGCATTCAAAAGTTCGCCGCTGTCATGGGCGGGTCATTGGGTGGCATGCAAGCCTTAGAGTGGGCCATTAGCCAGCCAGAACGCCTAGAAAACTGCATTGTGATTGCCAGTACACCTAGATTAAGCGCACAAAATATCGCGTTTAACGAAGTGGCCCGCCGTGCCATTATTTCGGATCCTGAGTTTCATGCTGGGGATTACTATGCACACAATACGGTGCCGCGTAGTGGCTTAGGTGTAGCACGCATGTTGGGCCACATTACCTATTTGTCTGATACTGTGATGGCCGAGAAATTCGGGCGTAGCCAGCGCAACCCCTTAGATGGACACGCGTACCGCTATGGGTACGATGTGGAATTCGAGGTGGAATCTTACTTGCGCTACCAGGGAGAGAAGTTCTCTACCTATTTTGATGCAAATACCTACTTGCTGATTACGAGGGCGTTGGATTATTTTGATCCGTCGCGACTGCATAACGGTGATTTGGCTAAGGCCTTGGCGCACGTGCAGGCGAAATTTTTGTTGGTGTCATTTACGACGGACTGGCGTTTCTCGCCAGAGTGTTCACGAGAAATTGTGCAGGCATTGTTGAAAAACCGTTTGTCGGTAACGTATGCCGAAGTGGATGCACCGCACGGCCATGATGCGTTTTTGCTGGATGACGAACGTTATCATGGTGTGGTGCAGGGGTACTATGACCATATTGCAGAAACAATGGGGCTGGGTGCCCGTGCTAGCGTAACGGGAGTATTGGCATGAGCATACACGCAGCTTCCTTGGCACAACGCCCTGACTTACAACGTATTGCGTCGTGGATTACGCCGGAGTCCAGCGTGCTGGATTTGGGCTGTGCAGATGGCAAGTTATTGGCGCATTTGCGTGATTCCTTGCAGGTAGATGGCATAGGGGTAGAGCGCCATCCACAAGCCATGATTGGGTGTGTGCGTCGTGGTGTGCCGGTGATTCAGCAAGACTTGGAGCAAGGCTTGGCCTTGTTCACCGACCAGTCTTTTGACACGGTGGTGCTGTCCAAAACACTGCAATCCATGGTGAATACCGAGCATATTTTGCGTGAAATGGCGCGTGTGGCACGGTTTGGTATTGTCTCCTTCCCTAACTTTGGGCACTGGTCACATGGGTTGTCCATTTTGGCGGGGCGTATGCCAGTGTCGGGTGAAATGCCGTACCAATGGTATGACACACCCAATATTCACTTGTGCACGTTCAAAGATTTTGAAGATTTAGCCCGCTCATTGAATTTGCGTATTACACACCGAGCTGCGTTTGGCAACGATGCGGAAGTACGTGTGTTGCCTAGTTTACGTAGCCGTCTGGCTGTGTACCGTTTTGAATCGCCGCATGCGGCAGCTTAGATAAAGGTCTTAAATCATGGCGTCTCCCTATGCCAGTCCACGAGTATTGTCATTGCTGGCGCTGGGGTTTGCGAGTGGCTTGCCACTGGCACTAACCAGTGGGACGCTACAGGCTTGGGCTACCGTAGAAAATGTCAGTTTGACGCAAATTGGCTTTTTGACGCTGGTGGGGTCTGCATACACACTGAAGTTTCTGTGGGCGCCGTTAATTGACCGTTTTGCCTTCCCTATACTGGGGCGCAGGCGCGGTTGGATTCTAATCTCGCAGTTATTACTGGCACTGTCCATTGTGGGCATGGGGTTTTTATCTCCCGGTACGAGTCTTATGCCGCTGGCGCTCTTGGCGGTGTTTGTAGCCTTTATGTCAGCCACGCAAGATATCGCTTTTGATGCCTACAGCACCGATGTATTGCATCAAGACGAACGGGCGGCAGGGGCTGCTTTACGGGTGTTGGGCTACCGGGTAGCCATGCTGGTATCCAGTGGTTTGGCCTTAATCTTGGCCGATAAGTGGTTAGGCTGGCAGTACACCTATATGCTCATGGGCTTGCTAATGGCGGGGTGTATGGTGGCGACGTTGTTGGCCCCCGAGCCTGAGCTTAAAGTGAAGCCGCCGCGTAATTTGCGCGATGCCGTCGTAGAGCCGTTTAAAGAGTTTTTTTCCCGCGAGGGGGCGCTAAGCTTATTGCTGTTGATTGTGCTGTATAAGCTGGGCGATGCGTTTGCTGGGGCCTTATCCACCACCTTTTTAATTCGTGGTGCGGGGTTTAGCCTAAGCGAGATCGGCTATATCAACAAAATTTTTGGCTTAGCAAGCACCATTGCAGGGGCACTGTTGGGTGGCAGCATGATGGCCAGACTAGGGCTGTATAGGGCCTTAATGTTGTTTGGTATTTTGCAGGCAGTGTCTAATCTAGGCTACTGGGTCTTGGCAGTGAACCCGTCTGAACTATGGCTAATGGCCGTTGTGGTGGGCTTAGAAAATCTGTGCGGTGGCTTGGGTACGGTAGCGTCTGTGGCGTTGTTGATGGCGCTGTGTAATAGGCAGTTCTCAGCCACGCAGTTTGCCTTGTTATCCGCCTTAGCAGCCGTGGGGCGTACTTACTTGGCAGGCCCGCTAACCCCATTCCTAGTAGAAGGCTTAGGCTGGCCGACTTTCTTCTTGGTCACTATTGTGATTGCCTTGCCAGGACTGTTCTTGCTGCGTTTGCGCAAGAAACAGATCCTAGCGTTGGATCACGCATAATCATTACAGCATACCTACCGCGCGACCAATAGCGACGGCAGCAGGCATGAGTAAGGCGGTGGCAATACCGGTTAAGCTCATGCCCAAGGCAGCAAAAGCGCCTGTGGTCTGGTTTAACTGCATAGAGCGAGCGGTGCCAATAGCGTGTGCGGTCAGACCTAGTGTAAAGCCTTCAGTGATGGGGTCTGTGACCTTCATCATACGTAGCAAAGGCACAGCAATAATGGTGCCGCCAATACCCGTAATCGCAACGGAAACAGCTGCCAGAGAAGGTTCGCTGCCAAAGTAATCCACTAAAGCCATGGCAATAGGCATGGTGGCCGATTTGGGCATCATGGCAATAATGATGGCGGATGAACCACCCAAAGCCCATGCGATAAATACTGTGCTGAACATAGCTACGTTAGTGCCTACAAACAGGGCAGCCATAATAGGCTTCCAGTGTTGGCGTAGCAGTTGCAGCTGTTTGTACAACGGAATGGCCAAGGCAACGGTGGCCGGGCCAATCAGCAACTGAATAAACTGCGCACCTTCAAAGTAGTGTTCGTAAGGGGTGTCTGTCCATTGCAAAATGGGCACCAAGATCACTACTGATGTCAGTACTGGTAACAAGAAAGAGTTCGAGTTGGCGCGCTTGTATATGGTCAGGGTGAACAAGTACACGCACAGCGTGAGAGTTAACCATAGCAGAGGGGATTCGGTTAGAAATACCCAAATTCGGAAGAAATCGTCGTTCATTGTTCTTCCTTACCTGCTTGTTTAGCCATAAGTTTTTTCAGTACAAACGCTGTACAGAAGATGGTGAGCGCTACGGCCAGCAAGTTACCCACGATGAAGGGCAGCCATTCTTCGGCAATTTTGTCGAAGAACAGCATAATGCCGGTAACCGTAGGAATGAACAGCAACATCAGGTGCTGCAATAAGGCGGTGCCGGCTTTGTCCAGTTCAGCAGGGATACCGCCGCGTATGATAAACGCGGCGAGTAGCAGTAACATGCCTGCTAAGGGGCCAGGCAGGGGAATGCCCAAATATTGGACAACGATTTCCCCTATCAATTGAAAGACGAATAAGGCTGTAATAGCAACAATCATGAAGCCTCTCCGCCGGCTGCTAATGGATAGTTATTATTGACTGTTGGCGCTGACCACTGGTGTCGCGACCCAAGTGCGCCAGCGTAGTTCTACTTCTTCGGGTAGATAGACTACGACGGGCAATCGGCTATTGTAGTACAACAATGAGCCGGCACTGCCGGTCACGGGTACAAACTGCATCTTTTTGCTGTCTTCTGGACACGCCATCATCGTGGAGATAGGGCCCTCTATATTGGGAAGCACATAGTAGGTATAACCCCAGCCTTCTAGTGTTTTTTCTTGCAACTGACCAATGAATTGACGCGTGTTGCAGTCAGTCTCTATCACCTTACCTGGCAGTAGTTCTACTTTCAGATCATTTTCATAGTTACCCACAGGCAAATGAATAACGTGGCGCACAAAGCCTGGTTCGGGAGCAGGGAATGCATCTACCGGATCGTTAACGCTCAGAGCCTCGGCGGGTGGAGCGCTGTGTGGGGTGTCTGGTGTGCCAGCATTGGCGGGTGGTTCAGGGGCAAGCGCAGGTGCGGTGGTGGTCGTAGCGGCTGGGTCAGGCTGAGGGGGTGTTGCTGTTGCACTGGTAGCTGCGGGCTGGTCGTCAGCGGGAGTGGCGGCAGATTGTGCGAGTGCTAGCGGGCTGCTGAGTAGGCCTATAGAAATGAGGGCAGCGCACAGTGCTGCCGTAGGTGTGCGGCGGCGAAACGCAAGAGACATGGTGTTCTCCAAAGAAAACATAAGAGGCAGAGAGGCCAGAATGAACGTCACATTGTACTGTCAGCGCTTAGTACGAGGCAGGTGTGAGGGGCGATTCTTTTGTGGCTTGATTGTGAAAATAGTAAGTGTTTTTTCCAGCCTGCTTGGCCAGATACATGGCTTGGTCAGCCAGTTGCAGCAAGCGGTCGGGGTCTGTGGCGTCTGTGGGGTAGAAGCTCACGCCTATGCTGGCTGACACCGTAATGGGCTGTAGGCCATGAATGTGATAAGGCTGAGCGAGTAGTGCCAGTAGCTCTTGCAGCAAGGCAGTGCTGTCTTCAGGCGCTTTAAAGTCGCCCAGCAGTAACACCAGTTCGTCACCCCCTAATCGGGCAACGGTATCGGTTTTGCGCAGCTTACTGGTTAGGCGTAATGCCACTTCTTTCAGCAGCATGTCGCCAATACTATGGCCGTATTGATCGTTGACGGCTTTAAAACCATCTAGGTCTACATAGCAGGTAGCTAAGAGGTTTTGGTTGCGATCAGCGTGTGATAAGGCTTGTCGTAAACGGTCGGTGAGTAAGTACCGGTTTGGTAGTTGTGTTAGCGAATCAAAGTGCGCCAAGCGTTCTAAGCGTGCTTCACGGGCTTTGAGCAGGCTGACATCTGTACCCACCACGATGTAGCGCAGAATGGCACCTTTGTTGTTACGCACCGGCACAATAGAAACCTGCAATGGGCGTTCTGTTTGGTTGTGCGAGTGCATGGTGACTTCGCCTTGCCATGCACCGGTGGTCATGACCTCTTGCCAGATCGCACGCTGATAGTCCACCGCTTGGGAGGAGGGGGGCAAGAGTAAATCTACTGTGTGACCACGCAATTCGCTAAGCGTGTAACCACTTAAGCGAATAGCAGAGGGGTTGGCATTGATGATGCGATGTTGATCATCCAGTATCAAAATGCTGTCGTAGCTACGTTTGAATACGCTGGCTGCAATGCGTTGCTCGAATTCGTTGCGTCGGCTTTCCGTGATGTCAGTTTGTACGCCATCACACAAAATATCGCCATTAGGCAGGCGGGTGGAGTTGCTTTCGATGCGTATCCAGCGCTCTTGCCCGTTGATGATGGCTCGTGTGTCTAAGCGCATAGGGCGTAGCCATGCGCGAGCCTCTGCTGTTAGTCGTATGGTTTCAGCACGGTCTTCTTCGTGCCAGCAGTCGCTAATGACTTTAGGGTCGGCGTAAATGGTTTTATCGGACAGGTTATACATTTCGCAGAGCCGTGGGCTTACGTACTCATACAGGATGGTGCCGTCTAGCGTCTGGCGTAGGGTGAATACACCGACAGGAATGCGTTGTACAAGATTTTCATAGCGCTCTTTAGCCAGCAGTAATTCTTGTTCAGCTCTGGCGTGATCGCTAAGGTTAATGCCTATGCCAATGGCTTGGTTTTCATCAATCTGTATGTTGCCCCAGAGTGTGCTAAGCCTATGGCCCTGCTTGGTGCGAGGGTGCCAGGTTTGGAAGGATACCTCTCGGCTGAAAATACTTTGGCGTGCCGCAGACCGTTGAATGCTGTCGGGGTACAGCACAGATAAGGGGTCCGCGAGTTGTTGTAGCTCTTCTCGTTTCCAGCCAAATACGCGCTCGCATTCCTTATTCCAGATGACACAGCGACCTTCGGTATCAAAGCCGTTGATTAATACTGGTGCATGTGTGAATAGTTTGTCGTACTGGTCAGAAGTGTGCAGGTTCTGAGCTTGCTTCAACTGCTGAGTACGGTAGCTGAGGTTACAGGTGATCGCCAACGGTAGGCTACCCAGCAAAAACCACATCAGAGCAGGAGCTTCTTCTGTGGCTGTGGGGTACATGAACAACTGTACGCCGAGCAGGGTGAAGGCCATGCACAGCAAACTACCGCTAAACAAGAGCAGGGTTAGCCTAGTCGCCAGCAGTGCGAGTAAAGGGAGAAGCAAGAACAGCCCATTAGGGCCAAACTGATAGGCGTAGAACGAAGCTACGCATAATAACAGTGTGCTGAGCAAGAACTCAGTAATAGGAGGGTGTTGGGAGCGTGGCCCTATACATGCCAGTAGTAACGGAATCACCAACATCTTTTCGATGAGGCTTAAAGCCCAAAGATGGCTGTAAGCATCCCAAAGGCTTGTTTGTAGCAGGGGTTGGCTGGCTTGCAGCACGACGATGTAGCCCAGTGTACTGAAGTTTTGTGTGCCTACGGCCAGTACCAGCACAAGTACAATCCACTGGCGTGGTGAGTCTAGCTGCGCTGAAAAGTGCAGCTTACGCATGATCCAGCAGGTGAATAGCACTTCTAGGGCCGCAATGGCTGCCAGCAGTAGGCTGTACTCTAAAGAGGTGTTGCTGGCCAAAGCGTAGATAAATTGTGCAGCGGCGGCGCTAATCCAGAATCGGGAGTCTCGCGCTAAGGCCAGTGCCAGCACCACCCCAGAAGGGATAATGAGTCCGGGTAGCGTAGACAGTGTAGGGCTGTGGTCAATCAGTTGGCCCCACACTATACCTAGCGTAATCTGTACTAAAGCGATGAATACTACCCATGCCCCAAAGGGCAGCCTAAGTCTGCCTTGAGGGTCGCCTACAACGAGAGGGGGGGGGAGGGGAGCACTCATCGGCCAAGCATAATTGTATTGTTAGCAAATGTGTAAGTTTCTATTCATCATTTGATATTTCTTAACAATTTATTTCTGTGTAGAGTAAAACCTATAGCTGCCCCACAGCACAACTAGCCAAAAAGCGTACACCATTACGCCGCTATTATGAGTGAAAAAAGCTTGGGATAAGCCGAAATCTATGTAGGCAACAGGCAAAAGAAATCCTGCAGTGGCTAAGGAGCGCTGCGTCAGAGATTCGGCACGTAATCCTGGCGCAAAGAGGCGTAAGGGTACGAAGTACAGAAATAACAGGGCCAGAATACCGACAATGCCTTGCTTTGCGGCGTTGTTGAGCAGTTCGTTATGGGGGTGGTCAAATAGTTTTACAACGGTATGGGCTTTCCCTTGTTCGGCAAGGGAAGTCATAGCGGGTTTATATTGTTCTTTGCCCCAGCCGAAAAATGGTTTTTCCATAAAAAGCTGGCTGGCGCCTTTCCACATTTCAAAACGTGCGCCTAATGAGGTGTTGCTATTGCCTTGGGAGTATAGCGTCACGTTTTGAACGGCAGCGTCTACACGTTGTTGCACGCCGAATTGTGGAACACTATAGATTAGTACGGCGAGGGCAACCACTGAACTAGAGAGTAAAACTTTAAAGCGCAGAGAAAAGTACTGGTGGTAAACACGGAAAAATATTAGTGCTATCAGCGGTAAACCAATCCAGCCACCACGGCTACCTGAGAATAAAGAGCCAGCAATGCCGCTCAGAGCGCCCAGAGCTAACCAGACTATCCAAGCTAGTTTGTTCGGGCGAGTACAGGCCCATGCTATACCGGCAAGGCAGAGCAAGCCTGTGAGCATGGAAATATTGCCGAACTGAATCACGTGGGTAAAGCCCTCGGTTCTTTCAACGTGCAAGACGAGTTTCTGATAGCCCGCCCAACAACCAGCTAGAATGCCCCCTGTGGCTAACCCTGCCCATAGCCAGGATAGGCGAGGCGGGTATTTCACTACAAATACCAGCGCAATAGCAGCTGCTAGAAAGCGGCTAGGTAAGTCGTAATTGCGTGAGGGGTATTGGTAGATGGCGGCTTCTAGTATACCCATCAGCCCATAAATGATGAGAGCAGCAAGCACTAACCAATCGTTTTTAGAGAATTGTGGTTTATTGCGGGTAACTAGGCAGTACAACCCACCTAACAACAATAGTGCAGCACCTACTGAATAACCGGAAGATACTATGAGGGCAATCGCGCCTAGTAAAAAAACGGCTACGCTGGTGTAAAGCGAGGGAGCTACAAGAGATGCTGGCATGATTGTTCTTCGTGTACGTTAGAAACTGCAGTGTAGGCCTATTATTTTATTAACGGAGTATTACGGAAATACATAGGGTGTGCCGTGTAACAAAATATTATTTTTGCAATAAATGTTTAGAAAATGAAGGCTAGTGATCGCAAAAGGCGTGTATGAAGCGGCGATGGTAGGTTCTAGCCTATAGCAGAGCGCTGATTTTACTGCCCATGGCGATTTGGGGATAGTCGCACTGTTACGGGTTTATGCGAATTTGATGCTAAGGGGTATCGTGGCTATAATGACCGGGATTCAGTCAGAGCGACTGCAATCAGCACGTATGCGTTATCGGTCAAGAGGTTGGAGGCTCGACCATCGGTAACCTTGTCTTAGGTCGCTATACAGTGACCCGGCTTGTAAGCCGACACACCTATGCCCGTCCGAAACGGTTGTGGCAACCATCAACTGCTTTGCAGTCTGCGTCGGGGCCCATGTGGCCTTCATTAGGCTCTCATGCCCCTTAGGCACCCTTTGTGTCTGCGTATCCTAAATTTCTTTGGGATGCCTTGTTGCGTTTATTTCCGGTTATTGGTGTTTCGGCTGGTGCGCGCTGGTTTTACTGGCGTAGGCTTTCTGACGTCTGCTGCCAGTAAAGCCTTTTTGTTGAAATAACATTAAGGAAATTATAAAAGCATGCAAGAAACAGAGTTTTTTCAGCTGTCTGCAACCTCGGCAATCTTACTTTTGGTGGGCTTCTACTTACTGACTTTCCTACTATCACTACTCATCAGTAAGAAGGAAGAAAACGTTGACGGGTATATGGTGTCCAACAGCGCCGTAGGGTTTGGCCTGTCAGCCGCTAGTATGATTGCGACGTGGATTTGGGCAGCCTCGTTTTATGCCAGCGCCACCTCAGGATATAAGTATGGGTTATCTGGGCCTATACATTATGGGTTCTGGGGGGCATTGATGATTTTTTTCATTTTCCCGTTTGGACGACGATTTCGTGAGTTGGCACCCGAGGCCCATACCTTGGCCGAAGTGGTGTATGCACGCCATGGTAGATCTAGTCAGATGATCATGGCAGTGTCCAATATTATTGGTAGTTGCATTAGCTTGATGGTGAACTTCACAGCAGCGGGGGCATTGGTGTCTATGCTGAGTCCATTAAGCTTTATTCAAGGGGTATTAATTGCCGGTTTGGGCGTGCTGTCCTATACCTTGTGGTCTGGGTTTAGGGCATCCGTACTGACAGACTTTGCACAATTAGTCGCCATGATTCTGGCTGCAGTGATCATTATCCCTATGATCTTCTTTAATGCCGGTGGACCAGACTTGATCGCCGATAACTATTGGCGCTTAAGTAGTGAGCAGGCAGACTTCTTTTCTACTACGGCGATATTGGAACAAGGTGCACCGTACTTTATTGCTGTGTTGGCCTATGCCATTGGTAACCAAACCATTGCCCAGCGTTTATTTGCCGTACGCCAAGACTTGATTAAACCTACCTTCCTGACCGCCACAGTGGGCTACGGGGTGGTGGTGATTGGTTTGGGTATTTTGGGTCTGCTAGCGCTGTTTACTGGGTTGCAACCCATCGATGGCGACATGAACAACATCATCCCGCAAATGGCATCCGCGTACTTGCCTCCCTTTGGTATCGCGCTGTTTTTTATTCTAGTGATTGGTTCACTATCGTCTACGGCAGATGCTGACTTGTGTGCCTTGTCGGCTATTGTGATGACCGATATCTACGGTAAGAACATCGCCAAAGGTAAGCCAGATCCACGTCGTATGCTGCTGTGGGGGCGCCTAACTATGATTGTTGCCACCATGTGTGGGGTGGTATTTGCTAGCCTGCGTTTAGACATTCTAGTGATGTTGGTCTTTGTGGGTGCATTGTGGGGCGCAATTGTGTTTCCCGTGATTAGCAGCTTTTTCTGGAACCGCGTGACGAATACTGCCTTTACGACATCGGTAGCCTGCGCGGTAACCATGTTCTTATTGGTACGTTTTGAGCTAATCCCCATGACAGGCGTGGTCGCGGTGTTCTTTGAGTTGGTAGCCTCTGTAGGTGGTGGGGTGGTAGTAGGTCTGATGACCTTTGCGTTCTTTGGCCGCAACGTGGCCATGGCTGTGGGCGCTGTAGTGACGGTAGTGTTGATCTACTACGGTGTAGGGTTCTGGCGTGATTACACCGTACTACTGGGCTCGTTAACCTCATACGGTGCTAGTGCCATTGTGTGTACGTTGATGAGTTTGCGCAGTAATGAGCGTTTTGACTTCTCGGTGTTGTCACACCGCGTACGTGCTTTTCATGAAGAGCAAGAAAAGATGGTGCAGCCCTCTACCAAGCAGCCTGCACTGACACCTAAACCACAACTTTAAGGAGCAACCATGAACTGGATCGTGACCTATATATTGATCTGGCCGGTGCTTTCGGCTGGCGTGTTGGTCTTATTGATTGGGGCATTAGTGCGTGACTGGAGAGCAGCCAAGCGCGATGGCAAAGAGATGATTTAAGCGCGTTGCAACACGTAACGTTTACGGGCCATGCACCTACTGGGTGCGTGGCCCGTTTTGTATGGGCGTATGTTACAAAGAAGGTGCCGTATTACGGTGTGAGATCGTGCAGCAATAAGAAGAAGTTGGAGAGAGACCATGCAGGATATTCACAGTCACCGGTTGCCATTTGATTGGCATGTTCCGGATAGGGCGTTACAGGTACCACTATTGGCTGACTCACCGCATAGCGGCCATGTGTACCCACTGGATTTTCATAGCCGTGCACCGTTGCGGGTACTACGTCGTGCAGAAGACGCATTTGTAGACCAGCTTTGGTCAGCCTTACCTACGGAAGGGGCTGGGTTGTTGGCCGCACGGGTCGCCAGAAGTTATGTGGACCTAAATCGTCAGGAAACGGATTTAGACCCCCAGATGTTGGCGTCTCCGTGGCCAGGGTTGGTAGAGCCTTCCGAGAAAACACAGCTTGGGCATGGCTTACTGTGGAAGAATTTAGGCTCGGTGGCTTTATACGATAGGCTCTTAAGTGTGGCCGAGGTGCAGGCACGACTGGCATTGGTATATAGGCCGTATCATGACTGGTTAGGGCAGCAAGTGCGTCATTTGCATAGACGGTTTGGGGGCGTGTGGCATTTGAATTTGCACTCTATGCCTTCTGGTGTGAAAACGTTATTTACGAATAGCACGGTGCCAGACTTCGTGTTGGGCGACCGATTGGGTACCAGTTGTAGCGCCGACTTTATTGCCACAGTTGAGCATTTACTCAAGTCGGCTGGTTATAGAGTGGTGCGTAACCACCCGTATTCGGGTGCAGCGATTGTGCGGCAGGTGGGCAAACCTGAGCAAAACCGCCATAGCGTGCAAATAGAGGTGAACCGTGCTTTGTATATGGACGAACGTCACCATCGTAAGCATTCAGGTTTCGATGGTTTACAAGCAGATTTGGCCAAGGTTAGCCAACAGTTGGCTAGCTACGTGCGCAGTTGCACGTCATGATTGGGCACGAGGCTGCCACAGTACATCTGGCTGACCGGCGTGTTGGTTTAAGCATCGGGCCAGAATAAAGCACAGATCCGACAGTCTATTTAAATACTGTTGGACTAAGGGGCGTACCGCATCAAATTGCAGCAAGGCGACAATGCTGCGCTCTGCGCGGCGTGCCACAGTACGGGTTTGGTGTGCGAGTGCCGCAGCACGACTACCACCTGGCAAGATGAACTCTTTTAAGGGTGGCAGTGGTGCATTCAGCATTTGTATGGCGTCATCCAGTTCAGCCAATTGCTCGTCACGCATGGCCTCGTGGCCGGGAATGCAAAGCTCTGCACCCATATCAAACAAATGATGCTGTATATGGGAAAGCAGCGTATCGATAGAGGCAGGCAGGGCCTCGCAGCGCCACACGCCAATTACGCTGTTTAGCTCGTCCACCTCACCAAGGGCATGAATGCGCGCACTGTTCTTAGGAACACGCTGCCCATCGCCCAAGCTGGTTTCACCGTGGTCGCCTGTGCGGGTGATGATAGTGGAAAGCCTATCGCTCATCTTGACTGGCCCGCTTGTGCTAGGTTTTCTAGTGCGCTGCCTTCAATACGTACGATACGCCAATCAGGTAAAACGGAAGCGCCTAAGTGCTCGTAGAACTCGATGGCACTTTGGTTCCAGTCCAACACCACCCATTCAAAACGCGCGCAATCCAATTCCAGTGCTTTACGTGCAAGGTATTGCAGCACTTGTTGGCCTAAGCCCAAACGGCGGTGTTCTGGTGCAATATAAATATCTTCCAGATATAAACCGCGCTTTGCCCGGAAAGAGGAGTAGTTGTGAAACCACATGATGTAGGACACCAGTTTTTCAGGGGCGTCCTGATGGCAGATGACCAAACAGTACACAGCAGGAGGCTGAGTAAAGAGGTTGTCGTGTAAGGTGTGTTCGGTGGCTTGGAAGGTATCTAACAGTTTTTCAAAGGTCGCCATTTCCGTCATTAACTGATGGATTTGGGGAATATCTTCAACTGTGGCTTCGCGTAAAATATAGCCAGCGGAAAGTAGGTGTGACATACGGACTGTGTGCGATAATTCAAAAAGTAAGCGTATACGGCGTAGTCAAAACTGACTGCTACAATAATGCATCATGCCGTCAAGGAGTGTAAACGATGCTGCGAACTTTGCGTAAGCTAAGTGCTTTACTAGCGATTGTATTCATGACGTTGTTCTCTAGTGTGAGCGTGGCCCAAGAGGCCAGAGCCTCGGGCGAGGTGCGTCGGGTAGATCCTGGTGCTGGAAAAATCACACTAAAGCACGGTGAGATTGATGTATTGCGGTTGCCTGCCATGACGTTGGTGTATCGCATTGACCCCGCGTTATTGGCTGACCTAAAGCCGGGCGATAAAGTACGCTTTGTAGCCATACGTCAGAATGATGAATACGTAGTGCTGAGTATTCAAAAATAGCGAGTAAGCCTACTCGTTATAAGACAGATAAAAATAGCCGCCCTAGGGCGGCTATTTTTGTGGCAGATGCCGGTGCAACTTATAGCACGTAGCGAGCCAAGTCTTGGTGGGTGACGGCTTCTTGCAGTTGAGCATCCACATACGCCGCATCAATGACTACGGATTGTTCTGCTTTGGAGCCTGCTTCGTAGGATAGATCATCCAGCAGTTTTTCCATCACGGTGTACAAGCGTCTAGCACCGATATTCTCAGTACGCTCATTCACCTCAAATGCTAGTTCTGCCAAACGGCGTATACCTTCGGGGGTGAAGTCTAAATGTACGTTCTCGGTAGCCAGCAAAGCCGTGTATTGCTTAGTCAGCGAGGCGTCAGTGTCGGACAAAATGCACACGAAGTCGTCTGCCGTCAGAGAGTCCAGTTCCACACGAATAGGGAAACGGCCTTGTAGCTCTGGGATTAGGTCAGAAGGGCGTGACAAGTGGAAGGCACCGGAGGCGATGAACAAGATATGATCCGTGCGTACTACACCGTATTTGGTGTTGACGGTGGTGCCCTCTACCAGTGGCAGTAAGTCACGCTGTACGCCTTGACGGGATACTTCACCGCTAGTGTTACCTTCGCGGGAGGTGATCTTGTCAATTTCGTCCAAGAATACAATGCCGTTTTGCTCTGCATTCAGAACCGCTGCAGCACGTAATTCCTCTTCGTTGATGTGTTTAGCCGCTTCTTCGTCTACCAGCAATTTGAAGGCTTCTTTGACTTTGAGTTTGCGCTTCTTGGTTTTGTCGCGGCCCATGCCTGCAAACATACCACGCAGTTGCTCCGTCATTTCTTCCATGCCGGGAGGCGCCATGATTTCCATTTGTGGCATCACTTGCGCCACGTCAATTTCAATCTCGGTGTCATCCATTTTGCCTTCACGCAGGCGTTTGCGGAAAGTTTGGCGTGTGCCACTTTCTTCGCGCTCTGGTTGGCCGTAGCTGTCGCGTGCTGGGGGAACCAAGGCGTCTAAGATACGGTCTTCAGCCGACTCTTCTGCTTTGCTGCGTACGCGACGCATTTCTAGTTCGCGGGTTTGCTTAACCGAGGCATCCACCAAATCACGAATGATGGTTTCTACGTCGCGGCCTACATAACCTACTTCGGTAAATTTTGTGGCTTCAACTTTGATGAAAGGCGCGTTGGCAAGTTTAGCCAAACGACGGGCGATTTCGGTTTTACCTACGCCAGTGGGCCCAATCATCAGAATGTTTTTAGGGGTGATCTCGTGGTTGAGGGGCTCAGGAACCTGCTGACGACGCCAACGGTTACGCAGAGCAACAGCCACGGAGCGTTTGGCACGATTCTGGCCAACAATATGTTTGTCTAGCTCGGAGACAATTTCTCCGGGTGTCATGGAGGTAGCGGACATGATGATGCAGCCTTTGAAAGTCAGAGCGTTTCTATAACGTGGTTGCCGTTGGTGTAGATGCACAGATCGCCGGCGATTTCCAAGGATTTTTTGACGATATCAGCAGGGGCCATGTCGGTATTTTTTACCAGCGCCAAGCCTGCGGAATGGGCGTAAGAACCACCAGAGCCAATGGCAGCAATGCCATGCTCGGGTTCAAGTACGTCACCGTTACCGGTTAGCACCAATGTGTGCTCTTTGTCGGCAACAATTAGCATAGCTTCTAGGCGGCGTAAGGCACGGTCGGTGCGCCAGTCGCGAGTCAGTTCTACAGCGGCGCGCATCAAGTGGCCTTGGTGCTTTTCCAGCTTGGCTTCGAACAGTTCTAGCAGGGTGAAAGCATCTGCTGTTGCACCGGCAAAGCCAGCCAGTACAGAATTTCTATAAAGCTTACGGATCTTACGTGCCGTTGCTTTAATAACGATATTGCCTAGGGTGACTTGGCCGTCACCGCCAATGGCGACGTCCTCGCCGCGGCGTACGGCAATAATGGTAGTGGCGTGAAATTGTTCCATAACATTCCTTACTGTTCTTAGCTGGCAGATGGGGGTAGATGTTAGGAATTCAAGAGTAGGTGGTCAGAAATAACTGTGCCACGGTAGCCGAAGCTAGCGTGGCACAAGATATAGAGCTGGGCAGTTTGCAGCGTTTGCTATTAGTCCCCGTAGAGCTTCTGGCGTTTTTCACGACGCTCTTGGGCTTCTAAGGACAAGGTAGCAGTTGGGCGAGCTAGCAGGCGTTGCAACCCAATGGGTTCACCTGTTTCCTCACACCAGCCGTATTCGCCAGCATCAATCAGGGCAATGGATTGTTGTACTTTCTTGAGCAGTTTACGCTCACGGTCACGGGTACGCAGTTCCAGTGCATGTTCTTCTTCGATAGTGGCCCGGTCTGCAGGGTCAGGCACGAACTGTGTTTCACGTAGGTTTTCAGTAGTGGCACCAGCGTTAGCCAAAATTTCCTGCTCCAGCTCACGCAACCGGCTTTTGAAAAAAGCCAGTTGAGCGTCGTTCATGTAGTTGCTGTCCGGCATGGCCAATAACTCTTCAACGCTTAGCAGCTTGGTGGGGTGATTGCTGACATTCGATTTGTTTGCCATGATTTTCTCTCTCTAACGTAGTGGGGCAGAAGCGAGAGCAAGGTCGTTAGACCAAGCAGTTTTCCAGCCCTTGCGTAAAAATCTCCTGAGGCAGTTTACGTCCGATGAAAACGATTTTACTTTCAGGTTTTTCTTTGGCTGTCCACGGTTTCCCGGGTTCAACCCCCATCATCATGTGTACCCCCTGGAACAACATGCGGCGATTAACGCCTTTGAGGTAGAGGATACCTTTGTACCGCAACAGATCCGGACCAAAAACCTGGGTGATACCGCCCAGGAAGTCTTCTAGGCGCTCCGGATCAAAAGCTTTGCGTGAACGGAACACAAAGGCACCAATCTCATCTTGATGCGGCGCGTGATGGTGGTCATGACCACAATCGGTTCCGCAGTGTTCACCATGCTCGTGGTCATGGTGATGTTCATGATGGTGGTGGTGTTCGTCCTCGTCTTTGAGGAAATCTGGGTTGATATCTAAGATGGCATCCAGATTAAAACCACCCAAATCCAGCAGTTCGTTGATGTCGGCTTCACCGAAGTGCACCGGTGAAATGCTGGCACGGGGGTTGATCTTCACAATGCGGTTACGCAGTGTTTGGAATTCTTCATCTGACACCAAGTCTTTCTTGGAGATCAGAATACGGTCGGCAAAGCCGATTTGTTGTTGTGACTCAGATTGCTGATCCAGCGTGTCCATACCGTGTTTGGCGTCAACCACCGTGATGATGGCATCTAAGCGGTAGTGGGCGGAAACGTTTTCATCAACAAAGAAAGTTTGGCAGACAGGGCCAGGGTTGGCCATGCCTGTAGTTTCAATGATGACGCGATCAAAATGGATGCTGCCATCGGCACGACGTTGGTACAGGTCGCCCAGTGCGCGCATTAAGTCGCCACGTACGGTACAACACACGCAACCATTGCTGAGCTCAACGATTTCTTCGTCGCCATCTTGGATCAGAAGTTCGTTGTCGATGTTTTCAGGCCCGAACTCGTTCTCGATCACGGCGATGCGTTGCCCATGCTGTTCAGACAGTATGCGCTTGAGCAAGGTGGTTTTACCTGCGCCAAGAAAGCCGGTCAGAATGGTTACTGGGATCATAGAAGCGTTGGTTGCATTCATGGTTGGTATCAAACAGAAACTGGGACGGCAAGAAAATAACTTGCAGATTACAGCACAGCCTTGCGTTCAGGGCAAATCCCCGATTCGCATGGCGAGAAATAAAGCAATATATACGTTTTATGCGCGAGAAGCCATCGGTAAAAGGTTGAAGTACTTAGCTACATAAGCTTTGTTGACAGTTTTTGCACAATGCTTGCAACTCAGTTTCCTGTGCGGCGAGCACAAAACCGGCTTTGGCTACGCATTCAGCCAGTTGGGCACTGAGTTGAGGTGCGCACAGTTCGGCGACCGCGCCGCACTTGGTGCAAACAATCAATAAGTCATGGGGATGGCCGTTGGCGTCCACACAGGCCGTCCACGCATTGACGGCATCTAAACGGTGGATTAACCCCTCTTCGGTCAGAAACTCTAGTGCGCGATACACCGTGGGAGGTGCGGCACCGGGTTGATCCTGCCTAAACAGATCCAGCAGTTCATAGGCTTTGAGGCTGCGCTGTTGCTTGAGCAGCAATTCCAGTACCTGCTTTCTGATGGGGGTTAAACGTTTACCCCGCTGCTGACAGAGTTTTTCAGCTGTTTGCAGTTGTGCATCTAGGGCTTGGGGAGTCAGAACATGCACAGGCATAGTAAATTCAGAGACACAAAAAGTTGGATATGTTATAACATAACGTATCTGAAAAATAATTCAATCTACCGATCTTACCAGTAAGTCATGCATCACAGTAGAACCGCAGCACATTCCGACTCCGGAGTGGGGAAAAAAAACTATAGAGGCACGGTACTGTTACGCTCCGCTTGGCAGCGCTGTTTGCGTGTCTTGCCGGTTGTGGCTGGCTTATGGCTATTGAGCGCGTGGGCCTTGGGGTGGTTGGCATAATGGCAAATCCACAGGCAGTAATCAGTTTGGATCAGGTGTCGTTAGGTTGGCGCGATAAGGTGGCGGTACGCGATGTCAGTGGTCAGTTTATGCAAGGTGGTTTGTACGCATTGGCAGGGCCAAATGGTGCGGGTAAATCTACCTTATTAAAAGGTTTGGCAGGACAGCTTAGTCCGTTAAAAGGGCGCATCACTATTGATTCGCCACAGCGTCTGGCCTTTTTACCCCAGTTTGGTGAGCTAGACCGCAGTTTTCCCATTAGTGTGTATGACTTGGTCGCCATGGGAGCATGGCGTCGTACCGGTGCGTGGCGTGGTTTGGATGAGTCTGAGCACCAGCGCGTATACGATGCATTATGCCAAGTGGGGCTGCAAGGCTTCTCAGAGCGTGCCATCAGTACGTTGTCGGGTGGGCAAATGCAGCGTGCCTTGTTTGCGCGACTCATCATGCACGATGCCCCCATTCTTTTATTGGATGAACCTTTCTCTGCGGTGGATAAAGCCACCACAGACGATTTGCTGGTGCTGCTGCACCGCTGGCATCAGCAAGGGCGTACCGTCATTGTGGTGCTACATGATTTACACACTATCAGACAAAATTTCCCTGAAACCGTTTTGCTCGCTGGGCAATTGGTAGCGTGGGGGGACACCGAAACTGTGCTGACAGCAGAAAACCTGCACATGGCCCGTCATCTGTGTGAGGGGGACTACTTGTGATGTGGTTGTATGACGTACTGATTTCGCCGTTTGTGGAGTTTGGCTTTATGCGCCGTGCGTTAGCGGGCTCCTTTGCGTTGGCCGCGGCAGCAGGACCATTGGGCGTATTTTTGGTGCTGCGTCGCATGAGCCTGATGGGCGATGCGATGGCACATGCTATTTTGCCCGGTGTAGCGGCTGGTTTCCTGTTGTCAGGTTTATCGGTTGGGGCCATGGCCTTAGGTGGCGTGATTACTGGTTTGGTGGTGGCGTTATTGGCCGGTTTGGTGTCTAGGTTGACGCCGCTGCGAGAAGACGCCAGCTTTGCAGCTTTTTATTTGGTGTCGTTGGGCCTAGGGGTGCTGTTGGTTTCCCTTAAAGGCTCCAATATGGATTTGATACACGTGCTGTTTGGTACGGTATTAGGGTTGGATGACGAAGCGTTGTTGCTGGTCACTGGAACCTCTAGCGTGGCGCTGTTAGTGCTGGCCATTATTTATAGGTCGTTAGTGCTGGAGTGCTTGGACCCTTTGTTTTTACGTGCAGAAGGGCGATCGGGCTCGTGGGTGCACATGCTGTTTCTGGTGCTGTTGGTAGTCGTGCTGGTGGCTGGCTTTCAAGTGCTAGGCACCTTGATGGTGGTGGGGATCATGATGTTGCCTGCTACGGCAGCCCGTTTTTGGGCACGCTCTGCCAGTAGTCAGATGGTGTTGGCTGCCGTGTTGGGCATGGGCGAATGTTTTGTAGGGCTACTGCTTTCCTATTACGCCAATGTGCCTGCTTCACCTGCCATTATTTTAGTGGCTGGCCTGACCTATTTTCTATCTTTAGCCTGTGGCCCACAGGGAGGGTTACTGCAACGGTTGCGGTAACAGCATGTTTGGGCTTGCTCATCATCAGAAAGGAAAAGCACATGAATACTACAGAATCCCAACGCCGTTGGTTGCAACCCTTTGGGCGTTATATGGCGCAAGGCGCAGCCGCGATGGTATTAAGCGTGGCCGTATCTGCAGCGATGGCCAAGCCTGTACCGGTGGTAGCCAGCTTTTCTATTCTGGGTGACATGGTGAGCGTAGTAGGCGGTGACGCCGTAGAGGTAGACACGTTAATTGGCCCTAATGCTGATGCCCATGCGTTTGAACCTAGGCCCGGCGATGTACGTAAGCTAGCCGAAGCCAAATTGTTAGTGGTGAATGGCTTGCAGTTCGAGCCATGGTTGGCGGGTTTGGTGCAGTCTTCCGGCTACAAAGGTAAGCAAGTCGAGGCGACAAAAGGCATACAGCCGCTGGACAATGATGGGCACGCTCACCATCATACTGACGACCACGACCACGACCACGACCACGACCACGACCACGACCACGACCACGACCACGACCA
>JBQELO010000001.1:0-223325 GCA_052103955.1 Paenalcaligenes sp. | reverse complement strand
CGGTCATGAAGGGCATGATCACGGCCCGCAAGACCCTCACGCATGGCAAAGTCTGAGCAACGCGGTGGTGTATGTGGAAAACATTCGCGATGCGTTAAGTGATGTGGCGCCGGAGTCTGCGTCTGTATTTCAAGAAAATGCAGCGCGTTATATAGAGCAGCTACAGCAATTGGATGTGGCCGCCAAACAGCGCTTAGCAGCTATCCCGGCAGAGCATCGTAAAGCCATGGTGTCGCACGATGCATTGGCCTATTTGGGGCATGCATATGGCATTGAGTTTGTGCCGTTATTAGGTATTTCCAGCCAAGCCGAGCCGTCTGCGCGCGACGTGGCAAACTTAGTGCAGCGTGCGCGTTCTGAACATATCAGCGCTATTTTCTTGGAAAATGCGGCCAGTCCTGCATTGGCTAAACAGCTAGCCCGCGAAACCGGGGCGAAGATGGGCGGTGTGTTGTACACCGATGCCTTGGCGGAGCCCGGCCATGAAGCCGACACCTATCTGGGCATGATGCAGAGCAATTTACGTGCTTTAGAACAGGCGTTACAGCCGTAATTAGGGTTTACGGCGCGCGCGCGGGTGGGCGTTGTCATACACCTGCGCCAAATGCTGAAAGTCCAAACGGGTGTAGATTTGCGTCGTGCTGATATTGCTGTGTCCCAGCAGCTCTTGCACGGCGCGTAAGTCTTGCGCGGATTGCAGCATATGGCTGGCAAAGCTGTGGCGCAGCGCATGTGGGCTGACATCTAACGATAGCCCGGCTTCTTGGCATAGCTTTTGCAAACGGGTTTGCACCATGCGCGGGTGTATGCGTTTACCTTGCGACCCTAAAAATAAGGCGTAGTGGTTTTCGGCATCCTCAGTGGGGCTACGGAGTACGCTGCTGCGTTGCTGTAGCCAACATTGCACGGCGTTCAAAGCTTTGCTGCCTATTGGTAACGAGCGCCGTTTATTGCCTTTACCCAGTACCTGCAGCTCAGCGTCTTGCAGACTTAACCAACTAGACGATTCATACCCAACCTGCTTGACGTAGTGGGTATCCAAACTGACCAACTCGCTTAACCGCAAGCCGCTGGAATACAGTAGCTCAAACATCGCCTGATCACGCACCTGCATCGGGCTTAGGTGTTCTAAGCTTTGCGCGGGCTGATGGTCTAGTAGTTGTTGTGCTTGGTCTACCGATAACGAACTGGGCAACGGGCGTGGGCTTTTAGGCGCTTTTAGCTCAGCGCACGGGTTGGAGTGATCGGGATAGTGCTCACACCACCAGTGGAAGAAATTACGCCATGCCGCTAAGGTGCGTTGCAAACTGCGGGGGTGTAAGCCCCCGGCGTGTAGCTCGGCTAGTTTCTGGCGTAAGCGTGCAGGGGTAAGTGTACTAGGCGATACGGGCTCGGATAACGGCAGTATGTGCTGTATGTCGTGCTCATACGCGGCAAGGCTATGAGCAGATAACCGTCGCTCGTAGCGTAGGTAGTCCAACCAGGACTGCACGTAAGCCGCATCGGCTGCCGACATATTTAGGTTGTGCCTCGGCTCAGGGCTGCAGAGCACAATTGGCCAATATTGACCAAGAACTCAGTGCCCATATCGGCGGCAAAACGCTCAGCTTGTGTTGCACCCAAAATTAGAATGCCAGAGTTTTTCTGGGTATCAGGGTGCAGCAATGGCACCACAGCTACCGATTGAATACTATCAGGCAGCAGTGCCAGCACTTCTTGTGGCGGAATGCCGCAGCGAGGGGTGGTCAGTGTTTGTGCATACGTTTGTAGTGCTTCAGGCGCCTCAGTGGCAGCAAAATCGCCCCAGCAGTGCAGTGCAATAGCATCCAAATCAAAGACTTCAGTCAGTGATTCTTGTATATGCAACGGCAGTTGTGTCGTATCGGTTTCTGCCAGCATGGCGCATGTCCATGTGCGTAACTGCTCTGCAATACGCTGGTTGGCACTGGCGTTTTCTATCAGTGTGTGCAGCTTACGTTCTAGCTCTTTGTTTTTAGCACGTAGCCCTAGTATTTGACGCTCGCCCAGCGAAATTGCTCTGGTTTCATGAGGGTGAGGAACACGTAACTCTGAAAAGAGGTCGCGATGTTGCAGGAAAAAATCTGGGTGGGTACTCAGAAACTGGGCGATAGCAAGGGCGTTCAGATCAGAGGGACTCATGCAGTATCCTTTGGCAAAAGCGGTAGGCAGCGTTAAGTTTAGCGTAGGTGTTCAGGAATAGGGGGAGCCTCGGGTGGAACCTTGTAGCGGTTGTAGCTCCATAAGTATTGTTCGGGAAAGCGCTGAATCAGTGCTTCCATGCCTTGATTAATCAGCAAGGCCATGTCTTCTACATTGTCTGGAAACGGTTCTGGCAACCGTAGGTAATGAATTTTCCACCCTTGACCTTTAGGCAGGCGTTCACCCGCGGTAAGCACCACAGGTACTTTGGTTTGCAAGGCCAGTTTGGCAGCCAGCGTCATGGTGTAGGCGCGTTTGTCAAAAAAGGGTAGCCACAACCCATCGCCACTGCTAGGTACTTGGTCGGGCAACATTCCCACTGCCTCACCACGGCGTAATGCTCGTACAAACTCGCGTATACCTTGCACGTTAGCAGGCACGGAATGCAGGCCGGGGGTGTCGCGCGAAGCACGCATGGCGGGTTCTAAAAACGATTGACGGGGTGGCCTGAACATCACCGTGATCGGGCCATATTGCACCAAACGGCGGGCGGTAATTTCAAAGCAGCCCAAGTGCGGGGTCAGATACAGTACACCCCTATTTTCGGCCAAGGTTTGGGTAACGATGTCTGAGTCAGGGTTTTGGCACATGCGTAAACACTGTTCAGTTTTTAACCATACCTTAGGCAACTCCATCAGCATGGCACCGGTTTCGGCAGCAGCACGGCGTGTGAACGCACCGGTAGTAAACCCAGCTTGTGCCGCGTTTTCACGTAGCCGAGAGCGATAGCGCCCCGGTAGAAAATAAATAAGTAAACCCACGATGCGGCCTAGTGCATGCAGCACGCGCAATGGCAACGCAGACATCAGACGTAATAAAAACAACAGCATAAATCCCAGGGCATAACGCCAGAAATTTGTTTATACATTTAAAGATGTGTCATTTTCGCTTAAAATGCAATTTATCGCTGAGTTAACCGACAACTTGCGGAGCGATATGCCAGTTTACTGGCCCTTTTAAACCCGCTAAAGCGTCGCGCCCGATTAAACCTTTGTGTATGTGGTGCAACGCAGCTCGTTTCCTTTTAATGCGCATCACTACAGGACGCAAAAGCTGTGGCAAATAACGACTTCTTATTCACGTCTGAATCTGTCTCTGAAGGTCACCCAGATAAGGTTGCTGACCAAATTTCCGACGCCATTCTAGACGCCATTTTCGAACAAGACCCTAACGCCCGTGTGGCAGCTGAAACGCTGTGCAACACAGGTTTGGTGATCTTGGCCGGTGAAATTACCACCACGGCCAACGTGGATTACATCCAAGTGGCACGCGACACCATCAAACGCATTGGCTACGACAATAGCGATTATGGAATTGATTATAAGGGTTGTGCTGTTTTGGTGGCATACGACAAACAGTCACCAGATATTGCACAAGGCGTAGACCGTTCAGAAGAAGAAATTCTGAACCAGGGCGCCGGTGACCAAGGCTTGATGTTTGGTTACGCGTGCGATGAAACACCTGACTTGATGCCGGCCCCTATTTGGTATGCGCACCGTTTGGTGCAACGTCAAAGCGAGCTGCGTAAAGATGGCCGCTTGCCATGGTTGCGCCCAGACGCCAAATCCCAAGTCACATTCCGTTATGTGGATGGTCGCCCTGCAGAAGTAGATACCGTGGTGTTGTCTACTCAGCATGCGCCTGAAATCTCTCAGGAAGACATTCGTGACGCTGTGATTGAACACATCATTCGTCCTAGCTTCCCTGCCGAGTTGTTGACCGAAAACACCAAATTTTTGGTGAATCCTACCGGTAAGTTTGTGATTGGTGGCCCACAAGGCGATTGTGGCTTGACTGGCCGTAAGATCATTGTGGATACCTACGGTGGTGCATGCCCACACGGTGGCGGTGCTTTCTCGGGTAAAGATCCTTCCAAAGTAGACCGCTCTGCGGCGTACGCGGCCCGTTATGTGGCGAAAAACGTGGTTGCTGCTGGTTTGGCGCGTCAGTGCCAAGTGCAGCTAAGTTACGCCATTGGTGTAGCCGAACCTATCAACATCACGGTGTACACAGAAGGTACAGGTGTGGTGTCAGACGAAAAAATTGCCGAATTGGTACGCGAGCACTTCGATCTGCGTCCTAAAGGCATCATCAACATGCTGAACTTGCTGCGTCCTATTTACAGCAAAACAGCCGCTTACGGTCACTTTGGTCGTAACGAGCCCGAGTTCACATGGGAAGCGACTGATAAAGCAGCTGCATTGCGCACTGCTGCTGGTTTGGCGTAATTGTTCATACCGCAAAGAGGCGCTTAGGCGCCTCTTTGTGTTCTTGATGTACGTTTTCGTTGGCATAGGCCTACGCTAAAATCAGGGTATTAGGTCTTAGCACGAAGACAATTAGCAGGTACAATTTACTCGTTTCATTCCTGTCTGAGGAGCGTTGCGACAAACCCCGTGCGGTTTGCCAGGCTCAGGCAGTAGCGTTGATCCCCTTCAACGACGCTCACCAGATTCTCGTGCCGAGAAGCCGTGGTGATGCCAGCAGTGTGCCCCGTCGGTTCTCGCACCACTTTATCGGAGCACACATGACTGTTAAAACTGAAGATTACGTGATTGCAGATAGTAGCTTGGCAGGCTGGGGCCGCCGAGAAATCGCTATTGCTGAAACAGAAATGCCTGGTTTGATGGCAACTCGTGAAGAGTACGCCGCCTCCCAGCCACTGAAAGGCGCACGTATTGCTGGCAGTTTGCACATGACTATCCAGACCGCTGTGCTGATTGAAACACTGGTGGCGCTGGGTGCAGAAGTACGTTGGGCTTCTTGCAATATTTTCTCTACACAAGACCACGCAGCGGCTGCGATTGCGGATGCTGGTATTCCTGTGTTTGCTGTAAAAGGCGAAACGCTGGAACAGTACTGGGAATACGCCCACGACATCTTCAATTGGCCCGGTGAACAAGCCAACATGATTCTGGACGACGGTGGCGATGCTACGCTGTTGTTGCACTTGGGTGCACGTGCGGAAAAAGACCTGTCCGTATTGGACAAACCTACCAGCGAAGAAGAGCGCGTTCTGTACGCCAGCATTCGTGCACGCTTGCAGCAAGACGGCACTTGGTATTCCACGCGTTTGGCACAAATCCAAGGCGTAACCGAAGAAACCACCACTGGTGTACACCGTCTGTACCAAATGTCCAAACGTGGTGAATTGGCTTTCCCCGCCATTAACGTGAACGACTCCGTGACTAAATCCAAGTTCGATAACTTGTACGGTTGTCGCGAATCATTGGTAGACGGTATTAAACGTGCAACAGACGTGATGGTTGCCGGTAAGATTGCCGTCGTAGTGGGTTTTGGTGATGTGGGTAAAGGGTGTGCACAAGCATTGGCTGCGTTGCGTGCTCAAGTGTGGGTGACAGAAATCGACCCTATCTGCGCATTGCAAGCCAGCATGGAAGGCTACCGTGTAGTGACCATGGAAGAAGCTGCTGACAAAGCGGACATCTTCGTGACTGCTACAGGTAATTACCATGTGATCACACGTGACCACATGGAGCGCATGAAAGACCAAGCTATTGTTTGCAACATCGGTCACTTCGATAACGAAATTGACGTGGCAGCCATTGAAGACCTGCAGTGGGAAGAGATCAAACCTCAGGTTGATCACGTTATTTTCCCAGACGGCAAACGCATCATCTTGTTGGCACAAGGCCGCTTGGTGAACTTGGGTTGTGCAACTGGTCACCCATCTTTCGTGATGTCTGCTTCCTTCACCAACCAAACTATTGCGCAAATTGAGCTGTTTACGCGTGGCGAAGCCTACGAAAAGGGCCAAGTGTATGTGTTACCTAAGCACTTGGATGAAAAAGTAGCACGTTTGCACCTGAAAAAATTGGGTGTAAACCTGACAGAGTTGAGCCAGCAACAAGCTGACTACATCAACGTTCCTGTAGATGGCCCTTACAAACCAGGCCACTACCGCTACTAATCGTGTAGAGCAGGGCATTGCATTGTGCAGTGCCCTTTTTTTTAAGGGAGTTTCATGATGATCTTATTACTGATCTGGATTCTGAATGCCGTGGCACTGTTGGTTGTAGCCTATGTGCTGCCGGGGATTCATGTGGCCTCGTTTGGCTCAGCCATGATTGCTGCTGTCGTGCTTGGTCTGCTCAACACCTTGGTAAAACCTATTCTTACGTTACTGACCTTGCCCATTACTATCGTGACATTGGGCTTATTCCTTTTAGTCATTAACGCGTTGGTATTCTGGATGGCTGGCTCAATACTAAGCGGCTTTCAGGTGGATGGTTTCTGGTGGGCAGTGATAGGCGCCATTATCTATAGTGTGGTCTCAGGGTTCTTTTCAAGGTTATTAGTCAATGACTCAAACGCAGTCTCTTAGTCTGGAATTTTTTCCGCCGCGTGATATTGCGGCACAGGAAAAACTGGTACGCACAGCCAAAACTCTGCAAGGGTTGAATCCAGCCTATGTGAGCGTGACGTTTGGGGCGGGTGGTTCTACCCGCTCAGGCACGGTGGGTGCGGTGGAGTTGCTTCAAAACTTGGGTTTTGACGTGGCACCGCATATCTCGTGCGTGGGTTCTACGCGTGACGAGTTGCTCGCTATTTTGGATGACTACCGTGAACGTGGCATCAACCGTATTGTGGCGTTGCGGGGCGACCTGCCATCCGGGATGGGTGGAGCCGCAGGAGAGCTGCGTTATGCCAGCGACTTGGTGAGCCTGATTCGTGAGCACAGTGGCGAGCATTTCAACATCGAGGTAGCGGCCTACCCTGAAATGCACCCGCAAGCGATCAGCATGGAAACCGACTTGCAGAACTTCATCAACAAGGTGCAGAAAGGGGCAAATAGTGCGATTACGCAGTATTTCTTCACACCTCATGCCTACTTTGATTTTGTGCAGCGAGTACGCGAGAAAGGCCTAGATACACCTATAGTGCCTGGCATTATGCCCATTACTAACTCGTCGCAATTGCTGCGCTTTTCGAATATGTGTGGTGCAGAGATTCCGCGTTGGATGCGTTTGCGTTTGGCGGATTTTGGTGATGATCGCGCATCTATACGTGCTTTTGGTGTGGATGTGATTGGACGCCTATGCCAAGACTTGCTCGATGGTGGTGCGCCCGGTATTCACTTCTATACGCTAAACGGTGCGGATGCTTCGATGGCGATCCTACCTAAGCTCACGTTTAAGTAAGCAAATGGACAATAGAAAAAGGGGCTATCAAAGCCCCTTTTTCTATTGTGCTGGCTGCATTACAGCGTGGTGGGGGCGGGTTTAGCCCAGCCTTTATCGGTTAATACAGCATCTAATTGGAAATCGTGATCTTGGGGCGTGTAATCTTCCGCCGACAAATCACCACATGCCCAGCCCAAACCTATGGTGGTGAAGTGGTGACCTTGGTCGCGTAGCGCTGCCAGTGTACGGTCGTAGTAGCCTTTACCATAGCCTAAACGGTCGCCTTGGCGGGTAAAACCCAGGGTGGGTACTAAAATCAGTTGAGGTGCAGGTGCTTCGTCGTCGGTGTTGGGTTCCATAATGCCAAAGGCACCGGTTTTCATGTCTTCGTCTGGGTCCCAAGGTTTGAAACGTAGCGCTTGATCTGGCCCTACTACTGTGGGTAAAGACACATGCATGCCTTCGTCTGCCCATTTGTATAACAATGGTTGCAATTCAGGCTCATCCGTTAAGGACCAAAATGCGGCAATATGGCTAATGGGGGCTCTATTGATTTCGGTACGTGCCTTATTGATACCTGCTACCCATGTGTACAACCGACCGCGCATCAGCAGAGCACCGCGGTTTGTATCGGATTTTGCTTGTTGTTTACGTTTTTCTAGCAGTCTTTGTCGTAACATAATGAATTGGTGTCCTACAGTCCGGCAATTCCGCCCCAGCACGTTCTCAAGGCAGGTAAAAATATGAGTGTAAAGCCCCTAAGGTATCAGAAAAACGAAGCGGTTTCACATTCCGTGTTACCTTCTACGCTTTCCATGTTGACGATAGCCTTGTCAGTAGTGGGGTTGTCTGCATGTTCATCCGGAGCACAATCCAGTGAGCATGCAGGAAAAACGATTGATGCTAAACCGCCTACCACTCAGGTAGCGACAGCAGAACCTAATTTACCGCGTTTGGCGGCGGTGCCTACGGTGGCACCCCAAGCACGCCAAGCCGTACTACAAGCTAAAGATGCACTAGACGCTAAACGATGGAATGCCTTGCCGGGTTTGGCTAGTCAGGCTAAAGATGACCCCGTGCTCGGGGCATATCCACAGTACTGGTCATTACGCCAGCAACTACAAGATAGCCGAACCGTAGCGCCAGCCGATTCCTTGCGTCATTTCTTGCGTACCTACCCAGACCACTATTTGGCAGAACGCTTAAAAGGCGATTGGTCACTGGTGGCGATGCGTGGTGGTGATTACGCACTGATTAACGAGTTAAACGCTGCCGATCTAGGTAACTCGCAGACACGCTGCGCGCAAAGCTATGCACGCCATATGGCGGGTCAAGCGGTGGACAGCCAAACGGTATTGGCGCAATTTAAACCTGGTACTAGCTGTTGGACGATGTTGGATCAGCTGTACGCCGATCAAGCCGTTAGTTGGCAGGATGTGCGCGGCTTAATGCGCAATGCACTGGAAGAAGGAAAAGCTGCCGAAGCACGACGCTTGGCCGCCATTATCTTTACGCCAGCGCAAATGAAAGACTATACAGCGCTACTTAAATCCCCTCAGCAATGGTTGAAAAATCAGGGCTCTATTAAAGATCGCGGTCAGCAAGAGCTGGTGACCGTGGCGTTGTCACGCTTGGGTCGGGACGAAAACCGTGCTGCTCAGGCCGCCTACATTCAACAAAGCTGGCAAACCCGTATTCCACGTGAAAACATGGATTGGGTATGGGGGCAGTTTGGCTTAACGACAGCATTGCGTGTAGAGCCTGAAGCTGCACGTTGGTACCGTTTGTCGGGTGCTACACCTAAAACCGATTACAACCACGCGTGGGAAGTACGTGCTGAACTGCGTGAGCCGGTGATCGATTGGACGCAAGTACAAGCTGCTATAGCAAAGATGTCGGCACGCCAAGCTGCCGAGCCGGTATGGGTGTACTGGAAAGGCCGTGCGTTGCAAGCACAGGGTCAAACAGCAGAAGCTAACGCTTTGTTTGAGTCCATCACGGGTGACTTGAACTTCTACGGTCAGTTGGCCCACGAAGAGCTAGGCCGCCTGCCACAGTTGCCAGCACGTCCTGCGAGCGTGAGTGCGCAAGAAATTGCCAATATGCGTTTGCATCCTGGTTTGATGCGCTCGTTAGAGTTGTTCCGTTTGGGTTGGCGTCCCGAGGCAGTATCCGAGTGGTCGTTTGCGTTGCGTGGCATGAGCGACAGACAGTTGCGTGCCGCCGCAGAATTAGCCCGCGAAGAGCATATCTATGACCGTGTGGTGAATACATCGCTGTTAACCCGCCAAGAAATAGACTTCGATCAGCGCTTTATTGCTCCCTTTGAAGATCGTGTGGCCGAAAAAGCCGAACTGGTAAGCCTAGACCCAGCATGGGTATATGGTTTGATTCGCCAAGAGTCGCGCTTTATTACCGATGCACGTTCGGGGGTGGGAGCGTCTGGCTTGATGCAGTTGATGCCCGGCACTGCTAAGTGGGTAGCTAATAAAATCGGCATGAGCAACTTCACGCCTTCTAGCGTAAATGACTTTGATACCAACACCATTTTGGGTACTAACTACTTGAACATGGTGTTGCAACAGTTAGATGGTTCCGAAGTGTTGGCATCCGCAGGCTATAACGCAGGGCCAAAACGTCCTATCTTGTGGCGTTCGCGCTTACAAGCACCGGTAGAAGGGGCCATCTTTGCCGAGACTATTCCGTTTACTGAAACCCGTTTGTATGTGAAAAACGTGCTGTCTAACGCCACGTACTATTCCATGATGTTTACGGGCGAGCCGCAGTCGTTGAAGCGACGATTAGGGGTGATTTCTCCTACTGCTAATAGTGTGGCGGCATTGCCTTAATGGTTGATGAAGGCTTAGCACAAAAGCTGGCAACATTACGGCCTGCAACCAACGATCGCCATATCGCGGGGTTGCAGGTGTATGTGGTGGGTGGCGCAGTGCGTGATGCACTGCTGAACCTACCTGCCGGTGATAAAGACTGGGTGGTAGTAGGTACCACCCCTGAAGCCATGCAAGCGCGTGGTTTCATTCCGGTAGGCGGTGATTTTCCTGTTTTCTTGCACCCTCGTAGCAAAGAAGAGTATGCCTTAGCGCGTACTGAGCGTAAGTCTGGGCGGGGCTACCAAGGTTTTACCTTTTATACCGGTATCGAGGTCACACTAGAAGACGACCTGCGCCGTAGGGACTTAACCATCAATGCGATGGCGTTAGGGGCTACGGGTGGCATTATTGATCCACTGCATGGTCAAAGCGACCTGCAACACCGGTTGCTGCGCCATGTGGGGGATGCCTTTGTAGAAGACCCTGTACGTTTATTGCGGTTAGCGCGTTTTGCTGCACGTTTCAGCTCTTTTAGCATTGCTACCGAAACTGAACAGTTAGCTCAGCAGTTAGTGGCTGATGGTGAAGTGGATGCGCTGGTTCCAGAACGTATTTGGCAAGAACTGCGTAAGGCGTTGAATACCCAAGCACCGTGGCGTTTTATACAGGTGCTGGAGTCCGTACACGCCACACAGCGCGTGTTGCCCGGTTTGCGTTATGACGCGCGCGTAGAACAGGCGTTGCATCAGGCGATTGAGCAGGATTTGGACAGTGTTCAACGTTATGCCGTGCTGTGTGGAGCGAGTGATAATGCGCTAGATTTGGCTGCACGTATACGCGCATCGGCTGAATGCCGAGATTTGTCGCAGTTGGTATCGGTGTCGTTATCGCATGCTGCCTTAGACAGGGGAGCTTCGGCCGAAACACAATTGCAGTGGCTAGAAAAGCTAGATGCCTTGCGTAGGCCGGAGCGATTCAAGCAATTAGTAGGGGCGCTAGCCTGCTATAGGCCAGTAGATGGGCCGCTATGGTTGCAGCGTTTAGAGGCTGTCTTACAGGTAGATGCTGCCAGTATTGCACGTCAATATGCCGGGCAGGGTGCACAAATACGGGCAGCTGTGCAGGCTGCCCGCGTGATGGTGTTATCCAGTCTGATGGCGAATTAAAGGCGATCGCGTCGGTCGCCACTAAAAAAGCCAATGAGCGGTGGGTCTACGTCTTTACCCAATGCCAGTACTTTGAACAGCTCACCCATTTCTGCTTCAGACAACAGTTTTTGTGCTGCACCCACGGTATGTGCCCAGCGGGCAGTAGCGTCGGCATCTTGGCTCTCGGGGGCATGGCCTAGCTGTTGTGCCAGACCGCTATTCAGTAAGAAACGCCCTTGCGCGGTATAACCCAATACATCCAAACCACCTTCCAGTGCTGCATCGGCCATGGCCGTAAAGTCTACGTGGGCGGTAATGTCTTGCAAACCGGGATACAACAAGGCTTCGGCGTGCGCGTAATGGCGGAAGTGGCACATTAAGGTGCCCTCGATACGTTGTACGTGGTAGTACTCGTGGCGAGGAAAACCATAGTCAAATAGCAAAATCGCCCCGCGTTTTAACCAGCGGCCTGCTTCTTTTATCCATGCTTCGGCTTGTAGATTAATTTCTGTACGGTAGCCTGGCACATTAGGTAGACGCTGTTCTGCGATGGCAGCTAATTCAGGGCTGGCCGCTTTGGCAGCCCATTGAAAGGGGCTAATCAAGGGGGCTGTTGCGCTGGTCGCATCGACGAGCGTGACACCTACTTCCAGAATGCTGCCATCCTCAGCGCGTTCAACCAGATGTACTGGCATGGCGTCTAAGACTTCGTTCGCAATCACACAGCCCACAAAGTCTTCAGGTAATTGCTGCAGCCACTGTACGTGAGCGCCAAACTCGGCCAAGGTGTGTTGCTGACGTTGTTGTAAGTCGGGCGACAGTTCAAGGATGGCATATTCCACAGCTATGCCCAGTTCTAACAGCGCAGGAATAATGGCTTTAGCCCATGCGCCAGTGCCTGCGCCAAATTCCACTACGTGTACGCTGCCTATCTGTTGCAACACTTGGTGTATTTGGGTGGCAACGGTTTGACCAAACAAGGGAGTGAGTTCGGGGGCTGTAGTGAAGTCGCCTTGTGGTGCTGTGCTGCCAAATTTGGTGCTGCCACCGGTGTAATAACCATAGCTGGGGGCATACATGCAGTGCTGCATCCAGCGGTCAAAGGGTACAAAACCCGACTCGGCGAGGATAAGCTCACTGAGTGCACGATGGTGTTGATCCAGAACAGTAGCCAGTTCAGGTTCCAACATAGGAAGACCTGAAGGGAAGTGGGGTGTTTGCAGCAGTTTCATGTGATCAAGAAGAGGATGGCGGTTCAGACTTGTTGCGTTGGCGTGCTTGTAAGCGCCGCAGTTCAGTGATCATGCCTATCAGGTAACTGATGGCCGTTGCGCTAATAGCAGCGAGCAAGAAATTACTGAAAATTATCCACAGCGGTATGCAAAGGATAATGGCGCGCCAGATGGGGCGTTGCAAGAAAGCTTTCATGGCATAAACAATAACCGGATAGGGCATTGTAGCCCGCCTGCTGGTAGCTAGACCAGCAGGCAGAGCAAGGGCTTTAGCCCGAATTACGTAAGCCAGCAGCAATGCCGTTAATCGTGATGTGGATGGCTTCCTGCTCTTCTGTAGCCGTGTCTAGCGGGTGCTGACGTAAACGGTGTAGCAGCTCTACTTGCAGGTGGTTAAGTGGGTCAATATACGCAAAACGCTCGGCTAAGGCGGCTTGCAATGCTGGGTCGTGCTCTAGCAGAGCGTGCTCGGTTAGTAGGGTAAACAGTGTGCAGCAGCGTTCGTACTCTTCACGTATGGCACCAAAAATGCGTGTGGCCAAGGCGTCGTCAGGGCATAAAGTCGCGTAGGCCGCACCAATGTCTAGGTCGGTTTTGGCCAGCACTTGTTCCATGTTGGACAGTAGGGTGCGGAAAAACGGCCATTCTTTAGCCATGTCGCGCAGTTGTTGTAAACGCAGTTCTTGGGTGCGCGGTCCGCCAGCGATACCTTCATTGAGGTAGCGTTCGATGGCACTGCCTACGCCATACCAGCCGGTAATAGGCAGGCGACATTGCGCCCACGAAAACCCCCACGGAATCGCGCGCAAGTCTTCAATGGTTTGCGATGCCTTGCGTGACGAGGGGCGTGAGCCTATGTTCAGGCCTGCAATTTCGCGTATGGGTGTGGCGCTAAAGAAGTAGTCGTTAAAGCCGGGGGTGTCGTACACCAAAGCACGATAGCTATCCCGTGCGGCATCCGACATAAATTGCATGGCAGCTCCGTATTTGCTGACTTGCTCGTGTTCTACATCGGTAGAGCTGTTTAGGCTGGCTTGTAAGGTGGCAGCAACTAACATTTCTAAGTGCCAACGACCTACGTCAGCATTTTTGTATCGACCCTGAATGATTTCGCCTTGTTCCGTTAAGCGAATCAGACCGTTAACGGTGCCTGCGGGTTGAGCCAAGATAGCATCAAAGCTAGGGCCACCACCCCGGCCTACGGAACCGCCGCGACCGTGGAATAGGCGCAGTCGTATGCCGTGTTGGTTAAAGACTTCCAGCAGTTCGCGTTCGGTTTGGTACAGCGACCAGTTAGAACATAAGTAACCACCATCTTTATTGCTGTCTGAATACCCCAGCATCACTTCTTGTACAGAGTCCTGCGCATGACGTATGCGGGCCGAGACTTCAGGCAAGGCTAAGTAGGCCGCCATAATAGCCGCACCACACTGCAAGTCAGGGATAGTTTCAAACAGAGGCACTACCATCAGCCCCGAGGACTGTTTGTCGTGCAGACCGGGGATCAGTAGCCCAGTTTCTTGTTGTAGTACCAATACTTCAAGCAAGTCGCTGAGGGTTTCGGTGTGCGACACAATGCTTTGTTCAATAGCACGATGGCCATATTGTTGGCGTGCTTTGGCGGCGTAGCGCAGTATGGCTAGCTCTTTCTCGGTTTCGTCCGAATACGCTAACCATGGTGATACCAGCGGGCGGGTTTCAGCCATTTCTTGGCGTAGCAAAGCAATACGCTCGTCTTCACTTAACTGGTTGTACTGCACCAACTTACCTTGGAATTGTACGCCTGCCGCTTGGAATAGTTCGTGTAACACGCGCTCGTGTACATCAGAGCTTTGGCGTAAATCCAGCGTTGCTAAATGGAAGCCAAAAATACTGACGGCTTGCATCAAGTTGCGTAAACGTAAGTCAGCAATGGCACCTGCATGGCTGTTTTGCAACGAGTCAGCAATACATTGCAGGTCGCTAAGCAAAGCATCGGGGCAGTCGTAAGGCGTAGCCGCGTAGGTATGGTGCATTGCTAGACTTTTGCCAGTTAAGCGCTGGCTAGTGGCAGCAACGCGGGCATATAAGTGAATGCAGGCACGTCGGTAGGGCTCATCCACGCGGTGTGGCGACTGGTCTTGGCTTTGGGTAGATAACGCCATTAAGGCATCACTGGCTGGGGCTAAGGATTCCGATAGCGACAGTTCAGTGCCTAAGGCTTTAAGTTCGCTTAAGTAGTGACGCAAGGCTGTACTGCTTTGGTGCAGTAACGCTTGTTCTAGCGTGTTGGCATCTACGTTAGGGTTGCCGTCTCGGTCGCCGCCAATCCAACTCCCCATGCGTAAAAACGTAGGTAGGGGGCGCAGCGGAGGCTGGCTTAACGCAGAGCGGGTGTTGGAGGGGGCGGGGTGCAGCAGTAAGTCTAAGTCGTGGTACAGCTGCGGAATGGCTTGGAAGAAGGTGTGCGGATAATAGGCCAGCGCATTATCAATTTCATCTAATACAGTCAGTTTATGCTGGCGCAGCATGCGCGTTTTCCACATCGTAGTGATTAACGCGGTTAAGCGGTGACGAAGCTGAGGTTGGTGACCAGCGGCTTGTTGATCCAATAAAGGCAACAGCGCAGCAATCGCCTGATGTAGTGCTAGCGTACTTTGGCGTTGCACTTCGGTAGGGTGGGCAGTGAGTACCGGCACAATACAGGCTTGTTCTAGAAAAGCCAGCAGTTGCTCGGGTTCAGGTTGTTTTGCAAATAAGGCCAAGGCGTATTCTAGCGAGCCGGGTGTTTGTTCGGGGCTGTGCTGGCGGCGTTGGCGTGTTTGTTCGCGGTCTTCAGCAATATTAGACAGGTGCAGGAAGTAGGCAAATGCTCGTGCAACGGTATGGGCATCTAACTGACTTAGTTGAGGAATGGCCTGCGTAAGGGTCCGCAACTCTTGTTTATCACCCGATCGTCTATACCCCACAGCGCTGCGTCGCAGACTTTCGATAATCGTGAAAATCTCTGCCCCATCTGTGTCGTAAATCACGTTTCCCAGTGCTTTGCCTAACAGGCGTATGTCTTGGCGTAGCAAGGGTAACTCGGCTGATGTTGGACGCAACTGGGGCATGGTGTCTCCTGTAGATGTGGGGTATGCGGGGCGTTTTAGATTCACTTGCAAGCAATTGGCTGTGTTTTTTTAGCAGTCTGGTCGCTTTATGTTGCTTGCACGTTTATCATAGTCTTCTTTTACATGCTTTTTTACTAGAGCAGCACACATGCCACACTATCGTTCACGTACATCTACTCATGGCCGCAACATGGCCGGCGCGCGCGCATTGTGGCGCGCAACGGGCATGAAAGATGGCGACTTCAGCAAACCTATTATTGCCGTTGTGAACTCGTTCACGCAGTTCGTTCCGGGGCACGTCCACCTTAAAGATATGGGCCAGCTTGTGGCACGTCATATCGAAGCCGCGGGTGGTGTGGCTAAAGAATTCAATACCATTGCGGTGGATGATGGTATCGCTATGGGTCACGATGGCATGCTGTATTCGCTGCCTTCACGTGAACTGATTGCGGATTCCGTCGAGTACATGGTGAACGCGCACTGTGCCGATGCGATGGTGTGTATCTCTAACTGCGACAAAATCACCCCCGGGATGTTGATGGCGTCTTTACGCTTGAACATTCCTACTATCTTTGTGTCCGGCGGCCCCATGGAAGCCGGTAAAGTGATGTCCAAAGATGGCAAAACAGTGGTGCGTAAGTTGGACTTGGTGGATGCCATGATCCAAGCCGCAGAAGACGATGTGTCTGATGAAGAGGTTGCTGAAACCGAACGCAGCGCCTGTCCTACATGCGGTTCCTGTTCCGGTATGTTTACCGCCAACTCCATGAACTGTTTGACCGAAGCGCTGGGCTTGTCCCTGCCCGGTAACGGCACAATTGTCGCCACACACGCACGCCGTAAAGGCTTGTTTGAAATGGCGGGCGGTTTGATCGTAGAACTGTGCAAACGCTACTACGAACAAGATGACGAGTCGGTGTTGCCACGTAACGTAGCGACGTTTGAAGCCTTTGAAAACGCCATGACACTAGACGTGGCAATGGGCGGTTCTACGAACACGGTGCTGCACTTGTTGGCAGCCGCGCAGGAAGCCGAAGTGAGCTTCACCATGAGCGACATCGACCGTATTTCGCGTCGTGTGCCATGTTTGAGCAAAGTGGCTCCTGCTACGCAGCAATACCACATTGAAGACGTACACCGCGCGGGTGGTATTTTAGGTATTTTGGCTGAATTGGCGCGTGCCAATTTGCTGAACCTAGACGTGAACAATATCCACAGCGGTACCTTGGGTGAAGCTATTCGTCGTTGGGACGTTAAGGGCGATAACCTGAAAGCTATAGAAAAATTCTACCTGTCTGCTCCTGGCGGTATTCCTACCCAAGTGGCGTTCAGCCAAGACCGTTATTACGAAGACTTGGATCTGGACCGTGAAGGTGGTTGTATACGCAGTAAAGAGTTCGCTTACTCACAAGATGGCGGCTTGGCGGTGTTGTACGGTAACTTGGCGGTAAACGGCTGTATTGTGAAAACCGCTGGTGTGGATGAAAGCATTTTGACCTTCACCGGTCGTGCTCGTATTTACGAAAGCCAAGAAAGTGCAGTAGACGGCATTTTGAATGGCAACGTAGGCGAAGGCGACGTAGTAATCATTCGCTACGAAGGCCCTAAAGGCGGCCCTGGTATGCAAGAAATGCTGTACCCAACTTCGTACCTGAAATCCAAAGGTTTGGGCGCTAAAGCAGCGTTGTTTACCGATGGTCGTTTCTCGGGTGGTTCTTCTGGTTTGGTGATCGGTCACGCTTCACCTGAAGCGGCTGAAGGCGGCACCATTGGCTTGGTAGAAGAAAACGACGTGATTGAAATCGATATTCCTAACCGCCGTATTCACTTGGCCGTTAGCGATGACGAATTGGCGACACGTCGTGCAGCGATGGAAGCTCGCGGTGCCGATGCATGGCAACCTGTGGAAGACCGCAAACGCGTGGTTTCCCAAGCGTTGCGTGCCTATGCTGCATTGGCTACCTCGGCTGACCGTGGTGCAGTACGTGACGTGAGTCAGTTGTACCGTAAGTAAGTGGTCGCAGACATGAAGAAAGGCAGCCTTAGTGCTGCCTTTTTTCGTTTACGCGTTACTGCTGTTCATCGCACGCGCTGTGGATTAACGAGTAGTGGGCTTTTACTCGTAATTTTGGTTCAGGGTAACGGTTGTATTCATCGCACATGCTGAGGGACTGCGGAACAATTTTTTGTGATTTGAGATACCAAATCAAAAAAATTTTCCTCCGCCTCCTCCGAAGTATCGCAATTGATAGGCTTACGGCCCTTTCTTAAGTGCCGGTGCTGTTTTATTCGTAATGAGGATCAATGAATAGTGGGCTTCTACGATGTAATACTGGTTCAGGGCAATGGCTGTATTCATCGCATACGCTGGGGAGCTGCAGAAGATTTTTTGTGATATGCATCTATATCAATGGAGTGTTTTCTGCCCAGAAGAACGAGACTAAACAAGTAGCAACAACCCCAAAACCGTTGCAAGCGACGAAGGAAAGGCGGATGGAAGTATTTTTTTATTTGGTGTCTCAAATAAAAAAATACTTTCGCAGCCTTAGGCTACGGCAGCAGGTGGTGACTAAGCGGGCTTTGCGGCCTTAGGCTCATGCAGCACAGTCGTGAGTAAGCGGGTTGTAACGACTAGTACACGCTTAGGTTGCCGTGCCCGCCATGATGCAGTTGCGGCCTGCACGTTTCGCTTGGTACAGGCGTTGATCTGCACGCTGTATAGCATCGTTTAAGTGTTCGCCATGACGCAACATGCTGATGCCTATGCTGACGGTTAGGCTGACAGATTCGCCTTCTAAGTTGCTCAAGCAAAGCTGATGGCAGGTTTCGCGTATACGTTCGGCGTGGGTCATCGCAGCCTCTAACGTGCAGGGACCACTTAGTAGCAGAAACTCTTCACCACCGTATCTACAAATGACATCCTGTTGGCGGCTTTCTTTTTTCAGCAGTAGCGCAAAACGCTTAAGCACCTGATCGCCTACTGAATGGCCATGTTGGTCGTTGATTTGTTTGAAGTGGTCTAGATCCAGCAGCATGACAGCCACCGGTGGCATGAGCTCGTGTGGGGTTTGATGCTCAATGTGGCGGGTCAGTGCTGTGCGGTTCAGTAAACCCGTTAATGGGTCGTGGGTAGCTTGCCTGTATAAGCGCAGCAGCAAACCCAACTGAAAGTGGTTGGTGGTCATGGCAATCACCAATAGGGCGGCCAGTAACCATAAGTCTTGCAAGGCTTTGGGGCTAAACACCGATCCATCTACAAAACCGGAACAAAACTGCAGTACGAGTAAGCACAGACCTATGCCCAAAGACTCAATCAGCGTGAAGGGAAAAATACCTAAGGTGGCCGTGAGTAAATACGGGATGAAACTGTAGCCTACTAGCGAGTAATGCCCATCTTTAGGTAAATAAAACAGTACCGCGCCATAGAACAGAGCCGGTAGTAAGAACAGGGCGGCACTAAGCAATAAGCTGCTGCGATTAGAGCGTTTGAATCTAGAGACTAGCAGAATGACGACCAAGCCAATAAACATCGTCACACGTAAAAACAGCAGTGTGTTGAGTGTGTCTTCCGGTAACGCTAAGTGATCCATTACTGCCCACAGTGGGGTGAGTAAGGCAAAGAGCAGAGCAATGATCTGTATCCGAACGCGTAGGTACTCACTGCGGGCAAAGCTGAAGTCTTTGGAGTGATAACGCGTAGAGAAGGTATCTTGTAGCGAAGCGATGCTCAGTGTTTTTAGGTCGTGTAAGGAAGAGGTTTTCATCCTGATAGACAGTAACGAAATGATGCAATTGGTAAAGGCTTATCAGTATAGCGGGTAATGTTATGCCAGACTGTCAGGATCTGTAGGGTAATGGGACTGATTTTTAACAGTGAGTCTAGCTGCATGGCATTACAATAAGTGCTTCAATGCAGTTGGAACTCAAGTAGGAAAAGACTATGCAGGATGCAAGATTGCGCGAGGCACAACAAAAAATTATTGAAGAACTAGGCGTGAAAGCCGAGCTGAATCTAGAGCACGAGCTAGAACGTCGTATAGTTTTTCTAATGAACTATGTGAAGCGCAGTCGTGTACGGGCGATGGTATTAGGGATTAGTGGCGGGGTAGATTCCCTAGTTGCTGCATGCTTAGCCCAACGCGCGGCAGAGCGTTTACGTAGCGAGGGTGAAAACGTACGCTTTATTGCCATGCGCTTGCCCTACGGGCAGCAGGCCGATGCGGCCGATGCCGAAGCCTGCATGGATGTTATCCAACCCGACGAACGCTTAACCGTTGATATCAAGCCCGCTACCGATGCGCTATTGGCGCAGTTAGTGGTGGCTGGGCAAACGTTTACCAGTTCTGCTCAACAAGACTTCATCGTCGGCAACATTAAAGCCAGACAGCGTATGGTGGCACAATACGCAGCAGCGGCAGCCGCATCAGGTTTGGTGCTGGGCAGTGATCATGCCGCTGAAGCCTTGATGGGTTTCTTCACCAAGTTTGGTGACGGTGCTGCCGATGTTATGCCGTTGGCGGGGTTAACAAAGCGTCAGGTACGTGGCGTAGGCACCCTAATGGGCGCACCAGATCAGTTAGTGTATAAAGTTCCTACTGCCGATTTGGAAGACTTGTCACCATTAAAGCCAGATGAAGAGGCTTTCGGTGTAAGTTATGAGCAAATCGATGATTTTCTAGAAGGTAAAGCAGTCAGTGACGAGGCCGCTCAAATCATGTTGCGCTACTTTGCCGCATCTGCACACAAGCGCGCCTTGCCCGCCACGCCTCTTTTCACTGCTTGATTCTTGCTAACGGAATTACCTATGCAACCAGTACTACCGGCTCATTTGATTGCTCGTTGGTTATTACTACTTATCGTTCTGGCCGGTTTATATTTTCTGCATGGCTTTCTAGTTCCAGTGCTGGCAGCACTGATTATTGGTTTAGCCAGTTGGCCGCTTTATAGACGTTTATTAATACGCTGCAATAATCGCAATACCTTGGCGGCCACACTGGCGCTATTGGTGGTCATTGTGGTGGTGGTAGTGCCTATCTCGTTAGCGCTGTCGTTTGCCATCAAAGAGGCCAGCAGCTTCATTGCATGGGCGTTAGCTGCTAACCGCGATGGTATGCCCGTGCCTGATTGGATTAGGGCATTACCGTTGATAGGGCAGCGTAGTGCAGAGTATTGGACGTTGTACCTAGGCGAACCTCACGCGTTGGGCACCATGGTGGAAATGGTGAGTGGTCAGCATTTGGGCAATATCTACCGTATGGTGTTGTCTGCGACGGGCAACGTGTTTCACCTCATGCTGACGCTATTGTTTCTGCTGATTACCTTATTTTTCATCTACAAAGATGGCGATCATATATTGTCTCAACTAGATGTGATCGGGGAACGTATTTTGCCAGAGCGTTGGCAGCGTTTTTCTCGTGTTGTTCCAGCGACCGTGAACTCCACCGTTACCGGCATGGGCTTAATCGCGCTGGGTGAGGGAATTGTGCTGGGTATTGCCTACTGGGTGGCTGGTGTGCCGTCTCCAGCGTTGCTGGGTGTGGTCACGGGCTTTATGGCATTAATACCAGGTGGCGCGCCGTTGTCCTTTACCTTGGTGTCGCTGTACTTGGTAGGTTCTGGCAGTGTGGGAGCAGGGGTAGGTTTGTTCTTGTGGGGGGCGATTGAGCTCTTTATCGTAGATAAAACACTGCGGCCTAGATTGGTAGGTGGCCCTGTGAAATTACCCTTCTTGCCTACGTTTTTTGGTTTGGTAGGTGGTGTACAGACTATGGGCTTTGTGGGGTTGTTTATTGGCCCGGTCTTGATGGCATTGTTGGTAGCTATGTGGCGAGAGTGGACGCATCAAGCGGCGTCTACTCGTCCTATTCCCTAACTTTTTGTAGATGAAGGAGGCAGTAATGCGTTCTTTTTCCCATGCGCAAACACGGTACGATGGGGTGAGCCGTTTTTTGCATTGGTTAATGGCAGTAGGTTTTGGTGTCATGCTGGTGACGATTCTGGCACGACGGTTTGCGGATGAAACGCCGCTCTCGGACGCCTTATGGCCTTGGCATAGGCTAATAGGTTTTACCTTGTTTTTGCTGTGGTGGATACGTGTGCTGTGGGCATGGAAAATGCGTGAAGAGTCGCCAGAAGCCATCAGCACTTTTGCCTTGTGGGGGCACCGTTTGCTGTATCTGTTTATGGTGGTAGTGCCCTGTATGGCCTTGTTCCGCCAATATGGGTCGGGACGCGCTTTTGATTACTTCGGTATCCCTATTACACAAGCCAGTGATAACAAGGTCGAATGGATGGTGGCTTTGGGTAATAACTGGCACGGTAATTTAGGTATTGTGCTGTTTATCGCCATCTTTATGCACATTGTGCTGGCGTACTGGCATAGACGTAATCCTGCTACCGATGTACTAGGCCGCATGTAATAGAACAGTAGGCAATAAAAAACAGGCGCTTTATGCGCCTGTTTTTGTTGGGTGCTACCTGCTTATTTGATCAGGGTGACAGGGATGTCTACCTGATGGATGATGCGTGTCGCAACAGAGCCCAAGAACAGATTACCCAAACCACTCATACCACGGGTACCCATGACGATAGAGTCACATTTCTGGGATTTAATCAGCTCACCTACCGCGAAAGCGATATCGGTATCCACAGCAGCGTGGGCAGTAGTGTTGATGCCAGCTTCGCGCAATTGTGCAGCGGCTTGCTCTGCCATATCGATGGCGTATTTGTGTGTATCTTCACGCAGTTGCTTCAGCGCATCACCAATGAAGGCTGTGTAGCTGCGACCATAAATTTGCGGATCAAACTGCACATTCAGTACATGCACTGAGAAGCCGGAGTAATCCTTGGACAGATCAATCAGATATTGCAGAGCACGTTTGGCGGTGTCGGAACCGTCGTAGGGCAATAGTACAGTTTTCATATGTTGAAATACCTTGATGAAAAAACAATGGGCTTAAACACATTTTGCCACGATAGGTAAAAAAGGGATTGATACGGGTCAAGCCCCTGTGTTCCCTGTGTTTTTACGCTATCTAGCTTGTCCTGCTAAAAACTATATCAGTAAAGTTCGTAGCCTATAGCAAAAGGCTGTAATAACAGGTAAAAATTGCGCTTATTTCAGACCAGAGTTTTGGTATGTACTGACTACCTTGCTTAATGCGGTTTCAGACGCATCTAAGTATTGCGCCAATTCGTGCTCTGCCTGAGCAATGTTGCCCTCGCATAAGCACTGATGAATGCGGCGTTCCCACTCTATCCACAAGGGCGCTTGTACGATTTTTTCATCAGGCCCAGCAAAGAACACCAATCGCAGTTGCGCACAGAGCGTCAGGAAAAACTCATCCAGAATCTTGCTTCCTAACATGGACACCACCAGTTGGTGAAACATCAGGCTAAGTGAACCCACTTCTTGCCATTGCTCTTTGGCCAACGCTCGTTCGGCCTGTTTGTTGTTTCTGGCCATTTTGTTTAAGAGCGTACGTGACGGTGGGAGGGAGGAGCGCACAGCGTGCAGCTCCAAGGTACGACGTGCGGTATATAAGTCTTGAAGATCATCGACGTGGAATTTGCGCACAAAGACACCACGATGGCGTATAGCCGTGGCTAAGCCATCACGTACAAGCAGGTGCAGCACTTCGCGGATGCTATTGCGTGATGCATCGTAAGTTTGGGCCAAATCTACTTCTATCAATTGTTCGCCGGGAGCTAACTTACCTTCGATAATGTCATTGCGCAGTTTGTAGCCAATGACATCAACAATAGATAGCTTTTCCGCATCGATTTTGGTTTTCAAGGACTCATCTCCATTGAACGAGTTCAGGGTTCATGCCGTGATAGCCGTTGTATTGTGCGCGTTCGGGTTGTGACCAACCTTCAAGCAGTTCAGGTGCTAAAGCATATACTTCTACACCCAATGGGCGACAAACATCAATAGGATCACGTGCATCTGGCCCCCACAGTGGTACAGATAGGTCACCGCCCGGGCAGGTGGATAGTGCACAAAGCAGGTCTATTTCGGCAAAATACTCAAAATAATCCCCTTTTTGGGCAGGGCAGGCTTTCATGAAATACTGATCGTCGTCATTTAGGCCAGTGCATTGAAACACATTTAAGACATCGTGTACGTCGAATTCCGTTAAGCCGTAGGGAGCAACGGCACGTGTCAGGTTTGAGTGACAGTGAAAGTGAAAATCTTCGCCTGTGAGCAGGTGGTTTACATAGGGATCGCAGCGTGTGCCAAGCAAGTCGTGTACACGCCCACCATCGCCATCAATACCGTAGTTGGCTAAGGTGTCATCAGTAATGGTGGCCATAGGACGTAAAAAGGGTAGCGTAGACCATAGACGGTCGTGAGTGCTGACGTGTGCGGCTTGTAATTGACGGGTGCGAGAGGCCCACATGCGTTCACGTGGGTCGTGGCGGTTCCACATGTTCAGGTCGGCAACTTGAGGGCCGTCAATGGTGACGATGCGGCAAACATGGCCTGCAGGTACTTCCCAGGCTTTGCCACTACGAATGGGCACAACGAATTTGTCTACCAAGGTGCGCGTTTCAGGGCGTGTGATAAGACGGTTATAAAAGGCTTTATCTACCGAGAGGGCTGAGCCCTGAGTAGACTGGTAGGCGGCAGGATAATTTCCCATGTGATTACCTCTAAAGATGAAGTGAGAGATCAGTCGCGAACGTCGTAGCTGCCATCAGCGTTATGGGTTTCGTCACCGTTTAGCGGTGGGTTGAACACACACAGCAAATGCAGATCACCCTTGGTGGCACGCAGAATATGCGGGTCATTCAGGTTTAGTGCATAGATATCACCCGCTTTAATAGGGTAGGTTTTGCCCGTGTTCAAGTCTTGCACTTCGCCTTCGCCGGCCACACAGTAGTTGGTTTCGAAGTGGTTTTTGTATTCCAGTTCCAGCTCAGCGCCTTCAGTGATGCGTGTTTCGTGCACGGAATAGCCCATGCCATCACCTTTCACAATCATGCGTACGCTTTGCCAGCCTGGGCCGCTAGCATCTCGTGGGGTTCCGCGCAGTTGTTCAGCATTAATCACAATCATGGTATTGCTCCTCGGCAAGTAAAAGGGTTTCTATCCACTGAGCCAGCGCAAACAAGCGTGGTTCATCATGGGGTTTGGCAGTGAGTAATAAGCCAATGCTGTGTGCGTTGGCTGGGGTGTAGGGCAAGCTAAGGCTAGGCAGATGCAAGCGGTTAGCAAATTCAGTTAGCGAGAAAGACCGTCTATTAGTCGCTAGATAGGTTTCAGGGTCATGCAATGGGGCCAGTTCCGGTGCCAACATGGGGCAAGTGGGTGTCAGCACCGCATCAAAATGCACCAGTTGTTGCTGAGCGTTTTGGGCTTGTGTGCGTAGTGCTTGCAGCGCTTGGGCATAACGCCACGCTGGCAGAGTAGCGCCAGCAGAGATGCGTTGATGTATGAGCGGGTCATAGCGTGTGCCATCTGTGTCTAGCCACGGTTGATGGATGCCATAGGCTTCGGCGCTAATCATGCCGCCTGCGGCGGCGGTAGCTCCTGCCGTGATTAAGGCGGGGAAACTGGCTTCCACTAATGTGGCACCGGCTTTAACTAAGGCGCGACAGGCAGCACGAAACTGCTGCTGTACGTTGTCATCTAGCGCGAGGGTGGCTAGTTCAGAGGGGACCAGTAAAGTCCAACGCTCAGGTGGCTGTACCATTGCTGCATGGGTGGGAGCTAGGGCAGTAAAAATACGCTGACAGTCTTGTACCTGACGACTAATAATGCCGGGCACATCAAAGCTGGGCGATAAGGGGAAAATGCCGTCTTCAGGCAGTAGCCCTTTGGTGGGGATAAAGCCTACTACGCCACAGAAAGCGGCAGGAATACGAGCCGAGCCGCTAGTGTCTGTGCAGAGCGCGGCATCGCTAAAACCCGAGGCTACGGCGACTGCCGCACCCGAGCTGGACCCGCCCGGTACGCGAGCCTCAGACGGGTAGCGGGGGTTTAAGGGCGTCCCAAAATACCCGTTTACACCTAATGCACCATAGGCAAACTCCGTCATGTTGCTTTGCGCAAGGATAGTGGCGCCTTGCTGGCGTAAGCGTTGTACTAGGGTGGCGTCACGCGTGGCGGCAGGGTGCTGTACAAACGCAGCAGAGCCCGCGTGACTGACCCAACCTTGCACATCAATATTGGCTTTAATGCTTAGGTTTACGTCGTGTAATGGGCCTTTGCTTTCGGGTTGAGCATTCGCATCAATCGTTGTTAGTGCGAGGGCTGCCTCGTTAGGTGAGGCAGCAATACGCTGTAAGCAGTGGGGCGTTGTGTGAATGGCTGTACCCATGTCGTTTTAGTGGTTCAGTTGGCGTAGGAATTCGCTGACGCGCGTATCGTTGGATTGGCGTAAATCGGCGGGGGATTCATCGTGCAAGATGGCGCCGTTTTCCATGAAAATGACGCGGTTAGAAACGTTGAAGGCAAAGCGCATTTCGTGCGTCACAATCAGCATGGTCATGCCTTCTGCCGCAAGTGATTCCAGCACGCGCAGCACTTCATTGACCAACTCGGGGTCTAGTGCAGAGGTAGGCTCATCAAACAGCATGATGGACGGGTGCATTGCCAAGGCTCGGGCAATGGCCACGCGTTGCTGTTGTCCGCCAGACAGTTGATGGGGGTATTTGTTGGCGTGTTCTACCATGCCTACGCGAGACAGCTGGGTGAGCGCCTCAATACGGCGAGACGCTGCTGTGCCACGGTTGTGATAGCCCAAAGCCAGTGTCACGTTGTCTAGCACAGTACGGTGTGGGAACAGGTTGAAGCTTTGAAATACCATGCCAATATCCAGAATCAGCTCTGGGTGTGGGGCGGTTAGGCTTTGGCCATTTTGGGTGCCTAAGAAGTGTTGACCATGAATCCACACACTGCCGTCAGAAAAAGGCTCTAAACCGTTTAGCGTTCTGATGAGCGAAGTTTTACCGGAGCCGGAGGGGCCGATAATAGAAATTACATCGCCACTGCGTACGCTCAGATCAATGTTCTTGAGCGCATGGTGCTCGCCATAGTATTTGTTCAGTTGGCGCACTTCCAAAGCAGGTGTTGTGCTGTCTGAGGCGGCTGCAGTTTTGGAGGGTGTGGCGGGTTGTGATACCTGAATGGCAGTTTTTTCACTTGCGCTTAACTGGTACGCCTTGGGTTTACGTTGGCTAACGTCCAGATACTGCTCTAACCAGCCTAAGGCTTTATCAAAAATCGTCACCATCAACACGTAGTAAAAGGCGACCGCCAACATGGTTTCGAAGATCAGAAAGTTATGCGTGTACAGGCGTTGGCCCACCAGCAAAATCTCTGTTAATGAAATCACCGATACCAGAGAGGTGAGTTTCACAATGGTGATGAACTCGTTGCTCAAGGTGGGCAACGCAATACGTATGGCCTGCGGAATAATAATCAGACGTTGAATACCGGCGTATCGCAGCCCCAGCGCTTTGGCCGCTTCGTATTGGCCGCGTGGTACGGCCAGAATGCCACCACGGTGAATTTCGGCCATGTACGCCGCTTCACTCAGTACCAATGAGATCAAGCCTGCATAGAACGCCTCGGTCAGCACACTAGCCGAAGCAGGGAACACTTGCGGCAAGTTGTAGATGAACATCAATAACACCAGCAGTGGCAAACTGCGGAAGAACCAGATGTAAAGCCTAGATAGCCAATTGATGGGTCGTATGCTGGACTGTTTCGCCAGAGCTAAAAAGAAACCTAACCCACCTGCCAGTAGCCAAGAGAGAAAACCCAGTTTGGCAACTGTCCAGCAAGCTAGCCAAAAGTCCTGATCAAACAACAGGCTGTACGCATACGACCAATCAAATTCCATTACGAAATGCTCCTGTTTTTATTGTGGTTGTGCAGCTAAAGAGCTGTCTATGTCTGCCTGTGTGGGGGCGGCAAGACCGTATTGTTCTAGCAGTTGTGCGTACTCACCACTTTCGGTAGCACGTAGCAGGGCTTGTGTTAAGGCCTCAGTAAGCTCGGGGTTACGTTGGTTCACGCCTAGTGCAATCACAATGGTGTACAGCAGCTCGGGTGAGGTCACGATCAGTTCGCCTTTCATGGTCTGCACCAATTGGTGGGCGACAGCGGAGTCTTCCATCATCACATCAGCGGCGCTGGAACGTAGAGCCATCAAGGCTTCGGGCGAGGTAGGAAACTCCAGCACGGTAATGGCGGGTTTGCCTTCTGCTTTGCAGTAGGACTGCGACACACGCTCTAGTTTTGGCGTCCACGATGCCGCTTTGATGGTGCTGACTTTTAGGCCACACAACATTTCAGGGTTCTCAGGACGTTGATCGTTTTTGCTCAAGGCAATCAGTGACGAACCTGTTTTCAGGTAGGGCACGTAGCTGATTAGTTTGGCGCGTTCTGGTGTCATGTAGAGCGCAGAGGCCACCACATCAAAACGGTTGGCGCGTAGCCCCACCACCAAGTCAGCAAAGCGGGTATCCACAATATTGGCATCCAGATTCAGGTGCTTGGCCATTAAGCGACTGAAGTCGGCATCAAAACCAGCGGGTACTTTGTCTTGGAAATACGCGTAAGGAGGGTAAGTCAGGTCTGAGGCAATCGTCAGGGTGTTGGCTTGTACGGTAGGGGGCGTAGACGCTAGTGCAATAGGGCTGCAGGCGAGTAATGCACTGCAACTTAGCCAAGTTAATGGGGATTGAATCGCTTTTTTGAGTGCGCGAAAAGGGGCGAGGTAGGTGGGGTTGTTCATGATGTCTCCTGGGGGCGTGTGGGTGTGGGTGCCACTAATAATTGTTGAACAATCTTATTATTGTTCAACAATGTTTTACGCTGCAATAAGGGTTATCACGAAACAGGCAGACACCGCCGCCTGCGTCAAGCAGCCCAGCTAGGAGAGAGAAAAGGAGAAAAGCTTAGCGTGCGTCGCCTACCCAACGGGCAGGCCACGTGCCGCTGTTGACCATGTCGTAGATGACTTCCAGCACTAAGGTTTCTACCGCTGCAATGGCGTTAGAGCCTGGGCGGGTTAGGCTGGTGGCGCAGACCACGCGTCGAGATAAGCGGTTGTTGTCTATGTGTGCGCAGTGTAGTGAGCCGTTGGCGATTTCTTCCAGCAAACAGACTTGGGGCAAGATGGTGCTGCCTAAGCCGGCTTGGGTGGCGCGTTTCACACTGCCCAGTGATTCAATTTCGGCCACGATATCTAGGCTGAGTTTTTGGGCGGCGCAGGCATCGTCAATAATACGGCGCAAGCCATGCTCTTGGCCGGGTAATACCAACGGCAGTTTGCTGATATCAGCCAAACTTAGGTTAGAGCCTAGCGATTGTGCAGTGCTGGTGACAAACACCAAGCTGTCGTCTAACAGGGGGCGTTTGTTCAGGCCAGGTTCGGGGTCGGCACCAAAGAGCAAGGCTATATCTAAGCGGCCAGAATGCAGCCATTCTTGTATGAAACCACTATAGGCTTCGACAATTTTTAGGCGTATGTTGGGGTACTGTTTTCTGCAGGCGCTGAGTATGGGCAGCGTAGTGCTAAGCGCAATGCTGGTGGGTAAACCTATGGATACTTCGCCGCTGGGGCTGCTGTTCGTAGCACGTACAGCTTGTTTGGCGCGTTCAGCATCGGCCAGCACCACGCGTGCATGTTCTAGAAACGTGCGTCCTGCTTCGGTTTGTATCATCCCTCTGTTAGAGCGTTCGAACAGTTTGACGCCTAGCTCATGTTCTAAAGCAGAAATTTGTTGTCCTAAGGCTGGTTGTGCAATGTGCAGGCGAGCCGAGGCACGCAACAAGCTACCGGTTTCACACACACCGATGAAATAGCGTAATTGACGTAGTTCCATAGCCGCTTTAGGTATACAAAATAGATATAGCAAATAGATTTAATAACTATTTTACAGATATTTAGACGCTACCTACAATCAGATCAACCTAGTACTAAAACTAACGCGAAAAGGGTAGGTGATGGCAGCAGTGGATATGGCACATTTGCGGGAATGGATAGGGCGTACCGAGACAGCGCTAGATACGGTGACATCCGCACCGTTAAAGGCATTGACAGCAACATTGGACCGAGACGACCCCGATGTGGCGATGTTGGATGTGCCACCGTGCTGGCATTGGCTGTACTTTTTGCCGGTACACCAGCAGTCAGAAATTGGGGTAGATGGGCATGCTAAGCGCGGTGGGTTCTTGCCGCCAGTGCCGCTGCCGCGCCGCATGTGGGCGGGTAGTCAACTAGAGTTTCTAGCGCCACTCTGTGCAGGGCAAAGCCTAAAACGTGTATCGACTATTGCGGATCTGAGCGTAAAAGAAGGGCGTAGTGGGGCGTTGGTGTTTGTGAAGGTAAAGCATGAAATCTATGCGGATGACACCTTGGCTATCGTGGATTATCACGACATTGTGTACCGCGATATGCCTGCTGCGGGTGCACCAGTGCCTACGCCGGTACCTGCACCAGTAGGGGCGCAGTGGCAACGGAAGATCACGCCTGATCCCGTCTTGCTATTTCGCTATTCAGCTCTGACCTTTAATGGTCACCGTATTCATTACGACCGCAGCTATGTCACCCAAGAAGAAGGCTACCCAGGCTTAGTTGTGCATGGCCCGTTAATTGCCACGTTGTTGTTGGATTTACTGCGCCGCGAATTGCCCGATGCACGAGTACGTACCTTTTCGTTTAAGGCAGTAAGCCCTATTTTTGACATTAATACGTTCACGGTGTGTGGACGACAAGATAACGATCAGCAGGTCTCGCTATGGGCCTGCACAGAAACCGGCCATTTGGCGATGCAAGCCCAGGTGGAACTGTACTAAAACGGAGAACAACGATGTACATGGAACAAGACGAGTTTGAAGAAATACGCGATGGTGTGCGCCAGTTGTGCAAACAGTTTCCTGATGAGTATTTTCGTGAAATTGATGCCAAAGAAGCGTACCCAGAGCGTTTCGTAGACGCTTTAATCGAAGCGGGCTGGTTAGCGGCAATGATCCCTGAAGAGTACGGTGGTACCGGCTTAGGGCTGACGGCGGCATCGGTAATCATGGAGGAGATCAACCGTTGCGGCGGGAACGCAGGTTCCGTGCACGGTCAGATGTACAACATGGGCACCTTGTTGCGCAGTGGCAGTACCGTACAAAAAGAAAAATACCTGCCCCAAATTGCCGCAGGAAAACTACGCATACAGTCTATGGCGGTGACGGAACCCACTACGGGTACCGATACCACCAAAATCAAGACTACCGCCGTTAAGAAAGACGGTCGTTGGGTAGTGAATGGGCAAAAGGTGTGGATATCACGCGTGCAGCATTCTGACTTGATGATCTTGTTGGCACGTACGACGCCACTGAGCGAAGTACGCAAGAAGTCAGAAGGTATGTCGATTTTTATGGTGGATTTGCGTGATGCCATTGGTAATGGGCTGGATGTGCGGCCTATTCCTAACTTGGTGAACCATGAAACCAATGAACTGTTTTTCGATAACTTGGAAATCCCTGAAGAAAACCTGATTGGTGAAGAGGGCAAGGGCTTCAAATACATTTTGGAAGGCTTGAATGCCGAGCGCACCTTGATTGCGGCCGAATGTATAGGTGATGGTTATTGGTTTATTGATAGGGCATGTAGCTATGCCAACGAGCGCGTGGTGTTTGATAGGCCCATAGGTCAGAACCAAGGCGTGCAGTTTCCTATTGCAGATGCCTTTATTGAAATTGAAGCGGCTAATTTGATGCGCTTTGATGCGGCACGCCGCTTCGATGCGCGCCAAGCGTGTGGGGCACAAGCCAATATGGCAAAGTATTTAGCGGCCAAAGCCAGTTGGGAAGCAGCTAACGTCTGTTTGCAAACCTATGGTGGTTTTGGTTTTGCCAAAGAATACGACATTGAGCGTAAATTCCGCGAAACTCGCCTGTATCAAGTGGCGCCTATTTCTACTAACTTGATTTACTCCTACGTGGCTGAGCATGTGTTGGGCTTGCCCCGTTCTTTCTAAGTAGAGGGTGAAATGTCGCGTCCTTTGGATGGGGTGACAGTTGTCACGTTAGAGCATGCCATTGCCGCACCGTTTTGTACGCGGCAATTGGCTGACTTGGGTGCCCGAGTTATCAAAGTAGAACGCCCCGGTAGTGGTGATTTTGCACGGGCCTACGATGAAAGGGTGGAGGGCATGGCCTCGCATTTTGTGTGGGCGAACCGTTCTAAGGAAAGCCTAACCTTGGATGTGAAGCACCCAGCCGCGCAAGAGGTGCTTGAGCAACTGCTAGCGGAGGCCGATGTGTTGGTGCAGAACTTGGCGCCCGGGGCGGCTGCTCGTTTGGGCTTGTCGTTCGAGGCACTGCATAGCCGCTTCCCCACGTTGATTGTGTGCAATATTTCTGGTTATGGCGACGATGGCCCGTACCGAGATAAAAAAGCCTACGACTTGTTGATTCAAAGTGAGTCGGGGTTTTTGTCGGTAACGGGTACGCCCGAACACCCTTCTAAAGCAGGCTGTTCTATTGCTGATATCGCGGCTGGAATGTACGCCTACACCAATATTTTGGCAGCGCTACTGCAACGGGGTAAAACCGGAAAAGGCAGCAATATTGATGTATCCATGCTGGAAAGCATGGTGGAGTGGATGGGTTACCCGCTGTATTACGCTTTTGATGGTGCACCACCCCCAGCACGTTCAGCAGCAGCACATGCCACCATTTACCCCTATGGGCCTTTTGTTGCTGGTGATGGCAATACCGTCATGTTAGGACTGCAAAACGAACGAGAGTGGAACGTGTTTTGCGACCAAATCATGGAACAACCCACCTTAGCCACCGATGCGCGTTTTGCGTCTAACTCTAAACGTTCTGATAACCGTGATGCTTTGCAGGCCTTAATCTTGGAACGTTTTGCCAGTTTGACGGCCGATCAGGTAGTAGAGCGCTTAGAAAAAGCGCAGATTGCTAACGCACGGGTGAACACCATGAACGATGTATGGCAGCACCCACAATTGCAAGTCAGACAGCGTTGGTCATCGGTGATGAGCCCAGTGGGCGAGTTACCCGCTTTACTACCACCAGGGCGTACTAATGCCTACACACCACGCATGGATGCCGTGCCAGGTTTGGGTGAGCATGTGGAGTCTATTTTGCAAGAATTAGGTAAAACGCCTGAGCAAATAGCCGCTTTACGTGCAGCGGGTGCGGTATAACAGGGCAATATCACGTATTTTTTGTAAGGCAGAATAAAGCATGAGCAGCAGTCAAACACGCATTGCGCAAGCACGTACATTTTTGTTTGTACCGGGGAATAGGCCAGACCGTTTTGTGAAGGCTTTGCAAACCGGTGCTGATGCGGTGGTGTTTGACTTAGAAGATGCGGTGGGTAGTGCCGATAAAGAGCAGGCCAGAGCCGAGATTGCGGCGGCATGGTCTGCGTTGCAAGAGCATGGCGTGCCGTTGGTAGTGCGCTGTAATAGTGCTGGCTCTGACCTAGGTAAACAAGATATCGCATGGGCTAAACAGTTAACGGGCGACTGGGCGTTGCTGGTGCCTAAGGCCGAGTCTGTGCCGGCTCTAGAGCAGGTGCATGCAGCGTTACCGCACGTGCCTCTGATTCCTCTAATAGAGTCGGCGCAGGGTTATGCAGCAGTGCGTGAGCTGGCTGCGGTGCAGGGGGTATGTCGTTTAGCGTTAGGCCACTTAGACTTTATGGCTGACACCGGTTTGCAGTGTTCAGAGGACGAGCCAGAGCTTGCGCCGTTGCGGTTTGAAATGGCCATGGCGACGCGATTGGGCGGCTTAGCCCCAGCTATTGATGGTGTGACCACCGCATTGCAAGACGGCGAACGTTTGCGTATGGATGTGCAGCGCGCTTTGCGTTTTGGGTTTGGTGGCAAGCTGTGTATTCACCCACGCCAAGTGGAAGGGGTGCATCAAGCCATGCTGCCTTCTGAGCAAGAACTGGATTGGGCACGACGTGTGGTGGCCGCCGATGAGTCGTCTGGTGGGTCGGCCGTTCAGGTGGATGGAAAAATGGTAGACCAGCCCGTGGTGCAACATGCCAGACGTTTTTTGGCGCGTGCGCGTTAACGTTGTAGTGGGCTGAGTAGGTGCGGCCACCTACTTTATTCGCAAAATCGAGGGTTAACCATAATAAAAATAAAGGTGCAACCCAAATACTCTGTAGGGTTGTGTTAGATAGTGCTCTGCGTGGCCGGGATCTTGCGTGATCACCGCACGGCAGAGTGCCTACGGAAGAATACGAGTAAGGATAAAAAATATGCAGCTGATTGATGCAGATGTTTCTAATGCTTTGTTGGGCTTTGACAAACTAGTACCGGCATTGCGCCACGCTTTTCAAGCAAATATCACCGTGCCACTACGACACACCCACACCATAGAGTGCGATGGTCGTAAAGGTATTACCTTGATCATGCCGGCTTGGGATAACAAGAAATACTTCGGCTTGAAAACAGTGAATATTTTCTCTGCTAATCACGAGCTGGATTTGCCGGGGCTGCACTCTACGTATTTGCTATACGACGGGCGTACCGGTAAGCCTTTGGCGCATGTGGATGGTGATGCGGTGACGTCTCGCCGAACAGCTGCCGCATCGGCATTGGCGGGCGGGTATTTGGCGAAGAAAGATGCCAGCCGTTTGTTTGTGCTGGGTACCGGTCGCGTAGCCAGCTTTTTGCCGGATGCTTACAGCGTTGTGCGCCCCATTAAAGATGTGTTTGTATGGAATAGACGCCCAGAAGGGGCGGAGCGCTTGGTGCAAGAGCTGAACGAAAAAGGCTATAACGCTCATGTGGTTAGCACCGTAGAAGAAGGCGTGGCACAGGCCGATATCATCAGTTGTGCCACCTTATCAGAAGCGCCTTTGGTGCATGGTGAGTGGTTAAAACCAGGTCAACATTTGGATTTGATTGGCAGTTTCGCACCGCACATGATTGAAACCGATGCACAGTGTTTTGCTCGTGCGGCGGTCTTTGTGGATACCGACGAAGCGGCGAAGAAGGCGGGCGACTTGTTGCAAGCCATTGAAGCGGGCACGTTAACCGTAGAGGCTATTCAAGCCACGCTGTTTGATCTGTGTAAAGGTGAGCATGCAGGCCGTACTAGCGACGACCAAATCACCGTGTTTAAGTCGGTGGGTAATGCCCTGGAAGATCTGACCGCCGCTATTTTGGTGTACGAAGGTAGCCAACAAACCGCGTAGGCAGCGCTTTGCAGGAAATGGGGGGCTAAGCATCGTGCTGGCTACCCCTGAACGTAGCATCAATAGCAGGAGCGCTTTCATGGCGATGCAGTTTGATTTTGTGGACCTACGTTTGTTTAGCTATGTGGCCGAAGAGGGGAGCCTGACACGAGCGGCAGCACGTGTGTTTATTTCCTTGCCTGCGGCGAGTATGCGTATAAAAAACCTAGAGCAGTCCATAGGCGTGCCATTGCTAAATCGTAGTGCGCAAGGCATTACGTTGCGTCCTGCTGGTGAAACCTTTTTAGCGCATGCTAGGCAGGTGCTGCATCAGGTAGAGTTGCTGCGCTCCGACTTACAAGACTATGCAGAAGGCATTAAAGGCAGTGTTAGTGTGCAAGCCAATACCACCGCCATGACGGAGTTCTTGCCGCATGTGTTGAGCCAATACTTAGCGGCATGGCCCGACATCAATGTGGATTTACGTGAGCGTCCTAGCGATGAGATTGTGCGTGCTGTACTGTCTGGCGCTACCGATATAGGGTTGGTGGCGGGTTCAGTCAATACCGAAGGCTTACAAGTACTGCCGTATCGCCATGATCGTTTGGTGCTGGTGGTGGCGCAATCGCACCCCTTGGCGGCCTTCAATAGCATTGCGTTTGAGGAAACCATAGAAAGCCCGTATATCGTGCTGCATGAAGGCACGGCTATACATTCTTTCTTAAAACGCATTACCGACACCATGGGGCGCACGTTGCAAACCCGTATTCAGGTGGGTAGCTTTGAGGCAGCTTGCAGAATGGTGGCTGCCAATGCGGGGATTTCGCTCGTGCCTGAGTCCGTCGCAAAGCGCCATGCCGATGTGTTGCCTATACACATTGTGGGCTTGAGTAATGAGTGGGCAATACGCGATTTACTGATTTGCGTGCGCGACATGGAGTCCTTGCCCTCCTTTACCTATGAGCTTATTCAACTGTTATTGGCCGATGCCAAAACAGTACCAGTGCCTACTGATATACCGTCGGCACTGGTGTAGTAGGCTATAGCAGTTGCACCTGATTCAATTCGGGTAAGCGCCAGACTATATCAATGAGCTTGTTGGCTAAGGCAGTATTAGCCTCTACCGTATGTGCTGGGTTGCCGTATTGAATTAAGCGGTGCACCTTATCTTCCAGTTCTGCACGTGTAAGCGTATTACCGGGATCGCCTTTAGGGTCGTCGACTCGGGCGTGTAAGGTGCGGCCATCGTGGGTGGTTACGCTGACTTTGCCTATCCATTTATGTGGGTAGGCGCCATCTATTTCGGGGTCGTACACCATCTGCACACGGTCGCGGAAGTCTGCCACAGCAGGGTTTTGTAGGGCTTGCTCATCAAAGGTGGTGAGGTCAGCTTTACCAAACACCGCAATTAATCCCAGCACTGTACCCATGGAAAACTTAGATTGGTGCACAGTTTGTGGACGAGTAACTGCACCTAGCACATCAATGGCGCCTTGGTGTACATGGGTGGTCACACTGGCAATGTCACCGGCGCGTAGGCCGTGCTCTGTCATGAGCAGTTGTAAGGCATCGGCAGAGGGGTGGGTGTGACGGCACGAAGCATGAAACTTAAACGAGGTTTCGCTTAATGCCCAGCGGGTGCCTAGGCCATCAATTAAACGGGTAACGTCTGAGTCGTTAGACATCCCCGCCGCCATCCCTTTTTTGCCTTCCAGTATGTGGGTGGCACCCGTGAAGCCCGCTTGAGCAAGGTACGCTGACCACAAACCACTGCTGGCGGCGTGGGCAGTATGTAATTGCTTGGAGTCGGCGGCGTCACGCAGAAACTCCCACAGCCCAGCTGCTTGGGTGCCAGCCGAACCAAAGGCATGTAACATTTGCTCGCCATCTAACCGCAGCAAGTTTCCGGCAGTGGCGGCCGCGGCTAAGGTGCCTACTGTGGCGGTGGTGTGAAAAATTTGATAGTGCGAGCGCCCCAAAAACTCCCCTACGCGTATACCCACTTCGTAGCCTGCTACCGCAGCAGTCAGTAAATCTTTACCGGTTTTCTTCAGATCTTGGGTGACGGCTAAGGCGGGGGGGAACACCACGGCGGCAGGGTGCAACACCGAACTGTTGTGTAGGTCGTCTTGTTCTACCACGTGTGCAGCGGCGGCATTAATCATGGCCGCAAAAAAAGGCGAACTGTGCGTGGCCGATACCAAAATTTCCGATGGACCATGATCGGGTCGCATGTGCTTGGATACGGTTTCTATGGTTTGTACAGGGCGTGTAGAAGCACCTGCCAAGATAGAGGCTAGGGTATCCAGAAACAGCGCTTGGGTGCGTTCAATAACCTCGGAAGGTATGTCTTCATAACGTAAATTAGCCGCAAATTCGGCTAACTCTCGTGAATGGTGCAAAGTCGTCATGGTGATGGCATCAGGCAAAATGAGGCCGTCTGCGGGGCAGACGGCTGATGCAGTTAACTGTGCCGTATGTGAGTGACTTTGGCTATTGCTGTTTAATGAAGCTGGGCTTTAGTGCTGCCAAAGCGGCGAGCTAGGGGCGCGGCAGTAAGCGCAAACAGGTGTCGGCCAGTTCGCGGGCATAGCTGTCTTGGTCGTGTTCGGGGGCGGCGATCAGGGCATCGGTTGCGCCATGCACCCCTGAGTACAGCAGCAGAGCCACCATAGGAGGGTTAGGGCAGTACCACGCTTTTTGCTGCTCACCTTGTTCAAGAATGTGTTCTAACTGCATCAAGATGGCATTTTTCTCGACGTTGTCACGTTCGTGATGGTGATGCCCCCCATACACCATGTCATGGGTTCTAAAGCTTTGCGCATAGGCACGCACGCTGGTTTCTATCCATACTCGCAAACGGGTAGGCCAGTCGTTTGCAGCACAGGCATTTACCGCTGTCTCTAACTGTTCTAAATACTGCTGCGTGTAGCGGGAGCCCAGTGCTGCCAGCATGTCGTTTTTAGAAGCAAAGTAATGGTAGAAGGTGCCCTTGGCCACATTCGCCACGCGTGTAATGTCGGCAATGGTGGTGGCTTCAAACCCTTTTTCTAGGAAGAGGGTTTCGGCAGCGCTCATCAGCTCATCCAGGCGCACTTCAGCGGGTTTGGTGCGTGGTGATGCAGAAGGTACAGAGGGAGGCTGTGAGGTAGACATACGGCAATCTTATCAAAACAAAACGAGTGTATTTCCGGCAGTGTAAAACAAGACTAGAACAAAGTCTTTCTCATTCATATTTTCATTGACCGACGGTCAGTCGAGTTGCTAGTATAAATGCTAATGACTTTAGGAAAAGCAGATTTATGCAAACATCTAAACGTAGAGCCGCTGTCTTGGCGGCATATTTGGGTACCTTCCTCGCCACGCTGGATATCAGCATCGTGAATGTGGCGCTGCCATCCATGCAAACGGCTTTACAAACCGATATTGCAGGGATGCAGTGGGTGGTGAATATGTATGCCATTGGGCTATCGGCCATCATGTTGTCGGCAGGTTCGGTTGCCGACAGGCTGGGGCATAAGCGGTGCTGGTTGATGGGGGGCGTTGTGTTTACCGTGGCGTCATGGCTATGCGGGATAGCGCCCAGTTTGTCATGGCTGTTGTGGGGGCGTGCCTTGCAAGGGCTGTCGGCAGCATTTTTGATTATTGGTGCCTTACCTATTTTGACGCATTTGTATTCCGACCCGGCTGAGCGCGCCCATTGCATAGGTGGTTGGTCAGCGTTTACTGCATTGGCGTTGATTCTGGGGCCATTGCTGGGTGGCGTGTTGCTAGAACAGTGGGGGTGGCAAAGTATTTTCCTGATTAATTTGCCATTGGGGGTATGCGCCCTCGTGTTAGGCAGTTGGGCGATTCCAGAACGACGTTACAAGGCGCAAGCAGCTAAAGACCCAATAGGACAGGTGCTGAGCTTAATAACGTTGGGTGCGTTAGCGTACGGTACGATTGCCGCAGGCCAAGAAGGGGTAACAGGGGCTACGCCCATGTGGTGCTGGGCCCTTGCGCTGGTATGTGGCGCTATTTTTATACAGGTAGAGCGTAGGGTAGCCAACCCCTTAATACCGTTGGTGCTATTTAAAAAGCCGGTCTTTGTGGTGGCCAATATCGCATCGTTCTTTTTAGGCTTTTCGTACTACAGCAGTTTGTTTTTCTTCTCGTTGTATTTCCAGCAAGTGCAGGACTGGTCGCCTGCCGAAGCCGGGTGGCGCATGATGCCGCTGTTTATGGCCAATGGTTGCGTGTCGCTATGCTTTGGGCGCTTTAGTGCTAAAGCCAGCGTGTCTACCTTGATGATGACGGGCTATGTGCTGATTGCTGTGGCCATGATGGCGATGTTGTGGTGCTCGGTAGAGACTCCCTACTGGGTAATGGGCACGCTGTTGTTAGTGATGGGGGTGGGGGCAGGGTTGTCGGTACCTGGTACTAGCTTAACCATTATGGGCATGGCACCAGCGGAATTAACAGGATCAGTGTCAGGCACCATGAATGCATTGCGTCAAGCCGGTATGACCATGGGCATTGCCTTGTTAGGCGTGGTGTTAAGTGCGGAAGCCATCGCTGAGCTTACCCAGCGTCTAGGGGCTGGCGGCGTAGAGCAGGCTGCACAGGTGGCACAGCAAGCGGTGCTGTATCACGAAGGGCTACATGATCTGCCTGATATGGCGACCAACTATGCGTTTTCTATGGCCAGTGGTTTTCAAGTTGCCATGTTGGTGGCGGGTTTGCTTAGCGGTTTAAGCGCTGTGTTGCTGTGGGTAAGTCGCCGTAGAGAACGCCACGTTGCCATACAAACGGTAGAGGCCTAAACAGTGTTGCTCAGGTGTAACGATAGGAATGCGGCTGTGGGGGCTTGATGTCGTAACAGGAGTAGATTTGTTAAGGTGATTCTTTAGCTTTACTCTTTCTTTATACGTATTAGGCGGCGCAATGACTACTCCTCTTTTACCCACTTACGATGATGTTCAAGCCGCCGCACAGCGTTTAGAAGGGCACGCGCATCGCACACCCGTTATGACTTCCCGAACCCTTAACGACCTATGGGGTGCCGAGGTCTTTTTTAAGTGTGAAAACTTGCAGCGTATGGGGGCGTTTAAGTTCAGGGGGGCGTTTAATGCACTGTCCAGATTTAGCCCCGAGCAACGTAAAGCCGGTGTGGTGACCTTTTCGTCAGGTAATCATGCACAGGCAATTGCGCTGTCTGCCCGTATTTTGGGTATTCCCGCCACCATTATCATGCCGCTTGATGCGCCAGAAGCTAAGGCTAATGCGACAGAAGGCTATGGCGGTAAGGTGATTCGTTACGACCGTTATTCGGAAGACCGTGAGCAAATTGGCCGTGACTTGGTGGCGCGTTATGGCTACACCATGATTCCGCCTTTTGATCACCCCGATGTCATCAATGGGCAAGGCACAGCGGCTAAAGAGTTATTCGAAGAGGTAGGCGAATTGGATGCTTTGTTCACCCCACTGGGCGGTGGTGGCTTGCTATCAGGTACAGCACTTTCTACTCGTGCGTTATCGCCTAACTGTGAGCTGTATGGCGTAGAGCCAGAAGCGGGTAATGATGGTCAGCAGTCGTTTGAGCAAGGCAGGATCGTACACATTCCTACCCCTAAAACCATTGCCGATGGTGCGCAAACGCAAGCGTTGGGGCAACTCACTTTTGCTATTATCCAGCGCGATGTGAATGCTATTTTGACCGCTACGGATGCGCAGCTAGTAGAGTGCATGCGCTTTATGGCGCAACGCATGAAACTGGTGGTAGAGCCCACAGGCTGTTTAGGGTTTGCAGCTGCTAGTCAGATGAAAGAACAACTACGTGGTAAACGCGTGGGTATTGTGGTGAGCGGCGGCAACGTAGATATTCCTCACTTTTGTCGTTTATTGGGTCAGTAAGCCACCTACTTTGCTTGCCTAAGGACGACTCAAATGAGCGCTACGTGGTTGCCGTTGGTGCTGGTGGTATCGGCTGCGTTAATTCATGCAACATGGAATTTGTTGGCAAAACGGGCAGCCGATGCAGGGCCTACCTTTGTTTTTGTATTTACCTTTGTGGCCATGGTGGTGTATTTACCGTGGACACTATGGTTGCTGTTTCACGGTGAAAGCTTTTGGGGGTGGGAAGCGCTACTGTGTATTGCGCTAAGTGGCTTTCTGCACCTGATCTACAACCTGTGTTTGCAACGCGGCTATCAAGTGGCTGATTTCTCTGTGGTGTATCCAGTGGCGCGGGGCAGTGCGCCCTTGATGTCATCCATGGGGGCTTTTCTGCTGTTGGGCGAGCAACCATCACTGTATGGGGTGTTGGGTTTAGTTGCCGTAGTGGTGGGGATTGCCTTGATTTCTACCCAAGGTAATCTAGCAGGTTTTAAAGAACCAGGTGCGCATAAAGGTGTGCAGTGGGGTGGCTTAACCGGCATTATTATCGCCAGCTACACCTTGGTGGATGCGTTTGGTGTGAAGGCGTTGCTCATACACCCCGTGGTGTTGGATTGGTTCTCGAACTCGGCGCGCTTGTTGTTCATGACGCCGTGGCAGTGGAAGACACGCCATCGTGTGCGGGAGCGCATGCGCGGCAAATGGAAGTTGGCCATTGCGGTAGGAATGTTGTCGCCACTGTCATACATTTTGGTGCTGTTGGCGTTGCAAATGGGGGCCGAGGTGAGCTTTGTGGCACCTGCGCGTGAAATGTCCATGATGGTGGGGGCGTTGCTAGGCATGGTCGTGCTACGAGAAGCGGTAGGGCTGTGGCGTTTAGTGGGCTGTGGGGTGCTAATCGTAGGGGTATTACTGCTTAGCAGCTATAACTAATAGACGGCGTAAACCTACTGTTTAGGCTGTGAGCGCAAGGTGGTGCAGCACAAACTCTACGCGCTGTTGCACGCTGGTTTTGGGTAGCAGGTGTATGTCGTAACCTAGCTGTGTGTACACCTGTAGCAAGTGCTGATATTCCACTTCAGCAGCTTCTAGGCTGTGTTGGCGTTCGTCGTTTTCTTCATAAATCTCTGGCCAAGGCGGGGTCAAAAATACGCAGGGGTCATAGCATTGCCCTACGTGTGATGCCGTCAACGTAGTCTGCTCAGGATGTAGTCTAGCGTGGGCCGCTAGCGCATCAATTAGTCCTCTATCAAAAAAAATCACCTGCTCGGGCATGTCAGTAACGGCGGCCAGATCAGCCGTGGCTAACGCGATAGTGTGCTCTATGAATAACTCCATATCACACCACGGTAGGGCTAGGCTTCCCTCGTGTTGTGCTTGCTGCACAACGCGTAAACCGGGCTCGGGTACCACATGGTGGCCTTGTTGTTGCAAGGCATGTAATAAGGTGGATTTTCCTCCACCGGAACAACCAGAAATCACAATGCGTCGTAGCATGAACGCTCCAAGATATAAGGATAAAGAGAGTAGCCCAGCCTATGAGGTCAGAGCCATGGCGCAGGCGTGCATAAGCGCGTAGGCCTAGTGGGCTATACGTGAGTAATGTGGGGAAAAGTTGCCGGAATGGCGAGGACATAAAACAGGGCGCGTAGTGTGGCCCACGGTTTTAGCATAGCGAATAAATGCCTATGTTCATAATAGCTATTAATTATATTGAAATTAATAAATTGGCTTTGATGGTTATATTGCTGGCGGTGGATACTAGCTCTACGTTGAATGTTGTTACTTTCTTAAAGTTGTAGGCTCATGTTGAATTCCCAGTATTTTCCTTTGCATCACGCACAAGCGCATAAAGCGGCTTCGTTTGTTTCTCCTCGCGCATTGACGACCGTGGCACGATCACTGGCCGTTGCTGGGGTGTTAAGCATGCCTATGCTGGCGCAAGCAGCTGTTGAGCGTGTGGAAATACTGTCTCGTACGCCGTTTGTGACCCAACAGGCAGACAATAAATACGAGCGCATTGAAGGGCGTTTGCACTACGCAGTAGACCCTAATGCTGCCGCCAACGCGCCTATTGTGGATGTAAAGCTTGCGCCACGTAATGCCCAAGGTTTGGTGGAGTTTAGCGGTGATTTCACGCTTATCCGTCCCGTAGACGGCAAGGCTAATAATGGCAAACTGCTATATGAAGTGAATAACCGTGGTAACTATTGGTTGTTTAACTTGTTCCAAAATGGTGTGTTCAGCAACGATTTAAACAGTGCCGAGGCACAAGGCGATAACTGGTTGCTAGATCAAGGCTATAGCTTGTTATGGACAGGTTGGAACTGGGATGTGGTAGAGGGTGGCCAGCGCCAGCAGCTCACACTACCTGTAGCACGTGAAGCCAATGGTGATGCTATTCAGGGTGTGGTGGTGAATGAAATTGTAGTGAATGCGCCTACCAATGCCTCATCGCACTTGGGTATTTTGGCACGCGGCTACCCCTTTGCTCCTGGTGCTCAAGAAAGTGCCGAGCTGACGGTGCGTGATACGCCAGAAGGTGAGCGCGTGGTGATCTCCCGCGATGCTTGGCAATTAGCCAAGGTAGAAGACGGTAAAGTGATCCCCGACGATACCAGTGTGTACTTGTCCACAGGCTTTGAACCCGGCCGCATTTATGAATTGCGCTATACCGCAGAAAATCCTGTGGTCACGGGCTTGGGTTTGGCAGCGGTACGTGATGCGCTGTCGTTCTTCCGTTACGAAGAGCAGGACAAAGCAGGGCAGCGTAATCCATTGCTAGACCAACAAGGTACGTTACCCGAACATGTGCTGGCCTTTGGTATTTCGCAATCGGGCCGTGTGCTGCAAACCATGTTGTTAGACGGTTTGCATGTGGATGAACAACAGCGTCCTACTTTTGATGGCGGTTTCTTGCATGTAGCGGGTGGCGGCAAAGGCAGCTTTAACCACCGTTTTGCACAAACAACGCGTCACTTTAGCCAGCATGAGGAATCCATTTATCCTACCGATTATTTCCCATTCGCCACGGTCACTCAGCGTGATGAGGTATCGGGTAAAGAAGCTAGCGTGTTGGATAACGCTAAAAAAGTAGGGGTGGTGCCTAAACTGGTATATACCGCCAGTTCTACTGATTATTGGGCGCGCGCGGCCTCGTTGCTGCATACCGATACTGAAGGCAAAACCGATTTACCGTTAGACGATCACGCTAGAGCCTACTTGCTTAGTGGTGCTCAGCACGTGATTGCGACGCCACCCGAGCGTGGCATTTACGAAAACTGCTTGTTGCCTACCGATTACCGCCCACAATTGCGTGCATTATTGGTAGCGTTGGATCAGTGGGTGGTGGAAGATAAAGCACCGCCTGCCTCACGAATTCCTAGCATCGAAAATGGAACTTTGGTGTCGTTGGCAGATTATAAGGGTGCATTGACCGACGTAGCGGACGATTTACGTAAACCTACGCGCTACTTGCAGCCACCGCGTTTGCAGTTGGGTGAGCGTTTTGATGCCGAAGGTATCTCGGATGTACAACCTCCTGTTTTTGGCAAAACCTACAACACCTTGGTGCCTCAAGTGAATGCGGACGGCAACGAGTTAGCCGGTTTGATCGCACCACAAGTGGCGGTGCCTGTGGGGGCGTATTTGGGTTGGAACTTACGTAATGCGAATGCAGGTGCACCCGATGTCCTAGCGCGTTTGTACGGGTCGTTTATTCCGTGGTCTGCCGAGCAATTGGCACAGCACTATCCATCACGCGATGCCTATGTGCAGCAAGTGGAACAAGTCGCCCGCCAGCAGGTGCAAGAGCGCGTGTTACTAGAGCAGGATGTAGAGGCTGTGGTTGCTAAGGCGGCGGGGCTGTACGACAGGGTAGTCGCTAAACCCGTTACTGACCAGCAATGCGGTTATCAACAGGCAGCGAAGTCGTAAGCGAATAAAAGAGCGCTGCAGTCTCTCGCAGAGGCGTTATATACTACCAGCGATGTGGTGGGGGTATAGATTGCCTCAACCAGCAAGGAGACATCTTAAAGCCGACCTCTGGCTATGCCCGAAGGTCGGCTCATACATTGTTTACAGTGACATATGACTCAGCCTCTCTCTGGTACAGCCAAAGCGACGGGAACCGCTGCTTTTTCCAAGTTCATCCACTTATTGCAGTTGGTTGCTGATAGCGCCGAGCCCTTAACCATTCCGCAATTGGCGCAGTTAAGCGGTTATCCACGCTCTACGGTGTACCGCAGCGTGGGTGGGTTGGTAGCCGAAGGGTTATTGGTAGAGGCGCTAAATGGCGAGGCCTACCAGCTAGGTCCGCGTTTGATTCAACTGGCTAGCCGCAGTTGGGATAGATCCGAACTGCGTTTGGTATCGGTACAAGCGCTACAAGCCTTACGAGACATCACCAACGAAACGGTGCATTTGGCGGTGCCCAGTGGCGATAGGATGGTGTACATAGAGAAACTAGAAAGCACCAGTGCTGTGCGCATGGCGTCATACATTGGCTCTAGCGTTTCTATGCATTCATCATCAGTGGGTAAAGCCTATTTGGCAGCGTTGGGTGATGCTGAACGCCACGCCATCATTGGCAGTTTGTCGTATGCCCGTTATACCGATAACACCGTGTTAACAGCAGAACAGCTCAGCGAACAAGTGCGTCACGTGCAGCAGCGTGGTTGGTCTGTGGATGACGAAGAAAACGAAGAGGGCATTTATTGTTTTGGTGCGGTGATCTTGGGGGCAAGACAGCAACCGGTGGCAGCCATTAGTGTGAGCACGCTGCGTTTTCGCCAAGCAGAGGATCCAATCAAAGCGTATGTTGAACCGTTGTTAGAAACGTGCAAGAAAATATCCCAACGTATTGTGCAAAGCCCCGCGCTCGTCGATAGCACGCATATTTGGTAGTGCCATAGGGCACATCGTGTAGATTTTCCTGAGTAAACCAGCGCAGGCTTAGAGCCTGCGTTTATTTTTCTGCTGTATTTTGTTGTTCCCTTCTCTACTTTTCCTAGTACATACCCTGCAAAAACACTTCAAGTTTCAACATTTTAGGGTTATCCCTAATAGTTGATAGGGAGAGCTAGTCAATAAAATTCTATCCACTATATGGACTAATTGCCCACAATATGGACAGGACTATGACTACAGATACAAAAGAGTTCGGTGAACTAACACCCTACCAATACCCCAACCCTAAAGAAGCCTCTCCAGAGATCGTGGTTCCTCACGCGATTCCTGAAGACGAGCGTGTTTGGGTGCCACAAGCTGAAAACGTTTGGTTCCGTCCACTCTGTTTGAACGCCAGCCAGGGCTACTGGACCAACTTGCTGCGCGTGCGCAAATCCGGCGTGTTGAGCCGTCACCGTCACCCACAAGCCGTACACGGCTTTGTGTTGAAAGGTCGCTGGCGCTACCTGGAGCACGATTGGGAAGCCACAGAAGGCAGCTATGTGTACGAACCCCCCGGCGAAACACACACCCTGTACGTGCCTGAAGACGTAGAAGAAATGATTACCTACTTCACGGTAAACGGTTTGATGTACTACACCGACCCATGGGGCAACGGCGTAGGTTTTGAAGACGTGTTCACCAAAATCGATATGTGCCGCAAGCACTATACCGAAGTAGGTTTAGGTGAAGACTTTGTAGATCAATTCATTCGTTGATCATGCAAAGCTCCGTTCAATACGATTTTAGCGGCCACGTTGCCATCGTTACAGGTGGCCGTGCCGGCATAGGCAAGGCTATCGCTGACAAATTGGCCAGCGCAGGCACCACGGTTTCCATTTGGGATTTGGAGGCTGATGAGTCCTTGCCATTGCACTATCGCGTTGATATCAGTAATGCAGAAGCGTTGCAGCAAGCCGCTGCACGCCTGCATGCTGATGCGGGACGCATTGATATGCTGATAAACAATGCGGGGTTTGCAGGCCCAACCACAACCTTGTGGGAATACCCTGCCGACATCTGGCAAAAAATTATCGATATCAATTTGGTAGGGGTGTTTAACACCTGTAGGGCGGTGGTGCCATACATGCTGCAACAGCAGTCTGGTCGCATCGTCAATATCGCGTCATTGGCGGGTAAGGAAGGTACGCCTAATGCGTCTGCTTACAGTGCAGCCAAAGCAGGTGTGCTGGCGATGACTAAATCGCTAGGCAAAGAGCTGGCGACTAGCAATGTGTTGGTGAATGCGATTGCACCCGCTGCGGTCAATACCACGCTACTTGCACAAATGTCTGCCGAACACGTGCAGACCATGATCGACAAAAGCCCCATGAAACGTTTAGGAACCGTAGATGAAGTGGCAGAAATGACCGCTTGGTTATGCTCCGCTGCGTGTTCATTTAATACGGGTGCGATTTTCGACTTGTCCGGTGGACGGGCCACCTACTAAGCCTGTGCTTAGTTTTTTAATAAACAATAACCAACGTATGCGAGACACAACTATGCTCAAGCACAAAATTCTAGCTGCCTTCTCTTTAACTGTTTTGGGTGGCTTGGCCGCAAGCCCTGCTTTGGCAGCGTACCCAGAGCGTCCTATTCAAATGATTGTGCCGTGGTCTGCCGGTGGCGGTACCGATACCGTAGCGCGTTTGATCGCTGCTGGTTTGGAACGTGAATTGGGTAAGCCCATCAACGTGATTAACCGTCCTGGTGCCGGTGGCGTGATTGGTCACACAGCAATCAGCAATGCCAAATCAGATGGTTACACCATTGGTTTGGCTACTGCCGAGCTGGTGACTTACCGCTGGATGAAGACATCGCCTTTGGCATTTAGCGATGTGAAACCTATCTCTCAAATGAACTTTGATGCCGCTGCATTCAGTGTGAATGTGGATAGTGAATGGGACAACATCGACGCAGCCTTTGATGCCATCCGTGCTGAACAAGCCGGTAAATACAAACTGTCTGGCATTCCAGCGGGTGCTGCTTACCACTTGGCGTTGGCGCAAGCATTGAAATTGGCTGAGATTGATCCTAAGAAAGTCACCGTAGTGCCTAGCCAAGGTGCAGCACCTGGTTTCCAAGAGTTGGCGGCGGGTGGTGTGCAAATCGTAGCTTCCGCCTTGCCTGAAGGCAAAACCATGCGTGATGCTGGTTTGGTGAAAACCTTGGCGGTGATGGCTGACGAGCGTTTGCCTTCTTTTGCCGATATCCCAACGATTGGGGAAGCCACAGGTCGCCCACTGGCGGCAGGTACATGGCGCGGTCTGGTGGGCCCTAAAGGCATGCCGGATGAAGCCATTGAGGTTATTGCCGCTGCGGCTGAAAAAGTAGCGCAGTCGCCAGAATTCTTGGAAGCCATGAACCGTGCTGGTTTTGGTGTGAAGTGGAGCAATCCAGAAGAGTTTGGCGTGTTTATGCAGCAATCTGACGAGGTTAGCGGTCAATTGATCGCTGATCTTGAGTTGGTGCAGCAGTAATTCTAGGAAGTAGCATGCGAATCAATGATGCGTTAACTGGACTGATTTTGGCGGTAGGCAGTATTTGTCTGCTTATTTATGCACAGACATTGCCCAAATTATCAGGACTGCCTTATGGACTTGGTACCTTTCCATCAGTGATCGCATGCGGTCTGCTGCTGGGTAGTGTGGGGCTGATGTATTCAGGCCTGCGTCAATACCTAGCGAATAAAGGGCAGGCCAAAAAGGTACGCCAGCCATGGCTGGCGGCCTTTGCCTATGCCATGAGCGTGCCTGCAGCCATTGTGGTGTACATGGTGTTTGAGTCGTGGTTGGGCTTCGCGCCACTGTGTTTTGTCATTGTGTTTTCCATGATTGGGTGGCTAACACAACGTTGGAAAATGGCGGCGCTTGTCGCTCTCGGCACAACGCTGGTGATGTGGCTAGTGTTTGCCAACGTCTTGCAGGTTCCTTTGCCAACCATGCCGTTCTGATATCACTACAAAGGAATAATTGTGTCTGCATTTCTTGAAGCCTTAGATCAGGTATTCAGCCTGCACGTCTTTTTGACGATTGTGGGTTCGGCTATTTTCGGTTTGTTCATGGGGGCTATCCCCGGCCTAACCGCAACCATGGCTACGGCATTGTTGGTGCCTGTCACATTTTTTATGGGTCCTATTCAAGCGATTGCTGCGATTGTGTCGGCAACGGTGATGACCCTGTTTGCGGGGGATATTCCTTCCGCGCTATTGCGTATTCCCGGTACTCCGGCGTCGGCTGCCTACACCAATGATGCCTACTTGATGGGGCAAAAAGGTAGGCCCGGCCAGACGCTAGGCATCATGCTGCTTTGTTCTTCTATTGGTGGCATTTTAGGGGTGCTGGTAATTTCCCAGTTTGCACCCTCGTTGGCTCGTGTCTCGTTGAATTTCACCAGTTACGAATATTTCTGGTTGGCGTTGCTAGGCTTGTCCAGTGCGGTGCTGGTGTCGCAAGGCAAACCACTGAAAGGCTGTATTTCCTTAGGGCTGGGCTTATTGCTGTCCACCGTAGGTATTGATGCGGTAGTGGGTATGCCACGCCTGACCTTTGACAGCATTGAGCTCAGTGCAGGTATCTCGGTATTGCCTACCATGATTGGTATTTTTGCTGTGACCGAGTTGCTGCGTAAATTGCCTAGCATGCGTTTTGCACACGAAGCGCCTAAACCACTGAAAACCGATCAAGTGTTTAAAGGCACAGGCAAGCTGCTGTACAGGTATAAAGGCCAAGCATTAGGTGGTACGGCTGTGGGTACGATTGTGGGTATTTTGCCCGGTGCCGGCGCTGACATTGCGGCGTGGGTAGCCTATGCCATTTCAAAGCGCTTTTCTAAAACACCAGAAAAATACGGCACAGGCCATCCTGAGGGTTTGATCGCTGCTGCATCGGCAAATAATACCTCGCTAACCGGTACCTACGTGCCTGCGCTGGTGTTTGGTATTCCCGGCGATACCGTGACCGCAATTGTGATTGGCGTGTTGCTGATGAAAGGCATCACTCCAGGGCCTATGGTGTTCATTACCGAAGCGCCATTGGTGTACTCCGTTTACATCACCTTCATTGTTGCCAGCTTGCTGATGATTCCATTGGGTTGGTTGGCGATTCGTAGTGCAGGTCGCGTGTTGTCGGTACCTAGTAGCATCCTATACCCCATCATTTTGATGTTCTGTATTGTGGGCGCGTACTCGGCGAACAACTCTATTTTTGACGTGGGCATCATGCTGGTCATGGGGCTGGTGGCGTACTTCTTGGAAGAAAACGACTTTCCTACCGCACCGCTGATTTTGGCTTTGATCTTAGGCCCACTGATTGAAGAAAACTTGATGAAGTCCTTGATCAAGGCTGAAGGTGATCTGTCCATGTTCTATGACCGTCCCTTGGCTATGTGGCTGGGCGGGATCACGCTGTTGATCTGGTTCTTCCTGATCTTTGGTGGCGTTTTGCGTAAGTTGATCTTCAAAAAGCCAGCCACGTCAGACGTTACCGCTCACTAAAACGACTTTACGAGAAATAGTAATTATGAGTTTCAAAGAACAGCTCTTCCAAGGGCAGCATATCTTGGTGACTGGTGCTACACAGGGTATTGGTGCAGGTATTGCGAATTACTTGCACAGTTTGGGCGCAACGGTGACAGCAGCCGGTTTGGGCAGTACCGAAAACGTATTGCATCCAGACATTCACGTAAAGCTGGTTAACGTGAGCGACGAGGCTTCTGTGCATGCGCTGTTTGATAACGATGAGCCGTTGCACCATGTTGTGAATTGCGCAGGTATTATCAAGCGCCAAGCAGAGCATCAGTTAGATGTGTTCGAGCAAGTGCTGGATGTGAACTTGACTGGCACAATGCGTATCAGTAGCGATGCACGTGCCAAACTGGGCGAGACTAAAGGTTCTATCGTGAACATGGCGTCTATGCTGAGCTTTTTTGGTGGTGGTTTGGTACCTGCTTACGCTGCCAGTAAAGGTGGTGTGGCGCAATTAACTAAGTCGTTGGCGATTGCGTACGCTGCTGATGGCATCCGAGTGAACGCGGTAGCTCCCGGTTGGATTGCAACACCTCTGACCTTAGATTTGCAAAACGATCCGGTGCGATCGTCGGCTATTTTGGGTCGTACTCCGCTTAACCGTTGGGGTACTCCTGAAGATGTGGCAAAAGCGGTAGCCTTCTTGTGCTCGGATGCTGCGGCGTTCATGACAGGGGTAATTTTGCCTGTGGATGGTGGTTACCTAGTGGCCTAAACGTTGCTGAAAAAGTAGTAAGCTAAGAAAGTAAAAACGCCTGTTGGTTTAGCCAGCAGGCGTTTTTTATGGGCAAATAACAGCAAGAAAAAGACAAATGACTACATGCTCAGAAAATAAGGGTTTGTACTAGGTAAGAGTAAAGTGTTCTGGTCATGACACAAAAGCTGTTGCTATACTCGCCAACAGACGCAGGGGTACTCAATGAGCTTTTTAGGCTTTATTGGGTTGAGAGAGTCCCTTCGCACCAGTACGGATAATGCCGACGCTGGAAGCGCGTTCTGCTGAAGTAACATGCAAAGTGTAGGGCCTCATTGTGTACGAGTTCGTGCCATTCGATGCTTTACGTAGGCAGAACTCCTCCACTCGGCTCCGGTTTTTTACTTACGGAGCTTCAATGAAAACCACTACCCCCTTCTTGGCTAATACGGCAACAGTAGACGAAGCCGCCATCCAGCCTTTACCGTGTTCACGCAAGATTTACCAAGTGGGTTCTCGCCCCGACATTCGTGTACCGTTTAGGGAAATCACCCAAGCTGACACCCCCACTATGTTGGGCGGCGAAAAAAACCCACCACTCACCATTTACGACACCAGTGGCCCGTACACCGACCCATCGGTACGCATTGATTTGCGCGACGGTTTGCCTTCTGTGCGCCACGCATGGATTGAAGAGCGCGGCGACACCATCATGTTGCCCGGCGTAAGCAGTGACTATGGTCGCCAACGTCAGGAAGATCCTAGCTTGGCAGACATGCGTTTTAACCTGACACGCCAACCTAGACGAGCCAAAGAGGGGGCTAACGTCACGCAAATGCACTATGCGCGTCGCGGCATTATTACGCCAGAAATGGAGTTCGTGGCCATACGCGAAAACCTGCGCCGTGAAGAGTACATAGCGTCTTTGCGCCAAAGCGGCCCCGAAGGTGAAAAGCTGGCCCAGCGCATGACCTTCCAGCACCCTGGTGAAAGCTTTGGTGCGTCTATTCCGGCGATGATCACGCCTGAGTTTGTGCGTGATGAAATCGCACGTGGCAGAGCGATTATTCCTGCCAACATCAATCACCCTGAGTGCGAACCCATGATTATTGGGCGTAACTTCTTGGTAAAAATTAACGCCAACATTGGTAACTCGGCAGTGAGTTCAGGTATTTCCGAAGAAGTGGAAAAAATGACCTGGGCCATACGCTGGGGTGGTGACACGGTGATGGACTTGTCTACAGGCAAACACATACACGAAACCCGTGAATGGATTATCCGTAACTCGCCCGTACCTATTGGCACAGTACCTATTTACCAAGCACTGGAAAAAGTGAATGGCAAAGCCGAAGACCTGACATGGGAAATCTTCCGCGACACCTTAATCGAACAGGCTGAGCAAGGTGTGGACTACTTCACCATTCACGCGGGTGTACGTTTGCCCTTCGTGCCCATGACCGCTAACCGCATGACTGGTATTGTGTCGCGTGGTGGTTCGATTATGGCGAAGTGGTGCTTGGCGCATCACCGTGAAAGCTTCATCTACGAACACTTTGAAGACATCTGTGAAATCATGAAAGCCTACGACGTGAGCTTCTCGCTAGGCGATGGCTTACGCCCTGGTTCCACTTACGATGCCAACGACGAAGCCCAATTTGCCGAGCTTAAAACCTTAGGTGAGCTGACACAGATTGCGTGGAAACATGACGTGCAGGTGATTATCGAAGGCCCCGGTCACGTGCCCATGCAGAAAATCAAAGAGAACATGGATTTGCAGCTTGAGCACTGCAAAGAAGCACCTTTCTATACTTTGGGGCCACTGGCAACCGACATCGCACCGGGTTACGACCACATCACCTCGGGTATTGGGGCAGCCTTGATCGCGTGGTACGGTACGGCCATGCTGTGCTACGTCACGCCTAAAGAACACTTAGGTTTGCCCAACAAAAAAGACGTGAAAGACGGCATTATCACCTACAAAATTGCGGCGCACTCGGCTGACTTGGCCAAAGGCCACCCGGGTGCCGCTGTGCGTGACAACGCCTTGTCCAAAGCGCGTTTTGAATTCCGTTGGGAAGATCAGTTCAATCTGGGTCTAGACCCAGATACTGCACGCGAATTTCACGACGAAACGCTACCTAAAGACTCCATGAAAGTAGCGCACTTCTGCTCCATGTGCGGCCCACACTTTTGCAGTATGAAAATCACCCAAGACGTACGGGAATATGCGGCGAAAAAGGGGGTGGAAGAGGAAGCGGCTCTGCAGAAAGGTATGGAAGAAAAAGCCATAGAATTCGTGCAAAAAGGCGCGTTGTTGTATCACGTAGAGTAAGTGACGGATGGGGCATCATGGCTAGTGAGGTTTTTCTAGCCATGATGTCTTTTTTATTGCTGTTGTTAGGGGGAAGCCCGCTTACTCACGACTGGACTGCATGAGCCTAAGGCTGCGAAAGTATTTTTTAATTTGTAAACCAAATAAAAAAACACTTCCATCCGCCTTTCCTTCGTTGCATGCAACGGTTTTTAATCCGGTGGTGGCTGTGAGGTATTTCCATTTCTGTAGCAGATAGCTGCTGTAGCTTTGACTCACCACTCCTTATGTAGTGCCAAGTCTGTTGTGGCAAATGTTGGCATACAAGATGAAAAAGCATAACCACTGCTGCTAGTCTTTATTAAAGCGCTACAAAAGAAAGGGTTGTAGATCTTCCAGTGACTGTAAGCCTTGGGGGGACGGAGAGAAAATTTTTTTGATTTGGTATCTCAAATCACAAAAAATTCTTCTGCAGTCCCCCAGCGCATGCAACGAATACTACTCTCAGAATTCAACACCATGTCTCAAGTATGCGTCTGCGTCCCCAAGTACAGCTCCACCATTTCCGGATTATTCAGCAACTCATCCGCTGCACCGGCTAACACCACTTTGCCTTGATCCAGAATATACGCACGGTCGCTAATTTCTAAGGCCTGTCGCGCCCGTTGCTCTACCATTAGCACCGCCACATTCAGTTGTTTAAGCTGCAAAATCACATCAAAAATAGACTGAATTAATTTAGGCGCTAAGGCTGCGGTGGGTTCATCAAGGATGATTAGCTTAGGTGCACGAATTAACGCTCGAGCAAAGGCTAACTGCTGGCGCTCACCCCCAGAAAGCGTGCCGGCTTGTTGGGATAGCCGACTCGTTAAGGCGGGAAACACGTCTAGCATTTCGTCGACTTTGGCACGGGTTACATGCTTGTCGGCCACTAATAGGTTTTCATACACGCTTAGCGTACGAAACACGTTAGTGACTTGGGGGACGTAGGCTAAACCTTGTTCAATTCTGGCTTCGGTACCCAGATGGCTAATGTCTTGCCCGTAAAGTTGTACGGTGCCGCGTGTGCGTGGCAGTAGGCCTAATAGGGCTTTGAGGAAGGTAGATTTACCCGCCCCGTTTGTGCCGGCAATGGTGACGATTTCTTTATTACTCACCGACAAATCAATGCCATGAATGATATCTACATCGGTATAGCCGCCAGCTAATCCTTCAATAGTCAGGACTTCGTTCATAGTACGCCTCCCATGTAGGCATCTTGTACGATCGTAGAGTTCAACACCTCTTCAGGGTCGCCCTCTGCAATCACCACACCTTGGTCCATCACATAAAGCCGTGCGGATAAGCTTTTTAGTGCCTGCAAGTGGTGCTCCACAATCAGCAGTGCAATGCCCTGATCTTTAAGGCGTCTGAAGATGTCCATCATCTCGCCAATGCGAACGGGGTTTACGCCCGCAAAGGGTTCATCCAACAAAATGAGTGATGGTTTTTGCATCAACACGCGGGCTAGTTCCAATAGTTTTTTCTGCCCGCCAGATAACTGTGATGCAGGCAGATCGCGAACTTGGCTAATACCTAGCGTGTCCAGTATTTGGTCGGCTTGGGCAGTACGCTGCTTGGTGGTTTCGTTCATGCTTTTACGACGTAACCATGCGGTAAGCATGTTTTCTTGCGCCGTGTCTTGAGCCGCAACCAACAGGTTTTCTAATACCGACAATTTTCCAAATTCACGGGGGATTTGAAAGGTACGGCATAACCCCAAACCTGCTCGCTTATAGGTGGGTTGATGCAGTATGTCTTGCCCATTGAAACTGATGCTGCCGGACGTGGCAGTTAATTGGCCTGCAATGGCAGCAAATAGTGTAGTTTTGCCTGCGCCGTTTGTGCCCGCCAAGCCTATGGTTTCACCCGCGGCTACGTGCAGGCCGGCGTTGTTTACCGCCAGAAAAGGGCCATAGCTCACACTGACGTTTTCTACTTTTAGCATGAGGCTCTCCTAGTCTTTACGCCCAAATAAGCCTTGCGGGCGGAACAGGCTAAAGCCCATCAGTATTAAGCCGATGGTGCCCAAACGTATGTGTGCGATTTGTACATCGGACACTCCAGGCAGGAAGTCGCCAATAAAACGTGAGCCTTCCAAAATCAGTACCAAAACTAAGCTGCCAAACAAGGCGCCGCGCATTGTCCCCACACCGCCAAGAATGATAGACATCCAAACATAGAAGGTGATGAGTGCGATGAACTGTTCTGGAGAAATATAGCTGATGAAGTGAGCGTAAAACGCACCCGATAACCCCGCCAAAAAAGACCCAAACATCAGCACTTTAATTTTGAAGGTAGAGGTCTTTTTACCCAGAGCGGTAACGGCGACTTCGTTATCGCGAATAGCACGCAAAATACGGCCAAAACTACTGTGTTGCAGCAGATAAACCGCCAGCATGGCGAGCAATACCGTAGCAGCTATCACTAGCGCAAATACACGGTTTTGTGACAGGCTGGAGGATAACGAGAACAGGGGGGGAATAGAGGCCAAGCCTTGTACGCCGTTGGTGAGCCAGTCTTCTTGCTGTATGACTAAGCGTACGGTTTCTGCAAAACCCAGGGTGACGATAGCGAAGTAGTCCTCTTTCAGACGTAACGCGGCAAAGCCAATGGGGATAGCGGCTACGGCGGCAATTAAGCCAGCCAACACCATAGACAACCCCACCGACATACCGGCTAGCGACAAAATAGCCGAGGCATAAGCACCAATGGCAAAGTAGGCCACATGGCCAAAGTTGATCAGGCCCGTTTCACCATATTGAATGTTCAGGCCAATGGAAAGCAGGGCGTAAATGGCACCGATGATGCCAATAGATAATAAATAGGCTTCCATGCGAATCCTCTAGCGGGTTTTTTCTGCAGAACCCAATAAGCCGGCAGGGCGAATTAGGAGCACCAGAATCAGGATGGAAAAAGCCGCAACAATCTTGTAGCTGGGGCCAACAAAGGCAACGGATAGTTCTTGGACTACGCCCATGATGACGGCGCCCAACACAGCACCTACCGGGTTACCAATACCGCCAAGAATGACTGCTGAAAACGCAGGAATAATGAATTCCCAACCAAACTCGGGCAGCAAAACGCTTTTAGAAGCGATCAGCACACCGCCCAGCGCAGATAGCACGCCAAACAAGCACCACAAGAACCAGATTAGGTATTTGGGGCGTATGGCACTGGCACGTGCTAACTCTGGGTTATCGGCAATGGCGCGTAAGCGTCGTCCCAAGTTGGTGTAGCGGAAAATGGCAAACACGATAGCAAGGGTGACGGCACTGGTGAACACTATCCACAGGTCAGAGGGCAAGATACGTATGCCGTTGAAGTTCCAGGCTCGTACCAGCGGGAAATCATAGACTTGGGGTTGGCTGCTCACGCTAAGCTGCAAAATGCTGCGCATGAAAAACGCCAAGCCAACGGCGGCCAGCAGGCTTACCACCATGGGGGCGCGCGTAAGTTTACGGAAAATCAGTTGGTAGCTGGCCAAGCTAATCAGCATGCACAGCAGCATGGCACCGCCAACGGATAAGAAGAAGTAGGGCACACCAATGGATTGAAAAGCCAAAGCCGCATAAGCGCCTACCGTCATGGTGTCACCCACCGCGACGTTAGGAAACTTAGAAATATCCAGCACTAGCGTGAGAGCTAGTGCTGGCAGGGCAATGATCATGCCTTCAATAAAGCCATTGATGACCAGATTTATTAGCAAAATACTGGACATGTATAACAGCGCTCCGAGGCGATCAATCAGTCAAGCGATACGGTGTCTACACGGTCAAACTGGCCCTTTTTAATGACGTACACGCCAAAATCAGGGTTGGAATCACCGTACTCGTCGAAGTTCAGTCGACTGGATGCGCCTTCGTAGTCTATATCTTGGCCTTGATCCAACAGGGCTTTACCTTCGGCAAAGGAATACACCTTGGTGCCTTCAGGATTAGACACGGCCCGGATCTGGTCGCTAATTTGCTGTGGTGTTGCGTCAGCGCCCGCTTTTTGGGCGGCCAGGGCTAAGCTGATTACCATGTCATAGGTCATGGCGGCATAGACGTTATCAGCCAGTTCTGTATTGGTGGCTTTACGGTAACGTTCGCTTAGGTCTTTGTAGCTGTCGGCGTTAGTGTTAGAAACGGTATCGACGGAAATAATACCTTCGGTGGCCGCTTCCCCCAGTGCTTGCACCAGTTCGGGGTTGGCTGCCCAGCCCGGAATAATCCATGCGTTGTCAGCACCGGACTGGAACCATTCGCGTAGGATGATTGTTGTGTCAGGTAGGTAAGAACCCATGACGATGACGTCGGGGTTTGTGGCAAGGACTTGTTGCAGTTCAGAACGGTAGCTACTGCGGTTAGGTTCGTAGACAACGTTAGCTAAAACCTCGCCGCCTTTTTCTTTCCATGCTTTGATAAAACCGTCGGTGTTGCCACGGCCCGATGCATTGTTAAAGGCCATCGTAGCGGGGCGTTTGTAGCCATTTTTTTCGGCGATTTCAGCAAACGCACGACCAAAGCGATCGTTGGTGGCTTGGTAGCGCCACACCAGATCTTTTTTATCTAATTCAGAAATGGCTGGGGCACCCGAGACGTTCATTTCAATAATGTTGGCGGCATCGGTCAAGGGCAGTACTGCAAGGGTGACACCCGATGCCCAGGTGCCTAAGATAGCCTGCACATTGTTGATCTCAATGAGTTTCTTTGCTGCCAATACAGCAGCTTGCGGTTGGGTCTGAGAGTCTTCTGAAATCAGGCGTAGTGAGCGGCCCGCCATACCGCCGGCTTGGTTCACTTCTTCTACAGCAATTTCCATGGCTTTAAGCATGTTGCCGCCGTAAGGGGAACCCGCACCGGTAATGGGTACCAAACCGCCAATCAACAATTCATTGCTGGGGGTTTGTGCGTGGGCGTAGCTGCCAATGCTGAGGGCGGCGCCCACGGTTAGGGCAGCGTAGAGTTTTTTGTGGCTGTGTCTCATCCTATGTCTCCTTGTTTTATCATCTGTAATGGAGTGCTTGGGGTTATAACTGGTTTTTGATCCATTCCCCGTTTTTAAGAATGCCTTTAAGGTGGGCGCCTTGGTTGAGTAGTACCTCAATATCTTCCAAAGGATTACCCGCTACAAACAACAGGTCGGCATAAGCTCCTGCTTTAACGACGCCAAGTTGCTCCTCTTCACGCAGCAGTTTGGCAGCATTGGTGGTGGCCGCGCGTATGGCTTCTAGATTGCCTAGGATTTGCGCGCGAATTTTCAGCTCGTTGGCTTGTTGGTCATGCGTTTGGCCTAGTAAGTCAGAGCCAAATGCCATGGTGACGCCAGCGTCGTGAGCAATGCGTAAAGCCTGTAAGCCAGCCGTGCGTACGCTGCTTATTTTGTGGCTTAAGTCGGCAGGGAAACCGAACTTGGGGCCATCGTTATACAGTGCATCGTAGGTGACGTTAGTGGGTACCAAAATGGCATCGTGCTCACGCATCACGTTGGCACTTTCTTCATCCAACAAGTTCCCGTGTTCAATGGTACGTACCCCGCATTTCACAGCGCGAATAATGGCTTCTGCCGTATAGGCGTGTGCCATGACGTATGTGCCCGCGTTGGTGGCTTCTTCCACAATGGCGCGTAACTCGGTTTCGGAGTAACCCAAGAAGTGGATAGGATCGTTGGGGGAGGCTACACCACCCGATGCCATGACTTTAATTTGGGTGGCGCCTTTTTGGATTTCTTCGCGCACTGCCAAACGTACGTTATCCACACCATCTACTACGCGAGCAATGGCTCCTAAGCGGTGGCTACAGGCACACGGCTCAATCACATCATTACGAGCGCGAAAATCTCCGTGACCGCCTGTTTGCGACAAAGCACGACCAGAAGGGTAGATACGTGGGCCAGTGACCAACCCTGTTTCAGTGGCTTGTGCTAACGAGTAATCAGCACCGCCTGCATCACGCACCGTGGTAAAGCCACGCTCCACCATACCTTGCAGGATAGGGATGGATCTAAAACTAATCAGGATATTGGGGGTCAGGGCGTTGCGGCCCAAGTTCATGTCTGACGCCAGCACGTGTACGTGGCAGTCAATCATGCCGGGCATGACGGTAAGACCGCTTGCGTCAATGGCGTCAGCAGGGGCGTCATCGGTAATGGACTCAATGCGATTACCGTTAACGGTGATGCATTTATTGCGCTCTAGTGTGCCCGTGTGTGGGTGCAAAATGGTGCAATGTTTGAAGTGTAGCTTCGAGCTTTCCCGCGTATCCATAATCTGTAGTCTCCTGTAGCCTTCGTTGGGCATTTTGTTCTGTTTTGATACGTGCCAGTAAACCAAGTCTTAGGATTACCAGCAAACCAATAAAACTGGTGGGTGCATGAGTTTTAGTAATAGTGTGGAAGCGTTATGAAAAAGGTTTGTCCATCGATGTCCGAGTTGCAGGCGTTTGAGGCAACGGCACGGCACGCTAGCTTTACCAAGGCTGCCGGTGAGCTATTTGTCACGCAGGGAGCGGTCAGTAGGCAGGTTGCTAACCTAGAAACGTGGTTGGGGACCACTTTGTTTTTGCGGCTGAATAACCGTTTGGTGCTGACCGAGGAGGGGGAGTTTTTCCTGGAACAAACTCAAGAGGCATTACGTATATTGGTGGAGTCCAGTAGGTATGTGATGTCGGGTAAAGGGCAGCGCCACTATGTCACTATTTCGGTCCCTCCTACGTTGACGGCACGGTTGTTGATGCCATTGGTGGTGGATTTTTACCAAGCGCACCCATCCATACGGTTAAATTTCCCGCCATATGAACATTTGGACGATTTTCGAGAGAACGAAGAGGTGGATGTCTCTATTCAGTACGGCGAAGGAGAATGGCCGGGGATGGTGACCAGTTATTTGGTGGGTAAGGAGCAAGCCGTAATTTGTGCGCCTAGTTATGCACAAGAGCTGGGTTTAGACACGCCGCAGAGCCTAATGAAAACCACCTTGTTGCAGCACTTTAATGTGCCGCAGGCATGGGTGCAATGGTTTAGGGAAAACAGATTGCCCATTGCTACTGCGCACATAGGCCCTAGTTTTAGCCAGTATGAAATGATTATTCAGGCAGCCAGATTAGGAATGGGGGTGGGGTTGGTGCCACGCTGTTTGGTGTTTGAAGAACTGCGTGGCAAAACAGAATTGGTAGAGCCTGTGCCCACCGGGCAGTTGGCACGCCAAGGCTACTTTCTGTGTGTACGTAAAGAGCGTAGCCAAGATAAAGCCGTGCGCACGGTGGTGGAGTGGATGCGTGGCTTAGATTTTGCCCCTTTCATCACCCCTAACCCGGCGTGGGATAACTCACCTTTTTAAGGCGTAGGTGGTTCGACGGCTGGTGTACAGGATTGCCACATCACTTCGTACATAGCACGTTGGAAGTTGGCGTACTCTTCGCTTTCTATGATCAGACCGTAGTTTTCTTTCTTAGACGAAATGCTGGCGACACAGTTGTCGTAGATCAGCGTGGTCATGGATAAGGTAATGCCCGGTGGCGTGAAGCGTAGTTCGCGCAGTTCGCGGGTTTTATCGTGTGGCCAAATGTGCTGTATGTCTTTGCTGGCCGAGCGGATTACACGCATGCTTAGCCCAAGCGACAGGCGTTCTTTTTGGTAGAGCGTGATTTCATCTAAACCGGGTACGGCTTCCAATTCAGACATTGAAAACGTGGCCAGTAGTGGGCCTGTTTTGCAGCGCAAGGAATCCCACAGCACGGTCTTTACTCCCTCTGCACCTTCGTAAAAGCGTATCTGAGGTTTGCCGGTAGCGCGGTTATAAATGGAGCGCAGTTCAGGCAATAAATCCTCTATCAGCTCACGCCGGGCGGCAATGTGTTCCAGCAACACGCCGGGGTTGAGTGCGGATACCGAGCGGTCGCGCCCACGTCCTTGCCATTGCACTAGCCCTTCGTTGGCTAAGCGAGTAATGGCGTCAGCACAGGTGGTGCGGGCGATGTTGGCACGAGTGGCAACCTCTGTCACGGTGGTGTCGCCCAGTTCCATGATGGCGCAATAAACCTTGTACAGATTGCCTGTGATGCCAAGGCGAGCCAGCTTTTCTTTTAAATCCACTTTTTGATCCGTCAGAGAGTGAGAAAGCGTCGTGATGACATAGCAATGATCCAGCGAATCTGGTCATTGTAACCTTGCCCTAATCCTATAGTATTTTTTGTTTTGACGCTTTTATCCGTTAGTTGATTGGTAGGGTAGGTTTACTGGTAATTCATTGGTTTTACGGAGATTGTTTAAATTTATGTCTGGTGAAAACCCCTATTAGATGTTTATTGACGGAAAAATGCGTCATAACTAGACTAGAAAAAACAAACTATAAAGCATGCAGGGCCTTCATTGCATGCGAGCACCTTATTTATTCTAAAAAAGACTAGGAGACGATCATGGGGATAACAGGCAGACGCAGTGGGAACCGAGCAAAACTGGTGGCCTTAGCATGTGGTGCATTGATGAGTGTGTCCGCGCAGGCTGCAGAACCTATACGCATAGGGATTTCAACGTTTTTATCGGGAGCAGGCGCGGTGTTTGGCGTGCCCGCACAGCACGCAGCACAAATGTTGGCGGATTCTATTAATGCGTCTGGCGGCATCAAAGGAGCGCCCATAGAGCTGACCTTTATTGATGAAAACCGTGGTGTAGATAGCGTGGTGGTGGAGTACCGTGGTTTGGTGGAAGGCAATAAGGTGGATGCCATGATCATCGGCTTATCCAGCTCTATTTGTTTGGCTGTGGCACCCGTCGCCGAACAATTGCAGATGCCTACCGTGTTGTGGGATTGTGGTACGGCACGGTTGTACGAAGAAAACCAATACCAGTATGTGTACCGTACAGGTGATTACACACCGTCTAACAACGTGGCTGCTGCGTTGTACTTGCTGAAAACCAATCCAGAGATCAAAACCATTGCCGCCATTAACCAGGACTACGCATTTGGCCGTGATAACTGGGCAGCATTTAAGGATGCGATCAAAGCCATTCGTCCGGACATTAACATTACAGCCGAACTGTTCCCGCGTTTGGGTACATCGGATTATTCCACCGAGATTTCTCGTTTATCGGCGCAACGTCCAGATGTGATTTTCACTACCTTGTGGGGTGGTGATATGAATACCTTTGTGCGTCAGGCCAATTCGCGTTCGCTGTTCAAAAATACCATTCTTGTGGCCCCTAATGGCGAAGCTGCTTTGCAGCAGACTGGGTCAGCCTTCCCAGATAACGCCATCGTAGGGGTGCGTGGCGACAGCTATGCCTTTAACCCAGTGATGCAAAATAACCCACAACACGCGAAGTTTGTGCAGGACTTCCACGAGAAAACAGGGGCATACCCAAGCTTCCCCTCGTATCACATGGTGCAGGCGTTGCAAGCTATTCAAGCCTCTTTGCAAGGCTGGAATGGTGAGCGCTCTACGTTGAAAACAGACCTGCTGGCTGGTCTTGAAGGCTTAGAGCTAAATGACTTCACAGGGCATTTGGTCTTACGTGAAGACAACCAAGCCATGGAAGGGCAATTGGTGGGCACTACCCGTAGTTCACCAGACCATGATTTCAAAGTGATTGGTGACATTGCCATTATTCAGCCTGAGTTAACGTCCCCACCTGCTGGTGAGCTGTCACACGAGTGGATTAAAAAACTCACTCAGGATGCTGTGCAAAACGTTCAGCTGCTTCCTTAATACGTTACTGAACGCTTATGACACAAGTATTTTTACTGGCAACGCTGGACGGCGTTGCCCAGGCCTCTATTTTGTTTTTGATTGCCGTGGGCTTAAGCCTGATCTTTGGCATCATGCGCATTTTGAATGTGGCACACGGCAGTTTTTATGCATTAGGGGCGTATGCGGCAGCAGTGCTGGGTGAGCAGCTATTTGGCGCAGAAGGCAGTTGGTTAAGTTTCCCACTATTGGTGGTAGCCGCTGTGTTGGTGGGGGTGCCGCTAGGGGCCTTCATTGAGCGCGTTGTGCTACGACGCATTTACGACAAAGAACATAGCCTGCAATTGTTGGCTACCTTTGGGATCTTCATGATTTTGGAGGACGTGCAGAAGTTGGTTTTTGGGGTAGAGCCATATTTTTACGATGCGCCGTCTGCCTTGCTAGGCAGTACAGAGGTTTTCGATATTTTCTACACCCGTTATCAATTGTTTGTACTGCCACTGAGTGCGGTCGTGGTGATGGTGGCATTAAGCGTGTTTTTTAACCGCAGCCGCCAAGGCAAATTGATTCGTGCCGTAATTGAAGACCGCGAGGTGGCAACCACCTTGGGCATTAATGCCAGCAAAGTGTACTTATGGACCTTTGCGTTGGGGGCGTCGTTGGCGGCCTTGGGCGGAACACTGGCCTCATCCACCACATCGTTGGTACCGGGTATAGGGGCTGATGCCATCGTTTTATCGTTTGCCATCGTTGCGTCTGCGGGGCTGGGGCAATTCCAAGGGGCGGCTGTAACTGCTTTGCTGATAGGGTTGGCACAGGCGTTTGCTACCTATTTGTATAGCGATCTGGCGACGGTGGTGCCCTATGTGGTGATGACCATCATTTTGCTGGTGAAGCCTTACGGCCTGTTTGGTCGTGCAGAGATCAAAAGGTTATGAACATGAAGGCATCGTTGAAATCGTTGGGTGTAAACAGCGTGGTGTTTGGGCTGTTTGTGGTGTTGCCGCTGTGGAATATGTCGCTGCGTTCGTCGTTAGCCGTAGCGATCGCGTTGGCGTTGTGTGCCATGGGTATGTTCTTGTTGTTGCGGGCAGGTCAAGTGTCGTTTGGGCATGCGCTGTACTTTGCTTGCGGTGCGTATACCGCAGCAGCATTGTCGCGCACGACGCAATGGGACGTAGTGTGGGTGATGGTAGCCAGCGCGGTGAGTAGTGCCTTACTGGGGGCGCTATTAGGGCTGATTTTGGCGCGTTACCGTGGCATTTTTTACGGTATGTTGAACCTCGCCTTTTCTATGGTGGGGTTTTCGTTGCTGTTCAAACTGTACGAGCTTACCGGTGGTAGTGACGGCTTAGGTGTGCGCCAACTACCGTTGCTGGGTATGAGCCTAGAGGCGCGTGAGTTTGCATGGTGGTTCTACGGGTTGGCGTTATTGATGCTGTGTGGTGCATACCGCCTGTGTGTGCAATACCTGAACTCGCCCGTAGGTGCGGCCTTACGTGCCATTAAAACCAATGAAACTCGCCTGGAGTATATGGGTTTATCCGCTTATCGCGTGTTCTATTCGGGGCATGTGGTGTCGGCCATGTTGTGCGGTTTAGGTGGTTTTGTAGTGGCCTTTTCTACGGGGCACGTTACCCCTGAACTAGCGTACTGGGCGTTGTCTGCTGAGTTTGTGTTCATTGCCGTATTGGGTGGTATGGGGCATTTACGTGGTGCGGTGTTGGGTGCCTTGGTGTTTGAACTGATGCGGGCAGCGGTTAGCGCGTATGCCGTGAATGCATGGCAGTTGATGATGGGCTTGTTGTTGCTGGGGATGGTGATGTTTGCGCCGGGTGGTATTTGGAGTTTGCTGGAGAAAAAACAGCGCACCGTTAAGGGGGAGCAAGCATGACCCGCACTGCAATTTTGACAGCCGAACACATACATCTAGAGTTTGGCGGCGTGAAGGCCGCTAACGATGCCAACTTGGCGCTATATCAAGGCGAGTTAGCCGCGATTATTGGGCCAAACGGTTCAGGTAAAAGTACTTTTTTGAATATTTGCACGGGCTACGTACCTGCTCAGTCTGGGTGTGTGCGTTTTCAAGGGCAAGAAATCACGCGTTTAAAACCGCGCCGTATTACACGCTTGGGCATCGCCAGAAGCTTCCAGTTGCCACAGTTATTTAGTGAGCAAACGGTTGTGGAAAACTTGTTGGTTGCCTTGGCAAGTCGTCATGGGTTCTGGAATTTGAGGTCGTTGTACCAACGGGCATGGTTAACAGAAGCACATGAGTTGCTGGAGATGTTTGGGTTAGATCGTTACGCCCAAACCCTTATTGCTGACTTACCCGAAGGCATACGTAAGTTGATTGATATTGCCGCTTCGATGGCCCTGCGCCCCAGTTTGTTGCTGATGGACGAACCCACGAGTGGGGTAAGTTCACAAGAGAAGTTCTTGATCATGGATACCTTAGTCCCCGTACTGCGACAGCAAGGCATTACCGCACTGATCGTCGAGCACGATATGGAGCTGGTAGAAAAATACATGGATAGGGTATTGGTGTGGAATGCAGGCCAAGTGGCTGCAGACGGTACGCCAGACGACATTCTGAAGCGTGAAGACGTGATCAAAAACGTAGTAGGGGTAATGTGATGACGTTGAACGTACAAGCGCTAAGTAGCCAAATTGCAGGCAATACCGTTGTGAGGCAGGTGAGTTTTGCTATAGAAAAAGGCAAAACTACCGCACTGATTGGGCGCAATGGGGCGGGCAAAACCTCTTTATTGCGCACCATTATGGGGTTATTGCCGGTCAGTGAAGGCGATATGCAGTTCCAAGGCGTCAATCTTAACGAGCGTCAGGCTCATGACCGCCCCTTTTTGGGCATAGGTTATGCGCCAGAAGAGCGTCGTCTTATCGCTAAATTCACGGTGTTGGACAACATGCTGGTGCCCGCGTGGGCATGCAAATTGCCACAGGCCGAGATAGATAGACGATTAGCGCTGATTTACAGCCTGTCGCCTGAGCTAGAGCAAATAGGCAGCAGATTGGGTGGTTTGATTTCGGGTGGCCAACAAAAAATGGTGGCCTTGGGGCGTGCCTTGATGGCGGGCGACAAGCTGATCTTATTGGATGAACCGTTTCAGGGTTTAGCGCCAGCATTGGCCATACGTTATGCCGAGTCGCTTAAAGCCTTGCGTAGTGCGCAACCGGATTTATCCATTTTGATTACTGAATCTAATCCCAAATTATTGGAGCCTATTGCCGATCAATTTCTGACCATCGAGCGTGGCAGTTTGGTGGCTTAAGCCGTATTTACTAGGTAGGAGGAGAACCTAAATGACATTTCGTGCAGCTGTAGTACAGATGAGTGCCGTGCCGTTTGATAAGGCCAAAAGCACCGATAAAGTAATCTCGCGTATAGAGGAAGCCGCCGCCGAAGGGGCTAGCCTGATTGTGTTTCCAGAAGCCACTTTGTCTGGGTACCCCAAGGGCTTAGACTTTGGGGCGCGTGTAGGGGGCAGACAACCACGCGGTAAAGAAGAATACCTACGCTATTACAACGGGGCCATTGATGTGCCTGGCCCAGAAACTGATCGCATTGGTGCCGCAGCCAAAGAAGCACAAGCCTATGTGGTGATTGGTGTGATGGAACGCGAGCAGGGCACCATTTATTGCACCGCGTTGCATTTTGGTCCTGATGGCGCTTTGTTAGGTAAGCACCGTAAGTTGGTGCCTACAGCAATGGAGCGTGTGATCTGGGGGCAGGGTGACGGTTCTACTATGCCAGTGTATGACACCAGTTTAGGTGCTAAGTTAGGTACCGTAATTTGCTGGGAAAACTACATGCCGCTGTTCCGTACATACATGTACGCCAAAGGGGTACAACTGTACTGCGCACCTACAGCCGATGATCGCGATGTGTGGTTGCCTTCTATGCAGCACATTGCAATTGAAGGCCGATGCTTTGTGTTTAGCGCATGTCAGTATGCAACCCGTGGAGACTACCCCGACGATTACGATGCCATTCAAGGCGATAACGCGGATGCCGTGTTATTTCGTGGCGGCAGTGTCATTGTGAGCCCTACAGGTGAGGTGCTAGCTGGCCCTAATCACGAAAGTGAATGTATGTTGTACGCCGAGATTGATGTGGATGACACCATCCGTGGCAAGTTTGATCTGGACGTAGTAGGGCATTATTCCAGACCCGATGTGTTCCGTTTATTGGTGGATGAGGAACCCAAAACCAATGTGATCAGCACAGAAGCCGTATTGGGCGAGTTTAATGCCTAAGGGCTGTGGTTAGGTGTAGGGAATCTAGACGAAAAAAAACCTCCCCACAGTGTGGGGAGGAAAGCTACCGTCAAGTAGTTAGTCAAAATCTATGTAGGGAAAAGCGCTTAGAACTGTAGGCGTACCATGCGTTCTAAGGTGCCTGCTTCTTTGTTATTTCCGTCATTTTTTACAGAGACGTACAAGGCTTTTTCAGCAGGAATGTATTCCAAGCTATTGGGGTGTGGAGCAAGCTCAACCGTTTGTAATGGCTGATAAGTAACCGTGTCGAAAATGCTGATAGAGCCTTTGCCATCTGCTTCACGTACACCACCACGGTTCGCCACAAACAAGCGTTGTGTGTCGTGGTCAAAGCGCACGCCAATAGGTACTTCGCCGGTAGGCATTACTGCCAGAGTTTTACCGTCGTCGGCGTTTAATACAAAGACCTGATGCCCGGGGCTGCGACGGGTATATGCACGTTCTAAGTGCAAGTTGCGTGGGGAGTCACGGTCAATGCCTTGGTCTACGCCAAATAAGCGGTTTTGGGCTGGGTCATAGACTAAGTTAATCAGTTGGTCAGCCTCTACTTCCCAGACCTCATCAATTTCTAGGGTCTTGCTGTTAACCACCATGATTTGGCCTTGCATGTTCGACACAAACACGCGGTCATTGGCTTCGTCTGTGGTGATACCGGCCACGTTATAGCCAAAACCAGGCATCACTTTTTCCAGCTCTAGACTGTCTGTATTCACCACGAACAGCACGCTATCAAAGCCTAAGCCTAAACCGGGGGCGAACAAGCGGTGGTTTTTCTTATCCACAACCAGTTCGCGGGTTTTGTATTGGTAGTCGTCGGTGACCTTAAAGCGTTCCAGCATTTTCAACAGGCCGTCTTTGCGCTCTTGGCCGAAGTCAGCGGCGGCAATGGTGTCTTGGAAGTTGATGGTGTCTTGTATGGGGATGCGTTTCAGCACGGTGTTGGTGGTAGTATCTACCGCCACAATGCTGCCATTAAAACCTTGAGTCAGGTACAAACGGTTGGCGGCATCATCTAAGGCAACCCCGAAGCTTTTCACTTCCATGGGAATTTCGCCTTGAATCGCCAAGGTTTTAGGGTCTAGCACCAGTGTGCGCGATAGTGTTTCGTCTTGCCAGTTAGGTGAAGACACATAGAGGCTTTCCTGATTTGGGCTGTACACAATTTCCAGCACTTCTTTGGCTGTAGGTTGCTGCAAAATCTGGGCTTCCGTGACAGGTTGGTAAGTGGGTTGTGGCGGTGTCTTAGCCTGTGCTGCGCCGGCAGACAAGCCCACGACGATGGCAAGGTATAAACCACGAACAAAGGGGCGAGAAACAAAGGGTGTCATAGGGGTAGGCTCACAATAGGATGAATGTGGAATTACCACTGATAATCAACTGACAAATACACGTTACGCGGTGCACCGTAGCGCGCACGGAAAATCACAAAGTTGTCGTAATAACGTTTGTTAAAGACGTTGTTAACGGTGAGTCGTGCATTCCAGTGCTGATTCAAGCGGTAGTTGGCGTGCAGGCCAACCACGGCATAGCTGCTGTGTGTGGCATCCAAGGCTTTACCGTTTTTGGCGGTGTACGCACGGCCAGCCGTCCATAGATCACGTTTGCCAAACCAGTTAATCGTGGCGCCAGCGCTTAACCCTTGCAATGCACCGGTGAAACTGTAGTTAGTACCCAATCTGAACGTGCGGCTAGGGATGTACGTCATGATGCGTTCGCCCTGACCATTTTTAGTGCTGGCGTAGCTGTACGAGGCAAACATATTCCAGTTGCTGGTCAACGCACCGTTTAGCTCAATTTCAAAGCCTTTGGTTTTGTTGCCTGCACCCGAAGATACATAGGGGCGGCTGCCATCGGGCAACACAAAGTCGTCAGGTACTGACGGGTCTAGTACGGCCAAGTTGTTTTGCTTGGTTTGGAAAGCGGACAACGAGAACTGTACTTTCTCATCCAATAGACTACCTTTTAAGCCCAGTTCACGGTTTTCACCAGTGATGGGGTCTAGGTAGTTGTCGTCTTTGTCTTTGTAGCCTTGTGGTTGAAACAGGCGTGTATAGCTGGCATAACCGGTTAGGTTAGGCAGGAAATCGTAGGTCACACCGAAGTAGGGGGTGATTTCGTTTTTGTTGCGTAGCTCGCCCGATACACCGGTAAATGTACCCGAGGTGTTGTAGTTGTCGCGGTAGGTTTTATAGTCTGACAACCGCATACCCAGAATCACATTTAATGGGTCGATGATGTTCAAGCGTGTGCCTGCGAAAAACCCATATTCTCTTGTATGGGTGCGGGTCCACGCACCAGAACGGCTGACCACTGGTTCGGGCATGGCGCCATCCCAGTCGTAAATATTCGGGATATACCACGTGTTGGTGTCGCTGATGTCCATGGTGTAGGACGTATCGCGTTTGCGTGTGCCGTTAAAACCAAACATCAGTTGGTGCGTGCGGCCTAGCAACTCAAATGGGCCATTGGCCGACAGCTCTAGGTTGTCTTGCTGTCGGTAGCCTTCAGCGGCTAAGTTGGTGCGTATGCCTATGCCAGAACCGTCGGGATTTACTACGGAGTTTACGCCTGCGCCCCAGCCGGTAATGACCGCATCGCCATCATCACGTTGGTGGCTATAGCTGATCTTGGCTGTCCAGTCGTTATCGAACTCATGCTCAACCGAGATAAACGCGTTTTGGTGGCGTTTGTTCCAGTAGGTCCAGTCGGGGGCTAAGGACATAGAGCGTGACACATCAATGCGCTCACCGTTGGAGTCAAACAGAGGGATACCCATGTTGGACTCGCCGCGTAGCTTGGAGTTTTGGAAATCGTAGCCGGCGGTCAGAATGGTGTTGTCGGTGATATCAAATTCCAAAATTCCCGACAGTAGGTTGTTCTTGTTGTTTGTGCGGTCAATAAAGGAATCGGCTGCTTTGTGCGAACCAATGACGCGCATACGCAAACGGCCATCTTCTGTCAGCGGGCCGGTGACATCAGCAGTGACGCGGCGGTCTTTCCACGAGCCTATATGCGTATTTAACCGTGCTCCAAAGGTGGCTTGGGGGCGTTTGCGAATTAAGTTAATCAGTGCGGAGGGTTCACCTGTGGGGGACAGCAAACCGGTTGCGCCACGCACCACTTCCACGCGGTCGTATAAATCCATGTCCAACGAAATGGGGTTAAATGCCCCGCGTCCAGCCGAACGGTAGCTGCTTTGCATTCCGTCTACTTGTACGTTGGTGATAGAAAAACCGCGCGATTGAAATTGGTATCCGCCCCCGGGTGACGCCGTAGCCGCTGTAATACCAGTGGTGAAGTTCAACACTTCATCAAAGTTGGTGAGGCCGAAGTCATCCATTTGTTGGCGTGTCATCACGCTAATAGACTGCGGCGTATGTTGGGTATCCATGTTCAGGCGGGTGGCGGTATTGCTGGTGCCCGCCATGATGTATTCGCCAGTGCCTTCAGTGGTAGAGCTAACCGTACCTTGCACACGCACAGGGGCTAGCTGACTGGTGCTGCCTTCCAAGGTGCGGCTTAAGGTAACGCTGTTGCCATCCCATTCCACAATTAACCCAGTACCCTGTATTAGACGGCTTAACGTTTCGTGTGGGGTGTAGTTCCCTTCAATAGCAGGGGCTTGCAACCCTGCCACCATTTCGGGCAGGTAGTAAATTTGCACGTGATTTTGCTGACCAAAAGCAAGCAGTGCTGTGGTCAGAGGTTGTGCTGGAATACTGATGTGGCGTGCCAATTGTTCGGCTGCCATGGCGGGTTGTGCCACGGCACAACTTAAGCACAGCAGTGTGGCAAATGCCCATTTTTTTGATGTGTGGCTAGAGGGGGGCGTCAGGTGTGACGCTAAGGGTGTAGTGTTGTTATGGTTGATGCTATTCACAGTGTTCTACTCATATGCTTCATGCGAACCCGCTAGGCGGGCCTTCCCGGGCAGTGGGCGCTATGATGCAATCACTGCTTCTATGTACTAAGAGTAGAATTCGTAACGAAACCCGTAATCATTCTCATTAATATATTGTAACTATTTGTTTCTTTGTTGCTGAGAGTGGCTTAAACCGTGGTTTTGGCCACAATCATTACACTGCCATTCGCCTGGCGTATGACGTTAACGGGGATCAAGGTAGGCAAACGTTGCAGGAAATCGTCGATGCGATCCAGCTCAAATACGCCGCTTAATCTGGACGACTCATATAAGGGAGCATCTAGAAAAATGGGCTGAGCACGGTAGCGGTTTAGCTCGTGAATAATATGGCGCAATGGGGTGCGGTCAAACACGACTTGATTACGGTGCCATGCGGCAACGGCCGTGGCGTTCACCACCTCTATATCGCTCCATTTGCCTTCAGTAGGGATACGTAATTGCTGATTAGGGCGCAGTAGGGCAGTAGATCGATGCCACCATTGGTTAGCACGCATTTCTAATTCGCCTGCCAGTACGGTCACCGCCGTGTGACTATTGTCTTGTCGCACGCTGAATTCAGCGTTGTTGGCATGTATTTCTGCTTGGCTGGTTTTCACCAGAAATGGGCGTTGCTTATCGTTGCCCACCTTAAATAAAGCTTCACCTTGCTCGAGTAAGGCTAGGCGTTGTGAAGCCGAAAACATCACTTGCAGCACCGATTCGGTATTTAGCCATGCGGTGCTGCCATCTTGCCATTGCAGTTCTTGGTGCTGGCCCCTAGCCGTTCTATAACTTTCTTGAAAGAGCAGGGGGTCGTCTTGCAGTAGGCTGCGCATGCTGATGCCCGTGACGGCAGCCATGGCTACACCACCTCCCCACCATAAAAACTGGCGCCTAGAGGGGGTGGGTGCAGCAACGGGAGCGGGGGGGAGCACCGCTTTAAAGACGGCATCAGGTACGCGCTGGGTCAAACGCCACACGATAGAGACGTCTTCATAGGCCTGTGGGTGAGCAGCGTCTTCGGCTAACCAATACTGAAACTGTGCCTCGTCACCGGGTTGCATCAACCCACCTTGGCGACGTGTGAACCAGTAGTTGGCAGCGTCATCAGGGTCTAAGGGAATGGGCAGGGTGTAAGGGTGTTCTCTCTGTTTCATCTTCTGCTCGTGCTACTCACGCAAACGGTGTTGAAGATGTCGCAACGCGGCACTAAGGTATTTTTCCACACTACTGACCGAAAGTTGCATGTGGTCGGCAATTTCTGGCACCGTCCAGCCCTCTAAACGATGCCATGCAAAAACTTGCTGTTGTTTCAGTGGCAATTCGGCCAGAGCCTGCTGCACACGCTGCGTGAGTTCTGACGCGTAGGCATCCGTTTCCACATGGGAAACCAGCGGGTGTTCTTCTTCCTCTAGTTCCTCTAAGGACAGAAGGCTGACTTTTTGTCGCTGTATGTGCTGGCGATTGACGCCATTAATAGCGCTGCGAAACAAGTAGGCGCGCATGTAGTCCACAGCAGGGTGTTCCATCTGGATCATGTTCACCGCCACATCCTGCACCGCGTCTTCGGCATCAGGGGAGTGCGGGTGTTTTTTGGCCCATGAACTAATGAGCTCTGTGTAATGTGCCAGCCAGCCTTTTTGCCGGGGGGAACGGCTTTTCATGCCACCGCCACAAATAGAAATGATTATCAATAACAGTGTGCGATTATGCGGCAAAAAAAGCGTTACGTACAGGCTCAGATACAAAGTGGGGTGAATTTGCTGCGTAGGGGCAGCGAAAACCATGGGTGTTGTGTGTGGGTTGCTACGCGGTGAACGGGCAAACAACAAAGGCGTGATTGCAGAGTAATCACGCCTCTGAGGTCACCGACACACCTAATGAATAGGTGCGTATACGGGCTTAGGCTTTCAATGTTAGCGACACAGAAGCTTCGCTAGTCAGCATCAAGAAAGTCAGTGTTTCACGCAGGTACAAGCGCACGACTTTGTCTGTATGGCTTTGGTAGCCAATAGACAGTTCTTGACCCAGATGCAGTTCAAAGTCGCCCCCACGGGTAGACACCACACAACCGCCACTTAGTGCGGGTGCCCAGATGATGTCGCCGCTGATAATGCGTTTGATGTGTTCGATCACGGGGTAACCGCCGTCGCTGGCTTCGGTCAGTGCGGTATAGGCATCCGCACCTAGCAACACAGAGTAAGGGCCGTCCACACCTTCTAAGCGTAGCGCTTGCAGGGCTTTACCAATGGCGGTGGGGTAGTCGGTTACGTCTTTAGGCAGCGCAATGCTGGTGTTCGATGACCCTTCGCGTATACCGGTAATGCCAGCGGCTTTGTAGCCATCAAAAATCGCTTGGTCTTCAGCAAATGCCAGTTTGGTGGCGGCATCTTTAGCAGGTTGCCAGTCAGAATCGTTAGCACCACGTTCTACGTCGTCAATGGCGTCGCGTTGCAGCTCAAAAGGTACAGTCAGCTCAACCAAGGCTTTAACTTCGCGCACCTTCGCGGTCACCCCTTTGTGTGGGGAAGTCAGGTTGCTTAAATGGCCGGTCCCTACGCTGGATAGTTCTACACCGCCCGGGCCTTTAAGGTCCACCACTCGGCGGGCACCCACAGAACGCTTGAATGTGCGCGCAACTTCTTCCTCGATTTGTGCCCAAGCGGCACTGGAAATGGGGGCTAATTCACGATGCAAGTTGTTCATATTACTGTCCTTTTAGGGAACCAATGTTCAGGGAACCGTCGTGGGATACAGGCGCTACTGCGCTGGTATCTTCCGTTGCTTCGGTTTGGGTATCTGGTGTGCGTGTTTCTAGTTCTTCCAGCAGTTCGGCTGAAGGTACAAAAAACAGACCGCCCGTCACCGCACGGCTGAAATCCAGCAGGCGATCGTAGTTGCCCGGTGGGCGACCAATCACCATGTTTTCTAGCATTTTTTCAATAGGGTCGGGCTGGCGGGCATAGCCGATAAAGTAGGTACCAAACTCGCCAGAGCCGGGTTTACCAAAGGGCATGTTGTCACGCAGGATTTTAATTTCGTCACCGTTTTCGTCTTCTAAGGTGGTTAACGAGCTGTGTGAAGACGTAGGTTTCACGGCATCATCAAGCTCAATATCAGAAAGCTTGGTGCGACCAATAATGCGTTCTTGGGTTTCGACGGGCAGTTGGTTCCAGCCGTCCATGTCGTGCAGGTATTTTTGTACCAACACGTAGCTGCCGCCTTCAAAGTCAGGATCGTCGTCACCAATAAGGGTGAAATCAGCTGCTTCTTGGCCCACGGGGTTTTCAGTACCGTCCACAAAACCCACCATGCTGCGCATGTCGAAATAACGGAAACCATGCACTTCGTCTACCACGGTAATGGCATCACCCAATTGGTTCATCAATTGCGTGGCTAACTCGAAGCAAAGGTCCATTTGCTCGGCACGAATATGGAACAGAATGTCGCCTGGTGTGGCGGGAGCTTGGCGATCGCCCGCGTGAAACTCGCGGAAAGGGTGAAGATTGGCTGGGCGCGGATTACCAAACAGGCGGTCCCAACCGCTATCGCTAAAACCACAGACACAGGATAAGTGCCCCGTGGATACGCGATGGCCTACTGAACGAACCAGGGCAGCCAAATTGCCGCATAAGGCGCGGACCTTGTCGTCCTGTTCAGTATTAGGAGCCAGAGTGGCAACAATATAGATGGCGCTGCGCGTAATAGGCGCTACCACAGCTTGTGGTTGTGGGGTTGTAGAGGACATGAGCTCCGACGCTGGTGTTGAAAAACTCTGTTAAATCCAAGACCCTGCCACGTGTACTAAACAGGGCCGCTGTCAATTCATTGTAGAGGAATTTACAGGGTGAATCCAACGCGCAGCGTAGGGAGTTTGTGGCTGTTTGTATATGTTTGACGTTGTGTGGCTAGGCTTAGAAAGTCCCAGGGTACGCGCCACCATCAATCAGCAAATTTTGACCAGTGATGTAACCGCCATAGTTGCTGCATAAGAAGGCACAATACGCACCAAACTCTTCAGGGGTGCCAAAGCGAGCGGCGGGGATGGTGTTAATTCTGGCTTCGGTCACGGCATTTAAGTCGCCCTTGGCTTGGCTGGCCACTTGCAATGTTTTCTGCAATCGTGCCGTATCAAACGCACCGGGTAGTAAGTTGTTTAGGGTCACGTTCTTACCAGCCAAGCGATGTTGTCTGGCGACGCCGGCAATAAAGCCTGTTAAACCGCTGCGAGCACCGTTAGATAAGCCTAGGATATCAATGGGGGCTTTTACCGCGCCTGAGGTAATGTTGATCACACGGCCAAAGCCGCGTTCTGCCATGCCATCTACCACAGCTTTCATCAGTGCAATAGGGGTGAGCATGTTGGCATCTAAGGCTTTAAGCCAGTCGGTGCGATCCCAGTCGCGGAAGTCGCCGGGTGGTGGGCCGCCTGCATTGTTGACCAAAATATCCACCTGTGGTGCGGCGGCGAGTAACGTTTCTTGTATGTCTGTTTGAGCCACATCGCCCACTACCGTACGTACCTCGATGGTAGGGAATCGTGTACGCAACTCAGACGCTGTTTGCTCTAGTGTTTCAGCGGTACGGGCGTTGATCACAAGGTTTACACCTTCGTTGGCCAAGGCTTGGGCACAGCCTTTACCTAAACCTTGGCTGGCGGCACAAACAATGGCCCAGCGTCCGGAAATACCTAAATCCATGAAAAGCTCCTTTAGTAGAAAACAGTAATGGTCAGGTACATACGTGCGTGTCGCCGCGTATTTCCTGACCTTGTTGTGGGTGACTTAAGCGGTAGCCGCTTCAGCTAGGGTGGGGTAGTCAGTGAGCCCTTTGGCGTCGCCTCCGAAAAATGTCTCGCGGTTCGGAGTGTTTAAGGGCGCGCCTAAGCGTAAACGTTCTGGTAAATCGGGGTTGGCAATAAAGGTGCGACCAAAGCCGATTAAATCAGCCCAGCCTTCTGCGATGGCAGTGTTTGCACGCTCGGTGGTGTAGTTACCCGCGTAAATTAAGCAGCCTTTGTAGGCATCACGTAAGTGATCCAACAGTGTTGCGGCAGCGGTGTAGGTGGTTTCAGGGTCGGCATCAGAACATCCGTTTAAGGTGGTCAGAGGGGCTAGTCGTATACCTACACGGCTGGCATCACCCACTCCTTCTACCAAGCTTTGACTAACTTCTTTTAGGAAACGTAGGCGGTTTTCCAGTGAGCCACCGTATTCATCTGTACGTGTATTGGCATTAGAGTCTATAAACTGGTTCACCAAATACCCGTTTGCCGCGTGCAGTTCTACACCATCAAAACCTGCTGCCATCGCATTGCGGGCAGCTTGGCGGTATTGGTCCACGATGTTGTGAATTTCTTCCACACGTAACGCACGGGGCGTAGAGGCTTGGGCAAAACCGGGTTTGCCATCGGCCTCTATAACGTAAACATTAACACCTGTGGCTTGCAGGGCAGAAGACGAGACTGGCGGTTGTCCATCTAGCAAACTGCTATGGCTTAAACGACCCACATGCCAGAGCTGCGCAAAAATTCGACCACCAGCCGCGTGTACAGCGTCTGTTACCTTGCGCCAGCCAGCAATGTGTTCTTCTGTGCAGATGCCCGGAGTCCATGCATAGCCTTTACCAAGCGGTGAAATCCATGTGCCTTCGCTGATAATCAGGCCAGCACTGGCACGCTGTGCGTAGTAGGTAGCCATCAACTCATTAGGCACATCGCCGGGTTGGCTAGAGCGTGACCGCGTCATGGGTGGCATAACAATGCGGTTAGGTAACGACAGTGCACCCAAGGTGTAGGGGGTGAACAGTGGGGCAGTGGTGGTAGGCATAACAGGGTGTCCAGTGTAAACGTTGTAGTGCGGCGTGATTAGTCCCACTCGGGGGCCAGGCCTTCGGGGTTCACTTCCCTACCATTGCGTTCCAAGTTGGCAATCAGTGCCATATCGTCAGCATCCAGCTTCAGGTCTTTAGCCAGCAAGTTGCTGCACAGGTTTTCACGTTTAGTAGAAGACGGAATCACGGCATAGCCCAGTTGTAAGGCCCAAGCCAATGCAACTTGTGCAACTGTGGCATGGTGTTTGCTGGCAATTTTTTCCAGTACAGGGTCTTTCAGCACTTTGCCGTAGGCCAGTGTCATGTATGAGGTCACCGCGATGTTTTGTTCTTTTAGAAACGCGGCGAGCTTATGGTTTTGCAAGTAAGGGCTAAGCTCGATTTGGTTGGTCGCTATTTGGTCTTTGCCCACCACATCTATGGCTTGCTGTGTGAGTGCAATATTGAAATTCGATACACCAATCTGGCGTGTTAAACCCTGTGCTTTGGCTTCTGCCAAGGCTTCCATAAATTCGGGCAGCGACACACCATTACCGGGGGCTGGCCAGTGAATTAAGGTGAGGTCTACATAATCAGTACGCAGTTTTTCCAAACTTTCGCGCAGGCTAGGGATCAGTTTGTTTTTAGCGTAATTGTCAGTCCAGATCTTGGTGGTGACGAACAAGTCGGCACGAGGCACACCGCTTTCGGCGATGGCTAGCCCTACTTCGGCCTCGTTACCGTAAATTTGTGCAGTATCTATGGCGCGGTAGCCTACGTCTAAGGCATTGTGTACAGAGTCGATAACGGTTTGGCCAGTGAGGCGGAAAGTACCAACACCAAATGAAGGGATAGTCATGGGCATGGTTAAGCTCCTGAATCAGGTAAGGGGTAGGGAGTCCTGATATGTTGTACTGCGTGTTCAGGCATCGTATGAGAAGTATTTTGCCAGTTTTATATTTGTGAATTAAGCTGTGCAGTAGGAAAATACTATTGAATAAAAATCAAATATGAAAGTAACCTTAGATGAGCTTCAAGCTTTTGTGGCAGTGGTGGATGCAGGGTCTATTACGGCTGCCTCGGAGCATTTGGGGCTAACAATTTCGGCGACCAGCCGCTGTCTGGGGCGTTTAGAGGAAAAGCTGCAAACCACTTTGCTACGCCGCACTACCCGACGATTAGAGCTTACTGAAGAAGGGGCGGCATTCTTAAAACATGCTCGCTCGATTTTGGCGTCCGTAGTGGAAGCTGAAGAGCAAGTGGCAGCACGCCGACGTCAGCCCGCAGGACGTTTGCGCGTGGATGCAGCCACACCTTTCATGCTGCATGTGTTAGTGCCTTTGGTAAAAGGTTTTAGAGAACGTTTTCCACAGGTGGAATTAGAGCTCAACAGCAATGACGGCATTACCGACTTGCTGGAAAAACGCACGGATGTGGCCTTTAGGATTGGGCAGTTACGGGACTCCACCTTACATGCGCGACCAGTAGGCAGCAGCCGCTTACGCATGTTAGCGAGCCCCGAGTACTTAGCAGAAATGGGTAACCCAAGGCAGGCCTCCGATTTGTTATCACATCGGTTGTTGGGGTTTTCTAAACCTGAAACGCTAAACCAATGGCCTATCAATGGTGCCGATGGCGAGCTGCTGCAAATACGCCCCACGATGACTTCATCCAGCGGCGAAACATTGCGCCAATTAGCGTTAGCAGGTGAAGGCATTGTGAGTTTGTCAGACTTTATGACCGGTGCCGATGTGGAAAGCGGCAGATTGGTGGTGCTGTTTCCACAGGATTCCCTCGATATGCGTAGGGCTATTAATGCCGTGTATTACCGCAATACGGCATTGGCCTCACGGATTGCGTGTTTTGTAGATTACGTAATCGAGGCGATAACCGAAGGGGAGTGTAGGTTGTAGTGCTTTATGTGATGGTTGTGGAATGTTTGTAGGCGGTTTATATACCCAGCAGAAATTACTATTGGACACATCTTTTCAATGGGATAAAAACACACAAGCCTTATTCTTTTACGGTGCTTGAGTTTTAATGGTTCTATGCAAAAAAACTAACACCAAGAGGATGGGGAAATGAAAGTATTGGCAAAAAGTTTATTGGCAGTTGCAGCAAGCTTGATGCTTGCCTCCTGCGGTACATTAACCTCGCTGACTTCTGCGCTAGGTAGTGCAAATAATGAAGCCGTAGCAGGGGCACACATTGCTGAAACCATTAAAACCAAAGATTTATACGGTGCGTGGGCAGTCGCGGATGATGACCCAGTAGATTTTCTGTATGTAGTCGTGTTGATGCCCAATCATAACGGGGTGAATTACTTCACTATCGATGAGAAAGATGGCAAGCCAGCGTCAGAGTACACGGATGGTTATACCTGGGAATTCAATGAAAAAGATAAGATCTTTACCTCTCATACCGTGACGCGTTCTGTTGTCGAAAAAGGGCAACCGGAAAACTATGAAAATATCGATGAAACGGATAGCTACCAGACCACCATGTATATGATGGGTAAGGATATTTTAGCTATTAAGTTTACTAAACCAGGTGAAGAGTTTACGTTTTTGAGAATGGATAATGAAACGTATCAGAAACTTGTGAAAAGTGTACCGGGGTTGCCAAGTATTAAATAAATAGCTGTAGACCCAAATAGCCACTACCTAGTAGTGGCTATTTTTTCGTGATCGTGGTGTTTATTAGGTAAACAGTTTTAACGTGGATGGCTATTGAGATGCTGTCATCTATGTGAAATTAATTAAATAGGCAAGCAGTAACCGAGTGGGCTATAGGGATTGTTGCCTTTTTATAGAGTTTTGTTTTTTCCACATAAAAACCTAGGGGATACGTTATATTTATTCGGGAATAAAACGTACGGTTTTTTTTGCGTATCCATATATACATACATGAGCGCAAAGGTATTGCGCTGACGCCTAAACAGGGCATCAGTGGTGTTGGTCAAGTTGCTATCTAAGAATTTTCATAAGTTGCAGATAGGGGTGTGCCTTTGAGGGTACAAAAAGCCATCACACATCCTTATTATCAGAGTCATAGGGAGAGGATGTATGAGGTTTGGATTAAACCCCATTATGGTCAGCTTGCTTGGCGGTGTGGTATTGACAGCCGCTTCTGCTTCGGCGTTGGCCGCAGAGTACGAAAAAATCGATCTGACCTTAGGTGCTGCGGGTGGGCCTGCGAGCATAGGGCCAAATGATCAAGTGAATTTCAACGGTACCAATACAGGCGGTGCGGTGACACTAGGGTCTGGTCAGACGTTTAGTGCCAATGGTTCCAAAATTAGTGCGACGGGTGAGCGTGTATACGGTGTGGGCAGTACAGCCTCTAACGCCACTGTTGAGCTTACTGATAGTACGGTGACGGTTACGCAAACCAACGGTACTAACTCTCAGGCAGCCATCAACCTGACGGGTAGCAATAGCACGTTGGTCATGACAAATACCACTGTTATTAGTAATGACGCTAAAGCACCGGCTATACGTATTGGCAGAAATGGCACGGCGAACATCACTGGCGGTACGGTGTACGGTGAAGGCAACAGCCTGCTCACGGTAGACGGTGATGCGCAGTTGGTGGTGACAGGTACTACGCTCACACACAATCCTAGCTCTGCTAGGGATGCTCTGAACCTAAGCACGGGTAGCAGTGTGGCGTTAAGCGATGTGACGTTCACTACGGCTGGTGGCATAGGCGGCGTGGGTGCCCGTAGCACGGTAACTATCGATAACTCTTCGCTGCACACGTATTCGGGTGGTATGTGGGGTGCAACCGGCGCCACTATAGATATACGCGATAGTGAAATCTATATAGGTGACGAGTCTGTTAAGGGCAGCAACACCAGCAGACCTAGCTCCATGGGGATACAGGTGGGGGGCGGGACGATATCGTTAACCAACACCAAGGTGCAGTTTAATGGTGCAAATAGTAGTCAGGTCTTTAAAGTAGACCGTGCAGGTGATGACCTAACACTTAAAAATGTAGAGGTTAAAGACCTAGGTGCTGCCAAAGGCAATACGGCTATAGGCGTTTGGGTGATGGATAACGCAACGGTCAGGCTTGAGGATGTAAACCTAGAAGTAGGCCGGGCCGGTATCGATATGCGCCAAGGCGAAGTGTTTGCCGAGCGCTTAACGATTACCACCGCTAAAAATGGTGTGGCAGCGCATGGGGTGTATGTGGAAGGTAACCCCGCATGGGCAGGTACACCGGGCGTAGATGTTGCGGCTTTCCATGGTAAAGACCTGAACATTCACACTCAAGCAGGTGGGGCGGTGGGTGTGTATGTGTTGACGCGTGGTGGCACGGTATTAGACGTGGCAGCCAACACGGAAAACGTGAATATTCTTACTGAAGGTACGAGTTCTCACGGTGTGTTCATGGTAGATGGCTACGACGTAGGTACCCCGAAGCTGGATATGAAGGGCACCACCAACATCACGACTAAAGGTGATGGGGCTGTGGGGGTGTATTTGCGAGATGACCCGTTATTTACCTTTGAGACACTGAATATCCGTACCGAAGGTGAAAATGCGGATGGTATTAGGCTGACGAATGCCACCAACTCGGGTGCGAACTGGGTGCGCGCTATGGACGGCATGTCTATCCTCGCGGCTAAAGCCAGTGCCTTGCATGCGACGAATGTGGGGTTGGACCTGACTATTACCAATAGCATTATTGGTGGCCGTCAGTTGTTTACCTTAGATGGTGCTGAAACAGGTTTAACCAGTACGAGCTTAACCAGCAAAAATTCTACGTTGGCAGGGAACCTGCGCTTACGTGATGGTGCTGACATCAGCGCTTTTGTGCTGGACGATAAAAGCCGATGGGTGGGTGGCATAGACAAAGATGACACCAGCCATGTGGGCACAGTGGCGCTACAAAATAACAGTACATGGGTGATGACGCGTTCGTCCGAGGTAGATAAAGTAGTCAATAAAGATGGCTATTTGCTGTTTCAACCAGACCTCACCGAGAATTTTAAAACCTTGCGTGTGAACGAGTACGAAGGTGGCGGGCATTTGGCCATGAGTGTGTACTTGGAAGGTGATGGTTCAGGTACAGATCAGCTGCTGATTGGTGATAACGGTAGCGTTACTGGCACCACTCAACTGCATATTTTGAACGTGCGTGGCCCGGGTGGCAAAACGACCAACGGTATTCCGCTGGTGCTGGGTGGTGCGGGTGCCATTATTCCTGACGATGCATTCCAGTTAAGTGCGCAATCCAGTGGCTACAGACCGAGTACTGAAACCATCTCGGCCAATGGCTTTGAGTACAGCTTAGTAGGCGAAGATAAAGACGGCACGAATAAACACCAATGGTATTTACGCTCAGCCGTAGTATTGCCGCCTGATCCAGGTCCGGGCCCAGGGCCAGGTCCTGACCCTGAAGATGAGCACGAAAACTTGTCGCCCGAGGGGCCAGCCTATTTGGCCGCCAACCGTGCAGCGATCAATCTATTTGCCCACAGTTTCCACGAACGTGAAATCAACCAGCAAGGGTTGGCCGCTGGTGAGCGCAAAGTGTGGGGGCGTGCCATGGTACGTACCGATAAGAAAATGGGCTTTAAGCATTACGATGATGTAGATGCCAAAGTGTCCAGCAGCATGTTCCAGTTCGGTGGTGATGTATGGGGCAAGCATTTCGAATCAGGTGGCGAACTGCGTACCGGTTTGATGGCGGGTATAGGTAGCATAGAAGCCAAATCCACCAGCTTATTTATTAACCCTGGCGATATTTCTAAACGTGCGACATTGCGCGCTAAAGATAAACGTACGGGTTATAACGTAGGGGCTTACACCACCTACCAAGCCAATGCCCTAACACGCGAAGGCTGGTTTATAGATGGCGCTTTGCAATTTACCCACTATCGCGGCAAGTTGTCGGGTGAGCTAGGTACCTTACGACACAACAATGATTTGTGGCAGGTTGCCGCCGAGGCTGGCTACGGTTGGAAGTACGCCGCAGACAGTGCGTTGTTGGTTACGCCTAAGGCGCAACTGTTGTACAGCCGTATATCGGGCGATGATGGTGAGGCGCACGGTACTAGCTACTCGGCACAGCACAAAAATACCGTGCAGTCTAGGTTAGGTGTGCGTCTAGAAGCGGCGCCTGGTAGTATGGATTTAGCCGTGCGACCCTTTATGGAACTGGCGTGGATACATAGATTCAGAGATCCAGCCGTTGCGATAGGCGACAGCCGTTTCCAAGCTAAAGACGCACGTAATGCGGGTGAGGTTCAGGTGGGCTTGGATGCACAACTGACCGACCGCACCATGATGTCGGCACGCTTTATTCGTGAGCAAGGCTCAGGCGCTACATACGGCATGACCGGTATGGTGAATCTGAACTACAAGTGGTAAAGCAGTAGTTAACGAAAAACGCCCCATGTGTAAGACATGGGGCGTTTTTTTGTGGGGTGAAGCAAGCTAGTTGGGACGTTATCTAGTGAATGTCGTTGAGGTTTTTGCCCTTGGTTTCTGGGGATACAATCGTGGCTAATAATGCCAAGAAACACAGCACCATTAAGTAAATATCAAACATGTAGGCTTTATCTAGCGAGTACAGCCATGCTTGTAAGTACGGTGCGGTGCCGCCAGTAATGGCGCCAGAAATAGCGTAAGGCATACCCATGGCTACCGCACGAATGTGGGTAGGGAATTGCTCGGGGAAAAAGGCAGGCATGATAGCCGTGGGGGCGGAAATTAAAATCATCCCACCACCCATGAACACGGCTAAACGCCAAATCTCGCCATTACCGCCAGTGAAGATCATGGTCAGCGGCATGATGCAGATAATGGAGCCGATACTAAAGAAGTACCAATTGAGCTTTCTGCCAAAAATATCCGACATTTTGCCCCAGAATAACAGGCAGAAAATCAGGAAAATGTTGGCAGCTACCCCTGTCCACATCACGGCGGCGGGGTTCATCTTTAAGGATGAGATCGCAAAGGTAGGGGCCATAATTGCCCATACGTAATACAGCACCGTACCGCTAGCCGATAGTGCAAATACGCGTACACACGAACTGCGGTAACGCCATACATCAGCCCAAAATTGTTTGCCTGTGGGTGGTGCTTTAGCGGCTGTTTTCTCGGCCTTGAACATGGGGGTTTCATCTAGTTTTTTACGTAAGTAAATGGCATAGATGCCCAGTAAGCCGCCGATAATAAACGGTATGCGCCATGCCCACGCGTAGACCTTTTCTGGCCCCAATGTAGAGGTTAGTGTGGCGCTTAACAATACGGCAGCTAACACGCCTACGGTGACAAACACAAAAACCGATGAAGACCATAAGCCGCGTTTGTGGGCGGGGGCCATTTCGGTTACATAGGTAAAGGACGACACTACTTCGCCTCCGTGTCCAATACCTTGCAGCAACCTACCAGCCAGTAAGAAGAAGGCCGCCGCTGGGCCTATGGTGTCATACGTGGGGGAGATGCCAATTAACAAGCTACCGCCGGCGGTGATTAGCATGGCAAGGGTCATGGATGAGCGGCGTCCTTTTCTGTCGGCCAGCCAACCAAAAAAGATACTGCCCAACGGACGCATAAAGAAGCCCACTGCAAAAACGGCCATGGCGCCCAGTAGCGAGGTTAAGGGGTTATCACTGTGGAAAAATTGTCGGGCGAAATACGAGGCAAAGATGGTGTAGGCCGTCCAGTCGTACCACTCTAGGGCGTTACCTACCCCTACGCCCAGTATGACGCGTCTGTTGTCTGCCTTCGTTTGACCCTGCTCTTGTGGTTTGGTCATGTTGTTGCTCTTTTTGTCGTGGTTGTGGCTTAGGTTGGTTGTAGTGCCCCAGCATGCTGGATGATGAGGCGTGGTGTAGAGGTAGGGCTTAGAAAATTCACCGTGTCGGTGGCAGCATTGGCGCCAGCAGGGTGCTGGGCATGTGCCGCGATGTCGTCAGCCGACAAAAAACACGACAAGGTAAAGCCATCCCAGTCTGGTGGTTGCCGTTGGTATTCGCTGTCGTTGACGTGCAGTTGCTCGTAAAGGCATAGAAATGGGCTGGCGCTCGCAATAGGGGCGTGTGTGTTTTGCCAATATTGCCTAAAGTCGTTGATGGTGATGTCCTCCCGTTTTTTGGCAAAACGTAAAACGCGTACTAAAGAAGAAGGGGCAATATGGGTAGGGCAGGCCTTGGGTACTACCACATCAGCTACGGCAGTTAGCACAGAGGAAGCATGTGCTAGGTGCTGACGCCAGTTTTGGGCCTGTTCTAGTGTGGCAAAGTGGTATTCGTCCACCCAATCAGCAATGGGGTTAGTGGCGTTATATTCCGTTTTCACAGGGGTGGAAAATGCCCATAGTGCGCAGCCAGCTTCGGCCAATTGTGCACGCCACTGGCGATGGTTGTTACGCAGCGCTTGTTCAGCCCAAAAGGCTTCAGGCGTAGTGCCTTCTGGCCTTTTTAGTAGGCTAATAACGCGAAAAGGGTGCGTGGCCACGCTCATGCCAGTTCGCCTTGTAATACGCCTTTTTCTACTACCACCTTGCCATCTAGGCTGATGGTGCAATGGCGCATGGGGTAATCGAAATGGCACGATGTAAAGCGTCCCGCTGCAGGATTGGCACCAGTGGAAAACAAAAAGTTGCCCGCAAAAGCACGTTGTTCTGTGCCATTGGTATCGCGCTTGTCATACATGATCATGGAGTCCCAGCGGGCAGCTTCGGCCATGCCCCAGCCTACGTGGCTAATGGCATAGGCCTCACGTTCTTGCCAGTTGGCGTAATACGAGCGCAGTAGTTCGGCGTCTACTCCATTGCCTTCAATGCGGGTAATGAAATCATTTTCAAAGTGGAAAATAACGGGCGATTCCACATAGCGTTTGAAGGTTAGGTTCAAGTCGCCTGTGTTCAGGACGATGGTGCCGTTTACGCTGCCATTACTGGGGTAGCAAATACATAAACCTGCAGGCCAGTACCCAAAACTGCCCGGTTGGTCCGCAATACCGGCGCTACCTCGGCCTTGTACATTGCGTAAGTCCACCGTGAGGTCGGTGCCAGCGTCAGAGCTAACGCGCATGGTAGAGGCTTCAGTTATCAACTGCCCGCCAATCATGCTTTTGCGGTGTGTTGCTAGGCTGGGTTTTACGCGTTCCAGTATTTCGGGGTGCTCATTACTGATCATCATGATGCGTGCGCCTTTAGACAACAACGCATTGCGTTCTACCGAGTGCAGTAACCCTTCCACGGTGCAATCCACAATGAATTGGCTGTTGGATAAGGCTTGTATGACGGGGTCTAGCCCTTGGATGGCTAGCGAGGTACCCGTAGAGCGCAATGGCACGGCCTCTTGGGTGCGTGGTGAGGGCAGACGCACATGAAACACGGCTAAGCCCAATTGCGTGAGGGCAAGCTCTGCCAACTCGGCCAAGATGGGACGAGATTGGGTTTCCGACAAAATGGCGGCGACTTCGCCAGGCTTCACGTTGCAAAGCTGGAATACCTCAACAAAGTCGGCAATCCATTTGCCTTCAATACGTTCGGCGTGCATGTGTTGATCCTTGTGATGTGTGCGGAGGTTTAAGCGGTGCAGGAGCTCAAGCTAGTGAATCGAGATTGGTGAAATACCAAAGGTGCTGATTGTTGTTGTATGTGCAGATCGTGAATGCGTAGCTGCACCGCAAGGTGGTCACCCGCTGGGTGTACGTCATGTACAGAGCAGTCAAACCAGACAGGCGCATCGGGAATACGGATGGCTCCTTGCGAGGTCACGTGCTCGTCTATGCCTTCAAACCGTGCTGCTTTGTCTGCGCTGGCGAGTTGCTTACAGATGCTGGTGTGTTCGGCGTTGAGCACAGACACGCCAATGCGCTGTGCTTGCGCCAGTAGGGGCCATGTGGAGGAACCGCGCTGTACGAAAAAAGCGGCTAAGGGGGGATCTAGTGATACCCCCACAGAAAAACTGGAGGCCACGATCACGTGGCGTTGGCCTTCATGTAGCGCGGCAATGGCGGCGACGCCAGAGGGAAAGTGGCTAAAGGCCTCACGCAGTTCTTTTTGGTTAAAGCTCGTAGTGCTAGGCATAGTGATCACCTTTTAAAAGGTATCGAAAGTTGAATTCTAAAGTTTCGTATGGTGCAAATATTAAACGATCATTGTTTATTTGCAATATTATTAGGGTAAACGATAGATAGTGTTTACCTATTTTTTTAGGGTTTCTGGCGTATTTATTAAGGGAAAACCATTATTTGCTGTGGTGTTGTACGATAATATTTGTTGCTATACCATGACGATCGTATATATTTTGAATCATAAAAAGCGAAAAAGGATAGTCATGTCAGTCATCGTAGAGAGCAACAGAGAGGTGGTTTCCTTGCCGCCTACCCAAGAGCAAATCGCCGACGTGGTGGAGCGTATTCACCAAATAGGTCCTTTTTTGCGTGAACAGGCTATCGTTGCCGACCGCAACCGGTTACTGCCTACAGAAACTGTGGCGGCGTTGGAAGACACTGGGGCGTGGCGCATTTCTGCGTTAAAGCGCTATGGTGGTTTCGAGGGCGGAGCCGGTATGTTGTTGGAGGTGGCGCGCACTGTTGGCTACTACGATCCTGCGGCGGCATGGTGTGTAGTGATTTCTAATGGTTCAGTGATGCTAACGAACCGTTTTGGCGATAGTGTGTTGGATGAGGTGTTTGCCAACGGACCTATTCGATCGGCTTCTATTTTTGCTCAGCCTCAAGGCACAGCAACGCCTGAAGGCGATGGCTGGAGAATTCAAGGCAAATGGCCTTTTGCGTCTAACAGTAATCACTCTGAATGGGCGTTGGGTATTTTGTTTATCAAGGATGAACAGGGCATGGACCATCAACCGCCTAAGGTGGGCTTTGTATTGATGCGCCGTGACGAATTTGAGATTCATGACACGTGGTTCACTATTGGGATGCGTGGCTCAGGTTCTAACACCATGATTGCGGAAAACCTGTGGGTGCCTAAAGATCGCGTCATTACCTTTGAAGCGTTGATGGGCGATGTGCCGGAAAAAGATCCAACCGCTACATTTGGTCGTCGCTTAACGCCACACTTAACCATGTCTACTACCATTCAAGCGCCATCGTTGGGTGCAGCGTATGCGGCCTTGGATTTCACGCGTGGTGTGGCAAACAAGCGCGGTATTACCTATACGCATTACACCAAACAAACCGATTCTGGGGCGTTTGTGCAGAACTTGGGTGCGGCGAGTGCACAGATTGATGGTGCGCGTTTGTTGTTAGAGCGTACAGCCGCTGCGGTGGATGCGGCAGCGTCTGGTTTTGTGCCTATGCCATTAGAAGAAAGGGCGCGTCAGCGTGGTGGTATTGGTCATGCAGGCCACGAGTTGGTGGATGCCGTAAATGAGTTGTGCTGGTTGCATGGCACGGCGGCATTTGCGGAAAACAGTGTATTGGGGCGTATGTGGCGTGACATTAATACCGGCACGCGTCATGCATCGATTACCGCACCTATGGGTTATGAGTTGCATGGTAACGCCTTGACGGGTACCCCTTATATTTCCAACAAGCTATAAAACAATGGACGCAATGCAATGGAGTCAGCCATCTGCCACCCACGTGGTGGATGGCATTTCGGTTCAGGCATGGTATGGCGTGCGTTACGCTGCCTCTACGGGTCGCTTTATGCCATCGCAGCCAGCCAGTGGGCGTTTGGACGTACAGCATCAGCGTGATGTACCTATTTTTCCGCAGTTGCCTAGTCGATTGGCGGCAGTGATGGGGCAGGAAGAGGGGAATCCGCAGTCGGAAGACGCTTTTTTTCTCAATATCTGGGCGCCAGCACAGGCGACCGATTTGCCAGTACTGTTCTTTATCCACGGTGGTGGGTGGATGACTGGGGGTGGTACCACCAGTTGGTACGATGGCAGTAGGTTGGCGGCGCAAGGTATGGTGGTGATAAATGTGAACTACCGCTTGGGTGCGTTGGGGCATTTGGGCTCGGCCAGTGCGCATGAGCTGCCATTGCCTGCCGCTGATTTGTTGCTGGCCCTGCAATGGGTGGTGGCGAATGTAAAACAGGTGGGTGGGGACGCTAAAAAAATCACCGTGATGGGACAATCGTCTGGTGGTTGGTATGCGCACTTATTGTCCGTACTGCCGCATACACGGGGTAGGGTGCAGCGCGTGGCATTGCTGAGCATGGGTACCCGCACAGCGTGGACGCCAGAGTATCAAGCTCAAATGACCGAGCAGGTGGCTGAGGCATTGGGAGCGGATATCACCACCGCTCCCGTGGCAGCTTTGCTAAAAACCAGCATCGCAGTGGTGGCGGCTAAACAGGTGCGTTTAGGTCATGCGCCTGCTGCATTTTTGCCCGTAGCCAGCGCGGCATTTCCGCTGCAATTATTGGATGCGCAATGGGCCGCCGAAGCCTGCCATGTCGAGTCGGTGTATATACGCTATGTGGCAGATGAGTCCGCCACCTTCTTTTTCAATGTGGAAGCGCAGCGTCATGCTACTCAGCAGCAGGTGGACGATGCGCTGTCGTTATGGCCCGTGGGTGATTTGCCCACGGTGTTGGTAAAAGATGGGTGTTTTGTGGGGGCGGCATCGGGGCTATCACCGTACCAGCAGTTGGTGGCAGCGTCGTCGTGGCAGCAGTTTCAGAGTTTCCCTGAACACTATGCGGCGGCCTTACTTAAGCGCCAGCGTCCGGTATATAAAACGTGCTTTACGGTAGAAAGCCATCAGCCGGATGTGCATAGCGGCCACTGTTTTGACTTGCCCTTTCAGTTCGGCAATGCGTGGGCATGGGAAAACGCACCCATGATGGCAGGCTTTGATGCGCAGCAGTTTGAGCAGCAATCACACCGGATGGTGCTGGAGATTGCTGATTTTGTGAAGTATGGCTGCGCTGCGTTAGGTGCTTAATGTAAGCGGGCTAGTGCTTACGCTGTTTCTAGGGCGAGTGCGACGTAGTGTTCTGATAGCGGTTTAAGCAATCGGTGCAAGTCGTTAAACAACTTGCTGGCTTTGATGCCTACCCAATTTTCGGGTAGCAATTCAGCGGGTAAGCCTGGGTCTAGAAACGGCAGCCTGCGCCATTGTGTGACCATAGGCACATAGGTGGCAAAAGCGCTTTGTGGGGTTTCGTTACCGCCATGCAGAAAGTGGTTTTGCCACTGTTTGAGTACAGGCTCGTACAGGCCAATAAAGTTTGAATACTCATTGGCCAAGCTTTCAAGATCCCACCATTGGCTAATTTTTTTCTGTGCATCCATGATGCCGCTGACTTCACAGACAAAGAAGTCCACGTAGTTCCACAGTTGGTATTCTTGAATGTATTCCGAAGCTTCTTTTTGTAGGCGGGCAGGGCCTATATATAACCCGGCAGATACCGAACCAAAACCCATTTTGGTTAAGCCTGAGCGGATGATGTGGCGGTTTTTACGCTCACTTTCGGGCACGGAAAACGACACCAATAACCAGGGGTCGCCAATGCTGGCAGAAACGGGTGAGAAAATTCGAATGTCACCCGCTTGCATGTGTTGCTCAAGGCTTTCGGCTAAGGCGTAGCTACTACCAGCTTTGCTGCGCTTGCTATTTAGCACGCCTCGTTTCTTCAGTCTGGAAATAGAGGAACGTATGCTGGAAGGTTCAGAGCCTAGCTCTGCCAACAAACGCACAATAGCAGAAACCGGAATGGGCTTACCCGCCGGTCGACCATACAAACCGAACAGGGTCAGAATGTAGTGGTGATGAGCGGCTTGATCGCCGGGCCAGTATTCACGGGCGGCGATAAACTCATTGATGGCGGAAAAATTGCTCATTGTGCGCAGAGGTCAGGGTTAGCAAACCATAAATAAAATGCCAGAGCGGGTAAGTCTGGGCAGTGTTTTTTACAGCTCGTAGTGTACCTCAGCGCCCCAGAAGCTGTTTGTCTAAAGGGTAACTGACGTAAGCGTAATGCGGCTTACGTCAGTCAATAGCGCTGTGTAAGCTTAATTAAAAATCGCGGCAAAGGTATCGCTATCCACCACGTCTGAACCGTGGGTACGCATGTGTTCCCAAATGGGTTGCCAGCGAGTGGCATCCGCCTTAACGGGGGCAACAAAACGGGTCAGCGTGTCATCCACCATGGCGCGCGTTAAGTCCGATGGGGCTTCGTTGCTGGCGCTGTACCACAAGTCCAAGGCCGCTTTGGGATCGGCTTTTAGCTCGGCGACGGCTTTGTCCAAATACTGAACTAGGGTTTGCAGGTGGTTTTTGGTGCTGGTATCAGCATTGCGGTCCACAATCAGTTCTAAGGCAGAAAACCCAGGAATGTCACCATCACTGGTGCGGCACAAATCTACGGGCAGGCCCAGCAGTTTGGCGTGTACGCCTTCAATGTTGGCAAAGGCCAGCCATGCGGCATCTGCACCTTTTTGTAGGTTATCAATGTGATCAAAGCCAGCTTCGTATACCGAAATTTGCTCTGGTTTCACGGTAACGGATTGCTTGCGCATCCAACTAATTAAGATGTTTTGGCACAGGCCGTCCGTAACGGGGTTGGATACTGGCGAGGCCACGCGAATAGCGCCACCTGCTTTGAGCGTGGCTTGTGCGGCATGGGTAATCAGTACGCCACCATCAGTATGGAAAAAGGTCCCTAGTGATTGCAAGGCAACTTCTTCTTCGTGTTTTTCTATTAAGTGCAGCGGCTCATTCACTACAGCTTCCACTTCGCCTGCGGCTAATGCCGCAAAACCATCGTAATGGTCATCGGGCACCACTAGCTCAATGTTCAACACGCCATCGCGTCGCGCTTGGGCTTGCGCGTGCAGTAAAGGCAAGTGGTCAGGGTTTAAGTACCACTCAAGAGCGATACGAACAGTGGCGTTGGGGTGTGATGCTGCAGCAGTCATGTGAAAAGTCTTCCAAGAAAAGTCAGTGCGACAAAAGCTTAGCTGATTTTTGGGTGTAGGGGCTGGAATGGGCGCTTTTGTAGGGGCTTTAGCGGGAAGGGGGTACTTAGGTGGGGAGTGCTGGGTCCTCAAGCAGTGATATCCCTAGGGCGGATAGTTCCGCTTGTAGGTGTTGTCGCATTAAGGAAATAAACTGGCGGACAGGGCGTTTAGCGCTGGCTCCCTGAGCAAAGGCGAGATAAGTCGTAAACCAGACCTTGCCACTAAATGGGCGCAAAACTACGCCTCGGTCTAAATAATCAAGTGCCCCAATGGGGTTAATTAACCCCATGCCTATGCCATTTCTGACGAGTTCACAGACCGTAAATGCGTAGGGGGTTTCTATCACGGGAGACAGTACTACATTGGCTTGTTCCAGCAGTAGATTGAGCTGTCTTTGCGAGGTGTCTTCGGGGTTTAGGCTGATAAAAGGGTGTGCAGCCAAGTCTTCAGGTGTGATGATAGTTTTGCGTGTTAATGGGTGCTGCGCGGGCAACGCAATCATCCCAGACATGCGACTAAATAAAGAGTGCTCTAAGCCCGTGCATGAGACTTCATCTGCCATAAACCCCATATCGCACTGCCTGGCAAGCAAGCGTTGCCGAACCTCTTTAGAACTCATGACTTGTAAAGAGACAGATAGCTCTTGTTCCAGTATGGGTAAGTGCTGCAATACCTTTGGAATCACATGCGCTGCCAGCAAGGGCAGGCTAGCCACCACAAGACGCCCACCACTGTAGTGCTTCAGTGATTTCAGTCGGTGCTCAATGGCATCGATACCTAAATAGTAGTGATCCACTTCGCTCATTAAAGCGTAAGCCGCTTCGGTGGGGTGTAGGCGGCCTCGTATGCGCTCGAATAACGGCGTGTCTGCGCGTTCTTCTAGCTTACGTATAGCTTGGCTAATGGCGGGTTGAGAGAGGTTCAGTAGGCGGGCTGCGCCACTGGCGCTGCCGCAGCTCATAACGGAACGGAAGATAAGGATTTGTCTCTCGATCATATAAGTTTCACTTATGGAATCATCATATTTTTCTGTAGAAAAATTATAGCCTGCTACGTAGACTCAATTTACCAATTTCTGACGGCTAATTTTTGAAACATGAAAACTGACACTTTGTGGGACGGATACCAAAGCTTGTCGCCTGTGGTAGCACGGGCCTCGACCATCTTGTTTCCTACCTTGGACGATTTTATTAATCGTAAAGAGCGTGCACCGGATGGCTACAGTTACGGCTTAACGGGTACGCCTACGCATAGAGAGTTTGAGCGCAGGGTTGCACAGCTAGACGGTGCTCAGCATAGCCTGGTTACGCCCTCGGGGCAGGCTGCTATTAGCTTGGTGTTTTTGTCTTTGCTAAAAGCCGGCGATCATTTACTGCTGGTGGATTCTGCTTATGGCCCGGCGATTGATCTGGCGAGTCGGTTAGCGCAACTGGGTATAGACGTAGAGCACTACGCTCCCAGCTTGAATGGCGATATTGAGTCGTTGATTAAGCCTAATACGCGACTGATTTGGATGGAGTCCCCCGGCTCTATGACGATGGAGATTCAGGATGTTTCTGCCATTGTAGAAGTTGCGAAACGTCATGATATTTTGACTGGGATGGACAACTCTTGGGCTGGTCCCTCGTTCTTCCAGCCTTTGGCGTTAGGCGTAGATATCAGTGTGGTGGCTTGCTCTAAGTACCTAAGTGGACACGCAGACTTGCTGTTAGGGGTGGTCAGTACAAACCGTACAGATCTTTATGCCGCTTTTAGGGCTTCCCAGTCCAGTTATGGCATGGCGGTTAGTCCGGACGACTGTTTCCTCGCGCAACGTGGTCTAGATACGTTGCCTTTGCGTATGCAGGCACATCAAGAGCATGCTTTATTGATTGCTCGTGCTCTAGAACATCATCCTTTATTGGATGAGGTTTTGCATCCAGCATTAAGCAGCTTTGCGGGTCATGAATTGTGGAAAAAACAATTCAGTGGAAGCAGTGGGTTATTTGCCTTGCGTGCGCATTGCCAAGACATAGATAAATACCGTCGTATGTTTAGCCGTTTTAGCACTATTAAGATTGGTGCGAGTTACGGCGGTGGCCAAACGCTAGCTGCTTTTTATCCAGCATCTATACAAAAGGCTCGTCGCTTCCCTTATAAGCAAGGGGCTATTTGTCGTTTCTCTATAGGCTATGAGGATCCTCAGATCATTCTGACGGAACTGCAGCAGGCCCTAGAAGAGTTGCGCTAATTTCGTCCAAATATAACAAACACACATTTCCGCTAAGCGGAGAGGAGACAACATGAAAAAAAGCTCACTTTCATTTCTGTTGAGTGCGGTATTGCTCAGTTCTAGCGCGCAGGTATGGGCCAATACAGGGCCTTCTACACTGGATAAGGTAAAACAAACAGGCACGCTAACGGTAGGAACCCGAGCAGCATCTTTGCCTTTTAACTATCTGGATGACAATAACCAGCAAGCTGGTTATGCCTGGGAAATTATTCAGCGCGTGGCCGATAAAGTAAAAGAGCAAACGGGTGTTGCAGAGTTGAAGTTGATACCCATGGAGGTGACGCCACAAACGCGAATTCCTTTAGTGGCGAATAACACGGTAGATCTAGAGTGCAGTTCTACTACGCACAACCAAGAGCGCGAAGCACAGGTCAACTTTTCCACCACCTTCTTTATTGTGGGGAATAAGATTTTCGTTCCAGCTGATTCTAGTATTAAAACGTGGTCAGACTTGAGTGGGAAAAATGTGGTGGTTTCTGCCGGTACAACTGCAGAGCGTATGCTGCGAAATTTAAATGAAAGTGAAAAGCTTAATGCTCGTATTGTGCTGAGCCAAGACATCGACAGCACCTTCATGATGGTGCATACAGGCCGGGCAGAAGCGGCTGTGATGGATGACATGGTGCTGTATGGGTTGATTGCACGCTCTCAGCAGCCAGAAAAATGGGCAGCGGTTGGCGACGTACTGCAACCAGAGGCCTATGGCTGCATGATTCGTAAGGGTGATGATGAGTTTAAAGCTCTGGTGGATGGTGTGATTACCGAGATGATGAACTCGGGTGAGATGACAGCCTTATATGAAAAATACTTCCTTAGCCCTATTAATGTGCGAGGAGGTTTTAACATTAATGCGCCTATGTCTGAGCCCATTAAAGAATTGATTGCCAACCCCAACGACAACATTCTTTGATAGTTGCGTCATATGCATTATTCCTGGGACTTTCTGATTTATTTCAAGCCCTCGCTGACAGGTGAGGGCTATTACTGGGAACTGATACTGTCGGGTTTGTGGATGACGGTATCAGTGTCCCTGATCTCATGGGTTCTGGCGCTGGGGCTTGGAACGTTGGTGGGCATAGCGCGCAGCTTGCCCTACAAAATTCTATCTATTCCAGCGATGCTGTTTGTTCATGTGTTCCGTAATACGCCCCTGTTGGTTCAGGTGTTTATTTGGTTTTTTGTCGTGCCCGAGATACTGCCTCCCGAGTGGGGGAAAATGATTAAAACGATGGATCCGGGTTGGAGTCAGTTTTTGACTATTGTGCTGGCGCTAACGATTTATTCGGCGGCGAAGGCGGCTGAGGTTATACGTGCAGGTATAGAGGCTTTGCCTAAAGGGCAAGCTCAAGCGGGGGTGGCGTTAGGTCTAAGTATTAGTCAACGTTATCGCTATATCATCTTGCCACAAGCTTTTCGGATGATTTTGCCACCCTTAACCTCAGACTTCCTGAATGTCTTCAAAAACTCTTCTGTTGCCATGACGATAGGGTTGATGGAGCTAACGGCAAGTACTCGTCAAATCAGCGATTTCAGTGCGCAACCTTTTGAGGCCTTTATTGCCGCTACGGTGATTTACTCACTGATTACTCTCAGTGTGATCGCTTTGATGCGTGCGATTGAAAGACGTACGCATATTCCTGGCCTGATAGGAGCTTAAACATGGCGTATCAATTTGACTGGAGCACTATTTACCGCGCTTGGCCCTATATTTTGGAAGGCTTGGGCACTACGGGGTTATTGGTTGTCGTTGGCATGACGCTGGGCATTGCTTTGGGGACATGTCTGGCCTTGATGCGATTATTTGGCTCACGGCCAGTGGCGATGGCTGCTGCCGTGTATGTCAATGTCTTCAGGGCTATCCCATTGATATTAACCATATTCTGGTTCTTTCTAATGATGCCCTGGGTGGTGCGCCTGATAACAGGTAATCCTTATGCTGGGGTAGGGCCCTTGTATGCCGCTATTGCTGCGTTAGTGTTAGCTGAGGCTGCTTATTATTGTGAAATTTTGCGTGCTGGGATAGCGAGTGTCGCTAAGGGGCAGCTGAATGCGGCGAAGGCTATAGGCCTAACCCAGTCACAGGCGTTGCGCTATATCGTGCTCCCGCAGGCGTTTAGAAATATGACGCCCGCGCTGATTAATCAAACCATTGCTTTGCTTAAGGATACGTCCTTGGTTTATGTGATCAGTTTGAATGATTTCTTGGGGGCGGCAACCAAGGTGGCTGAACGGGATGGCACCGTGGTCGAAATGTATATATTCGTTGCGATTAGCTATTTGTTCTTGTGCTCGTTAGGGGTTGGCTTGGTTAAGCTGATCGAAAGAAGACATCTCATAAAAAAGTAAGCACTATGATAAATATTCAACATGTCTCTAAATGGTATGGCTCTTTTAAAGTCCTGAACGATTGTTCGGCTCAGGTCAGTAAAGGGGAGGTGGTAGTTATTTGTGGTCCGTCGGGCTCAGGTAAATCTACGTTGATTAAAACCATTAATGCGCTTGAGTCCATTAATGAGGGTGATATTCAGGTAAATGGGGAGTCGCTCTTAGACCCTAAGGTGAATTTGACTGCTCTGCGCGCAAAAGTGGGCATGGTGTTTCAAAGCTTTGAGCTGTTTCCGCATTTGTCTGTGCTAGAGAATATTAATCTGGCTCAGGTTAAAGCACTGAAACGTAGCCCGGACGAGGCGGGTAAGCGTTCCTTGGCGTTATTAGAACAAGTAGGTTTGGCTGCGCATGCGCATAAGTTTCCGGCGCAATTGTCAGGTGGACAGCAGCAGCGTGTGGCCATTGCGCGAGCATTGGCGATGGACCCTATTGTGATGCTGTTTGATGAGCCTACTTCTGCTTTAGACCCAGAGATGGTGGGAGAGGTGCTGGATGTAATGACTGATCTGGCTAAGCAGGGCATGACTATGCTGTGCGTGACACACGAAATGGGCTTTGCTAGGCGAGTGGGCGATAGGGTGATTTTTATGGATCAGGGCGGAATTGTGGAAGACTGCAGTTCAGAACACTTCTTCACACAAACAGAGACGCTGTCTGCGCGAGCACAGGATTTCTTATCCAAGATATTGGCGCACTAACAAATAAAGCCATGGGGTGTCTCATGGCTTTATTATTTGCTGGCTACAGACGAAAAAAAGACCGCTTAAAAAGCGGTCTTTTTTAGTGTTCTTGGTGCCCGGGGCCGGAATCGAACCGGCACACCTCTCGGTATCGGATTTTGAGTCCGACGCGTCTACCAATTCCACCACCCGGGCAACTTCTAGGCGTGGATGTTTCGTTTGAAACATGTGCTAGGAAAGAAAAGAATTATACCTCGAATTTACAGATGAGCAAGAGCTAAATGCAAAATAGTTCATTTTTCTTCAAAAAAATGGCGTTTGGGCTTTTTGAGGGGTAGATACAAGGGAGAGTGGGCAGTCATAACGACAAAAAACCACGATCCAACCGAGCTAATCATCGTTAAGGTTATAACCGCTGGAAAACGCGTAGTGATGATATTGTTCTAGAGTTTGGCGACTACGTCGGGCGGGAAGAGTAAGGATTAGGGATACATGAGCATGAACAGCAGCGTAGAAACCAATGTGGTGCCTGTACGTAGGCCCATCGCCGCCACCTTGGGGGTGGTGTGTAAAGAGGGGCAGGTGTTGATGATTCGACGACGCAATGTACCGGACATAGGGCGTTGGAGTTTTCCAGGCGGAAAAATAGATTTTGGTGAGGCGGTGTTAGCGGCGACGGAGCGCGAAATTACAGAAGAAACGTCTGTACAAGCCAACGCTTTGCAGGTGGTGACGGCGGTGGATGCGCACGATATAGATGCCAAAGGGGCGTTGCGCCAGCACTATATATTGATTGCGGTGGCGTGTAGCTGGGTAGCCGGTGAGGCCTACGCGGGGGATGATGCTCTAGAGGCGAAGTGGTTCGATGTAGAGCAGTTAGCACACAGCGATATTGCCCGTAGCTTTGATGTGGTGGCAGTGGCGAAGTTGGCCTACCAGCGTTATCTGGAAGCCCAATAACGGCATGGCTCTTGATATTTGGTTATGTGTCCCCAGTTACTAGATTAATGCGCTGGCGGCGTAAGCCGCTATAGCTTGTTGATGACAACTGAGTAAATACGTAACCATGAGCCAAACCGAGAATAATGTTCAGGCAGCCGAGACCCTAGGTTTTCAAACCGAGGTCAAGCAGTTGCTGCAGTTGATGATTCACTCGCTGTATAGCAACAAAGAGATTTTTCTGCGCGAGTTGGTATCCAACGCGTCAGATGCTTGCGATAAGTTGCGCTTCGAAGCGATTGATCGCCAAGAGCTGTTGGAAGGCAACAGCGAACTACGTATACGTGTCACCTACGACAAAGAAGGTAAGACACTGACCATTAGCGATAATGGTATTGGTATGAACCGCGACGAAGCGATTGCCAACTTGGGCACTATCGCACGTTCGGGCACCAAAGAATTCTTTACGCAATTAACGGGCGACAAACAAAAAGATGCCCAGTTGATTGGTCAGTTTGGTGTGGGTTTCTACTCCTCCTTCATTGTGGCAAACAAAGTATCGGTATTGTCGCGTCGCGCGGGTGATGCTGAAACAGAAGGTGTGTTGTGGGAGTCCGAAGGGTTGGGCGAATTTACCGTCAGCCCTGCCGAGAAAGCCGATCACGGTACGTCTGTTACCTTGTACCTGCGTGATGATGCCGACGAATTCTTAGATGGCTGGCGCTTGCGCGCGGTATTGCGCCGTTACTCTGACCACATCTCTTTGCCAGTGCAAATGCTCAAAGAAGAGTGGGACGAGAAAGAATCCAAACAAATTACGCTTAGCGATTGGGAAACTGTTAACCAAGCGAATGCGTTGTGGACTCGCTCGCGCTCAGAAATCTCTGATGAGCAATACCAAGAGTTTTACAAACACATTGCCCACGATTACGAAAACCCGCTGGCGTGGACACATAACCGTGTAGAAGGTCGCAGCGAATACACGCAATTGTTGTATGTGCCTAAGCATGCCGCCTTTGATTTGTGGGATCGCGATGCTAAGCACGGCGTGAAGCTGTATGTAAAACGCGTGTTCATCATGGACGATGCCGATCAGTTGCTGCCTAACTACCTGCGCTTTGTGCGTGGTGTGGTGGATTCTGCTGATTTGCCCTTGAACGTATCGCGTGAAATCTTGCAAGAAAGCCGTGATGTACGTGCGATTCGTGAAGGTAATACACGTCGTTTGTTGGTGTTGCTGGAAGATTTGGCTGAAAACCGTAAGGAAGAATACGCTGAATTCTGGGCTAACTTTGGCCAAGTGCTGAAAGAAGGTACAGGCGAAGATCAGAGCAACAAAGAGAAAATCGCGGCGTTGCTGCGCTTTGCTTCTACGCACAATAACAGTGCGGCGCAAGATGTATCGTTTGCCGATTACATTGCTCGTATGAAAGAAGGCCAAGACAAGATTTACTACGTCACTGCCGATTCGTACACCGCAGCCGCGAACAGCCCGCATCTGGAAGTGTTCCGCAAAAAAGGCATAGAAGTATTGTTAATGTCTGACCGCGTAGATGAATGGATGCTGTCTTACCTGCACGATTTTGAAGGTAAAGCATTGGTGTCTGTGGCTAAAGGTGGCTTGGACTTGGCAAGCTTGGAAGACGAAGCCGAGAAAAAACATCAGGAAGAAGTCGCTGAAAACTTCAAACCTTTGGTCGAGCGTCTGCAAACAGCGCTGGGCGAAAAAGTGAAAGAAGTGCGTGTGACATCGCGTTTGGTGGATTCTCCAGCGTGTGTGGTCGTGGATGAGAACGAACTTAGCCCACACCTGATTCGCATGTTGCAAGCGGCTGGCCAAGAAGTACCTACGGTTAAACCTATTTTGGAGCTGAACCCCGAGCATGCGTTTGCAGCACGTCTGCAAAGTGCGGACGACAGCCAGTTCGAAGATTTAGCGTTGGTGTTGTTGGATCAAGCTTTGCTTGCTGAAGGTGCGCACGTAGAAGACCCTGCTGCCTTCGTTAGACGTGTGAACAAGCTGCTGTTGGGCTAACCCTCATCAGTCATAGCATCTACGCTAGTAGCTGCTGAAAAACGCCCCAAAGACCACGTAGGCCTTTGGGGCGTTTTGTTTGGAACGTGCTTAGGTCTTACATATGCCCGTGGTAGGGCTTGCGCACCAGTGAATGGTGTACGTAATCAATCATGGTGATGAAATCGAATACGGGTAGTTGTGTGTCGCGCTGCACTGCATGGGCATAGGGAGGCAAGTCGCTGCATTCCAGCAAAATAGCACCTAAGTCGGGGTGTTGCGTCAGCATGTGGCGGGCTACGCTGGTGACCTCAGCTTCAATGGTGTCCGAGCACAAGCTGCCTTTTTCTTCCAAAATGGCACTGCTAAATTCGGGCTGATGTTCCATGCCAGCAACAACCACAGGAATGCTGTCCGCAATACCTAGTGCTGAAAAATGCATAGGGCCTAGTTGGCAAGCATTGGCGGTAATAATGCCTACGGGTTTGCGTGTGAGGGCATGAATAAACGGAATCTGCATCAGGCTAGATAAAAATACCGGAATGTTCACCGAAGCAGCCACTTCTTTTTGGAACAGTGCCATAAAGCCGCACGCGCCAGTGATGGCTTTTACGCCACGGCGTTCCAGTTCTTGGGCGGCTTCTATAAAGGGCTTAATCAGTTCAGGGTCGCGTTGGTTGAGCAGCCTGTCTATAGAGGCGCCGCGTACCTCTTGGTAGCACACAGGATAATCGAAGGTGGTGGCATTGCCCACGTTGCCAGGAATGCAGGGGTAAGCCGCATCTAAAATCAAAATGCCTATGCTTTGACCATACCAAGATTGGCTGGTTTTTTTGACGTGATACATGAAGCGGTTGTCTCCGTAATTTTTGTGTTTCCAATGGGAAACTTTTTGGTTCGCAGCCTGCTATATGCCTAAATGCTAAGTAGCGCATTCCATACTAGCTACGTTATAGTGCTCATTATCTCTTAAAAATTGAAAAAATCTACGATGGTGGAATCTACAAGCGACACAGTGGTGTCTAGGGCAGCAAAACATAACCCGCTGATTGAGCCAGCCGCGCCAATCAGTCGCAATGCTTTTGGCGAACGTTTGCGACATTTGCGCCGCGAGCAAGGGTGGACGCTGGAGCAAGCCAGCGCAGAAACAGGGGTAGCAAAATCCACGCTATCCAAAATTGAAAACGGTGGCATGTCGCCTACCTTTGATCTCATACAAAAAATAGCAGCCGGTTTGCGGTTGGATTTGGTGGACTTGGTGGGGGCAGGCGGTAGCAACCAAGGAGCAGCAGCGCGTCGTAGCTTAATGCAAGGCGAGCAAGGTCCTTTGCTGGAAGGCAAAGCCTATGTGCACGAATTGTTAGCGTCTGATTTATCACACAAGAAAATGCTGCCATTTCGTACTGTGGTGCGAGCACGTAATTTGCGTGACTTCAACGGCAAACTCATACGCCATTTGGGTGAAGTGTTTTTGACTGTGCTAGAAGGCAGCGTGATGTTTATGTCGGAGTTCTACGGTCCGGTAGAGCTGCACAAAGGCCACTGTATTTACTTTGATGGGCAAATGGGGCACGCACTCATTTCTACATCAGAGCAAGATGCCGTAGTGATGTGGGTAAGCGATAACCACAGCTCTGTACCTAGCAATATAGGCGTATAAGCTGGTTACTCAAGCTCGAGTAAGTCTGGAAAATGCCGGCGCGGCCATGGGCTGTTGCTGGCATAGGCGTCCCAATCAAAAAATGGGCCGGGGTCGGTTTTGCGGCCCGGCGCAATGTGCTCGTGCCCGCGAATGGCGTGCAGGTCGTGGCGCTCAGCCAAAGCTTGTGAAAGCTGGTGTAAACGCTGGTATTGGGCGGCCTCAAAAGGGCAGAAGTCGCTGCCTTCCATTTCTATACCAATAGAGAAGTCATTGCAGACGTCGCGGCCGTGGTGGTTAGAAACGCCCGCGTGCCATGCTCTATCTAAGGTGGAGACAAACTGCACAATCTCGCCATCACGGCGGATCAGAAAGTGCGCCGAAACCGTTACGCCGCGTATGTTCTCGAACCACGGATGGCTATTGATATCCAGCTTGTTTTGGAAGAAATCAATAATCGCGTTGCCCTCAAATACATTGGGCGGCAAGCTGATATTGTGAATCACCAATAAATCTATAGGCCCGCCTTCAGGGCGAGTATCGAAGTTGGGTGATGGTGCGCACGTGACGCCAGCGGCGGGGGCTAACCAGCCGTCTGGTTGCAGGTGCAGTGCGTTGTTACTTGCGGGGGCCATGTTTAGCGTGGTCCAAACTGCACCAAATATGGCCATCGCTCATCAACGCTTGTGAGCGAGGCAGATGCACACCGCAGTGCTCGCAACGCACCATAGGCTCAGCTTTGCCTGTGGGGTGCTGCGAACGATTTTGTTGAGGCGTGCGATTCTGTTGGTTCTGTCTGAGCTTTTGTGCAGCGATGACGCGCATCGCCAGAATAACGGCCAGAATAACAACGACCCAGAGTAAAACCTTAACCAAGAGCGCCTCGCTGCAAAATAACGTCTAAAACAAAACGGGTACCAGAGTACGCCAAAATCAAGAAAGCAGAACCTGCTAGCATCCAGCGTAAAGCCGTGCGGCCACGCCAGCCCCAAATGCGGCGTCCTAATAGCAAGCCGCCAAAGGTTAGCCACGAGAGCAGGGTAAAGATGGTTTTGTGATCCAGCGGCAAAAGCTGGCCTACTAAGTGCAGGTTAACGGCACTACCGGAAACGATAGTCAGCGTTAGCATCACGAAGCCTATGCGTATTAAACGAAACAGTAGCTCTTCCTGCACCAGCAGAGGTGGCATAGTGTCTAACGCACGGTACAGCAGGGTGGGGGTATCAGAGTGCGCAGCAGGGCGGTGCAGTTGCCTGTCTAGTGCCGTCATTAAGATGGCATGCAAGGCGGCCACTGTCATTAAGCCATAAGCCGCAATCGCAATTAATAAGTGTATGCGCAGCCATTCGCTATCCCCGTGGGGGATGATGGAGCCACCCGGCACTAAAGCGGCGAGTAAGCTCGCGATAGTCGCAACAGGCAATAGAATCAGCAGCAGGCTGTCTAAGCGCAAAAATAAACTTTCAAACCAGAACACCACCATTCCCAGCCATATTGCGGCTGAAAGTGCCAATGCCCACCCTAAGTGCAGACCTTGTGGCAATATAATGGTGAGCAAGAGCCCGGCGCCATGTAGTACGATGGCAGCAAGCAGGGCTATGCGGCATGTCCCGCTGAGTACAGGTTGCTGGCTGCCTCGAGTAATAGGACGCCATAAGACAATCGCTAATACAATATAAGCCAGAGGGGCCAGCAAGTGAAATACAATGCTTGCAGACATAAATATCCGACAGACGATTAAAGCTTTACAGGGCGCTTGGCCCTGAACCGGGTAGTAACCCCGACGAATCTCTAGTTTAAGCGAAACCAGCCATATGTTCGAAAATCTTACTCAGCGCATGGCCCGTGTTGTAAAAACAATGCGTGGTCAGGCGCGTCTTACCGAAGCCAATACACAGGAGATGCTGCGCGAAGTGCGCATGGCATTGCTGGAGGCTGACGTTGCGTTGCCCGTGGTGCGGGAGTTCATAGCAAAGGTCAAAGAAGAGTCTTTGGGCAGCGATGTTGCCGACTCGTTGAATCCTGGTCAAGCCTTGGTGGGGGTGGTGCACAAGCAGCTGACCTCGCTAATGGGTGCTGATCTGGGTGAAGAGGCCAGTGAACTGTCATTAGCCACACAACCCCCAGCTGTGATTCTGATGGCTGGTTTGCAGGGTGCGGGTAAAACTACCACCACGGCAAAGCTTGCGAAATGGTTGAACGAGGGTGGTCACACCCAGCACGGTCGCAAAACCGGTAAGAAAAAAGTATTGGTGGTCAGTGCTGACGTGTACCGTCCAGCCGCGATCGAGCAGTTGAAGACTGTAGCCGCCCAAGTGGGTGTGGACTTCCTGCCTACCGATACCTCTGAAAAACCGGTAGATATTGCGAATCGTGCCGTTGATCACGCCAAGCGTCATCACTACGATGTGCTGATTCTGGATACGGCGGGTCGTTTGGGTGTGGACGAGGCCATGATGCTCGAAATCCAGCAGCTGCACCAAGCGGTGAAGCCGGTGGAAACCTTGTTCGTCGTCGATGCTATGCAGGGTCAGGATGCGGTAAACGTAGCCAAAGCCTTTGGTGAAGCATTGCCGCTGACTGGTGTGGTGCTCACCAAGCTTGATGGTGACTCGCGCGGTGGTGCGGCGCTTTCTGTGCGCCACATCACTGGCAAGCCCCTGAAGTTTGTTGGGGTATCGGAAAAAGTTGATGGTCTAGAGCCCTTCCACCCCGAGCGCATGGCGCAACGTATTTTGGGGATGGGTGATATCGTTTCGCTGGTAGAGCAAGCGCAGCGTAATATCGACATTGCTGAAGCCGAGAAAATGGCACAGAAGATCAAATCGGGCGACCGTTTTGATTTGAACGATTTCCGCGATCAGTTGCAGCAAGTGAAAAAAATGGGCGACATGGGCTCATTGCTGAAAAAACTGCCTGCGCAGTTTGCACAAGCGGCTGAACAGTTGCAAGGCGGCGAGGCTGAAAAGCAATTGCGTCGTACCGAAGGTATCTTGAACTCCATGACCGCTCAAGAGCGTGCAAAGCCCGAGCTGCTAAAAGCTTCTAGGAAGCGTCGTATTGCGGCGGGTTCTGGTGTGCCTGTGCAAGAGGTTAACCGTTTGCTGAATCAGTACGATCAGATGAGCGGCATGATGAAGAAAATGAAAGGCGGCGGTATGGCCAAAATGATGCGCGCCATGAGCGGTATGGGCGGCATGGCCAATGGCATGCGTAATATGATGGGCGGCTTTGGCGGCGGCGGTGGTGGTAAAAAAGGCGGCTCTAAACGCCGTTAATCTGCCGTCGCAAAAAAGCCCTGCTTGTGTGTCCGTTATGGCAACAAGCAGGGCTTTTTTTATGTGTGCAGACCTTAGAAACCGTACAGGCGTGCGGGGTTGTCTACTAAGATCTGGTGGATGATTTTCTCGTCGTGGTTGGCCCAGGCGAAGAAGTCTTCCAATAGTGTGGTGTCGTTAGGCATAGGCACGCGTATGCACACGTGTGGCCAGTCGGTGGCCCACAGCATGCGCGAGGCATTGGCTGCTATGAGCGCGCTGGCATAAGGCGCTACGTCTTGGTATGGCGTGGTGTCTTGGTTGGTGAAGCGGTAGGGGCCAGACAGCTTCACCCACACTTTATTTTCATGCAGCAAGCGCAGTAGCGCTTGGAAGCCATGGTGTGCCGTACCAATGCTGGCAGGCATGTGACCCATGTGGTCAATCACTACCTCTACGGGCAAGTAGGCCAAGGTGTCGTACAAGTCGGCAAATTCCGAGATATCCACCAGCAGTTGCAGGTGCCACCCCAGTGGGGCAATGCGGTAGGCAAGGCTGGTGACGTCTGAAACTTCTACGCCGCTTTTATACAGTAAGTTAATACGTACGCCACGTACCCCTAACGCATGCATACGCCACAGTTCTTCATCGCTGGTTTGCTGACTAATCACCACAACGCCACGGTAGTTCTCACCACCTTCTTTTAAGGCTTCTAGCAGCACGCTATTGTCATAGCCGTACACACTAGGTTGCACGATGACGCCACGGCTAAGCCCCAGCGTTTGCTGTAGGGCTTTATAGCTTTCTAGCGTAGCCAGTGGTGGAGTGTAAGAACGGTGTGCGGTGAAAGGGTGCACAGACGAGTCGCCAATAATGTGGAAATGGCAATCGCAGGCACCTTCGGGCAGCGTAATGGTAGGGGCGGTGTTGACCGGCAGTGGTGCAGGGCAGGGTGGCGCATAGGTTTCGCCCAAGGAGGTCATTCGGGTGATTTCCCAGCCTTGTAAGCCTTGTAAACCATTGCGTTCAGCCGAATTGATCACTTGTTGCCAAGTTGCGCGACGCGCCAAATCGGGGTCGCCCAGCAAGATGGCATCAAAGATGGCTTGATACTCTTGCAGCAGTGTTCGTTTAAGTGTGCTGGAGTGCTCTACGCGCCGTTCCAGTGCCGCCACTTCAAAGATATGTGCGGTCAGGAACAGGATGAAATTCTTGAAGTACTCGTTTGCAGTAGCCTCGGCAATGGCACGCTTAAAAGCCAAGCTTTTTTCAATGAGTTCTTGGTTAAGGTGCAAAGCTTCGCGCAGTTCTAAGAAGGCGTTTTGTATGGCTTCTAGCTGACTGCGGGTACGTCGTCTGGCGGCCATACCGGCAGCGGACACTTCTAAGTCTAGCCGCATCTCGTAGAGCTGGCGCAGCTTTGAGAGGGTTTTGAGCTCTTCGTGATCTATCTTAAAGCTGTTGTGTAGCCCGCGTTCTGATACAAACGCACCTAGCCCCTGATGGCTTTCTACCAAGCCGTCAGATTTCAGTCGTGCTACGGCTTCGCGCACCACATTACGGCTGACCTCGAACATGGTGGTCAACTGTGATTCTGTGGGAATGCGATCGCCGGGTTTAAGGCGGCCTTGAGCAATCTCGGTTTCTAAGTAACGCGAGATGTCTTCCGATAGCTGACGTCTAGAGGTGGCAGGGCTTTTTTTCATGTGGCTATCATAACATCGGAGCTTGTTACTTGATAACAAGTTGCCGTTACTTGTTGATTTGGCCCTGAAAAGTACCAGATTCAGGTCTGTTTCGTAGAAGTTGCTAGGCTTCTTGTTGGTCAAGTTGTCTATTTTTTGTCTGTTTTTTCCTTGTTTTTACTACTTGGTAAACATGTTTTTTACAGGGTGAATCTACTTTATTTTGGTTTGTGGCAAGGCTTTTGGTTGCAAAGCTCTATGTTTTAAATGTTATGATAAAAAAACTTGTAGTACAAGTAGGGTGTGCAAAGAGGAATAAAACCAGCACACGACATGAACATTTAGGAGCGATGTAATGATTGGAAGCAAACAGGGTAAATGGCGCGTAGCGCTAGCTTGTGCATTAACACTGGGTGTAGTCGGAACAGCACAGGCTGTTACCAACATCCGTTTAGGTTGGACTACATCTGACAGTGCGGTTGATCCCTACGCGATCACTGCACATTACTTTCAAGAAGAGCTGGAAGCTGCGGCACCAGGCCAATTCAGTGTGAAATTCTTCCCTAGCAACCAACTGGGTAACGACACTGAAATGCTGCAAGGCATGCAAATGGGCACCTTGGATGCGGGTGTTATCACGGGTACACAAGTAGGCACGATTGAGCCTGCATTCCAGTTGACCGACTTGCCATTCTTGTTTGCTAACAAGCAGCAAGCGCACGACGTTCTGGATGGCGAAGTAGGCCAAGATCTGTTGCAGCGCTTGGATGCCAAAGGGATTGTAGGTTTGGGCTTTGCTGAAGCGGGTTTCCGTCACGCCATCAACAATCAGCGTCCTATTACTGAGCCTGCAGAATTCAAAGGTTTGAAACTGCGCGTACAGCCTAGCAGCTTGTTTTTGACTAGCTTCAAAGCATTGGGTGCTAACCCTGTGGCGCTGCCATGGAGCGATGCTTTCACTGCCGTGCAACAAGGCACAGTAGACGGTTTGGAAATTCCATTGGCCGTGATTTACGCCAACAAATACGCTGGCGAAGTGAAATACCTGTCCTTGACTAACCACACCTACAACGCGTTGCCATTGTTGATGTCTAAACGTGCCTTCAACCGTATGAGCGCAGAAGAACAAGCCATTGTTCAAGCCGCTGCTCGTAAAGCGATTGAGCGCCAACGTGCCGCTGTAGCCCAGAACGAACTGGACTTGTTGGAGCGTATTGCTGCTGAAGGCATGCAAGTGAACGAAGTGACTGATGCTGCGGCGTTCCGTGAAGCGGTGAAGCCTGTGTACGACGAGTACCGTGACAGCATCGGTGCCGACGTATTTGATCGTGCTCTGGGTCAAGTGACTCAGTAAGCCACGTAGAGCTAGTGTGATGTCTTTTTTCTCGTGAGCGGCGACATGAGCAAGTATCTTGAGAATGTCAGCAAGTGGATAAGCAGAGGCACGGCCGTTCTGGCCGCGCTTTGCTTGTTGGTCATGGTTTTTTCCTTGCTGGATGGTGTGTTCTTCCGTTATGTGCTGAACGCTTCACTGACGTGGTCAGATGAGGTGGCAGTCTTGGCATTTAGCTGGAGCATCTTTTTGTTTTCTAGTGTGATGGTGCAAGAGCAGGGGCACGTACGTATTACGTTGCTGTTGACAGCATTGCCACGTCCACTAGAGGTTAGCCTGGAAAAAATCAGCTGCATGTTGGTGCTGTTGTTTGGCGCGTTAATGGTATGGGCGGGTTGGCAATTTGTAGGGTTCACTGCTACGCAGGTGTCACCCGCATTGCGTTACCCGCTATGGCTGCAAACGGCCGCCATTCCTGTGAGTGGGGCCTTAATTGTGCTGCATTCGTTGGTGCTGTTGTTTCAGCCCGTACCTGCTAACGCTTCCGAGGAGAAAGCATCATGAGTGAAGTCGGCATCGTACTGATTTCAGGGCTGTTCATCATGCTACTGATGGGGGTTCCTATTGCGTTTACGCTAGGGATACTGACCGCAGTGGGCTTGTGGATGGCCGATTTTGACCAGATGATTCTGGTGCAGCGTTTATTGGCCGGTAGTGCCGTAACCAGCTTGATTGCTATTCCTGGCTTCATTCTGGCGGGTGACTTGATGACGGCAGGTGGTTTGTCACGACGTTTGGTGCGTATTGCCTCATCGTTGTTTGGACACTTCACGGGTGGTTTGTCTATGTCCACCGTGGCGGCAGGTACGTTTTTTGGTGCGATCTCCGGTTCGGCTCCAGCGACAACCGCTGCTGTGGGTTCCATCATGATTAACGAGCTGGAACAGCGTGGTTATTCACGTGGTTACGGCGCGGCTTTGGCGACCTCTATTGGGCCGCTGGGTCAAATGATCCCGCCTTCTATCCCCATGATTATTTGGGGCGTGTTGGCTGAAGAGTCTATTTCTAAACTGTTCTTGGCAGGTGTGGTACCTGGCTTGTTGGCGGCAGGCGGTTTCTGCGTGGTCAGTGTGTTGTACGCACGAAAGCACAAAATCCAACCTGAAAAACGCCCCAGTGGCGGTGATGTACTAAAAGCATTGCGTGAAGGCTTCTGGGCCATCATGGCACCCGTGGTGATTTTGGGTGGTATTTACGGTGGTGTGTTTACGCCTACCGAAGCCTCGATGGTAGGTGCGTTGTACAGCTTGATTATTGGCTTGTACGTGTACAAAGACCTTAAATGGAAAGCGTTGCCGGCTATTTTGATGGGCTCGCTGCGTACCACAACAGTCATTATGTTCATCATCGTGGTGGCCTACGGTTTTGCGTGGGTGATTGCGAGTGAGCAGATTCCATCACAAATCAGTGAGGTATTGCTGAGCCTGACCTCTAACCCCTTTGTATTGCTGTTGCTTATCAACCTGATGTTGTTGGTATTGGGTGCCATCATGGACACCGTATCCGCTATGGTGATTCTAAGTGGTGTGCTGATTTCAGTAGGTTTACAGATTGGTCTGGACCCCATTCAGTTGGGTGCCATGGTGGTCATTAACTTTGCCGTGGGCATGGTGACACCACCACTGGGATATTCCTTGTTTGTGGCGTCTAGTATCAGTGGGTTAACAGTAGAGCAAGTAGCGCGTCACTTGTGGCCGTTCTTGGTAGTGCTACTGGCAGTGGTGGCATTGGTGGCCTACGTGCCAGCCGTGACACTGTGGTTGCCAGGCTTGGTAGGTTGAACATAGATGGTTAGTTTGGTTGTAGAACAGGCAGCAATTGCTGCCCCCACTGTGCCCGGTCCTATAGTGGCGAGTCGTTTGCCTAACGAGGCTCTACCTATAGGGGCTTGTGATTGCCACGCGCATTTGTTTGGGCCGCAAACACAGTACCCGTATCAGGTAAACCGTAGCTATACACCACCCGATGCTAGCGAAGTGTCGTACCGCACGTTGTTGCGCCGCTTAGGTTTTCAGCGTGCGGTGTTAGTGCAGCCCAGCGTATACGGCACAGACAATAGTTTGATGCTAGATACCTTGGCTCACTTGCCGCAAGACGATGACATTGAATGGCGTGGTGTAGCGGTAGTGGATGCGTCCGTTTCAGACGCCGAGCTAGAGCGCATGCACCGTTTGGGCGTGCGTGGGGTACGCATCAATTTGGTATTCCCCGGTGGGATTACCTTTGATGATGTACGCAGCTTGTCTAATCGCTTGCAAGGCTTGGGCTGGCACATACAGTTTTTAGTGGATGTGTCTCGCTTTGAGCATTTGGTTGATAGATTATCGGCATTGCCTACCCCCAGCGTGATTGATCACATGGGGCATGTTTCTACCGCCAACGGTACGCAAGCGCCGGGTTTTCAGGCTCTGTTGCAACTGCTAGAAAACGATAAAACGTGGGTGAAGTTAACCGGGCCTAATCGTATTTCTACACTGCAAACGGTACCGTTTACGGATGTAGACCCGTTCTTTCAAGCCTTAGTAGACAAGCGTGCTGATCGCTGTGTGTTTGGTACAGATTGGCCGCATGTGCAGTTGCCTACACCCATGCCGCGTGACGAAGATTTGGTGAATGAGCTATTGCGATTGCTACCCGATGCCGCGTTACGCCAGAAGATCCTGACGGATAATCCGGCGCAGTTATACGGGTTTTAAGTACTACATAATCGCCGCCGTATGCGGCGATTGTTGTAATAGCCATTCCCTAAAAGCCATCAATGAAGGCAGCGAGGCATTACGGTTGGGGTACACCAAGTAATAGCTGCGCGGGCTAATCAGTGCTGGGCCTACGGTTTGCAGTTCACCACGTTGTAGCTCATCCAAAATCAAGGCTTGGGGTACTAGCCCTGCACCAATGCCTGCACGTACGGCTTGAATTAAGTGCGACGTTAGCTCAAAGCTTGGGCCCATACGCATTTGGGTATGGGGCAGATCAAAGTGGGAAAACCAGTCCGCCCACGCTTGTGGGTTACTGTTAATGGTCAGCAGTGTTTGTTTGCCCAACCATTCTGGTGTTACGTCGCTGTGTTTGGCAGCGTCAGGGTTGATGATGGCGACTAACTGCTCGTTTAGCAGGGGGTGTGCCGCACAGTCGGGCCAATAGCCCGTGCCAACGGTAATGGCGGCGTCTAAATCGCCTTGGTCAAAATTCAGATCACCAATACGCGAATGTAGGTGTATGGTAATACCTGAGTTGGCGGTATAAAACTCATGAATGCGGGGTAGTAGCCACTTAGAGCCAAAAGTGGGTAAGGTGGCTAATCGCAGGGTGCTGCTACCGCTTTGATGCGACATGGCTTGTAGGGTGGCACTGCGTATAGAACCCAGTGCATGGGTGAGTTCTACGTAGTATCTACGGCCTGCATCGGTTAAGCGAACTGAACGGCCTTCGCGTCTAAACAGCTGTAGTCCCAAATGGCTTTCCAGCGCCTGTACCTGTTTACTGATGGCGCTTTGGCTAAGGGATAAGTCTTCAGCTGCACGGGTGTAGCTTTCATGGCGTGCGGCTGACTCAAACACCAACAGCAACGACATGGAAGGAGTGAGATGTCTAGCGTTCATGAGTTTTGTTCACCATTTGACGGTGAATATTTCGTTTGTAGTCTAGCCTGTAATCATTGAAACTATAGACTAGCCCTTTCTTATTAGTTTACATGAGTAAAACTCAGGAATCTGTGGTTTTGTTTTTATGAATATTGCTTCCGTCCAGACTCTTGATCCAGTAGCCCCCCGTTATGCCGACTTTTTGAAGGCGCTGGCGCAGCGTGGCTTTACGGGTGAGATTCAAGCCGATTATGCCCACCGTACGGTGTTGGCTACAGATAACTCCATTTACCAGCGTTTGCCTCAAGCTGCTGTGTTTCCGCGCTCCATTGACGATGTGCGTCGCGTCGCAAGCTTGATGGGCGAGAAAGCCTACAGCAACATTACGCTGACACCACGAGGTGGCGGCACAGGAACCAATGGCCAGTCGCTAACAGACGGCATTGTGGTGGATCTGTCACGCCACCTGAATCAGATACTGGAAATCAACGTTGAAGAGCGTTGGGTACGTGTACGCGCAGGGGTGGTTAAAGACCAATTGAACGCGGCACTGAAACCGCATGGTTTATTTTTTGCGCCAGAACTATCCACCTCTAACCGCGCCACCTTGGGCGGCATGATTAATACCGATGCCAGCGGGCAGGGTAGCTGTAAGTACGGTAAAACACGCAATCACGTTTTAGAGCTAGATATGGTGTTGCTGGGCGGCGAAGACCTGCACGGTGAGCCCTTAGATAAAGAGCAGTTAGAGCTAGCCTGTGCGCAGCCAGGTCGTGTGGGTGACGTGTTTAGGACCGCACGCCAAATCAGCGAAGAGCGCGCCGAACAAATTGAAAAAGGCTTTCCTAAACTCAACCGCTGTTTAACCGGTTACGACTTGGCTCACTTGTGGGAGCAAGATGGTCGTTTTAACGTGAACAGCGTGCTGTGCGGGGCCGAAGGTACGTTGGGCTTCGTGGTAGAGGCCAAGCTGAACGTACTGCCTATTCCTAAGTTTTCCACGCTGATCAACGTGCGCTACGGCAGCTTTATGGATGCGCTACGTGATGCGCATGCCTTACAAGCACAAAACCCTTTGTCCATCGAAACGGTGGATTCCAAGGTGTTGATGCTGGCGATGAAAGATTTTGTCTGGAACAGCGTGTCGGAATACTTCCCCCAAGACGAACGCCCAACGTTGGGTATTAACTTGGTGGAATTCAGCGGCGACAGCGAAGCTGAAGTAGAGGGGCAGGTGCGCACCTTTATCGAGCATTTGCAGCAAGATCAGACGGTGTCCCGTTTGGGGCATACCATTGCGCAAGGCTCTGAAGCCGTTACCCGCGTATACGGCATGCGTAAACGCGCGGTGGGCTTGCTGGGTAACGTAGAAGGCGAAGCTCGCCCACAACCGTTTGTGGAAGATGCTGCGGTACCACCAGAAAACCTAGCCGACTTTATTGCCGAATTCCGTGCGGTGTTAGATAGCCATAATTTGGAATACGGTATGTTTGGGCACGTGGATGCTGGTGTATTGCACGTGCGTCCTGCGCTAGACATGAAAGACCCAGCACAAGCTGCCATGATTCGTCCGATTTCAGATGCGGTGGCCGAGCTTGCTCAGCGTTACGGTGGTTTGCTGTGGGGCGAACACGGTAAAGGGGTGCGTTCTGAATATGCGCCTGCTTTTTTCGGTGATTTGTACCCTGCATTGCAGCAGCTTAAAGCTGCGTTTGACCCGCATAACCAGTTAAACCCCGGCAAGATTGCTACGCCTGCTACCCAGCCTGAAGCGGCTTTGCTCAAAATCGACAAAGTGACGCTACGGGGTGAGTACGATAGGCAAATGCCACTGCGTACGTGGCAAAGTTTTGGCACGCCCATGCACTGTAACGGTAATGGCGCCTGCTTTAACTACGATTTAAACGATGCCATGTGCCCGTCGTGGAAAGCCACGCGCGAACGTACCCATTCCCCAAAAGGGCGTGCATCGTTAATGCGCGAATGGTTGCGCTTGCAAGAGCAGTCTGGAGTCGATGTATTGGCGGTAGAGCAAGAGCCGCAATCGTTCTGGAAAGGGCTGTGGAAAAAGCGCGCAGCTAAACAAGACCCACGGGAAACACCTGATTTTTCGCACGAAGTGTACGACGCTATGTCGGGGTGTTTGGCCTGTAAATCGTGCGTGGGGCAGTGCCCTATTAAAGTGAATATCCCTGAACTGCGTTCGCGTTTCTTGGGGTTGTATCACCGCCGTTATGCACGCCCCATGCGTGACTATTTGATCGCCTCGCTGGAATACAGCATGCCGTACCTAAGCAAAATGCCGTGGTTGTATAACGGCATGCTGCGCCAGAAGTGGGTGCAGGGCATTATGGAAAAACGCATAGGCATGACAGACAGTCCGCTGTTTAGTTCTATGGATTTTGCTAAGGTGCTGCAACAGTGGAATGTGCGCCCAGCAACGCCGTTAGCGTTGGCGGTGCTGACTGCAGAAGAACGCGCTCGTAGCGTGATCCTTGTGCAAGATGTTTTCACTCGTTACTTTGAAACACCGGTGTTGGCTGCGCTAATCGAGCTGGCTTCACGCTTGGGTTACATGGTGTGGTTGGCACCATTAAACCCTAACGGCAAGCCGTTGCACGTACAGGGTTTCCGTAAAGCTTTTGCTAAGGCAGCGATACACAATACGCGCCAACTGCAAACCGTCGCGGGCTTTGATATTCCACTAGTGGGTTTAGACCCCGCGATGACCTTGGTGTACCGTCAGGAATATACCTCGGTGCCAGACATCGGTATTGTGCCGCAGGTGCAGTTGCCACAAGAATGGTTGCTGAATGCGTTGCCTGAAGATGTGGCAGTGGCGTCTACGGAACAGCTCTATAGACTGTTGCCGCACTGTACTGAAAAAACCAACGCGCCTAATAGCATTCAGCCGTGGGCACAGTTATTCAAACGCTGTGGTTTAGCGCTGAATATTCCGCCAGCAGGCTGTTGCGGTATGTCGGGTACCTACGGGCATGAAAGCCGTAACCAAGAAACGTCTAAGACTATTTTTAGTCAGTCGTGGGCTAAACACTTGGAAGCACCCGCAGAAAAAGGCGAGGTATTGGCGACGGGCTATTCCTGCCGTAGTCAGGTGAAGCGGTTGAACGAACAAAGCTTGCGTCACCCATTGCAGGTGTTGTTGGCACATATAAGCCAGCACGTTAAATAAGAAACCGCCGCGAGCATAAGGCTAGCGGCGGCTTACTTATACACAGGCCGTTTGCGTAGTAGTGCGTAAACGGCCTTGTTGTGTGGGCTTAGAGTTCAGGAATACGCAGAACTTGGCCTGGGTAGATTTTGTCTGGGTGAGACAGCATTGGTTTGTTAGCTTCAAAAATACGGTTGTATTCGTTGCCTTTACCTTTGCCGTAAACGGTTTCAGAAATTTTCCACAGCGTGTCGCCTTTTTGTACCGTAACCATACGGGCAGCGGTAGCAGGGGCAGTAACACTTAGTTTGTTATCCACACCCGCAACACCCAGTGTGTTACCTAAGGCAAGTACGATTTTTTCAGCAGCTTCAGTGGTAGCAGCGGTACCGGAAACGGTGACGGTGTCGCCATTTACACTAATATCCAGCCCTTCGGCATTCAGTTGGTGCTTGGCCAGTTCTTTATGTAATTCGTCTGGGGTAGCGGCTTTGGCATCGCTGGCACCCAGCAGTTTCTCGCCTACACTTTTCAGAAAGCTTAGTACGCTCATGGTGTCTGTCCTTGTGGTGAATAATGCAAAGAGCCTTCATTATTCACCACAAATGTGTAACAGACATGGCGCTGATTGTTAACGATTGTGAGAGCGGCTTAACCTCCGCCTACAGCCACCACAATTTCCAGCTGATCGCCGGCGTTTACTTGGTGGGTAGCGTGCTGGCTTTTAGGCACGATGTCGCCGTTGATTTCAACAGCAATACGCTTACCAACGTAGTCCAGCTCTTGCAGCAGTTCTAGTACTGTGCAGGGAGTCTGTAACGGGCGGGTTTCACCATTTAACGTAATATTCATCGGTGTAGCTCGTCAAAAAGATGCGCATTAAATGCGACGGAAAATCAGATCCCACACACCATGTCCCAGTCGCAGGCCGCGTGCTTCAAACTTGGTGAGGGGGCGGTAATCGGGCCTTTCAGCAAAACCGTCGCTAGTGTTTTGCAGCAGCGGCTCGGCAGACAATACTTCCAGCATCTGGTGAGCATAATGTTCCCAGTCTGTTGCGCAGTGGATGTAGCCACCTTTAGCCAGACGGGTGCTTAGCAGATTGATAAAAGGCGATTGAACTAGTCTGCGCTTATGGTGACGCTTTTTGGGCCAAGGGTCAGGGAAATAAATATGTACCCCAGCGAGACTGTCGGGTTCGATCATATCACGCACCACTTCCACAGCATCATGCTGGATGATACGGATATTCGAGACTTTACTGTCATCAATACGACGCAGTAGCGAGCCTACACCGGCGTCGTATACCTCTACACCCAAGAAGTCATCTTGAGGGCGTTGTTGCGCGATGCTCAGTGTGGTTTCACCCATACCAAAGCCGATTTCTAGAATCAGCGGGGCTTCGCGCTTATACACAGAAGCGGGCTGCAAGATGTTCTTGCGGTAGTCAATAGACCAAATGGGCTTTAGGCGATCCAGCGCCAATTGCTGATTGGGCGTAATGTGAGAGCGGTGGTGTACAAAGCTCTTGATGTGACCGTGAGGGGACTCAGGCTTATCGTTATCGTGGGTATCTTGTGTCATGGTGTTCGGTATAGGTGGTAAGCCAGCACTAAAAAAATCTTGGTACTTTGTCAGTGCGGCGGTATACTTTGCTGCTTAGACAAAGTCTCTATTTTACGCAGCATTGCGTCATATCACCATGCGGGTGTAGTTCAATGGTAGAACGGCAGCTTCCCAAGCTGCATACGAGGGTTCGATTCCCTTCACCCGCTCCAGAATTCTGAAAAAGGCTCAACATGAATGTTGGGCCTTTTTTATGTTGCGCGCTCACTTGTTTGCGTTGCTGTTACCTTGGTCTTCAAAAGCGGACCGGATAGCATCCAGGATACGTCCTGACCGGTATTCATTCTCAAGCTGGGGGTACTGTTTTTTGAGCTTGGCCGAGATTTTCCAGCCATTCTCTCTTACGGAGCGGATGATACGATTGGCATCCAGATCAGGCATCTCCAAAATCTCTTTAAGTCGCTCCTGAGCAAGTTGGAAAATCACCAGTACTCTGGCTTCCTCAGCCATGTCTGTCTGAACTGTATGTGCTACAACCCGCGAGGTGTATAGCACATGCGCAGTAAGGTCTGGATAGTTCCAGGCAAATCGCGCGTCCTCGTAGTCGTCGAAGACAAAGTTGCTGAGTGTCCCATCTTCGTAGGTTAGCATTTCACCGAAGTGATAGGAGGTGGCGTATCGCCTCATAAAAGAGCGTGAGAACCCCTCTAGGGTACGGTCATAGCCAGCGCGGAACTCGGTCGAACTGGTGATAGTGGCCGAGACAGGCAAGATTACGCCGTCTGGCACGGCCTTGTCTCTGGCTAGGGTGTCGTTAATCAGGAAGCGGTGGATTCGGCCGTTACCATCCCGCATCGGGTGTATATAGACGAAACCGAAAGCGAGTACAGCGGCACGAGCTAGTGACTCGGTTCCTCGGGTTGTTTGCTCAAATACGTTTAGTCCTTCAAGCATAGGTGCCAGATCGTCGAAGTGTGGTGCGATATAGTGCACAATGTCTTCGCGCATTGTGGCTTGACCCACGAAAACTGGGGAGCGGCGCAGCCCCAGCCCCAAAGCGTCGTTCCCTAAGATGGCAGCCTGCAAAGTATGCAGGCTCTGGTCGCTTAGCGGGTCTTGGACATGGCCGCAGTATTGTGCGATGACATGGGCAAAGCGTTGGATCCGATCAGTTTGGTCCGCCTCTTTCTCTATCAGAAAACTTGCGCGAGATTCCTTGAACGTTAACCAGCTAGCAGTCCGCATGAGAATATCAGCGCCGTAAGTGCGATCCAACTCGTTTAGTGCTGCGCCGAGATTGAATTGCAGTGCCTCCTGAATTTCAACTGTGCGGCGGATAATAGGGCAGAAGTTTGCTGTGCCGGGCAAATTATTGTTAATTCGCCAGCGCCGCACGCGAGTTGGTTCGGTGCGGGTGAGGTATTGATCTGAGGAGATCGCATCGATGTAACCGCCATTGGTAACGTCGGGGACGTCCAATTGCTTTCCTGTCAGCCACTCGTAGAGGAAACCTGTGCGGCGTGCGTACTGGCCGAAAGGCTCGTTTCTGCACCACGTCTCAATCAGTGCTGGATCGAGCGCAGCGAACAAGCGCGCAAAGAATTCCAGGTGGATTTCTTCGTACTTTAGGCCAAACTCGAAATGACCAGCGAAATCGTCAGTTGGTCTATAGGCTGGGGGGTAATGGTTTTCTATCAGCTCCCCAGTGTCGCGGCTCGCTCGCCCCGTACCGATTATCGAATCGACGCGCAACGGTTGCGCCAGCGTGATGCTGTACCGCTCGGCAAGAGTTTTAAAACCAACCTGCATGACAAAAATCCTTTAACGGATAGCCAAAAATAGTAATATTTGATGGGTTTTAATATAAAACGATAATTCACATACTATCTTAAAAATGCTAGCGTCACCCATAAAACGTTAATAAAAGGATCAAATAAGAATAAAACGTTAATTTTTTATTAGTTTTTCGTGTTGATTAGGGCTGCACCGTTAAGCACCAAATTATGGTTGGTACATGGATGCTAAGTGCGGGTTTACTACGCTTACTACAGTCTGAGTTTCATTGCCGAAAGGCACGCGTACCGAGGTCGCTATGTCGTCTAGGAAGCGTGAGACTAGTTCTACAGTGGTCGATATTTCCAGCTTCTGATAAGCGTTTTTTCGATGTGTTTTGACAGTCTCGGTACTGATTTTGAGTTTCTCAGAGATTTCCTTAGAGCTGTAACCTTTAAGGATGAGTCCTACGATTTCAGCCTCTCGAGGCGAGAGGAACTCGCTGAGACTATGTATTCCCATTCGGTACAGATGCTCCCGAGGTGATGATTGCCGGTTTGCTAACCAAGTGCTCAGATAACGCGTGAGCAGTGACTGGACTAGTGGGAATAGACTCGCTAGTTTTGAAACTTCGTCAGGTGAGAATGTCGCGTGGCCATGGCGGTATATCCCCACCTGAAGCGTCCGTTCTGCATCGAGGTGCAAGGTGATGTCCAACTCCGTGAGCGAGTTAGGAAAGCCTTGCGTGATATAACCGATTTCCTCATTTCCGCAGAGGCGAATGCTATCGGATTCGCGCACTGGTCGCTGCAAGAATGCTGATCGACTGAGCTCGCGCATGAAGTAAATGCCGTTGTCTATACCCTTCAGATGATGTTGATAGAAGGGGTGGTAGCGAAATGTGTCGCTAGAGAAACGGTGTAACGATCGTTCTTCTACCTCGGTGGGGAAGTTACTGCAAAGGTAAGTAGGGGCTGTGGTCTTGTCATAGAGGAACAAGGCATATAGGTCAAAGGAGACAATCGTGTTTAGGCAGTCCAACAGCAAGGTTGGTAAGTCCTCGTGGTCGAGTGCGTCCACTAACTGGCTCATTTGCATAGTTGAAATTGCGGCAGACATGCAGAACCTCTAGCGTATGACTGGTTAGATACCCAGTGAAAATAGCAAATCGTCCTGTGGTGAGCAACGATATGCCCGCTCATCGGTCCGAACCGAGGGTATTCTCTAGCCCGAATGATTACTGCTAACAACGCGTGCTGTAACGGCGCATTGTTTCATGCTCCTTCCTCCCCCAAAGGGGGGATAGCCGACTTTGTAGACCCATTGTTACTTTAGGCCTGATTAATTAGAAAGTTAATGACAGGAGGAGCGACATGAGAACAATCTGGAGAGCATCGGCAGCAGCGGCCATTTTATCTTTGGTGTCAGCAGCGAGCCTGGCGGCAGATATTCGGGTAGCGGTGAATCAGGCCAACCCGCCGTATGAGTTCGAGGACAAAAATGGGGTACTGACTGGTTTTGAAGTGGAAGTGATAGACGCTGTAGCCCAGCGCCTGAATAAGTCCGTCGAGTATTCCTCTATGCCGTTTAACATGCTGTTTGCTGCTGTTCAGTCCGGCAGAGCGGATATTGCCCTTGGTGGTATTACTATTACGCCCAAGCGCCTAGAAAGCGTGGCCTTTACCCAGCCCTTTATCGACTCCAACCAGTGCATCACTACATTGTCCAAGGGGGATATCACACGCATCGAACAGCTATCGGGACACGACTTAGGCGTAATTACCGGTACTGTGGGCGAAATATGGGCCAGTAAGGCGTTGGAGGAAAACGGCTTCAAAGAGATCCGACGCTACGACGGCAACATCGAGCCGATGATGGATCTGGCTTCGGGGCGAACCAGCGCGACAGTGAACGACTGCCCGATTACGGCTTGGTATATCAAGGACAAGCCGCAGTTCACTATCATTTATGAAGTCTCTACGGGCGACAAGAATGCTCTGATGTTGCCCAAAAACAGCCCCATTTTGACGGAGATCGATGGTGAGCTTACCCGCATGAAGGCGGACGGCACCTTAGCGGCCATCTACAAAAAATGGTTCAGCATCGATGCAGGGGTGGACTCCAGCACGGTGAAGGTCGAACCCATTCCGAAACTATAACAAGAATGCGCTGAGGCATTCTGGCGCCTTGTTGCTGGCGCCAGAAGCATGCTGATGGCGCGGTACTGTCGTATTTGGACTGGAGTTGTACATGGGTTTGATTGAGACATTTTTTAATCTTGAGGTACTGGCTGATTCCATCGGCTCGCTGCTTAGCGGATTCAAATTGACCATTCTTTTGGGCTTCACCAGTTTGATACTGGCGACTGCCATGGGGCTGGTTCTGGTCGTGATGCGGCTCTACGCAATCCGACCGTTGCAGTATTTAGCGGTCATCTTGATCGATTTGCTACGCGCGATCCCACTGCTGGTGCTACTGGTCATCGTTTACTATGCGTTGCCGTTTGTGGGACTGCGGCTACCGCCATTCTGGGCGGCGACCACGGCCCTATCATTGGTGGCTGCAGCCTATATTGCCGAGACGTTTAGGGCGGGCATCGAGGCCGTGCCAGCGGGGCAGATCGAAGCAGCCAAAGCGCTGGGTTTTTCGTGGTGGAGAATGATGATAGACATTGTTCTGCCACAGGCCATCCGTTTCACCATTCCACCGGGTACGGGCATCGCTATTAGCCTAATTAAGGACACGGCGCTGGCTTCCGTCGTGGCTATGCCTGATCTGCTGAAGCAGGCTACTCAGGCGCAGGCCTATTTCGCTAACCCTTCGCCTCTCATTGGTGCTGCGATTCTCTACCTGCTGCTGTTGTTGCCGCTGGTGCGAGTGGTCAGCGCTATCGAAGCTAAACAAAAGAGACAAGGGGTACGGTAATGCATACATCACAACATGGTGCACCACTGATCAGTATCAGGAATCTAGACAAGCATTACGGTGCCTTTCAAGCGCTTACTGATATCAACCTCGAAGTGGCTCGTGGAGAGGTTATCGCCTTGATAGGCCCTTCGGGATCTGGCAAGTCTACGCTGGTACGTTGCATCAACCTGCTGGAGGAATACGACGGTGGGTCGATAGAGGTTGATGGCGTGAGGGTACGTAATGACAGCAATCTTGCGAAGGTACGTGCCGAGGTTGGCATGGTCTTCCAGCAATTTAATCTTTTTCCGCACATGAACGCGCTAAAGAATGTGGCGTTGGCACCGGTGCGCGTACGTGGTTTGTCGTGGAACGAGGCCAACGTGCGTGCCGAAGCATTGCTTGAACGAGTGGGGTTGAAAGCACACCAACACAAGCGTCCGGGACAGTTGTCGGGTGGGCAACAGCAGCGTGTGGCCATCGCGCGGGCGCTGGCTATGAGGCCTGAACTACTGTTGTTTGATGAACCTACGTCCGCTTTGGATCCTGAAATGGTTCAGGAGGTGTTGGATGTGATCCAAGACATTGCCAAGACAGGCGTTACCTTGCTGATCGTGACCCATGAAATGTCGTTTGCTAGACAGGTGGCCGATCGGATCGTCTTTATGGAAGAAGGACAAATCGTTGAAATTGCGCCACCCAGCATTTTTTTTGAGAGCCCAGCATCGGATCGCGCACGAGCCTTCATCCGTACCTCGACGAGAGCATTGCACTCGCTTTCAACTTGAAATTTAGGAACCGCTACGATGACTACCCATTTTCAGCTACTGCATGCACGAGCCACCATCCAGTCCCTAGACGCTTCGCCTATCCGTGAAGTGGCCAACGCTGCCATGGGGCGCAGCGACATACTACCATTCTGGTTCGGAGAGTCGGATCAGCCGACGGCAAAGTTTATTCGTCAGGCAGCCAAAGACGCACTCGATCGTGGTGAAACGCACTATGCTGAAAACCTCGGGCGCCCCTATTTGAGGCAGGCCTTATCCGACTACCTGAGCCGGCTCCATGGAGTGGAGATTGGGGTCGATCGTTTGGCTATTTGCGGCTCTGGTGTGTCGGCCATCATGCTGGCTTCCCAGTTGTTGCTCGAGCCGGAAGATCGTGTGGTCGCTATTACTCCACTCTGGCCCAATCTGATCGAGATTCCGGCGATCTTGGGAGCGAGGGTCACACGGTTTCCGTTGTCGGTTAGTCATGGGAAGTGGACTTTGGATGTCGAGAGACTGCTGCAAGCGTTGACCCCAGACACGCGGGTATTGCTACTGAACTCTCCAAACAATCCTACAGGTTGGACCATTGATGAGGCTGCGATTGCTCCAATACTCGCCCACTGTCGTAAGTATGGCATTTGGATCATTTGCGACGATGTCTACGAACGTCTTATCTATGACCTAAGTACGCCTTCTGCACCTTCGTTCCTGAGGCATTACGAATCGGGAGATCGCATCATTTCGGTGAACAGCTTTTCAAAGGCCTGGTCGATGACAGGTTGGCGCATGGGTTGGCTGGTGGTTCCGCCCGAGCTCACTGGAGATCTGTCCAAGCTGATCGAGTACAACAGTTCTTGCGTATTTGATCCTGTGCAGCAGGCTGGCTGGGTGGCTCTGTCACAAGGAGAGACGGAGGTGGCGGCGCTGCGGGCGCGTTTAGTGGAGAACCGACGTATGCTGGTAGAGGCGCTTCGAGCAATCCCTGAGGTTGTGGCTCCAGACGCCGGTGGTGCCATGTATGTTTTCTTCAGAATTGTTGGATATGAGGACTCGAAAGCTCTAGCTCATCAACTGGTAGAAAAAGTTGGTTTAGGTTTGGCACCTGGCATTGCATTCGGTCCGGAGGCATCAGTCTGGCTACGCTGGTGTCATGCTACTACGCAGGAACGTTTGCAGGAGGGGGTAGCACGGCTGCGGACATTCCTTTCTAGATAGTTGATATTCGTGCTGTATTCCACTCATTATCAGGCGTTGCGTGACCAAAGCCGTCAAGACTGCAACAGTGATTGCCAGCGCGAAGGGACGCAACCCGTCCAGCGCTTGAAGGCTCGAGTAAAATGCGCATGGTCGCTATAACCCACCATATAGGCGATTTCAGTGGCGGTGTAGCGGCCGGTGGCAATCAATTTCAAGGCTTGGTCTCGCCGGGTTTCATCGCGCAGAGTATCGAAATCAACGCCGCAATAATTCAAGCGACGTTGCAACGTGCGTGTGGACAGGCCAACTTGTTTTGATACGGGCCCCAGCTTGGACAACCCTTGGTCCGCGATATTTTGGAATAGCAAATTGGCTGTTTTCATGGTGGAGTGTAGGGCGTCCGTAGTTTTCCAAGCCTCGTCACGAGTATGGCTTAAAGGGCTATCCATCAAGTCACGGTTAAACTCAATCATGTTGTACGGCGCATTGGTGACGATGTTCGGCCCCAGACATTCTTCCAATGCACCATCTCCTTTTTGACGGGATGTCTTGATATGGACCTGTATGGCGGACGGTTCCCCGGCCATTAAGGGAACTTTGCGCAGCACTGCCAGACTGCCTAAAATAAACTGCACAGGATCGGCGTCGTATCGACCGGTGAACCGGTGGATCATCTTGATACGGCTACCTTCCGTCACAATGGAGACTTCGCCGCCCTGATGCAGCATGGAGGCATGCGTGGCCGCTAGTGCGCAGGCTTGGGCAATATTGTCGGAGCGCATGATCAGCTCGCCCCAATTACCTAATGAACGAATCTCGGTTAAGTGGCCAACATAAGCACCGGAGAATGCGTCTTGGGTAATAGCAGCCGCCTGATTAGCAATGCGAAAGCAGGCGCTGCGTGGTAACCAAATATCAGGGTCATGAAAAAATTGGGCGGAGATTCCTAGCAACTTGAGGAACTCTAGCACTGAGACGCCTCGCATCGTCAGATAGGGCGCCATTTGCAGCATGCTTCTCAGTTTGATGCAGGGAATGGGGGAGCGCATAGAAATTTCCTCCTGAACGGTAACCCGAAGCTATCCCGACGATAGTCGTTTTAGTTGGGAAACAGAAAGGTGACTCCGGCTCGGATAGCCCACCCATTTGGACCGTTTTCAGGAGCTGTTGCCCAATAGCGCGCACCCACTTGAAAACTGACGGGCTGGGTTCCGATCTTCACGAGTTTGGATACAGTGAAATTGACCGGAACAGCCCAATCCTTGCCTTTCCAGTCGTATGTGCTTTCAGTATCCACCCCCACTGTCCAAGCGTTGCTCGTGGTGTGAGAGATAAACGGCTGTATGAACGTCGCGTTGATATCTTGGCGATTCCGGTTGCCGGCAAATGACCAAATATGGTTCGTCAGCAAGCCATAGGTCCAGCCGCCTTGTTGCTTTAACAGCACCGCACTGGGTCCGGCCCCCCATTTCTTCCCTCCAAGCATAGATCGGGTCGCTGAGGGCAACACTAGTGCTGGCCCCACGCCCCAGATCAAGCCGCTAGCGGTGGGGGCTTTTGGGGATAGAAAAAAACTCTGTGTAATATCACCCAAGCCGGACTGCCTACCTGAATCACCGGCAATATTATGCTGATCAATCACGGGCAAAATAGTGCGCGAGATTAGATTCCAATCGTGGCTCACCGAAATTGGAATCACTGGTTGAATATTCAAGACCGAGCGATAGCCCTTCTCTGAGCCATAGCCAGAATCGTAGTTATATTGAAAGGGAACACTGATCATTGCGGCGACTGGATTAGCCAGTTTCTTAGCAAGCTCCGCTTCTTCTGCCACGGTTGTCGTGGCAACCCCAACCAGCACTATCGCTACTAAGTTTCTACGTGTGTTCATAGCATCCCTTTTTATTATGAGCATGTCCCAATCCAGATTCGCCTGCCCGGCACCAATGACTAATTCTGGCTTCGAGCCTGTGGTCCGTGATAGTTAGCGGCTGAGCGGGGTGGATATGTTGAGACTCTATAAGAATGTTTACGCACAGGCTTGCCATTTGGCGCCATAGATGACGTGAGGGTGACTACGTATCGTCTAGGGCATTGTGATCAGACGGTTCACTACCCGTCTTATGGCTTTGCAGGTATGGCGCCAAATGGCAAGCCCGAGGTGCATTGCTTTGATACTCTTTGCGGTGTGAATAACTAGCAATGCTCTAACAACACACGAGTACGGAGCTGCAATACATAGGGGGAAGCATATGAAAATGACTCGACGAGCCGTATTGGTGGCTGGCTCGGGCTTAATCGCTGGTATGGCGATGGCACCCGTACTCGCTAAAGCGGGGCTTATGGGCGAAGGCTCAGATGAGCTTGATCTGGCAGTAGATGCTTATATTTTTGGGTATCCGCTGGTGACGATGGAGATGACGCGCAGGGTCATCACTAACATTGCCGAACAGAATGGAGTGCATGGCCCGATGGGCCAAATCATCAAGATGCGCAGCTATCCCGACGCATCTTTCCGGGATGTCACAGCCCCCAACGCCGATACGCTTTATACCAATGCTTTTTTTGATGTTGGCACTGAGCCGTGGGTGCTCAGCATCCCAGATATGGAAGGCCGTTATGCGCTGATGCCAATGCTTGATGGCTGGACAAATGTCTTCCAGGTTCCCGGTAAACGTACGACTGGTACCGGTGCGCAGACCTACGTAATCACAGGCCCTGGCTGGGAGGGAACGCTTCCAGAGGGTATGCAAGAATACAAGTCACCCACGAGTTTGGTGTGGTTGCTAGGTCGTATATATTGCACTGGCACACCTGAGGACTACGCTGCAGTCCACTCGTTGCAGGATGCGTTCAAGCTGTTTCCCCTTAGTGCCTATGGCCAGCCTTATACGCCGCCACAGGGTGAGGTGGATCTGAGCGTGGACATGACTACTGCGGTGCGTAACCAAGTCCACCAAATGGATGCCGTGGCTTACTTTACGTTGCTTGCTGAGCTGATGAAAACGAATCCGCCAGCGAGTGAGGACGCACCTGAGGTTGCAAGGTTCAAGCGTATTGGGCTCGTTCCTGGCCAATCTTTTGACGCCAGCAAGCTTATATCGGATGTTGCCAGCGGTGTTCCTAAGGCCGGTGTTGAGCGCATCATGGGGCAATATAAAGCGCTCACCAATGAGAGCGGCTGGTCGTACACGGTAGATACGGGAAATTATGGTACCGATTATGTGATGCGGGCTTTCATCACTGCTATTGGGCTTGGGGCAAATCGACCTCAGGATGCTGTCTACCCGATTTCAACACTGGATGATGAGGGGCAGCCATACAGCGGGACGCAGAAGTATGTGATGCGCTTCCCTAAGGGCCATCTACCGCCTGTAGAGGGGTTTTGGTCGCTGACGATGTATGACAAAGACTACTTCTTTGTGGACAACCCTCTGAATCGGTATTCGATCAGTCCGCGCCAAAATTTGGTGGTCAATGCGGATGGATCGACCGATCTTTATATACAGAAGGATTCACCCGGCAAGGACAAAGAGTCAAATTGGCTGCCCGCTCCACCCGGGGAGTTCATCCTGATGCTGAGAACCTATTGGTCACGCGACACAGCCCCATCCATTTTGGATGGAACGTGGGCAATCCCGGCTGTGCGCAAGGTTAGTTGATCCGTTGGTGTATGAGCCATACCGACAAAGTGGGTCGACGTATCGTCGACCTTCGCCAGAACAGAGCTTCACAGGATTCCTAAGATGAGAAATACACTACACTGCCGCCGATGGTTCAGTTGGGCTAGCGTCATCGGCCTGACAGTTTTTATTGGTTCGAGCATGACGATGCAGCAGGCGGTCGCCGCCTCAGGTGATGTCACAGCAATTGATATTCTGCTGGAGCCCGATGCGACGATGCTTGAAAAAGCGGAGGCTACCAACGCCCGTTTGCGTGGGGTTTATCCACAGGGGTTCGCACTGGACGGCAACCATCGCCCACATATCACGATCATCCAGCGCTTCGTGCGGACAGACGATCTGGATAAAGTGTATGCGGCTGCCAATGACGTGCTAACGCAATCCAAGGCAAACGGGGTGAGGCTTGAGGCGTTCAAGTACTTTTATCTGCCAACCGGGGATACCGGCCTAGCGGGTATTTCCGTCAGACCCAACCCAGAGCTGCTTGCTTTGCAGGCTGACCTGCTTGCTGCCGTAGCACCCTACACGGTAGAGACTAGTGACTCGGCGGCGTTTGTGACTACACCTGAAGACCCGGTCATTGACCCCGTTCTCATTGATTATGTATCGAACTACGCTTCGGCTGCGGCGGGTGGGAAATACACCCCGCATGTCACGACTGGAGTGGCCCTGAAAACAGATCTAGACACGATGCTGGCCGAGCCATTTCAGGCGTTTTCGTTTGCACCTGCCGGCGCTGCGGTCTACCAGTTAGGGCAGTTTGGAACGGCCTCCAAAAAGCTAAAACAGCTTGATTTTTCCAACTAGGATAATGATTTCATGTTCATGATAAGTCATCAATGTTTTCGGGGTGCTCGACGCCTATTGGCTCATCGTATGCTGTTGTCCTTGCTGGTGTTCACGGCCTGTGCGCTTGCCCCGATGAGCAGTGCATTGGCCGATTCCAAGCACGAAATCCGCACGGCTTCTACCCAAGCACTACACCATCTCTATGCGGTAGAACCGAGCACGAAAGAACTCGCCGAGAAAGCGGTAGCGGTTCTGGTTTTTCCTAGGATATATAAAGCGGGCTTTGTTGTGGGAGGGGAGCATGGGCAAGGTGCCTTGTTCAAGGCTGGGGAGGCTGTGGGTTACTACGAAATCTCCGCCGTATCCCTAGGCCTTCAGGCGGGTGCCCAGACGTTTGGCTATGCTCTTTTCTTTATGAGCCAGAGCGCGCTGAATTACCTAGACAGGAGCGATGGTTGGGCGTTGGGCAGCGGGCCTAGCTTGGTCGTTTGGGATAAAGCCATCGCGTCTAGCCTGTCTACTACTACCTTGTCTCAAGACGTTTTTGCGGTTCCTTTCGGTGGGCAGGGGTTGATGGTCGGTATGGGGCTTGAAGGCTCTAAGATTACCAAAATCACTCCATAAGGTAATGTGCGCAAGCATTACGGTGCATTCACGTGTTGGCCGGGGTACGCCCCGGCTTTCACTGTTCTACGTACTACATGTGATTGAAATGCGATAAAGTGTTTTATCCCTGATGTCATGTGGCTCAGAAAACTTCACTTCTGATATCCCCGCTTTAGCTATTACGTTGGTTCGCTTATCTGCGATGGCGCAGCTTTAGTGCGGTGGTGTTCACGTTTAGTTCAGTATTTGTAGATAAGTATGCAAGACGATCTTTTCGGCAATGCGCTGCCGTTGCCCGAGACTCCCGCCGCTACGCCGGCGACTTCTTCTAAAAAAACGGTTGCTGCACGTGGCAAAGCCAAGGTGCAGCTGGCTCCTACAGCACAAGAATGGGAGCCCCTTGCGCAGCAGCTTCCAGAACAACTACGTTTTGGTGTGTCTACGTGGTCGTACCCCGGTTGGCAGGGGCTAGTGTGGGGTGACGATTATGATCCTAGCGTGCTGTCTAAGCATGGCTTAGGGGCTTATCATCAGCATCCGCTGTTACGTACCGTGTGTGTGGATCGCACCTTTTGGCGTCCATTAACGGCCAGTCAGTATGCAGCGTATGCCGGGCAGGTGGATGACGATTTTCGCTTTGTAGTGAAATGCCCGGCCAGTATTACCGATGCGCAGGTGCGTAGCGAAGAAGGCCGGTCGCGTGAGCTGAATCCTCGATTTCTTGATCCAGCGTTAGCCATACAGGATTTTGTGCGACCTACCCTAGAGGGCTTACGGGACAAGCTAGGTGTGTTGGTGTTTCAGCTAAGCCCACTACCATTGGGGTGGTTAACTCGCACTACTGAGTTGTTTGAAAAAATGGGCGCTATGCTGGCAGCCGTGCGAGAGGCCTTGTCTGAGGATGAGCAGGTAATCATCGCGGTAGAGGTGCGAGATCCCGAGCTTTTAGGGCAAGCTTTGGTGGACACATTAAAGGCGCATGGCGCCACGTTCTGTTTAGGTTTACATGGAAAAATGCCACCCATAGAAGCCCAGTTGCCTATACTGCGTGCGTTATGGCCGGGGCCGTTGGTCTGCCGGTGGAGCCTAAACCGTATTTTCGGTGCGTATGGGTATGCGGATGCACAAAAAAAGCACGATCCCTTCGATACTATTCTTAGCGAGGATATTGCTACTCGCGAGGTGTTGGCGCGTACGATTCGTGGGATTACGGGTGCAGGTCAGCCAGCTTACGTGACCATCAGCAATGATGCCGAGGGCAGTGCGCCGCTGTCTATCCAAAAACTGGCGCAAGCTATTGCGACATAGCGTTAGCCGCTAGGCCAGAGCGATGTGCTGAATCCTCAAGTGATGTGATAGTTCGCGCACGATCAGCAGATAGCTAAAGAAATTTTTATCATCGGGAAACTCGCCTTCGCGCATAGGGCTACCCGACACCACGTCGGCCATCCTATTAAACAGGCGCTCTAACTCTAGTTGGCTAAGTGCCTGTTCGCTACCCGCCATGCGTGCAATGTCGTGAAGAAAAGCATCAGCACACACTTGATTTGATGCTACCTGTTGTAGCTCAGTCATGGCCTCAATGTGATCTTCTACGGTAGCAATCGCCATTTCTACTTCGTATGGCGTTGGGGGCGTGTGATTAAAGCATTGCTGTGCAAGCGTACGGTAGCCAATGGCTAAAGATAGCGTGGGCTGTGTGAACCTAATGTGTTCTTCATCAATAGAAAACATGGCATTTCCCATTTATTAGCGCTCTTTTTTTGACAGCGATTTCAGAAACTCAGCAAACTCATCGGCTGCGGGAGGCGACGATTTGACCTTAGGTCGTACAGTGCCTGGGGCAGGAGGGGTATAGGGATTAGGGGTTGGAGCGTTGAGGTGAAAATCAACAGGTATTGCAAAGGCAACGGTGTCTTGCCCTGCCATTTCTTCAGGAAAGGGGGGGAAGTGCCTAACCCGCCTAATGGCGTTTAGTACAGCGCTGTCCAAGTCTCGGCTTCCTGCGGATTCGATGATTTCAAGTGACTCTACAGAGCCATCACGCTTTAACGTTAGATGCACCACTACCTTACCCGACGCACCTTCGATGCGAGCGTTAGAGGGGTAGACCACATTTCTAGATATGAGCGCGCGCACCTGGTGTTGCCACCTCTGCTCTGCTGCAGATTCTTGGGGAGCAGTGGCGTGTGTCGCAGGCGAAAGCGTGCAGAGCGAGAGGAAGCAGGCGTATAGCCAATGTCTGATTCGTGTAGACGCGTTGCCCATGGCTACCTTCAGAATAAAAACGGGGAGAAAGTACGATAGCTTACTTTCTCCCCGTTTAAAAATATAGCGTTGTGGATGAGCCAAGCGGAATTGGCATACCTATCGACATCCTCTAACCGTATATCAATGCTACGCCTGAGCTCTGGTGCGAGCCGCCAACAGAATGCAGAAGACAGACAACAAGGCCAATAGGACCAGCCAGTGCAATGGGGAGGTAGCGCATGGCGCGATGTCAGAAAAGTCTGTGGGAGTATAAGAAGTGTCTGATAGGACGCTAAGTGGTTGTGACAGAAAATAACCTACCTACTATTTTTCCTCAATCTTGCACGCCATGCCTTAATGCTCTTAGCTTTTCTTGCCGTTTGATGATTCGGTGGCAGTGGTGAAAATGGCGTCTTATCTAGATTCACTATGACACTGAAACCAACACGGCTATCACTGGCTATCCTGGCGGCTGCTCTCCCCGCATTTCCGACACCGGCATTAGCGCATCTTTCTCCTAATATGGATCTGCCCTCTCCCGCTGGGGAGGCTCTGGAGCTTGTGCAGGGTGATTCAGTCATTAAGTCGCAAACAGGTAGTGCGGCTCAATCTGTTCGTGTAGGTATCTCAGTTAGCTCTGGTGTGACACTGACACTATCCAACAGCAGCATCAAGACACAGGGCAGTCCTTCAGATCATGCGGTATTGGTACAGAATATAAATAGCAAGGCCACGCTGAGAGACAACAAAATCAGCACTGAGGGAGATAGCTCAAATGGTGTTTTTGTGCGTGACAAAGGGCAGGCAGATATTCAGGGTGGAGTAATTTCTACGCAAGGTTATCACGCCGACGCGTTGAATGCAGAAGGCGTTGAGTCAACAATTGTGGCGAAAAACGTGGAAATGACCGTATGGGGAGCCGACTCCGCTGCTGTCAGGGTTCGGGATGGTGGCTCCGTGATTCTGGACAACGTACAGCTTCATGCTAACGATATCAGTTCACAGTATGGTGGGCAGGGAATCGACATTGGGCGCGATGGCAGCGTTCTAGCTACGAATACCACTATTAGCACCCGTGTAGGTATGGGGGCGGTTGTCAGGGGTGGCAGTCTGAATCTTTCGCAAAGTGTGATTAATGCTAATGGTACGGGCATTTACCTGAACGCTGCGTCTGGCCCACAACTGAAACCGTCCATACTCTTTTTGTCCGATGTGCAAGTCCACTCAGAGAAGAGAGAGGGGCTTAATGTACAGGGAGATGGTGTTCAGGCAACGTTGGAACGCGTGCAAATTAGCAGCAATGGCACATCAGTGGCAGGCATTTTGCATACGAGTGTGGGGGTTGTGGCTGCTAAAGATACGACGATAGTGATGAATGGCTATAACGGTGTAGGGGTAGACAATCGTGCGGGTAATGTCACGCTAGAAGGCGGTTCAATTACAACGTACGGTATCAGTGGCCACGGCCTCTATGCCTCAGAGATCTACGCAGGTAGTGGGGGGCAGGCAACAAATAGAGCACGAGGTGTGAGCATTGAGACATTTGGTGATGCAGCCATCGGTGTGGTGTCACGCACCGCCGTGTCCAATACGGTACTCGAAGGCGGTTCGGTGACGACGCATGGCAATACCTCCTACGGTATGCTTGCCAATGGCGCACGGTTGGAAGTTGTTGGGACGATAATCCGTACCCTGGGAGATTTTGCTACGGGTTTGCAGATGGGTAATAGTGGCGCAGAGGTTGCGCTATCTGGCGTTGATATGCGCACCTTTGGTGAGGGTGCCGATGGCATCAATGTTTACGCTAGGAGAGCAGGGGTCGACAATACCATCACCATCCGTAATAGCCATATAGAGACTGAAAACGGTAATGCTATCAATGTAGAGGGCAGTGGCTTGATCGCTAACCTTTACGACACTACCGTCATTGGGAAATCAAAGACTGATGGCACCGATGGCGTGCTGTTGTATGTGGACGAGTGGGTAGGCTCGGGCTGGAATGATCCAGTAATCGCTGCAAGCAGTGTGCAGCTTAACGCGCAACGAAGCACCCTTGAGGGGGATGTGCTCCTGGATAGTGGTTCTGTGAACCTAAGCTTGAGGGATTCGTCAGTGTTAACCGGTGCGCTACTAGATCAGGGTGGACGCTATGTGAATAGCGTGAGCATTGATGACAGTAGTCAGTGGCGTGTACGAGGAGACTCGACGGTCAAGGATTTGGACACAACGGGAACGATTTCTTTCAACACGCCGGGCACTGGTTTCAAAGTACTGGACATTACCGGCACGCTACGTGGCGGTGGTCTGTTTGAAATGCGTACAAACCTAGGTGCAGGCCAAGGTGATTTGCTACGCGTGGGTACCGTAGAGGGTAATCACCGTGTTTTAGTGGCTAACAGTGGTGCTGAGCCAGCAGAAGAGAATGGTGTGGTTACGTTAATTCAGAGTGAGGGTGGTGCTGGGTCTTTCGCGTTAGCTAACCGTGGCCAAGTTGTGGATGTGGGGACGTATCGCTACGAGTTAAAAACCGATGCCAGTTTTGGGGGGCGAGCTTCAGACTGGAGCTTGGTGAACACTGGGCGGGAGTTGCCATTGGTGCCCGTAGAGCCCCCAGTTGTAACTCCTCCACCAGTTGTAACCCCTCCGCCAGTTACTCCACCTCCACCCACTAAGCCACGGCCTGAGCGTTTATCTACGACAGCCAATGCGGCTATCAATACCTCTGCCGTTAGTACTGCTCAAGCAATCTGGTATGCGGAGTCCGCTACCCTGACGCGTCGTATGGGTGAGCTACGCCAGCGGCCGGGAGATAACGGCCTTTGGCTGCGTAGTTTTGGCGAAAGACAGAAACTGGATAATCATGGTGGCCGTTCCTTCGAGCAGAAGCTGGGCGGTTTACAATTGGGTGCAGATAAAGAGTGGCGTGTGGATGGCGGGCGTTGGTATGTGGGTGCGTTGGCAGGTTACAGCTACGCAGATCGTAAGTTTTACGACGATGGAACAGGTAACGCCAATAGTTACCACCTAGGCGGTTACGCGACGTGGTTGGCTGACACGGGTTGGTATGTTGATACGGTGCTCAAGGCTAACTATCTGCGGCAGAAATTCACTGTGGAGGCCACCGATGGACGTACGGTACGCGGAAAAACTTCACAGAATGCAGTGGGGGCTATGGTGGAAGCAGGCCGTCAGCTATCACTAGGGGAAGGTTGGTTTATTGAGCCGCAAGTCAGCCTGTCTATGCTACATGTGAACGGCGACGACTATCGCACGAGTAATGGGCTGGACGTTGCGGCGGGCGGGGGCAACGCATTGCAACTGCGTGCGGGATCTTTGTTAGGCAAGCGTTTTGCACTGAATGAGCGAGATTTCATTCAGCCTTATATTAAGCTCGCTTTCGCGCATGAGTTTGACGGCAAAAGCACGGTACGCACTAATGGTATTGCCACACGTACCGATCTGTCAGGTGGTCGTAGCGAGGTAGGGATGGGGGTAGCGGCGTCGCTGGGTAAAAATCATCATCTGTATGCGGACTATGAGTACACCAGTGGATCTAGGTTGGACAAACCTTGGTCAATCAGTGCGGGATATCGTTATGCTTGGTAAGGCGCTCAGAAGGGCGCTCCACTGCATGCGATTTATTGAGAGAGCAACGCTCTGAATGTGATCTTATCGTTGCTCTAAAGACCTAGCCGCTCGCGAAAAAGCGCAGCAATACTTTGCGGTTATTAACTATTACAAAAAAGCAAATGAGTATTATCCCTTGGTTTTTGGGAGTTGTCTGATGTTCACTCTGCAGTTACATCGCTAAAGTGAATACTTATCCAAACTAAAACTTTCTGTTCAGCCCTCTCTACGATTTGCAGGGCTGTGCGGTGGCTTTACCTTGTTTATGTGGGCTGCAGAATCATCAACTCTGAGATACATCACAAGCATTGCTTTCGGTACTTTACGTTTTATTCAATCAGGAAATTGTCTATTTTCTCTGTCGACTCTCTTGAGTTCTAGCGTGAGTCCGTGGGTTTTCGGGATGGATGTTAAGCCTCCTTTGTAAGGGGGTAAACGTACATGTTGAGTATGTAAGTGCTGGCGTATTTCTATCGCCAGAAAAGGTCCATGCTTATGTGCTCTTTGCTTGGAGCAATGATGATGAATAAAAATAGATACCGACTGGTTTTTAGTCGTATTCAGAAAATGTGGGTTGCGGTTGCAGAACATTGCAGCACCGGAGGGAAAGGAGGCCGTAGCAGGGCTACCATGCTGGGGGTAGCGGCCTTATTGGTAAGTGTATGGGGTAGCGTTGCACAGGCACAATGCGTGTCTGGAGGTGGGGCTTATAGCTGTTCCGGAGCTACTGTGACAGGAGTGACCATCCGAGATGATAATGCCGCCGTTACTACCCAACCAGGTTTTAGTGTTGATGCCACTACAGGCAATGCGCTAGCTATTCAAGGCAAGGGTGCCATTAGCTATATTGATCAGGATGCCGCCACGCTCACCACTACAGGAAGAAATGGTCTTTCTGTGACGTCTACCGGTGATGTGGGCGGTGTTGCGGGCTCTGTGACTGTACAAACCAATGGTGATATCACGGGAGCGAATGCTGGCATTATCGTGAATAACGGTGGTTCAGGCTCTACATCTATTACGGCTACAGGTAAGGTGAGTGCGACAGTAGGCACTGGGATCTACGCACAGAATCAGACTGGGGCAGCGGATATGACGGTATCCGCACAGGATGTTACGGGTAATAACACAGGTGTTTTTGTACGTAATAATGGCACAGGCCAGACCAGTGTGACGGTGAGTGGGGTGGCTACCGGAGGCGCTACGGGTAATGGGGTATTTGCATTGGCCGGATCGGCGTCTACGGGTGGAGTGACGGTAGATGTCGCGGCCGCATCCGGCGGAGTACATGCGGTGTATGTGGAAAATAGAGGCGGTGGTGCGACAACCGTCTCGGCGAGTGGGCCGTTAACAGGACTATTAGATTCCAGTAATGGCTTATATGCGTTAGCAGGTGCTTCTTCTACTGGTTTGACGGTTAATGCTGCTGATGTGACGGTGGGTAGAAACGGTATTTATGCCGAAAACAATGGCTCTGGGGCGACCAACGTGGTTGTGGCGGGTACGGTAACAAGTGGCGGTACGGGTATTGATGTATGGAATAAAAGCAGCAACTCTACTGACCTACATGTCACAGCAAACAGCGTGGTGGCTCAAGGCGCTAACGGTATACGAGCTCGTAATCTCGGTACAGGAGCCGTGAGCGTAGCGACTACTGGTACCGTCAGCGGCAATGTCTATGGCATTAATATTCAAGGCGGTGGTGGGGGTAGTGTGAACCTCACGGCCGATGGGGATGTGTCTGGTGGGAAGGCGGCGATTTTTGCGCAGTCTAGCAACAATCAAACTATTACCATCACCACGAATGGGAGTACACAAGCCACGTCCGGGCAGGCATCGGATCTGGTGGTTCTGGCCAGTGGTGCACCCATGGACTACACCAATAACGGCACGCTGACGGGCAGAGTTCAGACTGATGAACTGGGCGGCAGCACATTGACCAATAATGGCACGTGGAACACCGCTAGTGGTGTCTCTGGTAATGCCGAGGTGGGCCTAGATGCTGTGGTGAATAATGGCACCATTAATTTCCTACAAACAGACGGTGCTTACGCGTTTGCAGCAGCTATTTCTGGTGTGGGGGGTATTAATCAAAACGGCGCCGGTACCACCATTTTGAGTGGTCAGAATACCTATAGTGGTCGCACTACGGTGATGTCAGGCACATTGCAAGCGGGGGCAGCTAATACATTGAGTGCTAACTCTATTGTGGATGTGCACAGTGGGGCTTCAGTGTTGACTCTGGGCCAGACGCAGACTATTGCCGGGCTGGTCAACGCGGGTACTGTGAATTTGACGAGTTCTTCAGCGCAGACTCTTACCGGTAATGTGTTGAATGTGTCGGGTGATTACGTAGGTGACGGTGGCACGGTAATTATGACTGCCCGCTGGAATGGTAAGGGTAATGCACACGATCAGTTAAACGTAGGTGGTGATGCTAGTGGCCAGACGGCACTGCAAGTGTTGCACCATCAAGGTGCGGGTGGGGGCGAGAGCCTTAACCTAGTGAGTGTAGGCGGCACGAGTACGACGGATGCGTTTGTGTTATCGCCCCTATCCGATGGTTATCGCCACGGTGCTAGCGAAGGTATGGTGGTAGTTGGGCCATATAACTATGTATTGAAACAGGGTGGCTATGGCGGTAAAGCCAACGACTGGTATTTGGTATCAGCCAGTGATGGGGGCTACAGGCCAGAAGTGGGGGCATACCTCGATAATCGTTTTGTTGCCATGAGTTCGCAGTGGCACACCTTGCAGGATAGGCAGGGGCAGTCTTCAGGTACTGTGAGCGATGGTTCTACGTTTGGCGGCCAGAGTTGGATGCGTGTTCAAGGTGACTTCAGTAAACGTAAAAGCAGTCATTTCCGCAGCCGCAATGATAGTTATTTATTGCATTTTGGTAGTGATATAGCTCGCTGGAATGTGGGAGACGGTAGTCTACGTATAGGGGCGATGACTGCAATCGTCCGTAGTTCGGGTTCAACACAGGCTCGCGGGCAAGAGGGTGGGCGAGCGAATCAGTCCTTAAATGGCGTAAGCGTAGGTGCTTATGCTAGTTGGTTTGGCAGTACCGAGGTGGGCGTTGGCCCTTATGTGGATACGTGGTTGATGGGCGGGCGTTTTAGTAGCAAAGTCTCGGGAGATGGTTTGGCGAGTGAACGCTATTATGCCAATGCGTACTCTGCTTCCATCGAAGCAGGTTATGGGTTAGCACTTTATCAGCAGGGTACAGACCAGAACGCAACACGCGTGATGGTGCAGCCACAAATACAGGTAATCGCGTCTAAATATCGTGCGGACAATCACACCGAGCAATCAGGCATTAAGGTGTCGGGGTTGAATGCCGGTGCGGTGAGTACGCGTATCGGGGCACGCGTTTATGCTGATATCCCTCAAGGCGCGCAAAGTAGTATGCGTCCGTACCTAGAGATGAACTGGTGGCATGGTCCTAGTTCACGAGCAATAACCTTTGATGGTGTGACTGTGCGTGACAAGCTGCCTGCTAATAGAGGGGAGCTCAAGTTGGGGCTTGATGGGCATGTGACCAACAATCTCACGTTGTGGGGTGGCATCGGTGTACAGAAAGGCTCGGGTTACACCGACAAAGTGATAAATGTAGGAGTAGGGTATCGTTGGTAAGCCCATGATTCTGTATAGGTAGTGCGTTTCTACCTCGTAATCTCAACAAAGCCCTGGCAAGATGCTAGGGCTTTGTTGTTTAGGAATGGCAACTTAGCTCAGACACAAAAAAATGGTTAGCTCATAAAGAAGAGCTAACCATTTTTTGAATCACTGTTACGGGGTTATGGTTTACCAGCTATACCCCAGCTTCAACATGCCACCATAACCACGTTGGCTATGGTTCCCAGTTTGACCAAACAGGTGAGCGGATATAGCGATGTTTTGGCTAACGTGTCCTTGTACGCCTACTTTTAGTTCCAGAGCATTACGCGACTGTAGGGTGTTAAGGGTATTGGTGCCCATTTTTACCGATGCGGCGTCACCACTGTATAGCCAGTTGGCTTCTACAAAAGGTAGCAGGTTAGGTTGATCTGTACCGGGTTTAGCATGTGGGTACAGCCTGACGCCAACGCGGGTGTCCACGGTGTTGTCTTTGCCGCTGCGCATTCTGGTGCCTTCTAAGGTAGCGTCTTTGGCATCATAGTGGTTATAGATAACCTGTACATTGGGCTCCACGACCAAACTACCTAGTGCCGAGTCAGCCGCAAAAGGCATGAATGCATAACCGGACTCTACCGATGCAGACCATAGGTTTGAGCGGTAGCTTTCAGAGCCTAGTTCACTACTGATGTGATTAGAGTAGCGTCCATATTGCAGCCACGCATCACCGTAAGCGCCTAAACGAGTGCTGTCATTTTGGTAAATCGTGCCATACACACCTAGGGAATAACCAGAAACCTTACCGCGTGAGCGTACTTTGGCGGTTTGTCCGGAGCCAGGGGCATGCATGGTAGAAGTTGAATGCGTGCGTGCATCACCATAGCCTGCCATGACACCAGCATACAGCGCTGCATCAGTACCTAATGTGCTACGCACTACCTCGCCACCCAGCTGCAGCATGGTGCTATCGGTTTTGATGCGTACATTGCCTTCTGCCATACGTAGGCCGCTGTCGTGGCGGCTTTCTGCGCGTGCCCACATGTTGCGACCATCGCTTAAGGCCGCAGAGTCGCTAGCCATTGCGGCGCGATCGTGCAGGGAGTGCCTGAACATTCGTGTTGTGGCGCGTACGTTACCTATATAGGCACCGCTTTCGGGCGATACATTTTTGAACGCGGGGCCTACGGGGGGAGAGATAACCGGTGGTTCAATCGGCGGCTCTACGGGCGGTTCAGGTTTTACGGGTGGTTCTGGATCTACAGGCGGCTCAGGATCAACGGGAGGTTCTGGGTCTACTGGCGGTGTGTACTCGGATGTCAAATACCAGTGGTCTTCAGTACCGCCGTTACCACCACGAATCAAACTGTAGTCATAGCCATTTACGGCAACGGTGGTGGTGCTAGACCTATATCCCGTGGAGCCGCTGTCTAAGTGGAAAGCATCAGTGGTTGTGGTGCCGCCGTTGATAGTTTCTACCAGTTTGATGCCTTCTACGGTTTGGCCGCCAGCTCCGCCTGCATTGATCACACGCAAGGCGGTGTCGCCCGAGGTGGTACCGCCGTCAATGATGAGTTTGTCGGTGGGTGAGCTGTCATCACCCAATTTGGTGTTCATGACTAGCGTGCCGCCACCCACGTAGTCTTTGACGGTTAGGGTTTTGAAGTCGCCCTTGGCTCCAGGCGATACAAAGGCGACTACACCGGCGTTGTTTAATGAGTCTAAAGTAGAGCTACCACGCACATTCCAAGTGCTGGACTGATCCAAGGCTAGGCTGTTAATGCGACCATTATTGCGTTCGCGTAATGCACCAGTGAGTACTGAGTTGTCTTTGAGGGAAATGTCGATGACGCCGCTGTCCATCAGCACATCGCCCGTCAAGGTGGCCGTGGTGGCATCCACCTTCACCTGTTCGGTTTCTAGTATGGTTTCTACACTACCACTGGTAATGGAGAGGGTACGAGCGTGCAGCAGTATGCCGTCATCCTCTACGCCGCCTGTGCGGGCTGTAATACTAGCGTTGTCTAGAGTGATGGCATGGTTACCACCGGTTAGTAATAAGCCTGCACCGTCTTGGGTGCTAATACTTGTGCCATTAGTCAGTGAAAAAGCATTGCTGACCGTGGCGGCTGTGACGTAACTCCAGATACCACGTGCGTCGGCACCCGATACATCAATTTTGGTGTTATCCAAGTTGATGTTGGTACGATTGCTCATGGAAAGGCCAGTAGCGTTTTCGCCGTACGTGGTGATGCTGCTGTTACGTGTGGAGAGTGCAGAGTTTGTGCCACTGGCAAATAAGCCATACGCCCCTTCTCCGTGGGTGATGACAGAACTATCTTCCAAGATAATGTTCGCACCCGATGCACGTGAAATTGCTCCTGCAGCACCTGCACCTGCTGTCTCTATTTTCACATTTTTGGCTTTGATCGTGGCTGAGGAGCCGTACTCGCGTGATACGTAAAGCCCGTAGCCATTGGTGTTCTGGGTGGTAATAGTCCCATTTTCTAAGGTGACATGGCCAGCACGGTTATCAATGGCGATATTAGATGAGTGGATCTCGAAATCCTTTGCCTGTAACGAAGTGCCTACTGCTGGTAGCCACACACCGGTTCCAGCCGTGGTGCCTGTAGCTGAAACAATAACGTTGTCTAGGGTGACGGCAGCATTTTCAGAGTTGATATTGATGCCATAGACATAACGGCCAGTAGAGGAGAGCGTGGTGTTACGCAAAAAGGCCTTACCGCTGGTAGAGAGGGAAAGCGCAGTCCCTGTTGAAGAGGTGATTGAGCCGCCATCCATGTGTAGTTGTCCGGCGGTTATTCCTATACCGCTGGCTTCGGTGGTGATGTGGGTGTTTTTGAGCGTTGCTACGGCAGTAGAGCCATAAAGACTCAGGCCGCTAGCATCGCCTGTACCGTTAATGTTGACGTTCTCAAGAGTTAGCGAGCCATTTTGTACATAGGCGCCATAAGAAAAGTTACCCCCTATGGAAACCTCTAGGTTTTTGGCGGTAATGCTGGAGTTGGCACCTTCAACGTTAAACGCGTATGAGCGCTCACCAGTTTTGATAGAGCCGCCATCTAGTTCAACCCGACCACTGTTTTGCACAGAAATGCCATGGGAGTAGGTACCGCCTGTGGTGATGTCCATATTGGTTGCGGTAATCAGGCTATCTCTGCCTGTGGCATGTAAACCATGCATGCCCTGATTGGTGCCTGTCGTTTTTATCGTGCTATTTGACAGTATGACCTTACCGCCTGCTTTGGCGCGTACGCCTACACCCTGATTACTGGCATTCACTTTAATTTGATCAGCGCGTAAGGTGTTGCCTGCGATAGAAACATCTATCGCGGCACCATAGCCGGAAAAGGTGACCGTATCACCGGGGTTAAGCGTGTGAGTGGTGCTGCCGGTGGGGTCATCGATGATGATTTGGCCGTAATCGGCTGCCCACGTCGTTGCAGGCACAGACGGCAAGAAAGCAGCGAGCAACCCCATCATGATGGGGCTTAGTCGTAGTGTCATAGGGTATCTCGTGTGAGTGAGCGGCACGTGCTACATACGGGCGTATTGCCTTATTACCGTATGGTTAGAATGGGCTGCTCTGTGTTGTGTCGTAACCCTATGATCTGAAAATAAGTGTGGTTGAAATCTAAGACATATCCTAAACACCATCAAATTTCACGAAGGTTTACATTTGTCATTGGGCGACAATGCGGGCCATTTCGCTGGGAATTTGTTCTGATTGTGGCTGTTTGCTAGAAGGGTAGAAATAGGGGGGCTAAATACGTGTTGGTGTTGTACGGATAGAACGCCGATGACCTGATGAGGGCGTTGTTCACTATGGTGAGCTGGTGACCGTGTGGACAAAATGGGCAGGAAACAAGCAGGATGCCGAGGACGCCACGTAAAGGCTGGCAAATGGAAGCCGGTATTGAAGGCGAGTTTCTGGGTGGTCGGTAGGGGCGGGTGTGCAATCCCAAAGAAACTGCTGCTGGTTTAGGAGCGTCTGCAACGATTTCTATTACTTGTCACCCGCCCTTAATGCGTAACTCACTATCAGGCAGCTTTACGACTTCAACTTTCTGGCCTTGTTGAATGCCAATGTGCTGTAGCAAATCCCGCTTTAGGGTGATCTGACCTTTTGCTGTCACGGTTAAGGTTGTCATGCTTTCCTCCCTTGAATGCTACGCACTGCTTCAGCCCCCACACCAGAAACTTGGCTGTGTGTATGCGCGGCGCACAATTGAGCAATAGGTAGTAAGTGGGCAGAAGGGCGTTTGATGATCTCGTTTGCCAGCGCTTCACCTAGGTAAAAGTTATCACTGGTGGCAAGGCGTTGCAGCAAAGTAAGGTCGGTTAAGTCTGCGGACGGTAATAGTGAGGGCAGTAGGTCTTCTGCTTCGTCATCGCTTGAATCCAATAACTCTGTGATCAGAGTGCTTAGCGCACTTTGGTCATTTGCCAACGGGCTAAGGGCAGGGTGCAGATCGCAAATCTCTTGCTCTGTTTCGTGTGCTTCTAAAACAGCAGCCAAAAAGTCGCTGGCGGAGGCAAACACCACGCGCGAATCATCATCGTGCGACAAGTAATACACACTACCCGCCAATGGCCCCGTGGTAACCAGTAGATGGTGGTTACTCGTGTCCAATTCGTCTACTACATACCCACCCAACTGCTGTACAGCTGGATGAAACGAGAACTCGTCACTGTATTCTTGAACCTCGATGGGCGATAGCAATGCGGTCTGGCTGTAGTCGCCGTCGCTTAGTTGGTGGAAGTAGTCTTTAAGAATGGCGTTGTACGACATCAGCGGCAGTTATCACATACATAAAAGAAGCATTGATTATACGGTTGCGAGTAGCGCGCGATGCTTTACCCCTTGAAACGAATCCATAGCTAAATGAGGTAGATAGGGTAGGGCTAGGCGCGTATAGTGAAACTTATAGATTCAACGCTATACCTCATCGTAATGCTACATGTGCTGTAGTGTTAGCTCACCATCTGCCTTTTATCTTCCCTACTATTTTCTGTTATTGCTGCGGTTTACGCCATGCGATAGGTTTTGCTATGGCTACTGAAATGCTAGGAGCTAGTGTAGGCATGCTGCATGGTGACTAGGTGGGCATCAGAACAAGAGGGAGACAAATGCGGAATAAAAACACTGTTAGGGCGCTCAGTTACGCCTTGTTGGCTACAGCCTTTTTCATTGGTTTTTTTAATAGGTTTGCACCTGCAACCTTTGCTGCACCTATAGGCGCAAGCTTAGGGCTAGAAGCCGCTGCGTTAGGGGGCTTAGCTGCTATGCATTTCTGGGTATATACCGTGATGCAAGTGCCTGCCGGTTTGGTGGTAGATCGTTTTGGGATTCGTATCCCTGCCGCGCTGGGTACGTTATTGACGGGTGTGGGTGCGCTGCTGTTAAGTATGGCGCAAAGCTACAGCGTGGCTTTGTTAGGCCCGTTATTAGTAGGGCTAGGCATGTCATTGGTATTTGTGGCGGTGATGAAAAGCAATGCCTTATGGTTTGATGGTAGCCAGTTTGGCATGGTGACAGGGGTAACGCTATTAATAGGAACCTTAGGTTCTATTGTGTCGGAAGCCCCTGCGCGCTTCTTGCTAGAGCTTACCGATTGGCGAGTCATCTTTAGCGTGCTTGGGGGGCTGACGCTGATTGTGGCTGTGCTGATTTTTATAGGATGGCGAGCGCCTTCCTCTGTGCGTGATACAGCACAGCCTGTAGGTCAAACAGGGCAGAATCTATTACGCCGCGAGCTATGGATGGATGTGATGAAAAATCGCCAACTATGGCTGTTGTTGTTGGCGATTTCCGGCACAAATGGCACCTTTTACGCGTTCGCGGGGCTATGGGGTACACATTTGCTCAGTGATGGGTATGGACTGTCGGGGGCAGCAGCATCGTGGGTGTTGACCTTAGCCTTGGTGCCTTACGGGTTATGTTCTCCTTTAGTGGGCAAGCTTTCAGACAGTTGGCGTACACGTAAGCATTTTATTTGGGTGTCATCGTTGCTGAATGTGGTGGCGTGGCTGTGGTTGTTATGGGGGCCTAGCATAGGTTTTGGCACTAGCTTGGTGTGCTTCTTGCTGCTGGGCTTATCCAGTGGCGCCCAAGTCACTGTTGCGTTTGCGGCAGCTAAAGAAAGTGTGCCTGTCGCCGTATCCGGATCGGCCATTGCATTGGTAAATATGGGCGTTTTTTTGGTGACGGCCATTGTGCAGACCGTGTATGGGTGGTTAATTACCGTAAGCACAGCCGGAGGCGCATCGATCTATATCACTGCGCTATGGCTGCCTGCGGGGTTAAGTGTGCTAGGTTTTGTGGCGGCGTTAGGGGTAAGGGAAACCTATTCTTATAGTTGGAACTAATCAAAGGTCTCCCTAGAGTGCAAGCAGAAAATAGAAAATTTTATTCTCAGGCCACTAACGTTTTAAGAAAATCAGTGAGTGCTTGTTTGGGATTGTCTTCATCTGAAACAAGCATTTCAATTCCCCAATGTCGTAGTACTTCTTGAGCTACAGGGTTTGGGCGGTTAGTGAAAATGTAAGACTTGGGTCTGGCAGTTGCTAAGGAGGAGTGCCCCCACATTTCAGTCAAACGATAGAACAGAAGCCTAATGTTGAGATCGCTTAAACTGTAACCAATAAAGAGAACAGAACTGCCTAAGACATCACTACGGAGCTTGATGTCTAGAGGTGTTTCAAAGCTTAGTCTTTGATAATAGCTAGTCTCATCAAGAATGAGTGAGTCGTCGGCATCAAAGTCTCCATGAAACTTAATGATCTGACGTCGTCCTTCCGTGACGGATACTAAGTCAGCTACGCTAGAAATTTTGTCATACTCCACTCCGAACGCATCGTGAGCATACTCTAGCCATCTGTCGTAGTTGGTAGTATAGATTCGGGAAAAATTGCCTTCTGTAATCAGTCGGTGAATCTCAGATGTGTTGATGTTAGTAGTGGAATTATGCCACTCTCGATCCATCCAACTACGGAGTGCTCCTAGACCACCTTTCTTTTTTTTATAGAACTCAGCAAGAGCTAAATGATCTCCATATGTGGCGAAAATATCAGGGTCATAGTTTAACTCTTTGGCGATCTGCGCTATCAACGCACTCCAATTAGGGAGGCCAAGATTTGCTGATACCCCCGCACCAACAAATAGCATCAGTTTGCCTGTGCGGTGTGCTTTGAGTAAGTCATCGTTCATTTCTTATTCCTTGTTGTCTTTAGATGCTGTGCAAACAGGTCTAATGCCTTACGGCGCATGGAAATTTCGTCTTTTTTTGTGCCCATTTGAGCAAAGGTTTCTGCATACCCCTTAGGAATGAATACACAGTCCCATTGGAAAGCTGTTGGTCCTAATGGGGTTTTAGGTACTACTCCTTCGATTGCTCCTTCAAATAAGTACATCTCTCTTCCGTCACAGTATCCTAAGACTGTTTTTGCAGTGACCTTGGAATCCCCTAGACTGGCAACCAAGCTAGCGAAACGATCTGCCTCTAACTTGTCCCAGAAAATTTGTGTTAAGCCGGCAGGAAGCCCATTGAGACCACTTAAATATAGTCCTGTGTGTTCAACAAATAACGGGCGACCAATAGCTTGGAAAGCTTTTCTTAATTTATCTCGTACTAAGGCTTCTACATCTTCAGTTTGTAGTTCTTCAATTTTTTTTGACACTGGTATGATCTCTATTCCCTCAGGGGTGAGAATGCGTCGAGCTTCGGTAATTTTGTGTTCGTTACCTGACATAAAACGAATTTTCAATCTAGTCCCTTTATAAAAGAGTGGTTTTTAGATATTTGATATTGTTGTTCGATATCATAGAGGGAAAGCCCCTCATCCAGGGCTGCCATATAATCATTTATCAAACCTTGCTGATGGATTTCTGGATTGTCTGAGCAAATCACAAACGGTACGCCGTATTGTAGAAATAGCGGAAGTGGGTGGGCTTTACCTTGAGGAACTGCTCGGGTAAGTCTATTACTTATGGGGCACACTTCAACGCAAATCTGTTTTTTAGCAAGCAGCTCCATTATGCTAGCATCTTGTCCCGCAGCAGTACCGTGACCGATTCGATCTGCATTAAATAGTTCTACCGCTGTACGGATATTTTCAATATGGCCAGTCTCTCCTGCGTGGATAGTGACCCCAAGACCGAATTGGTCCTTTGCTTTACAGAAAAGTGAGGGTAGTTCAGCGGGGTAAGCTATATCTTCGTCTCCAGCCAAGTCCAGTCCAACCACCTCCTTTGGCTCACCGAGATCTTTATAGGCTTGCAGGAGTGTAGATAGATGAGCTGCGCTTTGGTTATGACGCGTCACAGTTAGAATTAAACCGCGTCGAATACCATAGTGTTGAGCGGCTTTTTCTGTAGAGGTAATTAGGCGCTCCAGTGCCTGTGCCGGAGAGCAGTTTTGAAGATGTGCAAGGTATAACACGCTACTCCTAAGTTCAACAAAACGCACATTGTTTTTCGCTAGGCTCTCAGTAACAGCAAGTGTGAGGAGTTCTAGATTCTGATACGTTTTTGGAAATAGGCGTAATATTCGCCAAGGAATCAGGTAGTCTGCCAACGAGTGACATGGTGATTTTCTAACCATATCTCGTTCGAATAAAAATTCAGGCGGCAAGGATGTTGCTTCATCATTTAATATTTTTTGGATGATGGATGCTGGAATTGCACCATTTATATGTACGTGAAGTTCACCTTTAGGTAATCCAGTTATGTTGTCTCTATAGTTTTCCTGATCATTACTGAGCTCATTTGATATGCCTAAGATGGGTGAAATTTGTAGTGTGGTCAATCATTAACTCTTTTTGTTATTTAATCGGAAATATCTGAATTAATAAAAATTAGGTAGTGGTTTTTTATATTTATTAAACTTGAGCTACAAGGGTTTTAGTTAGGAAACGAAATTTTTTACCCTTCAGATGAGTTCTGTAGGGCCTGGATCTTCCTAACATCCTATAGGCATTATAAGTTCTGATGTTTTTTTTGTTACTTTTTAGATTGTGATTAACTAGGAAATTGAGTTCTAGTACGGTAAATCACCATAAAAAAAGGCCCCAGCAATGGGGCCTTTTTGTACCACTACTTACTCGTCTTGCGCTAAGAAACCACCGCTTTGGTGGTGCCACAAGCGGGCATATACACCATTTAGTTTCAGCAGTTCAGCATGGCTACCTTCTTCGATGATCTGACCTTGGTCCATCACGATCAGTCGGTCCATGGCCGCAATAGTAGATAAACGGTGGGCAATGGCGATTACCGTTTTACCTGCCATGACTTCGTTCAAGCTGTCTTGAATGGCAATTTCCACTTCAGAGTCCAGCGCGCTGGTGGCCTCGTCCAGTAATAGGATGGGGGCGTTTTTCAGCATGACGCGGGCAATGGCAATACGCTGGCGTTGTCCACCAGACAGTTTTACACCGCGTTCACCTACCATGGTGTCGTAGCCAGTTTTGCCGTGTTGATCACTAAGCTGCTGAATGAATTCGTCTGCTTGGGCACGAATGGCTGCCGCGCGTATGTCTTCATCCGTGGCGTCAGGGTGACCGTAGGCAATGTTGTCGCGTATGGAACGGTGCAGCAAGGAAGTATCTTGGGTCACCATACCGATAGCGCTGCGCAAACTGTCTTGCGTAACGGTAGCGATATTTTGGTTATCAATGCGTATTTGACCACTGTCTACATCGTAAAAGCGTAGCAACAGATTAATCAGCGTTGACTTACCAGCACCAGATCGTCCCACCAAACCGATTTTTTCACCGGGTTGAATGTTTAACGACAGGTTGTCTAGTACTTGGCGCTCGCCGTTGTAGTTAAAGTTCACCTGATCAAAGGCTACTTCACCACGTTTAACGTCTAGCGTTGTAGCGTTGGGGGCGTCTTGTACTGAAGCGGCACGAGTAAGCGTGGCCAGACCATCTTGCACCGTACCAATGTTTTCAAACATGGACGCCATTTGCCACATAATCCAGTGCGACATACCGTTCACACGCACGGCCATAGCGGTGACTGCTGCGACGGCTCCCGTACCAATTTCACCGTTATGCCAGAGCAGCAAGGCGTAACCACCGGCGCTGGCAATTAAGGCCGCAACCAGGATTTGATTCACGATTTCAAACATACTGATCAGGCGCATTTGCCTGTAGCCAGTTTCTTGAAAATCTTCCATTGCTGCACGAGCAAACAAGGCTTCACGCTTGGTGTGCGAGAACAGCTTGACCGTAGTAATGTTGGAATAGGCATCCGTAATACGGCCAGTCATGGACGATCTGGCATGGGCTTGCTCGGCACCTACATCACCTAAACGCGGCACGAAATACCACATGGTTAAGCAGAAGGCGGTGATCCACAGCACAAATGGAATGATCAGGCGTATATCAAAACCCGCAGCCAAGGCCAGAATGGTTAAGAAGTACACCCCTATGCCCAGCACGATCTCGATGAAGGTAAACAGCACCTCTCGTACGGCTAAAGCGGTTTGCATGACCTTAGTGGTGACGCGACCCGCAAACTCGTCCGAGAAAAAGGACATGCTTTGGCGCAGCATCAAGCGGTGGAAGTTCCAACGCAGCCGTAGGGGAAAGTTGATGGCCAAGGTTTGATGCTGAACGAAGGTATGCAGCGCAACCAGCAACACGCTGCCGGCCAATACAGCACCTATGCTCCATAGCACCGTTTGTTCACTGCCAGACAGGGGTTCACCGGCCTGCCATACCGACAATAAATCGACGACCTGACCTAAGAAGGCAAACAGCCACGCTTCAAAAATAGAAACGCTGGCACTGAATAAGGCCAATAAGGCCAGGTATTTGCGCGAACCCTGCGTGCAATACCAAAGAAACGGAAGTAATCCCTTGGGGGGGACGGTACTTTCCGTTGGGGGAAAAGGGTCAACTAGACCCTCAAAGCGACGTAACACTATAACGCTCCGAAAGGGTAAGACGGAATTTTCAACAGCAGCGATCACCGAGTTGTGTGATGGCTTAAATGGTTGGTTTCAACCTAGCTGGTTAGCCAGGCTGGTGACATAAACGATGAAAAGATGGGCAGCCTGGAAACATACCGCGAGGGGGTACGGACTGCAGGGGCTCAGTAGGCCCCTAAAAAGGGATTATTGAAATTAGACTAAGTAGTCTATATCCAGATGCATGAAAGACGCAAAAGAAATCCGCAAAATGTCGTGTTTTCGCTAAGCCTAAAAGATGGGTGTACAGTACTGACGGCGGAGAATAAAAGAGAGAGACGTTACATGAAGAATTGGTCGTTGTCGGCATGGGTAGCCGGCTTTTTGGCTGTGCTGATTTCCTATTGCGGGCCGCTGGTTATTTTTATACAGGCGGCAAAGGTCGGTGGCTTCTCGCAAGAAATGTTGAGCTCGTGGATTTGGGCAATTTCCATTGGCGCTGGGGTAAGCGGTTTAGCTCTAAGTTTGTGGTTGCGTATGCCGGTGATTACGGCATGGACAGCACCCGGCACGGCATTGCTGATTAACCTGTTTCCCGAGATTTCGATGGCAGAAGTGGTGGGGGCCTACTTTAGTGCGGCCTTGATCACGGCTGTGATTGGCGTGAGCGGCTACTTCGAGCGCATAGTGCACTACATCCCCAAAGGGATTGCTGCGGCCATGATGGCAGGGATTTTGTTCCAGTTTGGGGTGCAAGCTTTTCAGGCCAGCATGGAATTGCCATCGGTGGTGTTTGCTATGTTAGGCGTGTACTTAGTTAGCAAACGGTTGTGGCCTAGCTATACCGTCATCTTGGTGGCGATTACGGGTTTTACGATGGCATACCTGCAAGGCCATACGCAGCTAGATACCTTAAGTTTGCAATGGGGGACCCCCATTTTCACTATGCCCGAGTTTTCACTGAAAGTGTTTTTCAGTTTCACCATACCATTGGTAGTGGTAAGCCTGACGGGGCAGTTTTTGCCCGGTATGGTGGTCATGCGTTTGGCGGGCTACAACATGCCGTCGCGTGCGGTGGTAACCGGTACCGGCTTGGCGTCGATGGTGGTGGCATTTTTTGGTGGTATTACGGTGGTCTTGGCCGCGATTACTGCCGCGTTATGTACGGGAAAAGAAAGCCATGCCGACCCCGAAAAACGCTATGTGGCGGGTATTGCCAATGGCGTGATCTATTTAATTGGCGGCACCTTGGCAGGTAGTATTGTGCTGATCTTTAATGCGATTCCGGCGGCGTTGGTAGCCGCGTTGGCAGGCCTAGCGTTAATAGGGGCGATTGTGGCCAACATACGGTTGTTGGCGGATGATCTAAGCTATATAGAACCCTCGGTGATTACCTTTTTAGTGACGGCGTCAGGCATGTCGCTAGGTGGTCTAGGTTCGGCATTTTGGGGTGTGGTGATAGGCTTGATTGCATACTGGGTATTGCGGGTAGGGCGGGTGACCAAGCGCACCACTCCTTAGTCGGCAACAGTAGCGCTACCGTTTTGTACAGATACCGGGGTTGTGCACGTACGCACAATATTATTTAGATTTCTTTGATGGTTTTTGCGTTGAAAAACACTACTGCATCGCCTGTGTCGGTGCCTTTATTTGCGATAGGTGTGTTGTTGGTGGCGATGGCTTCGCTACAGTTTGGGGCAACGCTGGCGAAAAGCATGTTTCCTATGGTGGGTGCGTTGGGCACTACCACCTTGCGTTTGGCTGTGGGCGCGATGTTAATGATGCTGGTACTACGACCGTGGCGCACGCCGGTGTCGGGTAGAGGGCAGTTTAAGGCTCTGCTGGCGTATGGCGTGTCCCTAGGCATGATGAACATGTTGTTCTATACCTCGCTGTCTACTATTCCGTTGGGCATTGCTGTATCGCTAGAGTTTTTAGGGCCGTTGATTGTGGCGCTGGCAGGCTCTAGACGTGTACGTGATATTGTCTGGGTCATCATTGCTGCCGGCGGTTTGATTTTATTGTTGCCTAGTGTCAGCGGTGTAGATCTAGACCCCATTGGTATGTTGTTCGCGTTAGCAGCGGGGGGCTGTTGGGCACTGTATATTGTGTTTGGTAAAAAAGCGGGCTCTGCCTATGGCACCTCGACGGCAGCATGGGGCACCTTAATTGCAACCTTGGTGGTGCTGCCAGTAGGTATAGGGACGGCAGGTTCAGCGCTGCTAAATACGTCGTTGATCCCGGTAGCGTTGGCGGTGGGTGTGCTGTCTACTGCCATTCCATTTACCTTAGAGGTGATGGCTTTAACGCGTATGCCTGCGAGTGTGTTTGGCATGATGCTAAGTTTAGAACCCGCCTTTGCCGCGTTATTTGGTCTGCTCTTTTTGCATGAACAATTACAAGGTTTACAGTGGCTAGGCATTGCTGCTGTGATTCTCGCCTCAGCCGGAGCGGCCATGAGCTCTAGGCGTTAAGCCTGCGCCAATTCAACGTAAGGGAGATAGCCTGATAAGGAGGTCAGGCTACGGTGCTGATGTTTTATGCGCAGGTCCAATAGCACAGTTTTTTTGCACCTACTAGATGGGCAATACCCCTAAGGGCTAAAAAATGCAAAAAACCGTGGTGTATACATCACGGTCACCCTACGCTAAGCCCCATTTCATCGGCTTTATCAGCAAATGCAAGAAAACGCCCACAGGCTATAAGCGTTTGCATATTCCACTTATCAAACCGTACCACCTTTCGGTGATATCCCCCTTCCTTTAACTTTATACGTGTGCTGCTAGACGTCGCAGCATGTGCAGGCTGTGGTTGCGGTCATCTCAACCATAAGGGACAACATAATAAGCCCCGTAGCCTGAACGACTCTCTAGACCTGTTTGACTGCAATAGGCCATTCCTGGATTTGCTGAGAGTACGAAACGTATATTAAAAGGAGACCCTAGATGTCAGCTCAAACAGAGAAAAATCAGCCTGTTGACTGTGGTGGTGTAGATGAACGACTGCCGTTGGGTAGTCTGGCTACGCTGGGCATTCAACACGTAATGGTCATGTACGCCGGTGCGGTGGCAGTGCCATTGATTATTGGTGCGGCACTAGGTCTGACCAAAGAGCAGATTGCTTTGTTGATTAATGCAGACTTGCTGTGCTGTGGTCTGATTACGATTATTCAAGCACGCGGGGTAGGCGTGTTTGGTATCAAGCTACCAGTGATGATGGGTGTGTCGTTCGCGGCGGTGAGCCCCATGATTGCCATTGGTTTAGACCCCAATCTAGGGTTGACGGGGATCTTCGGGGCCACGATTTTGGCCGGTATTTTTAGTATTTTGATTGCCCCTGTGTTTAGTCGCATGATGGGGCTATTCCCGCCTGTGGTAACTGGCATCATCATTACGGTGATTGGTATTACCTTGATGCGTGTAGGCTTGGAATGGGTAGGGGGCGGTAAGCCGCAAATCCTAGATCAAGTGACGGGCCAAATGATTGCTAACCCTGAATACGGTTCCATGCAGAACTTGGGTACAGCGTTGCTGGTGTTGCTGATTATTTTGGGTATTACCAAGTTTGCTAAAGGCTTCTTGTCTAATGTTGCCGTATTGATTGGTTTGCTGGCAGGTTTCTTTATTGCTTTAGTCCAAGGCCGCATTAACTTTGACGGTTTGGGCGATGCAAGCTGGATAGCCATTGTGAAGCCTTTTGCGTTTGGCGTACCTACACTGAGCTGGAGCTTGTTGGGTGCAGCAGCGATTCTGTCGTTGATTATGGTGGTGATTATGGTGGAATCGCTGGGTATGTTCCTAGCGCTGGGCTCCATTTGTGGTCGTCCTCCTAGCCGTGAAGACTTGGTGCGTGGTTTGTCTACCGACGGTCTGGGTACCTTGATAGGCGGCATTATGAATACCTTCCCACACAGCTCGTTCTCGCAAAATGTGGGTTTGGTGAGTGTGACCGGTGTACGCAGTCGTTGGGTATGTGTGATGGGTGGTGTATTTCTGATCACGTTGGGCTTATTTCCCAAGCTGGCATTCATCGTGGCTTCTATCCCTAACTACGTATTGGGCGGTGCAGGGATTGTGATGTTTGGTATGGTCGCTTCCACAGGTATCAAAATCCTGATGTCCGCTGACCTGAACAGCAACCGCTACAACGCTTATATTGTGGCGATTAGCTTAGGCATGGGCATGATTCCTCTGGTGGCTGAGCACTTGCTGGATAAAATGCCTAGCGTGTTGGCTCCGTTGTTGCACAGCGGTATTTTGTTGGCGGCGGTATCCGCAATTGCATTGAATTTGTTCTTCAATGGGATCACTCGTCCAGAGCGTCGTAAACAAGAAAGCAGTGCACCAGCTACGGTTGCACCCACTGCTGAAACAGGGCCTAGACTGGTCACCCCGCAGGACGCTCCAGCGACACAACAGCTGGCTTCCCAGCACTAAACGAAAATACATAGAAGGCTGTCCGGTGGGCAGCCTTCTTGCTTTGGTGGCTAACTTATCTACGGGTTCAGGCCCAGCCACCTCTTTATCAGTAATCAAAGGAAAGTAAACACTACGCTTTTTTACACCAAAGGCGTGTCTAGAACGGACAAAGATCCAAGGCACGTTTACTAACGAAGGGGAGACAATAATGAAAAAATTAAGTACGACGCTACTGGGGTCATCGGTTCTGGCGATGGCAGCGTTTAGCACTTCAGCAGAAGCCATTACGTGGAGCGATAACTTTATTAGTTACCGCTACGGGACACAGTTTCATGAACCCATGAACGATAAGGATGTGACCAAAAACATTCTTAGCTTTACGCACGTTAGTGGCTATACCTACGGGCAGAACTTCCTGAACGTAGACATGCTGCAATCCAGTAAGGCGGACCCGTCTAACGGTAGCGGTAATAATGGGGCGACGGAGTTCTACGCCACCTACCGACACCAATTGTCTATGGGCAAAGTGTTTGATACCGACTTAAGTTTTGGGCCGGTTAAAGATGTGGCCTTAACCGCAGGTTTTGACCTCAACACAAAGAATACGGCCTTTGCACCACGTAAGCGTTTGCTGGTGATAGGCCCTACCTTAAAGTTTGATGTGCCACGCGGGTTCTTGGATTTGAGCCTGATGTACGGAAAAGAGTGGAATCACTGCGGTTTGGGGGCGCCAGCGTGCCCGGATAGTAATAGATCATTTGATCCGCAATTCATGGCTAGCCTAGCGTGGAATCTACCTTTCGATGTGGGTGCTGTGCCGTTTAAATTTCAAGGTTTCGCCAACTACAACAGCCCTAAAGGCCGTGATTACGCCGGTGTGAGCACGAAGTCCGAGGTATTGGTACGTGCTTCGCTGATGATGGATGTGGGTAAAGTCATGTTCGACACCAAAAACACCTTCTGGTTAGGCGTGGGTTACGAGTATTGGCATAACAAGTTTGGTAACCGCTACATGGGCAATGGCAATCTTAAGCCCGGTATTAAGACCACAGCACCCATGTTGCAAGCCGAATGGCACTTTTAAGCTGACATCGCTACACACGTGGATTACGCAATGATTGACGCCCCACCCACAAGATTGATCCTTGTGGTGGGGCGTTTTTTATAGGGTTAGCCTAGCAGTTAGTGAAGCGGTGGCGGTAGCCGACCTGCGGCATCTAGCTGCGATAAACGGGTGCGGCAGAAGTCTAAGAATAGCTGGGCGGGTTTGGTGATTTGTGAGCGTTTTAAGCGTGCGCACACCAAGCCAGAACGGGCCACAGGCTCTTTAATGTCCACACACACAATACGTTTGCCATCGTAGGTGCGGTCTACCACGGGGCGGGTGACCAGTAACGAGAAACCAAAGCCTTGTGCCACCATGCCGCGCACCATTTCAATGGACGGTGATCCAAACACAATATTGGGGGTTAGCCCCAAATCGTGGAACAAGCTCACAAAGAACGTACGGCTAGGCTGTATATCCAACAAGATCATAGGCTCTGCGCACAGATCAAACATAGAAATGCTGTCTTGCTGCGCAAAACGATGGTTTTCAGGCAGCAGCACATAAGGCTTTTGCGGCGGCATCAGCGGCTCGGTTTCTATAGTGCCGTCTAGCTCATGCTCGTATAAGAATACTAAGTCGAAAGTGCCCGCGGTAAGCCCTTGTACTAAGTCTTGCTGGTCGCCATCGCGCAGTCGCAAATGTAGCCCTGGGTGGCGTTCCCTAAACTCGGCCAATAGCATGGGCAGATACAGTGGGGCGACGGTTTCAAAGCAGCCTATGTCTATTTTTCCGGTAACCACATCGTTATCGGCCAGTGCATTTTGTTCAAATTCGTATGACAGTCGCAATAGCTCTTCGGCTTTGCTGTAGAAGCGCTCGCCACTAGAGGTAAGCGATACACCTTGAGCGTGATGACGAATAAAGAGCTGCACCCCAAAGCTGTCTTCTAAGTTCTTGATGGCGTTAGAAATAGAGGGTTGTGCAATATGCAATTGGCGTGATGCGCCAGCGACGCTACCGGCTTGTACGGTGGTCACGAAGTATTTGAGTTGTCGTAGTGTGTAGAAAGCCATACGGCCCTCCTGCTGGTGGTGCTTGTCCGGGCACCGGAGTCCTTGCCTCTATTGTAGGGGCTGAAAAGCAATGCGTGAGGGCTTTTTACGTTAAATACCAGCAATTACAGGCTCATAACGCCCAGTTGAAGGTGGTTTCTAGTGCTGGGGTTTTCCCTAGAAGCTTAAAAGATGGGTTTTTTTACATCTCTCTGAAGCTCAATCGTGGTGCGGCTTAGCGTGGCTAATGATATTTAGTTGATAGCTTGACAAGCTTTTTAGTAGTTAAGGATTGAAGCATCACTGCGCTAGCATCACAACCTCATCAAGTCATCACACGAGGAGGGGTCATGACAAGACGTTTCTTGAGCCTACTAATAGGGCTGATCATTCCCTATGCCAGCGTCATGCTGGGCATCTACCATTTTCGCTTTAGTACCGAGTTCATCTTAGGTTTTCCGCCTTTGTATTTCTGGGTGTTCTTGTGGTTCTTCCTGACCACCATCTGTATTTCCACAGCATGGTTCTTGGATAAAAAAGACTACCAAGACGAATAATAACGATCGCTAAGGAATACTCATGGCAGCTTTTATTTTTATTTCTATCATCCTGTTCTCGTTGTTGTTGGCCTTGATGGTCAACCGCAATGCCAAAAAAGGGGACGTGGCTGATTTTCTGGTGGGTGGCCGCTCGTTTGGCGTGATCATCCTGTTCTTCTTGGCAGTGGGCGAGATTTACAGCGTGGCAACCGTGATTGGTTTGCCCGGCAGTATTTATGCTAAAGGCGTGAACTACGGCATTTGGTTCATGGCGTTCTTGCTGTTGATTTACCCCGTAGGCTACTTCTTGGCCCCTAAGATTTGGCAAGCCGGTAAGCACTACGATGCAATGACTGCGCCGGATTTGTTTAAAAGCCATTTCAAAAACCGTCCGTTGGAACTGGTAGTGGCCGTGTGCTACTTGATGTTCCTGATCCCTTGGGCACAAATGCAATTCCAAGGTTTGATCGTGGCGTTGAATGCGTTGGGTTACGAAATTGAACCTGTGGTAGCGGTGATTATTGCTGGTGCGATTGCGTTTATCTACATCTCTATTTCTGGTGTGAAAGCACCCGCCATGATTGCGGTGTTGAAAGACATTTTGCTGTTTGGTGCGATTGTGGGTGTGGGTTGGGCTGCGTTTCACAAGATGGGTGGTGTGGAAGAACTGTTTATTGCAGCACGTGACCAAGGCGCGTCTATTGCGTACGCCAACCAAGATGAAGTGGTGTTCTCTATGTCCACCATTGTGTTCCAGTCCATGGCGTTCTACTGCTTGCCATTCATGATCACGATTTTGTTCACCAGTAAGTCTGCTGGTGGTATTAAACGCGCTAAACGTTTCATGCCGCTGTACATGCTGATGTTCCCGTTCCTGATCGCAGCAGCCTACTACGCGATGGTGAAGATTCCGAATTTGCCAAGCCCTAACCATGCGTTTATCGCAACGGCTATTGATGTATTGCCAAGCTGGGCGGTAGGTTTCGTAGCCGCTGGTGCAGCACTGTCTGGTTTGATTCTGATCTCGGTGATTTCCTTGTCTGTGGGCGGTATTTTTACCCGCAACTTGGTGAGCAACGTACCGCTGCAATCACAGAAGCGTCTGTCTCAAATTGTGATCTTGGTGTACTTGATCATCTCCATGATTTTGACCGTAGTGTTGCCAAGCTTGATGTTGAACCTGATGAACACCGCCTACGCCGGTTTTGGCCAGATGTTGCCAGGTTTGTTGTCAGTAGTGTTCTTCAAGCGTGCCACCGCAGCAGGTGTATTGAGTGGTTTGGTGGTGGGTATTGCAGCAGTGTTCGTGATGTACTTCAGCGAATTCAACTTGTACGCCATCAATATTGGTTTGATTGCCTTGGTACTGAACTCTATCACCGTGTTTGTGGTGAGCGCGTTGACCCAACGTAGTGCTGTGCCAGGTCTGAGCACCAAAACAGCGTAATTGTCCTCGCTAGTCGGGCCATGACTTCGCTCTGGCCTGACAGCAAGCACTGATAGAGCAGTGCCTACACAACTCTAGTTTTGACATTTAACGCAGCGCAAACATATACCGGGCAGGTGTGGTGGCAGCTGTAGCAGCGATAAACCGCTGCCGGACTATATCCGTTCAGAAGGAAACAGAAAAATGACTATTGAATCCATTGATACGCTGGTGATTGGCGCCGGACAAGCTGGTGTTGCGGCCAGTGAGCATTTGAGCAAATTGGGTGTAGCGCACGTGGTGCTAGAGCGTGACCGTATCGCCGAGCGTTGGCGCACAGGTCGCTGGGATTCGTTGGTAGCCAACGGCCCCGCATGGCACGATCGCTTTCCTGGTTTGACGTTCCAAGGCATTAGCCCTGACGCGTTTGCGAGCAAAGACCAAGTAGCTGATTACTTTGAAGCTTACGCTCAACACATTGATGCGCCTATTCGTACGGGCGTGGAAGTAAAGAAAGCTGTACGCAACGAAGGCCGCCCAGGTTTCCGTGTGGAAACGTCTGCAGGTGTGTTTGATGCGTTGAATTTGGTGGTGGCAACTGGCCCGTTCCAGTGCCCAGTGATTCCTGCTATTGCACCTAAAGATGAGCGCTTGCACCAGATTCACTCGGCTGCGTATATGAATCCAGCCCAGTTACCTGAGGGTGGTGTGTTGGTGGTCGGTGCGGGCTCGTCCGGTGTGCAAATTGCAGAAGAACTGCTGCGTGCAGGCCGCGATGTCTACCTGTCAGTAGGCCCGCACGACCGTCCACCACGTAGCTACCGCAACCGTGATTTCTGCTGGTGGTTAGGTGTGTTGGGCTTGTGGGATGCTGAAAAAGTTACCCCCGGCCGTGAACACGTCACTATTGCGGTCAGTGGTGCAAACGGTGGCTACACCATCGATTTCCGAAAACTGGCGGCTCAAGGCATGAAATTGGTAGGTCTGACCAAGTCCTTTGAGGATGGCAAAGTGTCTTTCCAAAACGATTTGGGCGACAACATCCGCGCTGGTGATGCCAACTTGATGGCGTTGTTGGATGCCGCCGACGAGTACGTCACGCGTAATGGTTTGGATCTGCCTGAAGACCCAGAAGCTCGTGCGTTGTTGGCTGACCCAGAGTGCATGGTGAACCCAGTGCTGGAAATGGACCTAATTAACGCTGGTGTACGCTCCATTATTTGGGCTACTGGCTACGCTACTGACTACAGCTGGTTGGACGTGGATACCTTTGATGAAAAAGGCAAACCTTTGCATCAGCGCGGCGTATCTACCGAAGAGCGCGGCGTGTATTTCCTAGGCTTGCCGTGGCAGTCCCGTCGTGGCTCATCCTTTATTTGGGGTGTGTGGCACGACGCCAAACACGTGGCTGGTCACATTGCTACCCAGCAAACCTACCGTGCTTATCACGAAGAAAACCCAACTGCTCAGACTGTAGCGGCTGAGTAAGTTTACTAATAGTGCATTCCATTGATGAGGAATAACGCAATGCCTACACATACTCGTATTCGTATGTTCAATACCAAAGACACGTACCCTAACCAGACGTTGGATAACGACCTGTGTCAGGCCGTACGTGCGGGCAACACTGTTTATGTTCGTGGCCAAGTAGGTACGGACTTTGACGGTAATTTGGTGGGCTTGGGCGATCCTGCTGCACAAGCAGAACAAGCCATGAAAAACGTGAAGCAGCTGTTGGAAGAAGCCGGCAGCGACCTGTCACACATCGTGAAAACCACTACCTACATCATCGATCCGCGTTACCGCGAGCCGGTGTACCAAGCCGTAGGTAAATGGCTTAAAGGTGTGTACCCCATCTCTACTGGTTTGGTAGTGGTGGCATTGGGCCAGCCTCAGTGGTTGATGGAAATTGATGTCATTGCGGTGATTCCTGAAGGTTGGGAAGCCAGCAAAGCTTAAGTTAGGAGTAAGACCATGACCTTCTCTATTATTGGACGTTGTGCAGAAACCGGTCAGTTAGGTGTGGCCATTAGTTCTTCCAGTATCGCTGTGGGTGCGCGTTGCCCATGGGTACGTGCTGGTGTGGGCGTAGTGGCAACCCAAAACGTGACCTTGCCAGCGTTGGGGCATCGTGTGTTGGATCAGTTGCAGCAGCATCAGTTGAGTGCAACCGATGCGTTGAAACAGGCGTTAACCACAGACGACTGGAACGATTACCGTCAAGTGACGGTAGTGGATGCACAAGGGCGTACGGCCTTGTTCAGTGGTAGTGAAGCATTGGGTATTTATCACGCCGTTGAAGGACAGCAGTGCGTTGCCGCAGGTAACCTGCTGTCCAGCAAGGCGGTGATTGAAGCCATGACCAAGGCATTTGAAACCACCACCGGTATGTTGGCAGATAGATTGCTGGCAGCCATGCAAGCAGCAATGGCGGCAGGTGGTGAGGCAGGGCCAGTACATTCGGCAGCAATAAAAATTGCGGGTGATGTAAGTTGGCCTATGGTGGACTTGCGTGTAGATTGGGCGGATGAAGCGCCCATCGACATGCTAGAAGCGCTATGGCACGCCTACAAGCCACAAATGCACGATTATTTAACCCGCGCTTTGAACCCTACCGCAGCACCTAGCTACGGGGTGCCTGGGGATGAGTAATCTCTCTAGCCGGGATGTGTTGGAACGACTGATTGGTTTTGCTACCGTCAGTCGTGATTCCAACTTGGAACTCATCACGTTTGTGCGTGACTACTTGGCGAGTCATGGCGTAGAAAGTGAGTTGTTCCACAACGCTGAAGGCACTAAAGCCAGTTTGTTTGCCACCATCGGCCCTAAAGACAGAGGCGGGGTGGTGCTGTCTGGGCACACCGATGTGGTGCCGGTTGATGGCCAAAACTGGACGGTAGAGCCTTTTCAGCTTAGTGAACACGACAGTAAGTTGTACGGGCGCGGCACGGCCGATATGAAAGGCTTTATTGCTTCGGTGTTGGCTGCGGTCCCCATGTTTGCTAGCACAGACTTGAAAACGCCCATTCATTTGGCGTTTTCCTATGACGAGGAAATTGGCTGCTTGGGCGTACGCCCCATGTTGGCCGAGCTGGCTAAACGCCCCTTGAAATACAGTTTGTGCTTGATTGGTGAGCCTACCGAAATGAAACCCGTACTGGGCCATAAAGGTAAGTTGGCCATGCGCTGCTGCATTAAAGGTGCAGCCTGCCATTCCGCCTATGCACCCTATGGTGTGAATGCTATTGAATACGCCGCTCAGCTAATCAATCGGTTGGGTGAAATGGGTAAGCGTCAGGCGCAGCCAGAATGGTGGGATACACGTTTTGACCCACCGTACTCCACTATTCAAACCGGTGTGATTAAAGGTGGTAGGGCCTTAAACATCGTTCCTGCCGAGTGCGAGTTTGATTTTGAAGTGCGAGCGTTGCCCGACTTCGATGCCCAAACCGTGGCCGACGAATTGCAGCAGTACGCACAGACAGAATTAGTGCCAGCCATGCAAGCGGTGCAAGCGGATACCGGCATAGAGATGCAGCCGTTAAGCGCCTACCCCGGTTTGGTCACACCACCAGACAGTGCTGCAGCACAATTACTGGCGTTGATTAGTGGGTCTGACGATTTTGGTACGGTTGCGTTTGGTACCGAAGGTGGGTTGTTTGAACAAGCCGGAATTCCCACCGTGGTCTGCGGTCCGGGCAGTATGGACCAAGGCCACAAACCAGATGAGTTCATTCATGTGCAGCAGTTAGCGGCATGTGATGCGATGCTGGTGAAACTGGCGAATCACCTTGCCCAACATAGCGTATAAACAATAAGTGGTGTTGTTGTGAAGAAGGGGGCCCTGAGGTGCTGGTGATGCGGCAATACCTCAGGGCTGCTCTATTTGTAGGGCAGCAATATAGTGTTCGCGCTTTTCTAAGGCGGTGATGGCGCTAGCGTCTAATTCCCGGGCTACTTGGTTCAGCAGTGCTTCAGAGAACACAAAATACGCACTGATGCTGTTGCTGAAAAAGCTGCTGTGATGCGGAATTAAAAAGGTATGTGTGGCAGCGCGGGCAAGCGGTGATAGCTCTTGATCGCTTAGGGCAATAACGGTGATGCCTGCTTTGGCCGCCAGTTCGGCAACAGCAATCACTTCGCGGGTATAGGGATAGACACTGGCGGTGATCAGCACGTCACCGGCTTCTAGCTGTGCCAAGCCTTCGGCTGCCCCTAAGTTTGCGGGGTCTAGCAGCCCTACATCATTGCGTAGTAGTCCCAACCCATAACAAAGAAATTGTGCCAGCGCACTGTATTGGCGTTTGCCATGAATGCGCACGCGTGGTGCGTGAGCAAGCACTTGCGCTGCCGCCGTAAGGGTTGTGGCAGACAAGTGTTGTAGGCTGTGCTGAATGTTGTGGCAGGCTTCTGTGGCTAAGGTGGTGGCATGTGCCAGCGCATCATCGTCAGCCTGTAGGTCTGAATGTGGCTGCGATGCATTGAGTAATTGTGTGGCCTGCACACTGTAAAAAGACGAGCTTTGGGTGGTTAAGTGATCGCGCAACAAACGTTGAAAATCAGCAAAGCCATCAAAGCCCAGTTTTTTGACCAAACGTGTTAACGACGAGGCATTAATGTTCAGTCGCTGTGCTAGTTCGGTGATGGACAGCAATGCGGCATCTTCTGGGTGCGCCAAGATGCTGCCTAGTGCCGCTAGCGTTTTTTCGCCTAGCTGCACAGGGCTATTTTGTTGGCTGATGTCGTGTGCCAACTGGCGTAAGGCTTGAAGAGAAGAAGGGCGAGAAGCAACGATCATGATTACGCTTTAGCTACGCTGTAAACCGGTAAACGAAAATACGGGCGCACGCGTTGGGTCGTCGTACACCGACCAGTTCAAGTTGGGGCCTTCAAACACAAAGTCGGCAGTTGCCATGGTGTTTTCATTGTCACCATCGTTGGCTTGTCGCCGGTATATAGGGTAGGTGTCGTGATCGCGGTTACCCAAAATGGCTAGGGCATCAACGCTACTCCCGGCTTGGGTGCGCGGCTGCTCTAACAACTGTTCACCCTGTAGTTGTCTATAACCCGATGAGCCAGTAATGATTTGTGGGTAGTGTCGTTGTGCAGCATGAATGGCATGGTTAGCATGAAAGCCTAGATGCTCTACAGTTTCTACCGATACCCCAGCACGGTTGAACTCCACACTTTTAATTGCACTATACGGATCGCATAGGTTCAGGTGAAAAGCACCTGAGCGCTGATGCGTTTTCAACAGACGTAGGGCGAGGGCAACCGTTGGTTGGCTCAGAATAGCTCTACACAACACCATGCGGGGAATACCAGGCTTCGCATCCAATGAACGAATGTTATTGACCGTCATCACCAATTGATGTGCATTGGTGGCAAAGGTGTGGCCGGGTATAGAACCTGGGTAGGCAAACGATACAAAGGCGGTATCGTCATCGGGTGATGCATGAACAATGCCGCAGTGGCCGTAGAAGCCAGGGTCGCCATCTTCGTTATGCGTAATACGACGGTGTGGGGGTGTTGCTTGCAACACGGTAGTGCAACCATCGGGTGCCATGGCCCATAGATCACCCCTGCAGTTCCACATAAAAGTTTCTTCTATAGAAAGCTGTAGGCCTTCGGCTAAGCCTTCAATTTCTTGCCAAATAGTAGGGAAGTGAGTTTGCACCTGCTCTTGCATGGCGCGCAATTCCGAAGACCCTAGCCACTTGCGCAACTGTAACCACGCATCGCTGTGTAGTAGGTACTTATGTACGGACTGCGCACCAAATTTTCCAAGTTGCACACCAATATCATGGTGTGAACCGCTGATCTGAAGGTAGTGAAGACTGGGCATAATTCTGGCTACTGATAAAGGTGAAGATGGGCAAGCGCAGTGTCGCAGGTGCTCGCTTCGTTTTTACAGTATGGAAGAATAGTGCTGGTTATGCAAATAAATTTGCTTTAAATGTTTTTGCGCAAATTTATTTGCCTTTGTGGCGGTAGTGCAAGGACAGTATTAGTGCTTAGTCCAGTAGGCGCCAGTGTGGTGCAGTTGTTGTTCGGCTTTAGCTATGTCGTTCACCGCGCGCATGCCGGTGCGTGCTAGCAGTTGTTCGGCCAGTACTTCTACCAGCGCAGAAGCGGCGGTAATAGAGGGGAAGAACGATGAGGTTTCGGTGTTAAACAGCAGCAAGCCATTGGCTTCTAGAGCAATGGGAGCAACAGGGCTGTCGCACATAGAGACGATTTGGCTGCCAGCGGCTTTAGCGGCCTCATACACACGTACGATTTCCTGAGAATAGGGCGCAAAACCTATAAGCAGTACTACATCACTGGGGCCTAGGCTGCGTAACTCCATTTCCAACGTGCCGGCATCGCTGCGCAGCATGTATACCGACGGGCGGAACAACCGGTACAGATAATGAAAGCCAAATGCAGGGGGGTAGGATGCCCTAAAACCCGCCACATACACGCGCTTGGCTTTGTGGATCATGTCGGTAATGGCCGGCAGCTTCTCGGTGTTCAGGTTTTCCAATGCTTGGATGTTCAGCATTTGCGCATCCAGCATTTTTTGCTGCTTGTTGGGCGAGCGTTTATTGCGCACAACACGTTGGGCTTGCTCGGCGTAACCCTTCACCACGGTTTGTGGCAGCGAATGCACAAACACGGTTTTTAGCCCCGCCCACCCGCTGTAGCCCAGCGATTGCGCTAGGCGTACTAAGGTTGCTGGCTGCACACCGGCTTGGCTGGCAACCGTACGCATAGAGACCACAGGCACTTCTGCAGGGTGGTCTAACAAATAGCGTACAGCGACTTGAAACTGCGGTGGCAGGCTAGAAAATTCGGCCTGTAGGCGCTGTATCAAATCATCGAAAGTCGTAGGGGGAGCAAGGTGTTGGCGCGTCATGGGCAAAGTATATATCAACTAGCTTGCGGCAAAGAGGCCACAGAAAAAAGGCTTTTATTGGATTATGCACAGCAATTGATTTATTTGTTGTATTGTTATTATCATATTCAACAAGTGTTGTTTTTATTGGTGCTGTTCCTCTTACGGATTTAAAGGTAGCCGCTATGACTCACGTATTTCATCGCAATCCCAAAACACAGCTGCCACGTGCTGTGCGCGGTGAGGGTATATATCTTATTGATGCTGACGGTAAACGTTACTTGGATGCCTCAGGTGGGGCGGCCGTATCGTGCCTAGGGCACAGCCATCCTGATGTGGTGGCGGCTATTAAAAACCAATTGGATGTGTTGCCGTATGCACACTCGGCTTTCTTCACCAACGATGCCGTAGAGGAACTGGCTGACTTCTTAATAGAGCGGGCTCCTGGCGATTTACAGCACGTGTATTTTGTATCCGGTGGCTCTGAGGCCGTAGAAGCTGCACTAAAACTGGCACGTCAGTACTTTGTAGACACGAATCAACCGTCCAAGCATATTTTTATTGCTAGACGCCAAAGCTATCACGGCAACACCTTGGGGGCGTTGGGAATTGGTGGTAACGCATGGCGTAGAGCGCCTTTCTTGCCGCTGCTGACCGAGTCCTACCATGTGTCGCCTTGCTATGCGTACCGCGATCAGTTGGATGGTGAAAGCGAAGAAAGCTACGCACAACGTTTGGCCGATGAGCTAGACAGCACCATCCGGAAATTAGGCCCAGAAAATGTGGCTGCTTTTGTGGCAGAACCTGTAGTGGGAGCGACAGCCGGGGTGTTACCCCCCGTGGCTGGTTACTTGCAGAAAATCCGCGAAGTGTGTGATCGCCATGGTGTATTGCTGATTTTCGACGAGGTAATGTGCGGTATGGGGCGTACAGGCCATCTGTTTGCCTGTGCCGAAGATGGCGTAGCACCAGACATCATCACCATTGCTAAAGGCTTGGGGGCAGGCTATCAACCTATTGGTGCGATGCTCGCCAGCGACAAAATCTATCAAGCGATTTTGGCAGGCTCTGGGTATTTCCAGCATGGCCATACCTACATGAGCCATGCCACAGCGTGTGCGGGTGCGTTGGCTGTACAGAAAGTGATTGAGCGCGATCATTTGCTGCAAAACGTGCGAGAGCGTGGTGAGCAATTACGCAGCGAATTGCGTGCTGCCTTAGGTTCGCACCCTAATGTGGGCGACATACGTGGCCGTGGTTTATTTACTGGTATTGAGCTGGTTTCAGACAAACAAAGCAAAGCCACCTTAGACCCCACGCTAAAAACCCATGCCAAAATGAAGGCCGCCGCACAGTCGCTAGGTTTGTTAATGTATCCCGGTGGTGGCACGATTGATGGCGTGCAAGGTGATCACATCTTGTTGGCGCCACCGTTTATTTGTACCGCTGAAGATATCAGCCGTATTGTTGAACTGTTAACGCAGACCATCCATCAGGTACTGCCTGTTCACGCTTCTTGATGCACGGAGGAATATTGCATGGCTCGTATTGAGTACGCCGATTTACAAGACCCCGAGGTAAGCCCGCTGGTAGAGCAGATTGTTGCCGAACGCGGTAGCGTACTGCACTTGTACCAAATGCTGTTAAACAGCCCGCCCATTGCTAAAGGCTGGCTGAATCATTTAACGGGCATACGTTTGAATAGCAGTTTGCCTGGCGATTTGCGCGAGCTAATCATTATGCGGGTAGCGGTGCTAAATAAAGCGCCTTATGAAGCTGATCAGCACGCGCCTATCGCACTAAAAGAGGGTGTAAGCCAAGCGCAATTGGATGAGTTGCACACGTGGAAAAGCTCAACGCTGTTTGACGATCGTACCCGTGCAGTGTTGGCGTATACCGATGCCATGACACGTGATATTCAGGTAGACGATGTCGTATTCGACGCCATACGTTCGCATTTCAGCAAACGTGAAGTGGTAGAGCTTACGGCTACCATTGCCACATACAACATGGTGTCGCGCTTCTTAGAGGCCCTGCAAATCCATAGTGATGACCACCGCTAAGCCGTGGTTTTTCAGTATGACAAGTCGTAAAAGAAGCATCGTTTGTATTCTGTAGGCTAGGCACTATACCTGCGTATAGTGAAGTGATGCTTTTAGATGCCAGTACTATGCCAAGGCAGTCTGGCTGTGGGTGTGAGGCGATGCGAAAATACCGGTAGTTCGTGCTACTTGATGGCTACGTCATTAAATAGCCTCGTATTTTCGCATCACTTGCAGGACAGACCCATGCAACATGTATACCAATCCCCCATTTTCTTCGATGGCTCCGCTGCTACGCCACTGCGTACTGTGCGTAGAGTCAACTGTCTGCTGTCCACCTACGCACACTTGTCTTTGCCTGCTGTGCTGAAAAAGTTGGATACGCAACATCAAGGGCTGTCTTTCTCTGACGTGTTAAACAGGCTGATGAAGCAGGGCTTAAACCGTGTGGCGGTGAAAAAAGACAGTGCGCCAGACTTGGCGGCCTACGCAAAAATGATGTCACAGCAAAGCTGCACCGTGCGTAGACAAAACCCCGTGGCAGGCCACGAGGGCAGCTATCAAGGCAAAGTCTCTGCTAGCTTGTTGGTGCCTGGCGATATGGTGTTGTTGGCGGCTGGCGATTGGGTACCTGCAGACCTACGATTAATTAACCAAGACAACCTGGTGCTGGAACGCATGGTGTTGCAAGCATGGCCAGATAGCTGCGCCATGGGCGATAAAGTGATTGCAGGTACGGCACAAGCTGTAGTGGTGGCTACTGGAGAACAAACGTTGTTGAGTTTATTAATGCAGATGCCGCAGCAAAAGTGCCGCGAGCAAGAGCATCGTTCTGGGTTGGCAAGCTGGCGTCATAGTTTGCTGCGTCTTGCGGGTAGTTGTGCGCTAATGCTTGCAGCAGGTGGCTTGGCCTTACATTCCGCCGCCAGTCACGCTGAAACAGAGCTATCGTTGTACGGTACGTTGGATACAGGTATGAGCTGGACTCGTATTTCAGGCCATGGGCATCGCACAGGGTTAGAGGAAGGGGGCCAAACGGATTCGCTGTGGGGCTTGCGTGGTCAGGAAGATTTGGGCGGTGGCACGTATGCCAATTTCAGATTGGAAGGCGGTTTGAATTTGTTAACAGGTTCGGCTGAAGAGCCTGATCGTTTGTTTAACTACCAATCGTGGTTAGGGTTAAGCAATGAGCAATGGGGTGAGCTGCGTTTTGGTCGCCAGTACACCGTGGGCCAAGAGTTTGTGTCTGAGCTGGAAATTGCGGGTTGGAAAGATTTTGGTATGGGGGCGCTGATGCGTGCCTCGGACAACTATCAGGTCTCTAGCGCGGCGACATGGGTCAGCCCTGAATGGTCGGGTTTTCAACTCGGGGTGACACATAGCCGCGATGTAGGTGAACGCGACTGGGAAAAGAACCGCAAACAACTGTATAGCGTCGCTGGGCGCTATGAGAATGGGCCATGGCAAGTGGCAGCCAGCTTCGAGCGCTTACAACGCGTAAGCGTCAATAGCAGCGATAAAGCTCGCGCACCGCAAGCTACACAGCTAGCGTTGAGCTATGACTTCGGTAGCGTGCGCTTGGCTACGGCATGGAGTCGTCAACAAAACGGCTTTGTAGGTCGCAACGGTGAAGAAGCACCGGCAAGTTTAGAGGATATTGGGCTGGATGGTTTGGGGCCTGAGGAATTCATTAATGGTGGTCGACTGGATACATGGTACCTAGGTGCCGCAGTGGAGTTGGGTGGTGGCGAAGTACAAATGCAGTGGGCACTAGGAAAACCAAACTGGACATGGGAAGACACTGGCAGCAAAGCCAGAAAAATGCAGGTAATGTCCCTGGGCTATGTGTATCCCTTGTCGCCACGTACTAGCCTGTATGCGTTTGCGGCACATGGCAAACACTACGATCCAGAAAACGTCGTGACCGCAGCAGAGCCTCACTCAAACCGTGTGGCGGTAGGTCTGACGCATCACTTCTAAGCACTTTCCGTGGTGAATGCAGAGCAGGGTTCTAAACTTTAGCTCTGTACGTGTAACACCCCAAGGTTGGGTTTATGCCCACCGTTTGGGGTGTTTTTTATATGGGGGGGTATGTTGTTTAGGCTGACTGCTCGCGTTGCAACAGTTGTTGTTTGCGCGCTAAACCCCAGCGGTAACCACCTAGCTCACCATTGCTGCGAACGACGCGGTGGCAAGGGATAGCAAAGGCTAATTTATTAGCGCCGCACGCATTGGCAACCGCGCGTACCGCTTTGGGAGAGCCTATGCGTGTAGCCAGCTCGGCATAGCTTACCGTAGAGCCTGGCGGAATCTCGCGCAGAGCTTGCCACACGCGCTCTTGGAAGGCTGTGCCTTGTATATCTAAGGGTAGGTGTATGCCTATGTTGGGTTGCTCTATAGCCCCCACAACGTGAGCCACCAACAGATCGAAGTCGGGGTCATCGCCTATCAGTTGTGCCTTGGGAAACAAGTCTTGCAGTTGTTGCAGCACAGTTTGTGGGTCGTCATCCAACAAAATGGCACAGACGCCATGCTGACTTTGTGCCACCGCAATGGCCCCTAGCGAACACTGCCCTAACGCAAAGCGAATATCAGATCCCGAACCACCGGTTTTGTAGTCTTTGGCTGGCATGCCTAACAGTTGTTGTGACTGTTCATAAAAGCGGCTGTTGGAGTTAAAGCCTGCTTCATAGATGGCATCGGTCACGGTGTGTTTAGGGTCTTGCAGAGCAGAGCGCAGTCGTTGAGCCCGGCAGGCAGCGGCATAAGCTTTTGGAGTTAAACCGGTTTCTGCTTTGAAAACACGGTGAAAGTGGTAGGGGCTAAGCCCTGCGGATGCTGACAGCTCTGCCAAGCTGGGGGCTGGGTCTAGTGATTGCAGTTGGCGGCAAGCCTCAGCAATGAGAGCAGTATGGTGTGTAGTAGTACGCATGGCAGAGCTTCATAAAAAGTCCTATGAGCCTTTAGCGTAAGGCCAAAGGCAATTGGCCACACTCTGTTTCTTGCTGTGTATGGGCATATTCATGTTGCAGTAGCCATTGTTTACGTGGCAAGCCACCGCCATAACCCGTTAAGCGCTGGTTGCTGCCAATCACACGATGGCAGGGCACCACAATGCTAATGGGGTTTGCGCCATTGGCTAAACCTACCGCACGTACCGCTTTTGGGTTACCAATACGGTTTGCTAATTCACCATAGCTAATGGTTTGCCCACAAGGGATAGTGAGTAAGCAGGCCCACACTTGCTGTTGAAATGCCGTACCGCCTGTTTGGGCGGGCAGGTGTGCGATGGCCTGCATGTCGCCCTCGAAATAACGCAGCACAGCACGTGCAGCATCCGAGCGTATATCGGTTGCTTGCAGTGTGTAAGGCTGGTCTTTGTATTGGCGTTGCATCAGCGTGTGCAGGCGCTCAGCGTAATCGTCCCAATCTAGCGCACGTAAGCGCCCTTGTTCGTCAGTCACCACTAACATTTCACCCAACGGTGAGGCGGCACGTTCGAGTAGAAAAAGGGTAGACATAAGGGCAGCCATGCAAAAAATAGGTAGTGAGACAGTGTAGAGTTTTCGCGTCTGATTCGCATCCGCTTTAGGAAAAATGCGCTGACGTATAATGGCAAACGGTGCAATTAGGCCCAAACAGGAGAGGGTATGCAACAGCCAGAAATCCAGCAAACTAGACCGTCGTTGGTGCGTTTTGCTGTGCTATCCATTGTGGGCGCAATTATTACCATTGCCTTGAAATCCGGCGCGTACGCCTTAACCGGCTCAGTTGGTTTGTTGTCCGATGCACTGGAATCTATTGTCAATTTAGTGGCCGCTATTTTGGCCCTGATTGTGCTGATTATCGCGGCTAAGCCTGCCGACGAAAAACACCCGTACGGGCACGAGAAAGTAGAGTATTTTTCCAGTGGCGCAGAAGGGATGCTGATCCTATTAGCCGCCCTGATGATTATCGTGACAGCCGTTGATCATTTGTTTAATCCCACCGCGCTAGAACAACCCGGTTTGGGTATGGGGTTGGCGGTGTTGGCCTCTATCGTGAACTTTGTGTTGGCGCGCGTGTTGCTGTCGGCTGCTCGCCGTCATGACTCTATTACCCTAGAAGCCGATGCCCAGCACATTCTTAGCGATGTTTGGACTACCGGCGGCGTGTTGGTTGGGGTTGGCATCGTAATGCTTACCGGTTGGCTGTGGGTAGATGCGGTGGTTGCCATTGGGGTTGGCTTGCATATTATTCGTACAGGCTGGGGCTTGGTGAAACGCTCTATTAATGGGTTGATGGATGCAGCCTTGGCGGATGACGAGATCGCCCAAATTACTGCTGTACTAGACGAATACCACGCACAAGGGGTGCTGTATCACGCCTTACGTACGCGACGCTCGGGTGCTCAGCGCTTTATGTCAGTACATATACTGGTGCCTGGTAGCTGGACGGTGCAGAAAGGGCACGATTTGCTTGAGCAAATAGAGCAACGCATTGCTAATGTGGTGAACCCCATCCAAATAGATAGTCATTTAGAGCCTTTGGAAGACCCTGCATCATGGGATGATGGTGAGTCTATGCCAGCCGAGTTGCGACGGTGCACCCGCCCATAAGGGGCTGACCCTATTATCAGTCGGTAGTTGCTGAGTTGTCAGAACACCGAATTGTGGGCGATTTAGGCTTTAACTACAGTACATCCATGTTTGTAATGCAGGCATTCATGGAGGTAAACGATGAAAGATCCCATCGATTGTGCGGTAGTAAGGCTAGACGAAACGCATGAAAGGGCTCGTGCTTTTGTGGGGGAACATGCGCAGGGTAAACTACGGGTGCAAATGCTAGAGCGTCATGATTCAGTTTTGGCACAGCAGGTTGATGACACACAGTTATTGCGTGCATTGGCCATGCCAGCCAGACGATTCGATGCCTGTTTGTTATCCGTTGGTCAGCACAACTTAGCGTTTGTGCGTAAAAGCCTGTTTTTTGCACAGCAAAGCTTTCAAACTCCGCTGTTTTGTTTAGTAGAAGATTTAAAAGCCACCGCTATGGGTGACTTGTTAACACTGGGTGTGGCGGATTTTCTACGTGCTCCTATGTGCTTAGAAGAGCTGCGTACGCGTATCTACATGTTGAAACGGGTGCGGCAAACTACCCACGCTTTGCACGATAAGGCAACTACTGCCTATTATGCGATGGACCTCGATAAGGTAGGCGCAGGCCACAGTGTCGAAGAAGACCATTTATGCGCTACCATATTGCAGCAGAGCGGGGCCACTCTTGAAGCGTATGCGGCGGCGGTTGCTACACGGTATGCCACCTCGCGAGAGTCCTTCCAAGAAGCCAAAAATATTGTGGTTTCGCGGTTTGAGAAAGCGTATATACGTGCCGCATTGGGGCGTAGCGCAGGGAACATCGCCATGGCAGCGCGTTCAGTGCAAAAGCATAGACGTGCATTTTGGGCTTTGATGCGTAAACACGATATCAAAGCCGAAGGCTTTAGGAACCCACCAGGGCCTCCAGTACACACCGACGATTAAACGTCGGGCATTTTTCTTATAGGGATTGCTGTGTCTTTACCACAACTTAAAAACGATATTCTGTTGCGTTCATTATTACGTGAGCCTGTGCCATATACCCCTGTTTGGTTAATGCGCCAAGCGGGTAGATATTTGCCAGAATACCGAGCAACTCGTGCTGAGGCCGGTTCTTTTATGGGGCTGGCGCAGAATCGAGAGTATGCGTGTGAGGTCACATTACAGCCGTTGCGCCGTTTTGATTTGGACGCAGCAATTCTGTTCTCCGATATTCTGACCGTACCCGATGCCATGGGCTTGGGGTTGGGTTTTTACGAAGGTGAAGGCCCACGCTTTGCCTCGCCTATTCGTACCGAAGCAGATGTAGATAAATTGCATGTGCCCGATATGGCCAAGCTGCAATACGTCTTTGATGCGGTAGAACTCATTCGCCAAGAACTTGATGGTCGCGTACCGCTAATCGGTTTTGCGGGTAGCCCATGGACCATTGGTTGTTACATGGTAGAAGGCCAAGGTTCGTCTGACTACCGCATGATTAAAAGCATGCTGTATGCCCGCCCCGATCTGTTGCACCGTATTTTGAAAATTAACGCAGAAACCACGATTGAATACCTGAACCAGCAAATTCGTTCGGGTGCTCAAGCGGCCATGATTTTTGACAGCTGGGGTGGGGTGTTAGCCGATGGCTTATTCCAAGAGTTCTCGCTGCACTACACCAAAATGGTGGTAGATGGCTTAATCCGCGAGCACGATGGGCGCAAAGTACCGGTAATTGTCTTTACCAAAGGCGGTGGTCAATGGTTAGAAACTATCGCTGAGTGCGGTTGTGATGCCATGGGCTTAGACTGGACAGTGAACCTGTCGCAAGCACGTCAGCGTATTCAAGACAAGGTAGCCTTCCAAGGTAACTTAGACCCGATGAGCATGTTTGGTGGCGAAGAAGCCATCCGTCGCGAAGTGCGCCGAGTCATTGATGATTACGGTGTGGTGGGTAACGGTGGCCATGTCTTTAACTTTGGTCATGGGATTTCCCGCTTCACGGATCCCGACATGGTTAAAGTGCTGGTAGACGAGGTTCATAGCTACAGTGCAGCCATGCACAAGTAAGCAAATAAGGGCCTTTGGGCCCTTTTTTCACGGTTGGCGTACTGTGGTTGTACACAGTTTTACAAAATAGCCAACTTAGAAGTCGTTGTTCATGATAAGTCTTTGGTTTTTCATGTAAGTTATTGAAATTAAACAACTATACTTATTTTTCAACAGGGACTGTTTATTTTCACAGTAGGTTGTCCACATCAATCCCCACAGTTTTCTGGGCTTTTTCCCCAAAGTTATCCACAGGCTGATGGTAATAGAATGCTAGACAACGTATTTCCCCCTGCGAGTCATCATGCCTAATCCAATTCCCGCACAGGTGGAGCCCACACAGAGTACTGAGTCGGCCTCTAAACACTGGTTGCGCGTGGCGTTAGATGTGCCGCTGGATGATCTATTTGATTACTACCATGACGCCGAAGTAGCGATTGGTAGTAGGGTGCTTGTGCATTTTGGTCGTCGTCAGATGGTGGGGGTGGTTGTAGAAACACCGGAACAACCGGTATTCGAGGCTAAGCAAGTCAAAGCCATCGATATGTTGCTAGACGACACGGCACCACTTAGCCCTGCCAGTTTACAGATGGCGCATTTTGCAGCCAGCTATTACCAGCGCCCTGTAGGCGAAGTATTGCTGCCTGTATTACCGTTAAGCTTGCGTAAGCCTGCAGCGTATACCGGTAAGCGGGCAGCGGGTGGGCCAGTAGCCCGGCTACGCAAGCGGCGTAAGGCGGCCGCTAAAACGGCCGTGGCTGATCCAGAAGTGATAGTACTGAATGCCGAGCAACAAGCTGCCGTGCAGCACATTCAAGGTATTGCTGGGCATCAAACCGTACTGTTGCACGGTATCACCGGCAGCGGCAAAACCGAAGTGTACTTGGCGGCTGCCTTGAAGGTGCTAGAGCAGGGTAAGCAAGTCTTGTTCATGGTGCCCGAGATCAATCTAACTCCCCAGTTTGAGCAGGCATTGCGCCGTCGTTTGCAGAAAGATGGCGAAGCCTACCCCGTGGCAGTGTTGCACAGTGGCTTGTCTGAAGGGGAACGTTTACGTTCGTGGCTGTCTTTAGAGCAAGGCGAAGCACGGGTATTGTTGGGAACGCGCTTATCCATCTTTGCTCCCTTAGCGTCGTTAGGGCTGATTATTGTGGATGAAGAGCACGACACCTCGTATAAGCAGCAGGAAGGCTTACGCTATTCAGCACGAGATTTAGCCATATGGCGCGGTCATACCGCACAAGTGCCTGTGGTATTAGGGTCGGCGACCCCTTCCATGGAAAGCTGGGCTCACGCTAAAGAAGGGCGTTATCAACTGTGTTCCTTAACCCAGCGAGCTCGCACGCAGTCGCTGCCCGAAATACGGTTGGTGGATATACGCAGGGCACAGTTAGAAGAGGGGTTTTCGCCACAATTTTTAGATGCCATGCGAAGCTGCTTAGACAACAAGCAGCAGGTATTGGTGTTCTTAAACCGGCGTGGCTATGCACCGGTACTAAGCTGTACCTCGTGTGGTTGGTTAAGCCAGTGCAAACGTTGTAGTGCTTACACGGTACTGCACCGTAATAAGGGTGGCAGAACCTATTTACAGTGCCACCATTGCGGTTATCAGGCGGCCGTGCCACGTTACTGTCCCGACTGCCGCGACCAAGACCTTAAAGCCATGGGGCGTGGCACGCAGCGCGTAGAGGAATTCTTAGCGGAACACTTTACTGGCGCCCGGGTCATGCGCATTGATGCCGACAGCACACGCTTAAAAGGCAGTGCCGAGAAGCTGTTTTCAGAAGTACACGCGGGCAATGTGGATATCTTAGTGGGCACACAAATGGTGTCCAAGGGGCATGATTTTGCCAACTTGGGCTTAGTGGTGGTACTAAATGCTGACTCGCAACTGTTTGCTCAAGACTTCCGTGCGCCTGAGCGTTTGTTTGCGCAATTAATGCAGGTGGCAGGCAGGGCCGGTAGGCACACGGCGGGGGCGCAGGTACTGATACAAACGGGTTATCCAGAACAAGTGGTGTATCAGTCATTATTAAGGCAAGATTACGCAGGTTTTGCACGTGTCACCTTAGAAGAACGCAAAACCGTAGGGTTGCCGCCGTACTCGTATCAGGCGTTGCTCACGGCTGATGCACCAGAACTCGCACGTGTATTAAGTTTTTTAACGGTAGCCAAAGAACAAGCGCAAACTCTCACCGGCATACAGCATGTGCAGTTGTATGATCCGGTACCGCTGCGTATTGTCAGGGTAGCCAATAGCGAACGCGCGCAACTGTTGGCCGAAAGCCAGCATAGGCCAGCGTTGCAACAGTTTTTACGTCATTGGCGTCATGTGCTGACGCCATTGGCCAAAGAGTATCGGGTACGTTGGGTACTGGAAGTAGACCCCTTGGAGATTTAAGGATAACCCCCCTATGACCGTGAGCAATCAAGTACCCACGGATTTGAATGAAAAACAGCGCGAGGCCGTGCTGTACCTAGATGGACCTGCACTGGTATTGGCCGGTGCTGGCAGTGGTAAAACGCGCGTGATTACGCAAAAAATGGCGTATTTATTGCGCGATTGCGGCTATAGCGGGCGTAACGTTGTAGCGCTGACCTTTACCAATAAAGCAGCGCGAGAAATGCGCGAGCGCTTAGAACAGATTGTGGATAAGCGTTTGATGCGCGGTATTACCGTCAGTACTTTTCACTCATTGGGTTTGAAGTTCTTACGAGAAGAATCCAAATGGGTAGGGTTAAAAACCAGTTTTTCCATTATGGACTCCAACGATTCGTTGGGCATCATACAAGAATTACTGGCGACCACCGATAAGGGCCGTCTGCGTGCTGTGCAGCAAGAAATATCGCTGTGGAAGAATGCCTTGCTGGGGCCAAACGAGGCTGAGCGTAGTGCCAGCACGCCCAGTCAGGTAGAAGCCGCACGGGTTTATAGGGATTACTGTGCCACTTTGGCTGCCTACCAAGCGGTGGATTTTGATGACTTAGTGCGTTTGCCAGCACAAATACTGCTGGATCACGAAGAGGTGCGCCAGCGCTGGCAAGCTCGGGTGCATTACTTATTGGTAGATGAATACCAAGACACCAACCAATGCCAATATCAGTTTTTGCTAAGCCTTATAGGGTCACGGGGCATGCTGACAGCAGTGGGGGATGATGACCAAGCTATTTATGCGTGGCGTGGTGCTACGGTTGAAAACCTTGAGCGCTTAGGCACTGATTTCCCCAACTTACAGCTGATTAAGCTTGAGCAAAACTATCGTTCTGTACAACGTATTTTGTCGGCTGCCAATAATGTGATTGGCCATAATCCAGTCGTGTTTGGGAAGAAGTTATGGTCTGACTTGGGTATAGGCGAAAGTATTTCCATAAAAGCGTCTGAAAATGAGCTGGCCGAAGCACAGTGGGCGGGTGTGACTATTTCTGCCGACCGCTTTGACCGCAAGGCGCAGTGGAAAGACTTCGCCATTTTGTATCGCAGTAATCATCAGGCTCGTATATTGGAGCAAACGCTACGCGATATGCGCATTCCCTATGTGATTGCGGGTGGGCAAAGTTTTTTTGATAAAGCGGAAATTCGCGATATCTTGGCGTACCTGCGCATTATGGCGAACGATCAGGATGATCCTGCTTTTATTCGTGCCGCTACTACCCCTAGGCGAGGCATAGGCCAAACCACCTTACAAAGCTTAGGCGAATATGCTGCGGCTAGCGGGCAATCGCTGTATGAGGCCGTCTTTGAAATAGGGTTAACGGATCGCCTAGCCGAACGACAATTACAGCCCTTGCGTACCTTTGCTGACTTCATCCAACGTGTACGTGATAGGTCCGAGCAAGAGGGGGCGGATGCAGGCGAGCTATTAGACGAGATGCTGCATGCCATTGATTACGAGCGTTATCTGTACGACATGTTTGATGAGCGTCCAGCACAATTGCGCTGGACCAACGTGTTAGAGCTGATTGGCTGGTTAAAACGCAAGGCTGAAGAAGACGGTATGGGCCTGCGTGAACTGGTGCAGCACGTGGCACTGATTACCATGCTTGAGCGTGGCGAAGACGACGAAGAGCCCGATGCTGTACGGTTATCTACCTTACATGCCTCCAAAGGTTTGGAATACCCGCATGTGCTGCTCATAGGGGTAGAAGAAGGGCTATTACCCCACTTAGGCCGTGAAGACGAAGATATCGTTGGCGATGAACAGGAAGTTCTGGCTAATCGTGTACAAGAAGAGCGTAGATTGATGTACGTAGGTATTACGCGTGCTCAACGTAGTTTGCGTTTAAGTTGGTGTAAACGGCGTAGGCGTGCACGTGAATACGTGGTGCGTGAGCGTTCACGTTTTATAGAAGAAATGGGGTTAGAGGCTGTGCCCGCAGAAAGCCCCGAAGACAAAGCATTAAGTCCTAAAGAGCGTTTAGGTAGGCTTAAGGATTTGCTGACCAAACCAGGTAGTGCCTAGCTGAATGCGCGTGGCTAGGCCTGCTACTTACGCGCAAAAAAAATCCCAAGCCGAAGGGAGATCGATTTGGGATTTAAGCGAAGTGATGCAATTTGCGGTAACTACATTACTGCCGATAACCGCAGGTATCGTAAAGCATTAGTACCAATGAGAGCGGTAGCGTGGGTCACGCATACGGGCTTCATGGATAGTATCTGCCAATGTCCACAGCATATGAACAGCGCCGTAGGAACAACGTTTCAATGTATGCAGTGCGGTTTTCATGACAAATATTCCCCTAAATCAGTGGTACGGAATTCTATAGGCTTATGCAGCCTGTCGTTTTACAAGATGGTGTCTTGAGCGGCTTGAACGCGTGCGTCTTTGATAATACGTTTCAGTGCAATCAATAGTTTTTTCATGGTGGATCTCTCTACGTAATGGGTGGGTGTAGAAATGTTGTGCAGTTTTGCTGCGTATCCAGGCTGTACATCATTCCAGCGCTGGCTGTATAGGTAAGACATTGCAGGAATCATGTACGTCTCTTCTTCATATCAGAGCAGATAAATTAATTATAGGGTTTACCCTAGGGTTAGTGCAAGGGTTTACCCTAGGTGTCTCTAAAAGGTGTTGTTTTTCGTGTGCTTACGAGGGGAAGCGGCGTAAACCCTGAGCGCTATTTGCACAATGATGTGTCAAAAAATAAAGAAGTATGGCGAGTATTGGTGCTAACGTATGTCTCTACTTCCCCTTATTTTTGGTAGGTTGCTTACCCTTTATGTCTACTCGCTTAGCTCCATTGGCAGGGATCCGTGTACTGGATTTGACTCGTGTTTTGGCGGGGCCGTGGTGTACCCAAAACTTGGCTGACCTCGGTGCTGAGGTCATCAAAATTGAGCGCCCAGGTTCTGGCGATGACACCCGTGGTTGGGGGCCTCCATACCTGCGTGACGAGGCTGGCAACAACACCAGCGAAGCTGCTTATTACATGGCAGCCAACCGCAACAAAAAATCCGTAACCGTAGACATGGCTACCCCTGAGGGAGCCGAGCTAATACGTGATTTAGCATTGCGTTCCGATATCGTGGTGGAAAACTTTAAAGTGGGTGGGTTAGCCAAATATGGCTTGGACTACGCATCACTCAAAGCCATTAACCCACGTTTGATTTATTGCTCTGTTACGGGCTTTGGTCAAACCGGCCCTTACGCCCCACGTCCTGGTTACGACTTCATGATTCAAGCCATGGGTGGTTTGATGAGCGTAACCGGTGAAAAAGACGACATGCCTGGTGGTGGTCCACAAAAAGCAGGTGTGGCTGTAGCCGATTTGATGACCGGCATGTACGCCACCGTAGGCATCTTGGCCGCCTTACGTGAACGCGACCGTTCTGGTTTAGGCCAGCATGTAGACATGGCCTTGTTAGATTGCCAAGTGGCGATGATGGCTAACCAGAACATGAACTACCTGACCTCAGGTAAAGCGCCGCAGCGCGCCGGTAATGCTCACCCGAACTTGGTGCCCTACCAAGTATTTGCTACAAGCGATGGGCATATCATCGTTGCCGTAGGTAATGACAGCCAGTTCCGCAACTTCTGCCGTGTGGCAGAATGCCCCGAATTAGCAGAAGACCCGCGCTTCATGACCAACCCACAGCGTGTGATGAACCGTGAAGCCTTGATCCCCGTGCTAACTGACATTATGTTGGCCCGCTCATGCGCAACATGGCTAGAACAGCTAGAAGCCGTAGGTGTACCAGCAGGCCCTATCAACACCTTGGATCAAGTGCACGACAACCCGCAAGTCTTGGCACGCGGCATGAAAATCACCATGCCACACCCAACGGCAGGGCAGGCAACCTTGGTGGGTAGCCCTATTCGTTTGTCTGATACACCCGTGGAATACCGCAATGCGCCACCTATGTTAGGTGAGCATACCGAGGAAGTGTTGCGCGATGTACTAGGGTTGGATGCGGCGCAGATTGCTAAATTTATGGGCTAATGTTTGATAAGCCCACTGATCAATCACTGTTTGCTATAGCCTAAGGCTGCGAAAGTATTTTTAAATTTGTATACCAAATTGAAAAATACTTCCCTCCGCCTTTCCTTCGTTGCATGCCACGGTTTGTATGTAGAGGTAGCTGTTAGCTGTGTGTACTTCTGTGGCGAAGAACGCTGCCGCTAAAGAAAGGGCTGTAAGCCTATTCATTGAAATACCTCAGGGGAGGCGGAGGAAAACTTTTTTGATTTGGTGTCTCAAATCACAAAAAGTTGTTCCGCAGTCCCCCAGCGCGTGCGATGGATACAGCCTATCAACACCAATCACTATCTACTAAGTAAGCCATCAGCAATAAAGACAGCAACTCACTTACGACAGCCAGTTAATAGGCTCGTGATTCTGGCTAATTAGCCAATCATTGGTCTTGCGGAAATGCCCATTACCCATAAAAGGTACTGGCGGACGCAGAGCAGATAAAGGAGAAGGGTGGTTAGAGCACAAAATCTCTATAGGCCCCTTTTTCGCATGGCGCTGAATCAACGGTACTTTGGCTTGAGCATGATTGCCCCACAGCAAAAACACCTTAGGCGTGTCGAAGTTAAGCAGATGCAGCAACAGCGCATCGGTAATGCGCTCCCACCCTTGCTTCGCATGTGAGCCCGCTTTACCGTTTTCCACCGTAAGCGACGTATTCAGCAACAGTACACCTTGCCACGCCCAGTGACTTAAATCGTTGGTGGGTGCAGTGGCCTCGCCGGGGTATTCGGCATGCAGTTCTTTGAACATGTTACGCAGGCTGGGGGGCGTGCGAACATGGTCAGGCACTGAGAAGGATAAGCCTTGTGCTTGTTCAGGCCCGTGGTAGGGGTCTTGCCCCAGAATCACCACTTTCACTTGCTCTGGCGCACTAAGCTCCAAGGCTTTGAAAGGATGCTTGGGATAAATGATGGTGCCAGCCGCTACCTGAGGCATGAGCCAGTCATCCAATACTTGCAGTTGTTTGTGTATGGCAGGTTCTGCCATTACCCCTTGCCAGTCGGCATGTAGGTGCGGCAGTTGCGTAAACAGACTTTGCTGTAAGGTGTTGGATGGCTGCATAGGCGTAATTTAGGCAGTGAAGAACAGTTCTTCTAGGGCGACACCAGGATCAGGTTGGCGCATAAAGGCTTCGCCTACCAAGAAGGCATTGACGTTGTGGTCACGCATGATAGCTACATCGTCACGCGTAAGAATACCGCTTTCGGTAATCACCAGTTTGTTGTCAGGAATGTCTTTCAACAAGGACAGGGTGTTATCCAGCGAAACATCAAAACTGCGTAAGTCGCGGTTGTTAATGCCCAGCAAGTCAGTTTTGAGCTCTAGAGCGATGTCCAGTTCGTCACGGCCATGCACTTCAACCAAGACGTCCATGCCCAGTTCCATTGCCAAGGCTTCGTATTCTTTTAATTGGCTAGGTGACAACGCAGCCACGATCAGCAAGATACAGTCAGCACCAATGGCACGTGAGTGAATCACCTGATAGGCATCCACAATAAAGTCTTTACGCAGTACAGGCAGAGCACACGCAGCACGTGCTTGGCGTAGGTAGTCGTAACCGCCTTGGAAGTACTGCACATCGGTCAGTACAGATAAGCAGGCGGCGCCATGGGCGGCGTAGGAGCTTGCAATTTCGGCGGGTTGGAAGTCTTCGCGAATCACGCCTTTAGAAGGCGAGGCTTTTTTGATTTCCGCAATCACGGCCGATTTGCCGTCGGCATTTTTGTCGTGCAAAGCACGGGAAAAGCCACGTAAGTCTTTGCGGTTCTTGGCTTCACGCAGCACTTCTGCTTCACTGCGCAGCTGGCGGGCCGTGGCAACTTCTGCTTTTTTAGTTTCCAGGATTTTGGCGAGAATATCGTTCATGGCGTTCAGCGTGTTCCGTCAGGTGGATGACGTCATTAAGAAAATTTAGGGCTACGATAGCATGAGCCGCCAGTGTATGGCGACCATGCCTTGGTCGTAGCTGTTTAAACAAAGCGTTTGGTGTAGCGACAGAACTCTTCTAGCTTATCGCGTGCTGCACCACTAGCCAGTATGTCAGAGGCTTTTTCTAAACCGGCTTTGATGCTGCTGGCACCGTTACCTGCATAAATTGCCAAACCTGCATTGAACATGACAATGTCGCGTGCTGGGCCGGCTTGATTGTCCAGAGCTTGGTAAATCATGTCTCGGGACTCTTCGCTGTTATTCACTTTGATAGAGCGGTTGGACACCATGCTTAGACCGAAGTCTTCTGGGTGGATGTGGTATTCGCGTACTTCATCGTCTTTTAGTTCACCTACCAAGGTGCTGGCACCCAAAGACGCCTCATCCATGCCGTCCATACCGTGCACAATTAGCACGTGTTTGGAGCCTAAGCGTTGCATGGCTCGTACCTGAATACCCACCAAATCAGGGTGGAAGACCCCCATTAATTGGTTGGCGGCATTGGCGGGGTTGGTGAGCGGGCCCAAGATATTAAAAATGGTACGCACACCTAGTTCTTTACGTACCGCAGCGACGTTTTTCATCGCGCCGTGGTGAGCAGGTGCAAACATGAAGCCTATGCCTATTTGCTCAATACATTCGGCTACTTGTTCAGGGTTTAGGTTCAGGTTGGCACCCAAGGCTTCCAGTACGTCGGCACTGCCCGACGAGCTGGAGGCACTGCGATTACCATGTTTGGCGATTTTGACGCCAGCGGCAGAGGCCACAAACATGGACGCGGTGGAAATATTAAAGGTATTACTGCTGTCTCCGCCTGTGCCACACATGTCTAATAGATCAGAGGTGTCTGGCACTACTACAGGGGTGGAAAACTCACGCATGACCTGAGCCGCGGCGGTAATTTCGCCTATGGTTTCTTTTTTGACTCGCAACCCTATTAGCAGTGCAGCAGCTAATGGCGCAGGCATTTCGCCACGCATCAACATACGCATCAGGTGCAGCATTTCATCATGGAAAATCTCACGATGTTCAATGCAGCGCACTAGGGCTTCGGTTGGCGTAATGGTTGTCATGATGGTCCTTTTTCTTTTTTCAAATTCAGAGGGTCAGGAAATTACGCAGCAAGGCGTGGCCGTGTTCGCTTAGTACAGATTCGGGGTGAAATTGTACGCCACTGATAGGCATGGTTTTGTGACGTACACCCATGATTTCACCGTCTTCAGTTTGGGCGGTGATTTCTAAGCATTCAGGCAGGCTGGCGCGTTCAATCGCCAGCGAGTGATAACGGGTCACGTTAAAAGGGGAAGGCAGGCCAGCAAACACCTCAGTGTTGTTGTGGGTAATAGGCGATACCTTGCCGTGCATAACGCGCTGCGCATGAACAATATTGCCGCCAAAGGCTTCGCCTATGGCTTGGTGCCCCAAGCACACGCCCAAAATTGGAAGCTTGCCTGCAAAGTGACGAATAAGCTCGATGGAAATCCCGGCCTTGGCAGGTGTGCTAGGGCCTGGGGAAACGCAGATGCGCTCGGGGCGCAGAGCTGCGATCTCTTCCAGCGTAATCTGGTCGTTACGAGCAACCGTGACCTCTTGTCCCAGTTCGTAGAAATACTGTACGAGGTTATAGGTAAACGAGTCGTAGTTATCGAGCATGAAAATCATGGGGCACCTGATCTAAAAAGAGAACGTATGTAGTGGAAACTGAAACGAATTAAATGGGATCATCCAAGCCCAGCTGTACTTGCTCGGCTGCACGCAGCAAAGCACGTGCTTTGGCTTCAGTTTCTTGCCATTCTGCTTCAGGGCTGGAATCAGCTACGACACCAGCAGCAGCTTGTACGTACAACATGCCGTTTTTGATCACACCGGTACGAATGGCAATGGCCAAATCCATCTCGCCGCTGTAGCTCAGGTAACCGGCTGCGCCACCGTAGATGCCACGACGTACAGGTTCCAGTTCATCAATGATTTGCATAGAGCGTACTTTAGGTGCACCAGTTAGCGTGCCTGCAGGGAAGGACGCGCGCAGCACATCCATAGAGGACAAGCCTTCTTTTACTTCACCGCACACATTAGAAACCAAGTGTTGTACGTGTGAGTAACGCTCTATAGTCATGGTGTCGGTCACTTGTACGGTACCGGCTTCGGCAATGCGACCAATGTCGTTACGTGCCAAATCAATCAGCATCACGTGTTCAGCACGCTCTTTAGGATCGGCTAACAGCTCATCGGCCAACAGTTTGTCTTCTTCAGGGGTAGAGCCGCGTTTGCGTGTGCCAGCCAAGGGGCGAATGGTTGCCACTTGTTTGTACTCGCCATCAATCATCTCTTTCTCTTGGCGTACCAGGATTTCAGGCGACGCACCTACTACTTGGAAGTCGTTGAAGTTCCAGAAGTACATGTAAGGCGATGGGTTCAGTGAACGCAGCGCACGGTACAACGACAAAGGAGCATCGCGGAACGGTTTAGAGATCACTTGGCCAACTTGCACCTGCATGATTTCACCGTCTGTGATGTACTCTTTGGCTTTTTCTACCGCTTTGATGTAGTCGGCTTTGTCAAAGTCGCGGCGCTCTTTGGTTTCCAAGCTGGCGTAAGCGTAAGGAATGACCACAGGCGTACGCAGTTTTTCGCGCAGGTCTTTCAGACGGCGTTTCGCACGTGAGTAGCTTTCTGGTTGGGTAGGGTCGGCGTACACAATCAGGTAGGTGCGACCCGCCAGGTTATCCACAATCACTAGCTCATCAATGTGCAACAACATGATGTCTGGCGTGCCTTCTTCCTGACCGGCAGGGAAGGGTTTTGTGGGTTGACCTAATGAGGGCTCAATGTGGCGCACGGTGTCGTAGCCAAAGTAACCAGCCAAACCACCTGCAAAACGAGGCATACCGGGGCGAATCGCTACTTTGTAGCGCGCTTGGTATTGTTCGATAAAGGTCAGTGGATCGCCTTCGTAGCGTTCGATCACTTCGTCGTTGTGCAGTACTTCGGTGACGTTGCCGGTGGCACGGATTACCGTTTTGGCAGGTAGACCAATAAAGGAGTAACGGCCGAAACGTTCTCCACCTACTACGGATTCCAACAAGCAGCTGTTACGACCGCCTTCTGGGCCGTTGTGTGCAAGTTTCAAGTAGATGGAAAGAGGGGTATCCAGATCAGCATAGGTCTCGGCAATGAGAGGAATGCGGTTAAAACCTTCTGCGGCAAGCGCTTTAAACTCAATTTCTGTCATGGTACGGCCTTTTTTTAAAAGTTCTGTTGGCCGGGCCCTGAAAACAAAACAGCCCGGCTGTCATAGATTCCGGGCTGGTTTGACTGGATGGTGTAGATGCTGAGATGTTATAGGTACAACAGTATGCTCAACAAAAACACCGGGACAGTATGTTAGCTACCCGGAACACAAACGCCACCAGCGCCAATAGGCGCCGATTTGTGCATTGTGTGTCAAGGTTGCAAACATCATCTGTTAATTCGTCGTAGTTAACATTTAATCCGCTATGGAACTGCGTGTGGTTGCCCACTCAGCAGCGTGCTTAATGCTGGACACTATAGCATCAGCATCCAGAGTTTGTATATCTATTCCTTCGTTGTAGCCATAAGGCACTAACAACACATCCATCTTGGCGCCGCGTGCGGCTTGGGCGTCGTTGATGGAATCACCAATGACTAAACAGTGTTCAGCAGGCACATGTAGCGTGTTGCTGGCGTGTATAAAAGGCAGTGGGTGGGGCTTTTTATGGGCTGTAGTATTCCCGCCAACCATCAGCTCAAAATAGGACGACAACTGGAGTGCATCCAGTAATGGGATGGTGAACTCTATAGGTTTGTTAGTCACTACAGCGAGTTTGCAGCCTGCTGCTTTGAAGGCTTGCAGGCCTTCAACTACACCAGGGTAAATCGTGCTGTGTTGGCCGTTGCTTTGTGCATAGTGATGCGCAAAAGAGGCTTTGGCGCGTTCGTATTCTTCTGGGTCTATGTGCTCATTTTCTGATGTATGGCGTAGCAGTCGCTGCACCAGCACGTCGGAGCCTTTTCCAACAAAAGAACGAATCACATCTTCAGGTAGTGGAGCACGCGCTAGGTCGGTTAAGACGCCATTGGCTGCGGCTGCAATATCAGGGATGGAATCAACAAGAGTACCGTCTAGGTCAAAAAGTACAGCGGTGTATTGCATGATGGGCTCTGTTAGAAAAAGTAAAGCATTGCTTGGCATTGTAGAGCAGTTATGGCATGGCAGTTGTTTTCTTGCATCAGCTGTCATCTTTGCTCTTTCAGGTAATTTTGTTGAGGTATGGTGTTGCTTGTAGCATAACGTGTCGATGATACAAAACGATACAAACAGGAGACGGCAGCGTTAAGGTGGAGAACATGCTGACTGCTTTTCAAGAAGTACTGCAGAATAAAAAATTAACACCTTTATTTCAGCCCATAGTTGAACTGCGACATGGCGCCATTGTTGGATATGAGGCATTAATTCGAGGGCCAGAAAATACGCCCTTGCATATGCCGTTAGCGTTATTTGAGCTTGCTGACCAACATGGAAAACGTTGCGAATTAGAATATTTGTGCTGCGAGTTACATTTAGTCCAGTTCAGGGAACTAGGACTGACGGGGAAATTGTTTCTAAATACTAGCCCCAGTTTGCACCAAAGCGGTGAGAACGGATGTGGTTTAAGTACGCTATTTTCTACGTTGCATGACAGAGAATTCGAGCAAGTGGTTGTAGAACTAACAGAGGATTGCTCTGTGGGGTCTATGAATATGTTGCACGAGGTGGTGAGTCAGTATCGTGCCACAGGCGTTCAATTGGCCATTGATGACTTGGGTCAGGGTTTTTCTACCCTTAAGTTGTGGACAGAGCTGCGCCCTGAATACGTCAAAATTGATCGATTTTTTATACGCGGCATACATGAAGACCCCATGCGTCAGCAGTTGGTGCGTTCTATCTGTGAAATTGCGTTTCAGGCGCAGTCTACGGTAATTGCCGAGGGAATAGAAACCCAAGAAGAATTGCTGATGCTGCGCAGGCTAGGGGTAATGTGTGGGCAAGGATTTTTCTTGGGCAGACCCGAAAAAAATCCCAAAACGTGCTTAGATACGGCGACGTTAGCGCTATTTAGAAGCCCCTTTGGCACACCCACCTTAACGGCATTAGGGCGAGCCGATAAGCCGGTTACTGCTCATCGTTTAGTGCGGCAGGTTCCGGTGGTGGCGTTTGATGTGCCCACGAATGTGGTGTGTGAGCGCTTCCAAAAAAATGCATCGTTAAATACCTTGGTGGTGCTGCGAGGCGGCATGCCGGTGGGGTTGTTACGTCGCGATAAATTATTTGATAGATTGGCGAGGCTGTATCACCGCGAGCTATATGGCAACCGCGCCTGCGGCGAGATGATAGAAAACACCCCGTTGATTATCGACAGAAAGATGCCGTTGCAAGAGCTGGCCGAGTGGGTGACGGAAGGACCAGAGCACTACATGACGGATGGCTTCATCATCACACGGGATGGTAGCTACTTAGGTGTGGGCTCGAGTACGGACTTAATGCGTGAAGTGTCGCAGCTACAGTTGCAAGCCGCACGTTATGCCAACCCACTGACGCAGTTACCGGGCAATGTGCCCATCAATGAGCATCTAGAGCAATTACTGCGCGGACAAAGCCCTTTTGCGGTTTGCTATGGTGATCTTGATTACTTCAAGCCTTTTAATGATCTATATGGTTATCGCAAAGGCGACGAGGTCATACAGATCACAGCCAGTTTGTTGCTGGAAGCTAGCGACCCAGAGCATGATTTCGTGGGGCATGTGGGCGGCGATGATTTTATTGTGATCTTCACAAGCCACGATTGGGAGCAGCGCTGCCAGCGGATTATCCAGAACTTACCGTTGGCATTAAGCCATCTTTATAGTGCCGAGCACCTGCGCATGGGAGGCTACTACGCCGAAAATCGCCAACAAGTGGAAGAGTTTCATTCACTAGTGGCGCTATCGCTAGGTGTGGTGGATGTGAGCCCGGTGCATCTGTATAACAGTAGCTTGGTGGCAGAGATGGCCGCTTCGGCCAAGACTATGGCCAAGAAAACCTTAGGCAGCTCGTTATTTATTGAGCGACGTAAACCTATGTCGCCTGTAACGTCAGGCGACAAAGGTCAACGTGGTAACTGGTTGATGTAGTGCGTTTAGGCTTGGGAATCAGCTTTAGCGATTTCCTGACGCATGGCATCAATCACTGTTTTGTAGTCGGGCTGGTTGAAAATAGCTGAGCCTGCTACAAAGGCATCGGCACCCGCGGCGCGAATGGCACCGATGTTTTGTACGTTTACGCCACCATCAATTTCTAGGCTGATAGGCTGGCCGCCTTCTTCTACCCAGCGGTCAATTTTTTGGCGTGCTTGGCGCACTTTTTCCAACGCGTGAGGAATGAACTTTTGGCCACCAAAGCCAGGATTCACGGACATGATCAGCACCAAGTCTAGCTTGTCCATCACGTGGTCCATCCATTCCAAGCCTACGGCGGGGTTGAACACCAACCCGGCCTTACAGCCCTGATCACGAATTAACGACAAGGTACGGTCTATGTGGCGTGTGGCTTCAGGGTGGAAGCTAATTAAGTTGGCACCGGCTTTGGCAAAGGGTTCGACTAAAGAGTCTACTGGCTCAACCATTAGGTGCACATCAATAGGGGCTTCAGTGTGCGGGCGTAGCGCGCTACAGATCATGGGGCCAAACGTAAGATTCGGTACGTAGTGGTTGTCCATGACATCAAAATGCACCCAGTCGGCTCCGGCCAGGACTACATTTTTGACTTCTTCACCCAAACGGGCGAAATCCGCGGATAAAATACTGGGAGCAATGCGGGCAGCTTGTTTGTGTGACATAGATCAGCGAGTAAGTTGGTTTGTGACGTAGATACTGCAATTGTGTCATGATTAGGGGTGATGTTCCATGACCCTGCAGTTTTGCAACTGATTTTTGAGGGAGACGGGTTTGAAGTCAGAACAGGTAGTGGTGAAAGTGGTACCACGCTATTTACCCGAGCAGTCGGAGCCAGAGCGCCAGCAATACGTATTTGCGTATACCGTGCAGATCACCAATCACGCTGAACAGCCCATACAGGTGGTTAGCCGGCATTGGGTTATCTCGGATGCGAATCAAAATGTACAAGAAGTACGTGGATTAGGCGTGGTGGGGCAACAGCCGCTATTGGCTCCTGGTGAAACATTTGAATACACCAGTGGCTGTCCGCTCACAACCCCAGTTGGTACGATGAGAGGGTTTTATCATTGTGTCAGCGAAGATGGCATTCCCTTTGATGTGACGATTCCTGAATTCGTCTTGGCTATCCCACGCACTCTGCACTAAAAAATATGACCGTAATTCATTTGACTGTGCTGGCTTCGGCGCTGGCTTTGCTTTCTGCCTGCTCCTCTATAGATTTGGGGCCTTCTTCTGGCAGCTCGGCGGGCTCAACCAGCAGCGGTGGTAGCTCTGCTCCCGCTGATGATGTGGCGTTACGCCCTTTACAGGTGCCTGCGCTATCTGCCTTGCCCGAAACTTCTGTACGTCCCTTGGCTGGCCGCTATGTGGCTGTGAATTGGTCTATTTTGCCAGGCTGGCAACAAGATAATTTAGAGCATGTGTGGAAAGCGTTTATCAATAACTGTAAGGGCTTGATGCGACCCGTTAGTGGTTCGCTGACGATGCCAGCACGTGCGGCTCCGCGAGCGTGGCAGGGCGTGTGTTCGGCGGCAGCAAATAGCAATATTTCAGGTCAAGACACGGCGGCTGTACGCCAGTTCTTGCAGCAACACTTACAACCATGGCGCGTGTTAGATGCAAACGGCGCGGTAGCGAGCAATACGGTTACTGGTTATTACGAGCCATTGATTCAGGCCTCTACTACACGTGGCGGTACCTACCAATGGCCGTTGTATGCCACCCCCGACGATTTACTGACCATTGATTTGGGTACGGTGTATCCAGAGTTGGCGGGTAAGCGCGTGCGTGGCAAGGTGGAAGGCAACCGTGTGGTGCCTTACGATACGCGTGCTGAAATTGCGGCTAAACCGCACCGTCAGCCCCCTGCGTTAGTGTGGGCAGCAGACCCCGTTGAGGCCTTCTTCTTGCAGATTCAAGGTTCTGGTCGTGCGATTTTGCCAGATGGCTCGGCTGTGCGTTTGGCTTACGACGACCATAACGGCAGACCTTACGCGTCTATTGGCCAGTGGTTGGCTAAGCAGGGTGAAATGCCGTTGGCACAAACCTCTATGCAAAACATTAAGGCATGGGCTAAGCGTAATCCTAATCGTATTCAGGAAATGCTAAATGCCAACTCGGCCATGGTGTTTTTCCGTCAAGAAACTATTACCGATCCGTTGTTAGGGCCTAAGGGTGCTTACGGTATTCCGCTTATCGCTGAACGTGCCGTGGCCATTGATCCTACTTTTGTGCCGTTGGGTTCGCCCGTGTTCTTGTCTACTAGCTATCCAGGTAGCCAAAAACCCTTGCAACGATTGGTGTTTGCGCAAGATACCGGTGCAGCAATTAAAGGTGCAGCACGTACCGACTTTTATTGGGGTACAGGCGACGAAGCCGGTGCTCAAGCGGGTCGCATGAAACAACGTGGCGAGATGTGGGTGCTATGGCCTAAATCAGCAGGAGCACCGTCGGCACGATGACTCAGCAAACAATAATGGTATGTGGCGCAGGCATTGCAGGTATGGCATGCGCTTTAGGTTTAGCGAAAAAAGCATTTGCGGTAGAGGTGCTGGCGCCCGAGATGGTGCGCCAGTCACCGCGCCGTGACGAATACCATCCACGGGTGTACGCCATCTCTGGGGCGAGCCAAAAGTTTTTGGCATCATTGGGGATTTGGGACTTGATGGATGCAGAGCGCATCACCCCCGTGCAAGCCATGGAAATTTACGGTGATGGTGGCGGGCGATTGGCCTTGGATGCATGGCAAGATGCGCGCCATACCTTAACGTGGATCGTAGAGTCGGGCGAAATGGAGCGCGCACTACGACAAGCATTGAAAGTGTATGGGGTGCGATGGCACGACGATCAGTTAGCCTCACGCGAGGGCGACACCATACGCACAGCATCGGGTAAAAGCCTGCCAGCACAACTGCTAGTAGGGGCTGATGGCGCTAAATCTACGGTGCGCAGAGTGACCGACATTTGGCACGAATTTAAAGCCTACGGCGACAGCGGTTTGGTCACGCATCTCACCACTGAGTTACCGCATCAAGGTGTGGCATTACAGTGGTTTACCGGTGATGCCGTTGTGGCGCTATTACCTATGCCGGATACCGAAGAGGGCCCACAAGTTTCACTGGTGTGGTCAGGCCCTACCGAGCAAATTTCTGAATTAATGGCATTAGAAGACACCGCCAAAGTAGAGCGTTTGCAGAAATGGCTGATGGGTGTCACGCAAGGACGTTTAGGTGCGTTGCGCGTACGGTCCAAGATGTTTGCCTTCCCGTTGACCTTTGAGCGTACGGGGATGGTGGCTGAAGGAGTTGCGTTGGTGGGCGATGCCGCACACCGTGTGCATCCCTTGGCTGGCCAAGGGCTGAACTTGGGTTTGGGCGATGTAGAGGAACTTATACGTGTTCTGGCAGCCAAACCTGTTCATCAATCAGTAGGGGCATTGTCCATGCTGGAGCGCTATAAGCGGCGACGGGCAGAACCCATTGCCGCGATGCGTGTCGTAACAGACTCCTTACACAGTTTGTTCATGGCCCCGCAAGCGCCCGTAGTGTGGGCACGTAATGCAGGAATGTCCGTCGTCAATCAACTGCCTTTTATCAAGCGACGTCTCATCGCCAATGCAGCGGGAGAGTGGCTGGTTTCGCTATAACACCGTCGCTTATTAATGGAGTCAACATGCAAGTAAAAACCACGTGGTCAAGCCGTCTTATTACTGCACTGGTATTCAGTGTGGGTTTAGGGTTGGCTGGTACCGCGCAGGCACAATCTACCGATTACCCCGAAGTACGTCAGAAGCTGGAAGCCACGTTTGTCGATATTGCTATAGACGAAATCCGCCCAACCCCTTTTCCTGGTTTGCTGGAAGTACGTATAGGCAATGAGCTGGTATACGTGAACCCCGAGGTGGATTTTCTGATGCAAGGGTCGTTGGTAGACGTAAAACAGCGTATTGATTTGACGTCTCAGCGCAAAGAAGAATTGAACAAAGTCGACTTCTCGCAATTGCCGTTAGATAAAGCGATTAAAACCGTTAAAGGCGATGGCAGCCGTCAGTTGGTGGTATTTGAAGATCCGAACTGCATTTACTGCAAAAAACTGCATACGGAAATCAAAGACATGGATAACGTCACTATTTATTCCATGATGTACCCCATTTTGAGCCCGGACTCGGCGACTAAAGCGGAAAGCATTTGGTGTGCTGAAAACCCCAATAAAGCATTAAGCGATTGGATGCTGTCAGGTACAGAACCGGCCGCTCGCACATGTGATCACCCTATCAAAGATATTTTGACTGCTGGGATGAGCATGGATATTCGTGGCACGCCCGCGATTATTTTTGAAGATGGGTCGCGTATAAGTGGCTTTTTACCTAAAGCTCAGCTTGAGGCAAAATTGGCACAGAGCAGCAAACCTTAAGTAGTTGGTTACACAATGAACAGCACTGTTTTTAACAGTGCTGTTTTGCCGTCTGCTCCCAATGCATGTATTGGCGTAACAGGGCTAAAAAATGGTGAATATCAGGCGCTTAAGAAACGACCGAAGTTGTAAATTGACAATGCTTGTCTTTGACTAGATGTGTAAAACGTTAACAATCAGAAAAGAAGAAGTGTATTGATGTAACGGTAACTCCTGTTGCATAAGTTGAGGCAGGGTTGAGATGAAGCACGCAAGGAAAGTAGTGGTGGTGTTTGATGACACCGCACAATGTCAACGGATGGAAAAAGAACTGAGTTTGCTGGGCACCTCTGTTCAAGCCATTACGCAAGGCCCCTCTGTTTTCAGAACCTCGTTTGAACATATAGAAACAGCAGTAGATGTGATTCTACTGGTGAGTGAACGCGCGCACCTTGCGTTGGTGGTGGCGAACTTGCGTTCCATATTGCCTTACAGCGGCATTATTGTGATGTGCCAACTGGGGACAGAAGCTCAACGTACTGAGCTGCTGTTAGCAGGGGCCGATAGCCTGATGCCGCTTGAGAGCAGTGCAACAGAACTGGCGGCGTACAAGCATGCGTTGCGGCGCAGAGTTGACCGTTTTCTGAGTCATACGGCAGAGACTGCTGTCAGCGTGACCGAACAACACCCGTCGTCTTTTAATGCGGATAGCCCGTGGCTATTGCAGGATAAAGGGTGGAGCATGGTGTCTCCCTCGGGAACGGTTATAGAACTTACCTATGGTGAAAAACAGTTAATTGAACTGTTTAGCCAAAGCAGTGATGGGCGAGTCAGTCGCGAAGACTTCATACAGATTAAGTCGGGCGGATTGCAAAGTAAACGTGCCGTAGATTCGCTAATTAGTCGATTAAAGCGTAAGGCTGCAGAGTTGCGCGTGGACTTGCCTATACGCTCTGTACACGGCTGGGGCTATAGCTTTGCGGGGCGTATTAACCGTGAAGAACGTAATGCCGAGGTATTGAGTGCACAAGAAGAGCAAGCACAGTTACGTCAGCAAATTGAAGCGGCCTGGCAAAGCCAAGTGGGGATAGAAGGCCGTTTAAGCCTGCAGTTTCAAAGTCGCATACAGTTAAAAGGTGCCGTACAGCAAGGCGTGGAAATGCAGCTGTATTGGGATGGAACGCAGCGCATACGTTCTGTGTTGCTAGAGCAGCTAGACACGCCGGTAGCCGTAGCTTTGCTTGAGCGCAGTATTCGTATGCTGTGCGAAGACATGCGCGAATGGCAGCAGGTGTATAGATTAAGTACCCCAGTGCAGTTAAGCATGCCGGTGAATGTATTACCGACATTGCAGCCTATCTTACTGAAGCTACTGCCGTTATTTGCCGCTGAAGCGCGTAATCTGGAATTGGTGCTACGTGCTACCGATCTGAAGATCGAGAAGGGCTGGATCGCATTATGTGAGCCGCTGCGTATCTTAGGGGTGAGCTTATGGTTAGAGCACGACGTGGTAGTGCCTAGCGCGCAGACCTTTGGGTTAACAATGCTAGAAGGCTTGCGGTTTTGTTATCCGGATGATGATCAGGTGTTGTCGGATCAGGTGCAGCAAACCTTGCTACAGGCCTGTGCAGTAGCCAGTGAGCATGGGTTTAAAACCATCGTGGGTAATGTATGGAATAAAGCCAGACGCGATGCCGCGATGCGTGTGGGTGCGACCTATGTGCAGGGCGAATTTCTGGGCAGCCCCATGTCTAGGGATGGGGTGTTGCTGGGCTTGGCGAGTATTGAGAGTATGTAGCCAGAGCGATGTTGCGTAGGCGTAAGGGGCGAGGCCTGACGACTGTGTTCATTGCACACGCTGGGGAGACTGCGAAAAGACTTTTTGTGATTTGAGACACCAAATCAAAAAAGTTTTCCTCCGCCTCCCCAGAATTTTCTGCTTTTGGACTATCTACCGCCCTTTTTCACGTAGCGGTATAACTTATTGATCTAGCGTAGCGCCGCCATCAATACGTAAGTCATGCAGGGTGATATGGCTGGCTTGGTCTGACAGTAAGAACAGTACGCCATTGGCAATTTCTGCCGGTGTCGCAATTTTCTGTAGCGGGATGCCTAGTCGGTAATGGGGACCTGAACCGGCAATCACGGTTTCGCGTGAGCTACCTTGTTGCCACATGGCTTGTTGCATAGGGGTGTCGGTAGAGCCTGGGGACACCACGTTTACACGCACGTTGTAGGCGGCAAGTTCTAGGGCTAAGCAACGCGACATTTGGGTCACAGCTGCTTTAGATGCTGCATAAGCACCCATGCTCATGCGTGGGGAGGTGGCGGCGTTGGAGCTGATGTTTACAATCGCTCCGCGCTTTTGCGCTTTCATGCGCGAGCCCACGTGGTGGCATAGGTTAAATACACCGTTGGTGTTGGTGCTAAAGGTTTTTTGCCACTGCTCAGCAGTTAGGTCGGTAATCTCACCCATTTGCAGACGGCCTGCAGCACACACCAGTTTGTCTATGGCGCCAAAACGAGCTTCGGCTTGGGCCACTACGTTGGCAACCGCTTCAAAATCACCTACATCACAGCCTAGCGCTAGCACCTGCTCAGGGTATTGTGCGGCTAACGCATGTAGCGCATCAGCATGCAGATCAATAATGGTTACGTGAGCGCCTAGTGCGAGTAATTGTTGAGCTACATTTTCACCAATACCGCTGGCTGCACCGCTAATCAGTACGTGTTGCTGTTGAAACTCGGGGTACATCACTCTGCTCCTAATTGGGTCAGTAAGCTTTGGGTGTTCAGTACCACACCGCAGCGTTGGGATACATAGCGCAACGCCATGCGGTGTTCTTCTTCAGAAAAGTCAGCCACGGCGTCACTGACCATAAAGGCTTGTACGCCTTGCATGAACGCATCCAATGATGTGGTCATGCAGCCTATGTGTGCGTAGATGCCGGTAACGATCAGTTGGTCGCGGCCCCACGCTTGCATTTGTTCACGCATGGGGGAGCGGAAGAACGCACTGTAACGCCATTTGATTTGTTCAATGTCGTTAGGGCTGGGGGCTAACTCATCAATAATGGCCTCTTGGCCGGCGTGTTCGGGGGCGCTTAAGCCTAAGCCCCAAAAGTCGGTCAACAAGGCACGATCTTCTGGGTTTTGCTCGGTGGGTTGGGCGGTGTAGATCACTGGAATGCCTAGCTTCGCACACTGCGCTTTGATAGCTTGTATGTGACGAATCAAGGAGGGGATAGGCTCGGCCTGCATGTCATACTTGTTTAAAAAGTAGTGCTGCATATCGTGTATTAACAGGACGGCGCGGTCAGCCTGCACTTCCCACTTCACACGGTTAGGCACAGAAACATCTGGCATGGTGTAGCTGGGGAGTTGGTGTATGTGACTCATAATGTGATGGCTCCTTCAATCGTAGCTGGCTCAATATTCAGTGCATTGAGCATCGTTCGTAATTTGTTGCCGGTTTCGCGGCGTTCGCTGGCGGGGTCGGATGCCGCCACAATGCCTGCGCCGGCGTACAGGCGTATTTGCTGTTGTTGGTACAGACCACAACGTATGGCCACTGCCCATTCACCATCGCCTTTATCGTCACACCACCCGGCTGCACCAGCATAAAACTGACGCTCAAAGGGCTCTAGTGTTTCAATCACGTCGCGAGCCGCTAAGGTGGGTGTGCCGCACACGGCAGGGGTGGGGTGCATGGCTAGCGCCAGTTGTAGTGAGCTCGCGTAAGGGGCGCGCAATGTGCCGTGAATGGGGGTAGATAAATGCCACAACGTAGCAGTTTTGGCGAGTTCAGGGCCATCGGGAACATGCAGTTCACTGCAGAAAGGGCGCAGGGCTTGCACCACGCTTTCTACCACAATAGCGTGTTCGTGTCGGTCTTTGGTCGATTGCAGTAAGGCTTGCCCAATGCGGGCATCGGCTTCTGGATCGGCAACGCGTGCAGCGGTACCCGCCAAAGGGTTCACGCTGACTTCTGAGCCAGAACGTCGCACCAGTAATTCGGGGCTGGCGCCAAAGAAGCAGGGGTTATCGCCTTCTTCGTCAGCCAAGTTAATGCCAAAGTTATACCCGTGGGGGTTAAGGCGTATAAGGTTGTGCAGCAATTGTTGGCGTTGCAAAGGCTGTGCCAATTGCACTTCCATGGTGCGTGCCAACACAATTTTGCTTAAGGGGTTGGCATCCAGCAGAGGCAGTGCGCGTTGCACCGTGTCCGCGTAACCCGCTCCATCAGGAAATGGCTGTAAGGTGGCATCAGGGTGCGGTTGTGCCGTAGTGGCTGTGTTGGTAGCCAGTATGGGGGCGCTGCGCAGTACCGAGTGCGGGACAAATAAATGGGCAGGCTGCGTGGTGTTAAAGGGAATCACCCCCATTAACAACGCAGGCAGGCCTTGTTCATGCGCTTGGGCAAGCAACTGCGTTGCCTGGGCATCCAAGTCATTATTGGCGTTACTGGCACGGCATTGCAGGGCTTGGCCATGCGCCATTAATGCCAGTGTAGGGGAACAAAAAAGACTACTACGGGAACGATGCGCCTTCAGCCAGTGCTGTAGGGGGGAATCGGTGCGGGCTGTGTCAGCGTTGTTATCAAGTAGAGAAGTAGGCGTCACGACAGTGCAGTAAGTAGCGGGTGAGAAACGCCCGACCACAACAAGGCGGCCGGGCGGGTAGGCAGAGCTTATTTCACGTGTAGACGAGTTACTTGGTCTACCGCGTTTTTATCAGTGCTGGCAGCTTTGTGAACCACAAACAAATTGCCGTTACCATCGCTGCTGATATGGTTAGGTTGACGGCCTGCTTCCAAATTGGCGACTACGTCGCCTTTGGTGTTCAGCGCAGTCACTTGACCATTGGCGCGTACGGCAACAAAGGCCAGTTTGTCTTTGTCATCCCATGTGATGTTCAGTGGGCCGGCACCCACTTTGATGTCTTTCACAACATCGCCGCTTTTCAGGTCTATCAGCAGTACGTTGTCAGTACCTTGGGAAGCTACCCACAGCAATTGCTCTGTAGGGGCAACAGCAATACCACTGCCGGAACGTGTGCCAGGCAAGCTGATCACGTTTTCTTGTTTCTGCTCTTTCAGGTCAATGACAAAGGCTTCGCCCGTGTTGATGCTGACGGTGTAGAGTTTTTGGTTGCCTGCATCCAAGCTCAAGCTCATCGGGGATGGAGTTTGGCGGCCTTTGGAGTTCAACGCGATAGACGGCAATTGCTCCAGTGTTTTGGTATCAAACACGGCAACTTCGCCAGCACCGAAAGCAGAAACGTAGGCACGGTTGTTAGCCGCATCTACCACCACATCACGGGAGTGGGCCACCGTGTTGTCGTCAAACTGTTTAACCAAGCTTAGGTCAGACTGTTTGTACACGGCCACGCTGTTGTTACGTGTGGTGGTTACCCAGATGTTGCCGTTTACGTCATCAACGCTTACGCCGTACAGCGCGTACACGTGGTTTTCACGGTTAGGGTCAGCCGCAGGAGTAATACGTGCTTCGATGGCCAGTGTTTCAGGGTTCACCTTCAGCAGTTCAGATTGCTGCACAGGAGGGCGACCCACAGAGGACACCACGTACAGTTTGTTCTCTTTAGGGCTGTAAGCACTTTGGTACAGGCCGCGCGTCATAGGAGCAGATTGTTGTGTGAATTGCTCTACGCCGAAGATTTCTGTTTTAGGAGAAATTTTCAGATCAAACACGGCGGCAGCCGAAGGTTTAGCCGCTTGGATCACAACAGGGTGCAAGCCTACTGCAGCATTGGCTGGAATAGCTGTTTTGCTCACAAATTCGCCGTCTTTGTCAGCGACCAGTTTTTGATCGCCCACAATGGATTGACCATTGCTTAGCAACAGAATTTCTTGGCCAGGAGTAAAGCCGCGACCTTGCAAGGTGGCTTCGCTACCGGGGGTGATCACACCCATGCTGGATACGTTGCCTTTAAAGTCTATGTCGGCCTGATCAAAAACGCCTTGTGCATGGGCACTGCCCATCGCAACGGCTACAGCTAGCGCAATCTGCGATACACGTTTAAATGCTTTTTTATTACTAATGCAACGAGTATTGATTTGCATTATGGCTCCTTGGTTAAAGTGAGCATGGGCGTTCCATGCTATTTGACTCGTGATACGAAGACGGGACTCCAGCCCCGAGGGCTGGAAAGCGTGTTGTGTTTAGGTACTGTGGGCGCTTTTCAGCGCATTACGACGCAGCGCAAACAGACCGGCACAGGCACTACAGGCTGCACCGCCAATGAGCAAGGCGGTAGAAGGACTAAACCAACGAGACATTGCACCCATTTGCATATTGCCTAAGGCTGTTCCCATTGAGGATTGGGTCATCCACAGAGCTGACATACGTCCTAGCAGATGGTCGGGTGTATGACGCTGTACTAAGGTCATGCGCAACATTTTTGAAATGGTATCGGCAGCACCCATCACCGCCAAGGCCACCATCGACGGGTACAGATGTGTACTAAACGACAGTGCGACTACAGCTACACCCCATACCAGCACCGCACTGATAATGGTAATGCCGGGGCGTTCTAAACCACGAATCCAACCACTGCTTAGGGCGGTGATAGCTGCACCTATCGCGGGTGCTGCATACAGCGCACCAGTGACTTCGGCACCTTGCCCCAGCACTTTGTCGCCCCATTCTGGCAATAAGGCCAGTGGAGTTGCAAACACGACAGCCCCCAAATCAATCAGCAGCAAGCAGCGCAGCAGTGGGGTGGTTAGCATGTAGCGAAAGCCTTCGATAAAGGCATGGTGTACACGATTAGGAGCGGCACTACCGGGACGCTGTTGTGGAGGCAGTGGCGGTAAGGCAGACAGCAGGAAAGGGGTGAGCAATACCCCCACCAACACAATGCTGTAGCAGGCGACTAAGCCAGGGCCTGCAATCAGTGCACCGGCAAGTAGTGGCCCTAATACGCCACCCAATTGCAGCGATAAACCCGATAAAGCGGCAGCCGCCGCCAAGTTTTCACGACCCACGAGTGCAGGTGTGGCAGACATCATGGCAGGCACGCTAATGCCACTGGCGGCGCCACCAATCATCGCCGCCAAATAAATAACAGTGATAGAGGGGCTAGCGAATAAGCTGTTGATTAAGAACATCAGCACACTAATGACGTACACACTGCGTGACCACATCATGAGTTTGCGTCGGTCCATACGGTCCGATAAAACACCGCCTATCAACAGAGCAATGACCATCGGGGCCGACATGGCGACGCTAAGCGCTGCCACGGCCACACTGGATTTAGTCAGTTCATACAGATGAATACTGGCTGCCACCAACATCATGCCGGTAACGAGTACCGAGGCCGTACGTGCCATATAGGCAAAGCGGAAGGCCCGGCTTTGCTTCAGTGGGGTGATATCGATGACAAAACGCTTCAGTGACATAGTTATTTTTATACCGTTTGAGCAGCTACGCTGCCTTGTAATGCTGTTTGCAGCACAGGAAGTATGTGTTTCAACGCATCAGCACCCGTTAAATGGGCGTGCAAAGAAGGAACTTCATGCACCTGCAAGCTACTAACCCAAGGATTCCACATTGCTGGTTCAAGGGTGTCGCCCACATGATCCAAGGCGGCACGGAAGTACAGTACAGGGTGGTTCAAAGGTTGGTGCCAGTGTTGGCGCACCAAGCGGTTGTTCAGCTCTACCGAGCGAAATACCCCTTGTAACTGCGCATCGCTTAAGGTGCCTAGCGCATGGCCACTTTGACGTAAGAAGCCAATGACACCTTCTTGTGTAAGAGGCACATTGACGCTGTCTGGGTCGTAACCGGCGATGTACAACAAGGCTTTGTAGCTGGCTTCTAAAGCGGGTTCTTCGCGGTTGCGCCACACATCGCTGGGGTAAGCGTCCAGCATAGACACTACGCCTAATTCGGCATCGCGTGATTGCAGAATGCGAGCAATTTCATGCACCAACAAACCACCCACAGACCACCCTAACAAGTGATAAGGGCCGTGCGGTTGTACGGCTTGGATTTGATTGGCGTAGTCTTCCGCCATGTCGTGCAAACTAGTGGGCACAATGTTTGCTGCATCTAGGCTGCGAGATTGCAGACCATATACAGGTTGGTCGCTGCCGCATTGGCGGGCCAGCAAGCTATAGCACCAACTTAAGCCGCCTGCAGGGTGTATGCAGAACAGTGCAGGCTGTGCGGGTTTACCGTGTGCCGGTGGACGCAACGTGAAAATAGGGTTAAAGCCCGCATTAGCGTCTTGTTGGCCTTCCAGTAAGCGCTGCACATGGTTGGCTAAGCGATCAATAGTAGGGTGCTCAAAAATAGCCCCTAATGTTAAGGTGATCTGGTAGTGCTCACGCAGGGTGGCAGCTAATTGTGCGGCTAACAGCGAATGTCCGCCCAAGGCAAAGAAGTCATCGTCCGCATAGGGTAGGTGTTGCAACTGTAGCAGTTGCTGGTAAAAGTGGGCGAGCTGTTGCTGCACGTCGCCACATAACGGTGCGCCTTCTTGGCGTTCACGTGTGGGGGCGGGCAGAGCTTTGCGGTCTAGTTTGCCATTGGCATTGATGGGTAAATCGTCCATCCATACCACGGCGCTAGGCACCATGGCTTCAGGCAAGTGGGCGCGCGCAAAGGCTAATACCGCATTACTGTCGGCATCCACTTCTGTGCGAGCCACCGCATACACCGCAATGTATAAGTCGCCTGGTCGGTCTTCACGCGCAATCACAGCCAAATCACGCAAGCCGGGGTACTGCGCTAAGCAAGATTCAATTTCGCCCAGTTCAATACGCTGTCCACGCAGTTTAATTTGGTGGTCGGCTCTACCCAAATACAGCACAGCACCGTCATCACGCCAGCGAGCTAAGTCGCCCGTGTGGTACAGACGTTCTTGCGCATCAAAGGGGCTAGTAATAAAGGCTTTATCGGTCAGGTCTTGTCGGCCCAAATAGCCATCAGCTAGCTGTATGCCACCCAAGTACAAGGCACCAGCTACGCCAGGTGCTACCGGACGCAAGCAGTCGTCCAGAATGTATAGCTGGGTATTCCAAACCGGTAGCCCAATAGGAATAGGATCGTCAGGATGTTCTTTGCTGACAGGCCAGTAGGTCACATCCACAGCGGCTTCTGTAGGGCCGTAGAGGTTGTGCAGGCTGCCGTTCATGCGCTCGTAAAAACGTGCAGCCAAGTGGGCACTTAGCGCCTCACCACTACAAAATACATGGCCAATGGTTAGCCCTTGGCTTTGGGGCTCGTTCAAGAATGCTGCCAGCATAGAGGGCACAAAGTGCACCACGCTGATGCGTTCTTGAAGAATCAGTTGGGCCAACGCGTGTGGATCTTTATGTTGATCCGGCTCTGCCACGGTCAGTGAAGCGCCGCACAGCATAGGCAAGAACAGTTCCCACAACGACACATCAAAGGTGTAGGGGGTTTTCTGCAAAAAGCGTGACGCTGCGGTGAAGCCGTAATGGGTTTTCATCCACAACAGACGGTTCACAATGGCTTTCTGACTAACCACTACTCCTTTAGGGTCACCTGTAGAGCCAGAGGTGTACAGCACATAGGCGGCATCGTCTGGCTGTGTTTCAGGTAAGGCAATGCTGGTGTCTGGTTCAGTGCTGAAGAGTTGTGTGGCGTCATAGGCTGGCACCGAAAACTCGGCACTGGCTGTGCATAAGCTACTGTCGTGGATCAGTACAGCGGGCTTGGCTGAACCCAAAATACGGCAAATACGGTCGGCCGGTTGGGCGGTGTCTAGGGGTAAGTAGGCGGCACCTGCGGCCATCACGCCGTGTAAACACATCACCATCTGATCGCTGCGTGCCATGCCCACGGCCACAATACTGCCGGGGGTGACGCCTAGTGCGATCAAATGTTGGGCAATACGCTGAACGTGCGTATCAAAGCTGGAAAAGCTAGTGCTTTTACCTTGATAGGACAAGGCTTCTGCTTCTGGGCTACGCTGGCTTTGCTCGCGTATCAATTGGGTCAGCGTGGCGGCAGGAATAGGGTGTGCGGTACTGGCTTGCCCTTCTACCCAGTATTCGTATTCTGCAGGGGTAATGCTGGCCACGGTTTCCAAACTGGAAGCCTGCAAGGCTTGCTGTAGGAAGTACTGAAAGCGTTGCAAATGTATTTGCAGGCCGTGTTGTGTGTACAGCGTGGGGTTGGCTTCAATTTCTAAGCGCAGGTTTTGGCCATCGGGCGCAGCACGGAAGTTAAAGTTCAGGTCTTCCACAGGCCCTGCACACAGCACGCGTTGTTTGGCTTCTACACCAGCGATGCTATAGGGGGCATCAAACGGCAGAATGTTAATCAGCGGGCCATGCAAACGGCGCTGTCCACCCAATAAGCCTAAGTCTCTGCGTAGTTGTTCACTGCGGTAGCGGCCATGGCGTCGTGCTTTCAGAATGGCGTGTGAGCCCACACTTAACAGTTCGCTTAATGGCGTGTGTTGCGGCACAGTTAGGCGCAATGGGGCAACGTTCATGACGGTAGCAACGCTACGCGCACTGACATTACCCATGCGGCCCATCCACGGCATACCGACTACCACATCGCTTTGACCAGTATGACGCTGGATGTAAGCGGCGCTAAGCAAGGTAAGCAAGTCAGGCCAACTGATTTGCTGCTCGGTTTGTATTGCCAGTAGCTGCGACAAGGTGTGCTGCGCAATAGAGGCGTCTGCACGTAAAAAATAGGGGGCGCTTTGTGCCACACCCGTGGTCAAGCTGCCTACATCGCCAATGGATGCTAAGGCTTCGTGCCAGTAGGCGGCATCTTTTTGACGTTTTTCGCTGTGTCGGTAACGTTGATCGTCGGCCACTACTTCGGCAAACGAGGTCAGTGCTGCGCTAGGGGCTTCATCGTTGTTTAGTTCTTCACGGTACAAAGCCAGTGCACGCGACTCAATCAACGACATGCCATAGCCATCAGCGGCTAAATGGTGCACGCGCTGGTACCACTGGCAATGCGTGTCTGATAGCAAAAATAGTACTTGTCTAGACAGCGGGGCTTGCGTTGGGTCTAAGGGGTGGTTGTGGTCCGCATGCATGAGTTCAGCCGCGTGCTGAATGGCGTCAGGCTGATGGCGCAGATCAATGACTTCTAGCTGTACACGGTGTGTGGCATCGAAGTACTGTAACGGCCCTTGGTCGCTATCAATCATGTGCAACGACAGAGCATCGGCCTCTAGCAAGGCTTGATTAATGGCGTGTTGTAGTGCGGGCAGTTGTAAGGTGCCGGTGAAGTCTGTGCAGTGTGCCGTATTAAAAATCGGGTTATCCGGCGATAAACGCTGGGCATACCATAGCCCCTCTTGGGCTTCAGTCAGAGGAACAGCTTCCTCTGCTGTATGCATGCGAGGAATAACCAGAGTTGAATCAGAACGAGCAGTAGACTTCATGAGTAGGTAACAACAGCGTGAAACAAATCAGGATGCAGTGTGAGCGCTAACCAGCGACCACCAATGGCTTAGCGTGGCATCTTCTGCCATCTGAGAAAACTCGATGCGGGCACCCGCATCACGCCAGCGTGAGGCCAAGGTCATGGCGCGCATAGAATCTAAACCCCAGTCCATCAGATTGTCGTCATCGGCAATTTCGCTAGGGTCTTCGTGTAGCATGGCCGCGATATCGGCACGCATGCGTTCTAAGGTAAGAGTTGTGCTCATGATTGAGAAAGTTGAGTTTGAAGTTGAGCCTGCAACTGTGCACGTAATGCCTTGCGGCTGATTTTGCCCGCAGCAGTTGCCGTAAAAGCATCAACAAAGATAATTTGATCGGGTACTTTAAATTCGGCTACGCCACGCTCACGCACCCATTTTTTAAGGTCGATGGCGCGTAGCTTTTGCTCGCCTTTGGCAATCACAAAAGCGCAACTGCGTTCGCCCAAGTACTCGTCAGGAATAGAGACGACGGCGGCATCGAACACAAGTGGGTTAGCCAGCAAGTGATCTTCGATTTCTTCCGCCGAAATTTTTTCGCCTGCACGGTTAATGTGATCGCCCGCGCGTCCTTGTACCACTAAGTATCCCGCATCAGTTAAGCGCACAATATCGCCAGTACGGTAGTAGCCGTCTGCGGTAAAGGAGCGCTCGTTTGCTGACGGATTGTTGTAGTAAGCGCGGATGGTGTAGGGGCCACGTGTGAGTAGGTGGCCAGCTTCGCCGGAGGCTACGGGTTTGTCGTTATCGTCTACCAGTAGGATTTCGTCGTCTGGGCTGATGGGGAAACCTTGGGTTTCCACAATGGTGTCTAGGTCATCGCCTAACCGGGTGTAGTTCACCAAGCCTTCGGCCATGCCAAATACTTGTTGCAGGGTAACGCCTAGTGTGGGGTGTACGCGTTTGGCCACTTCGGGAATCAGCTTGGCGCCACCTACTTGTATGACCTTCAGTGTTGATAAGTCAGGGGTGGAACGGCCAACGGCTTCTAACCACAGCAACAGCAAAGGCGGCACCAGACTGGTGAAAGTGACGCGCTCTTGTTCAATTAAGCTAAAGCAATCTTCTGCGCTAGGCGAAGGGGATAGCACCACACGGCCACCCGCGTACAGCGTACCCATAAAGCCCGGTGAGCTCATGGGAAAGTTATGTGCCAAGGGCAACGCACCCAAGAAAATACTGGTGTCGTCCAAACCACAAATGCGTGCGCTTTCACGCAGGGTGTAAATGTAATCGTCGTGTGTGCGGGGAATTAGCTTGGATAAGCCTGTGCTGCCACCCGAAATCTGCAAGAAGGCAACCTCTTGGGGGGACGAGACGTTCACGGGGAAGTCGCTAGGCACAGCCGTTTGCTGCAAGTCAGCAAAGGGGGTGTAGTTGCCGGCGTCACCCACCACAACGATATCTTGCAGTTCGGGGTAGCGTTGTTTGAGTTCTGCCGCTAAGTCACGGTAATCAAAACCACCATGGTTGTCGGCACACAGGTAGGCTTTAGCGCCACCCGTTTTAGCAAAGTGCTCGATCTCGGTAATACGGTGTGCAGGCAACGCATACAGCGGTATTAGGCCAGCACGAAATAACCCAAAAATTGCGCTAATAAACTCAGGGATATTAGGCAGATGCACAATCACCCTATCGCCTTTTTGCAGCCCTTTTTGTAATAGGCCAGCGGCAATAGCAGAAGCTTGTTTATCTAAGTCAGCATAGGTCAAACGCTGTGAACCACCTACTACGGCTACGCGGTCAGGGTGATGTTCTGCGCGTTGGCGCAGCATGGCACCAAAGGTTTCGCCACGCCAATAACCGGCTTGCTGGTAGCGTTGTACAAATTCGGAAGGCCAAATCTGGGTAGGTATGCTGTGATTCATAACGGTATCAGTGCAATAAACGATGAAGCTGTGCGGTCTGGAGGCGTGTAGCCTGCAACAGAGGGGCAGCTAGGGAAGAAGCAACCGCGCAGCAATACGTATCGGGCGCTGGGCACAGACTAACTTGATGTTGCTGTAAGCCTAGCGCAGGCGGGCTGCATCGTAGCGATTGAAAGTGCGATGTGGGAGGCATAAGCTGTAGCTCAGCCGGATCAGTGCGTAAGCCATTGCCATGTGCTTTAAGCACGGCTTCTTTACTGGTCCAGTACGCAAAGAAACCAGTGCCTTCTACTGCTGTGGCGTCGGCTTCAGGGCAGAAATGTTGCGCCAGTAGCGAGGTATCAGCTGTAGTGGTGAGGTGTTCAACGTCTACGCCCACGGGTTGGCTGGATACGGCAATGCTAATCAGCTCGTGCGAATGGCTGATATTGAAGTAAGGCAGGGCAACGTCACGACTAAAGCGAGCCTGTGGTTTGCCATAGGCATCAGGGTGTATTTGTAGCGCAGCAGGACTTAGCTGATTGTGGTGCGCCAACAGATGGTAGGCCGAGGCATAGGCCAATTGGCGTATCTGCTGTTGTGCGGGTAGGCGTGCTGCGTGTATATGCGCCCAGTCTTGATCACGCAGACACGCAAAGAAGGACGATGGTAGCCCCTTCGCTGTGTGAGTGTGTAGGTGATAGACGTAAATGGTGTTCATTGCAGCAATGTTTACTACCGCCACGTGTAGATGCGTCCGTGCGGGATGCCTTTATAAATGATGTCTATATGGAATGAAGAAATGCATTCCATTTAATAATCATTCTCATTCTAAAGTGCTTTTGTGGTGAAAGCCAGTGCCAAACTTGTAATTCGCGCTATAGCCGCATCAGATCAAGGGCGATTGTGGCCGAGTGGGCCAACATAGGGCCGTGCGCCATTTGCGGGCAAAGTTCCAGCTGACAATGGGGTTGTAGCTGGTGTGGCAACGCATGCAACCATGCTTGTATCAACGGCAAGGTAGGCTCACCCGGTGGGCGTGTTTTCCCAGGTTGCTGTGGGTAGGGGTGCCACTGTTCTTGCTCACCTAACAGAATATGTAACGGTGCAGCCTGTGCCGTTGTGGGGTTAACGGCAGCAGCAAGTTTGTGTAAATAGGGCCAGCGCCACCATACCGAGGGGCTGGCAACCACGTACTGGTCAAACAAGGGGCGTTGTTGCAGCCACAGGTGTAGCGCGTATAACCCTGCATACGAATGGCCAAATAGCCCTAGCTTGGAGCTGTTTAGGTCTATGTGTTGGGCCAGCGTAGGTAGTAGCGTTTTTTCTAGAAAATCACTAAAGGCGGGAGCACCGCCGTTTTTCCATTCCTTCACACGGGGGTCTATGTCTAGGCCATCCGGGTGGGGCGGGGTGAAGTCATACGCACGCTGTATCACGGTTTTAGCGTGTGTGGTGCCATAGCCCAAGCTGGCGATATTCATCGCGTTAGCGTGGCGTTTACGGAAGTGCTGAATGCAATCTTGCAACCAGTCCCCATCCAATAAAAGCAGAGTGGGGGCTTGTGGGCTGTTCAGCCACAACTGTAAGGTGTAGGGCTGACCAGCCTCGTTGTGCAGCGTCAGGCTATGCGTGGGGGACAGTACATCAGACATTAGGGCTGTGCGGGTGTTGTGCTAGGTTGCAGTTCCACCATATAGGTGCCTTGCATGGGAACCGTCAGAAAGCGCTCGTTGATTTCGTTTAGCGTATCCAGTGCCGATACCCCTTCAAATAGTTCAGGGTGTATCCATGCTGCCAGCGCTTCAATAAAAACCACATGCAGCGGGGAATCATTAAAGGCATGCCAAATACCGTAGGCTTTGCCATTTTGCATCGCTGGTAACGATTGCAGGCGGTTGCCATCAATAATGCGTTGTAGGCTGTCGCGGGCTTGGGTTTCTTCAACGCCAGTGCCAATCACTAAACCTTTATCCGCACGTTTGCCTGCGCCTGTACCAGTCGCTACGTAAACGCTAGGGTTACGCGCATTGATGTATTCAAAGTTTAGTTTGCCTGTGGCGGTTTTAAGCACATCGCTGCCAATGTTGTGGCCGCCTGCGTAGCTGATCATGTCGTTAAAGGTACCCGTGCCAGGCGAGTTGCAGCAGTCGGTGCTGCCCGCATGGGCATGTACAAACACTGGAGGTCTGTCGTCGGCATCTATATTGGCTAAACGATCGGCAACGTTTTTCATGTGCGTCTCGTACAACGTGATGAACGCTTCGGTACGCTCAGCTTCGCCTACTGCAGTACCCAATGCACGAATGCTAGGCACTGTGTTTTTGAGTGGGTCTACAAAGAAGTCGATCACAATGACAGGGATGTTTGCGGCGGCAAAACGTTGTAGCAGCAGCGAGTTTTCGGGGTCTTCGTTAGGCTTAATACCCGCAAAGTTCGTGGTCAGGACGACTAAGTCAGGGCGTTGTGCCATGGCTTGCTCTACCGAAAAGCTTTCGGCAGTGTGACGCCCTACAACGGGGATGTTGGCGATCTCAGGAAAGCGTGCTTTGTAGGTGTCGTATTCGTTAGAAAACGAGGTCCGAAACTCATCAGACCATCCCGCCACAATACTGGCGGGTTCTGGGTGTACCAGTGCTAACACGGGTAGGTGTCTAGCTTGGGTCAGAATCAGACGCTTTGCTGGGCCAGGTAGGGTAACGGTGCGGCCCAAAGCATCTGTGACCACTATGGGAGTGGTGGCTTCGGTTTCGGTGGCGTGCGCAGGAGCTATCAACAGCAGGCTGCAGCAGCTAATGACCAGAACACGTAGAGTGTGCATGCAAGAACGAAACATGGGGCTACCTATAAAATGGGTTTACGCAGGCCATCAATCAATACTTGATGTATGCCTTTAGAGCAGCTTTCTATGCGGGCAGAAACGCCGTAGGCATCGCCTAGCGTTTGGGCATTAATCACGTTATTGGGTTCGCCTTCCGCCAACAGAGCACCGCCTTTAATCATGACAGCATAGTCGCAATGGCGCAGGGCAATGTTCAGATCGTGCAGCACAATTAACGTGGTGAGCTGATGCTCGTGGGTTTCTTGGCGCAGCAAGTCCATCACATGGAATTGATAGTTCAAATCCAAGGCCGACAAGGGTTCGTCTAGTAACAGCAAACGAGGGCGTCGAATTAAGGCTTGTGCCAAACCTACCAACTGTTTTTGGCCGCCGGACAATTGATCCAAATAATGCAGCGCTAGGTGTTCAATGCCTAGGCGTTTTAACAGCGACAAAATTTCGTCTTCGTTGATCTGGCCGCTGTTGTCAGGGGCTAGGGCCGATGCTTTGGCAGCGACCAACACCGACTCAAATACGCGCAAGTGCACCGATGCGGGTAAAGACTGCGGTAGGTACACAACGTGCTGCGCGCGCTGCTCGAAGCTGCTGCGTGCTAGGTTTTGACCATCTAGCACCACTTCGCCTTTGCTAAGCTTTAATAGGCCAGCTAAGGCCTTAAGCAGGGTAGATTTACCGCTGCCGTTTGGGCCTAGTAAGGCGACCAGTTGGCCATTTTGCAGAGGGGCCAAACTAAGATCAGAAATAATCGTACGTTTGCCGTAGGAAAGTTGCAGGTTACTTACGTCTAGCATGGGCAATTAACGGCTTTGGCGGCGCAACACCACCGACAGGAAGAAAGGCACACCGACTAACGACGTCACAATACCTACCGGTACGATGATGCCGCTGGACAGGTTTTTAGAAGCGATAGAGGCCAAGGACAAAATCATGGCACCAATCAGTGCGCTGCCTGGCAAATAGAAGCGGTGATCTTCGCCAAAGAGGCGGCGTGAAATATGCGGTGCTATTAGCCCAATAAAACTAATTGTCCCAACAAAAGACACGGCCAAGGCGGCGAGGAAACTGATGCGCAGCAGCGACGTTAAACGCAGGCGCTGCACGTTAATACCAAAGCTGGTGGCGCGTTCCTCACCTAAGCGCAGTGCCGTGAGCTTCCACGAGTCACGCAGGGCTAAGGGCAGAATAATGGCTACGGCCAAGAACATAGCGCCTACTTTGGGCCATGTGGCTCGCGACAAGCTACCCATGGTCCAGAACACTAAGGCTTGCAAGTCTTCGGCACTGGCCACAAACTGCATAAGGGACACCAAGGCGTTAAACGAAAACACCAAGGCAATACCAAACAATACCAAGCCCGAACTGCTCATGCCGCCCCAACGAGCAACCGCATCGAGCAAAAAGGCGGATAGCAGCGCAAAAATAAAGGCGTTACTGGCCACCATCCACGCATGGGGCAGGCCAGGTAAAGACAGGTCTAGAATAATGGCCAACGACGCGCCAAAAGCGGCAGCAGACGAAATGCCCAATGTAAAGGGGCTGGCAAGTGGATTATTCAGGATGGTTTGCATCTCGGCGCCAGCCAAACCTAGGCCCAGACCAATGGCAACGGCCATCATGGAGTAGGGCAGGCGGAACTCCCACACAATCACACGCGTGGTGGGCTCTGCATCGGCAGGACTCAGTAAGGTTGTAAAGAGTTCTGACCAACTTAATGCTGACGGACCTAGCGTAAAATCAGCAAGCGTGGACAGTACAATAACAAAAACCAGAGCGGCGATAAGTAACCAGCGCGTGCGTAGCAGGCGGTGGTAGGTGTGGGCTGCAAGCGCAGGATTTGATGCGATGGACATCCTGGTGTAAATGAGAATGGTTTATGAAACTATGAGTATAGTGGATTGAGCCGCGAGTTGCTGGACTGAATCGTTATAGTAGGCGTTTATGAATCATGCAAAATTGACGGTGCAAACCGCTGAAGGCGATGAGCTCCCCGTGTGGCTGGCGTGGCCAGAGGCTATTCCCCCGGTGGGTGGTTGGCCAGTGATCTACGTGCTGGACGAAAAAGAGTTTAGGTTGCTGTTGCAAATGCGGCGCGAAGCAGAGGCGCACAGCACGCCCGCCGTATTGGTAGGCATAGGTATGCCGAATGCTGAACGACGCCACTATTTTTACACTCCGAAAATAGGCCGTATCACCGAGCAGCCAGCAGGCACAGGGGGAAGTACAGTACTGTTGCAAACCTTGCTGAATGTGGTGGTGCCCGAGGTAGAGCGGTGGCTAATGGTAAAGCCATTGTCATCCGCCACCTTGGTGGGCCATTCCTTAGGCGCTTTATTTGTATCGCAGCTACTGTTGCAAGAGCCGGTGCGGTTTAAGCGCTATGTGATCTCTAGCCCCTCGGTGTGGTGGGCCGATTTTTATGTGTTACGTCAGGCGGTAGAGTGGCGTTGCCGCAGCATGGAAACACACCGACCTTTGGTGCATGTCAGTGTGGGTGGGCTAGAGCAAGGTTTAACCCCAGCCGATTTGGCCTTACCCGTGGAAAAACAGCAGGAAAACCAGCAACGGCGAGAACGACGACGCATGGTGGATGGTGCGCGTCAGTTGTATGAAACCTTGGATGCCACGGGGTGTTTTGAACTGACGTTCAAAGTGCTTGAAGGGGCAGATCACGGAACCGCGTCTGCCCAAGCATTCAGTGTGTTGATCGCCGCCGAATAAGGCGGCGTTAGCGTGGTAGTTTAGGCGGTGAAACGCTGTAAGAAAGCCAGTGACTGTGCATTGGCTTGTTGGGCAGCGCTTTCTACAAAGTGCACGCCACCGGGTCGAGCAAATGCGTGATCACAACCTTCATGCAAAACTACTTCCCACTCGGATCGTTCCGCTACATTGGATTCAATGGTTTTACGTACATCGCTAGGCACGTAGTGGTCTAGTTCGGCAATGTGTAGCAAGGCAGGCGCTGCTTTAGCAGGCAGCGTAGGCAACACATCTTGCAAACCCACACCATAGTAGCTAACCGCACAGCGTATAGGGCTATGTGCAGCCATCAAGACTACTAGCCTTCCACCCATGCAGTAGCCTTGAGCGGCAATATTTTGGTGTCCAATTTGCTTAGCTAAAAAGCTGCGTGTGGCTTCTAAGTCGGCCAGTGTTTCACTGTCTTGCATGTTTTGCATCAGCTCTACACCCAAGGCAAACTGGGTTTGATTGGTGGGGTTGAGTTCGAGGTCGGGTTCTTGGCGCCAAAATAAATCGGGGCAAATTACGTTGAAACCTTGTGCTGCCCAGTATTGCGCCAGTTTTTGCATGGCATGGTTAATACCAAAAATCTCTTGAATCAGCACCAGCCCCGGAGCATTTTTATCAGCGGCAGCAACATAGAGGGCTTTCATGGTTTGGCCCTGTCCTGTAGGTATCTGTACGTAGTTCATGCAAGCTCCTTGATGATGGTGTACTGACTGCTCTGTGCGTGAGCGCAGCAAAAAGAGTAGTGTAACAAAGCCTTTGGCTATACGGGATGGGCCGTATGAGCGGGATAAAAAAAGCCCCAGTAACGTTGAACGTTACTGGGGGTGAAAAGCACCATGTTGTCATGGTTTGACGCAGGCGCAACTGCGTCGTGCGGTTCTATTAACCGCGGATAGCCGCTTCCAGAATATCCAGAGCCTCAGCCATTACTGCATCGGTGATGGTCAATGGGAACAGGAAGCGAATAACGTTACCTTCAATACCGCATGTCAACAGAATCAGTTTGTTGGCCAATGCGCGGTTTTGAATGTCTTTAACCAGTTGTGTTGCGGCGTTGCCAGTTGCAGGGTCGCGGAACTCAACAGCAACCATTGCGCCCAAACCACGTACTTCACAAATGGTTTTTACGTCTTTAGCGATGTCGTTCAAGCGTGCTTGCAACAGATCACCCAGTTCAGCACCGCGTGCCAACAGGTTCTCTTCTTCGATAGCGTCGATGACAGCCAAAGCGGATGCAACAGCCAATGGGTTACCAGCGTATGTACCGCCCAGACCGCCAGGAGCCGCAGCATCCATGACGTCTGCACGACCGCTCAGGCCGGACAGAGGCATACCACCGGCCAAGCTTTTAGCCATTGTGGTCAGGTCAGGTTGTACATCGTAGTGTTCCATGGCGAACAGTTTGCCTGTACGACCGAAACCAGTTTGAACTTCGTCAGCAACCAACAAGATGCCGTGTTCGTCACAAGTTTCACGCAAGAAGCGCATGAACTCAGGAGGACATACGTTGAAACCACCTTCGCCTTGTACAGGTTCCAGAATGATGGCAGCAACACGTTTAGGATCTACGTCAGCCAAGAACAGGTGTTTCAGCGCTTCTTTTGCATCGTCGATGCTAACGCCACCTTGTGGGTTAGGGAACAAAGCGTGGTAGATGTCGCCAGGGAAAGGACCAAAACCCAGTTTGTATGGGTTTACTTTACCAGTCAGTGCCATGCCCAGCAGCGTACGGCCGTGGAATGCGGAGTTGAAAGCGATAACAGAAGGACGGCCTGTGAAAGCACGTGCTACTTTGATGGCGTTTTCAACAGCTTCAGCACCAGTAGTGAAGAAGGCTGTTTTTTTAGGGCCTTTGCCTGGAGCCAATTCGTTTACTTTCTCAGCCAGTTCTACGTAGCTTTCGTAAGGAACCACTTGGTAGCAAGTGTGTGTGAAACGGTCCATTTGCTCAGCAATGGCTTTCATCAGACGTGGGTGACGGTGACCGGTGTTCAGCACCGCGATACCGCTTGCAAAGTCAATGTAGCGATTGCCTTCAATATCCCACAGTTCAGCGTTTTCGGCGCGGTCTGCGTAGAAATCGCACATTACACCAACACCGCGTGGGGTGGCGGCATCTTTACGTTTTTTCAGGTCTGCGTTGCTCATGAGGTGACTCCAGGTCAATTCGTGTATTCAAGTATTCTGTGTTTCACGCGACAGAATCCGTAGGTTGCTGACAGGTAACCATAGAAAATTCTATGTCATCGTGAATAGGGTATAGCTTAAGTCTTAGCTGGTGCTTTCAAAAGAGCCACTTGTGATGGATTATAGAGAACCATTACCGTACCACTTAGCCGCCGCATAAAAAAACGCACCTAAACAGCAACGCTGCCTAGGTGCGATCAAAGGGATGTAAAAGCAATTGTGTGGTGTACGGGCCTTATCTAGTGATTGTGTCTAGGCAGCGTCTGGCTCACATTGATAAATGGCACGGCGCTTTCTAGCACGGCCCCCGTATTTAATTGGCCCACGTCATCGCGGTAAATTTTCTGCCACGGTGTGGCGGTTGCCACTACAGGAGGGGTGAAGTTGGCTTTACGGCGGGTAATTTCTGCGGCATCCACCAACGCATCGCAGCGACCATTATTCAAATCTACCCGTACTATGTCGCCAGTTTGCAGCCACGATAAACCACCACCGGCTGCGCTTTCTGGGGATGCATGCAAGATAGAAGGGCTGTCTGAGGTGCCGGACTGCCTACCATCACCCAAGGTAGGTAAACTGGTAATGCCTTTTTGCAGCAAGGCTTTGGGTGGTTGCATGTTGACCACTTCAGCGGCTCCAGGCCAGCCCAAGGGACCAGTGCCACGAATCACCAGAATGCAATTTTCGTCAATGTTCAGCGCAGGGTCATCTATGCGTTGGTGGTAGTCTTCTGAGCCCTCAAACACGATGGCTCGTGCATCAAATACCCCCTCATGGCCAGGTTTGCGCAAATAGTGTTGTGCAAAGGCTTCCGAAATGACGCTGGTTTTCATGATGGCAAAGTCAAATAAATTGCCAGATAGCACTCTAAAACCGGCTTGGTGTTTTAACGGCGCTGCATAGGGAAGGATAACGTTGCGGTCGGTACTTTCGCGGTCGCGCAGCGATTCGCTTAAGGGTTTGCCATTCACGTTAATGGGCTGCTCGTCTAGCTTGCCGTTTTGCCATAGCTCCCACATGATGGCGGGCACGCCGCCTGCTCGGTGGAAGTTCTCACTGAGGTATTCGCCTGCAGGCTGTACGTTCGCCAGTAAGGGAATGTCGTAGCCATAGGTTTGCCAGTCGGCGTCGGCTAGCGCTACTCCCGCATGACGCGCCATGGCAACTAAATGAGGTTGTGCGTTGGTAGAGCCACCAATCGCAGTGTTCACCCGAATAGCGTTTAAGAAAGCCGTGCGTGTCATCACATCCAAAGGGCGTATGTCTTCGTGTACTAGCTCTACGGCACGTTTGCCGGTGCGGTACGCCATTTGAGAGCGCTCCCGGTAAGCGGCAGGGATAGCAGCACAACTGGTGAGCGACATGCCTAAGGCTTCGGCCATGGCGTTCATGGTGGATGCCGTGCCCATGGTGTTGCAGTGGCCTACCGATGGAGCAGAGTCTAAGGCGCGCTGGAAGAACTCCTCTTTGCCTATGTCGCCGGCCGCATACGCACGTCGCGATTGCCAGATCACCGTGCCAGACCCTACGCGTTTACCGTCGTGCCAGCCATCCAGCATGGGGCCACCCGATAACACAATAGCGGGAATGTTAACGGTAGCTGCCGCCATTAACGCAGAGGGCGTAGTTTTGTCGCAGCCAGTGGTGAGTACGACGCCATCAATGGGGTAGCCATACAAAATTTCCACTAACCCCAAATACGCCAAGTTGCGATCTAGTGCCGCGGTGGGACGTTTACAGTTTTCAAAAATAGGGTGCGTGGGGAACTCCATAGGAATGCCCCCTGCATCGCGTATGCCATCGCGCACCCGTTTCACTAGCTCTATATGTACACGGTTACAGGGTGTGAGGTCGCTACCACTTTGTGCAATACCAATAATAGGTTTTCCAGAGCGCAGCTCCTCTGGGGTAATACCGTAATTCATGAACCGCTCCATATACAGAGCGGCCAAGTCTATGTGCTCGTGGTTATCGAACCAGTCTTGCGAGCGTAGGCGTTTAGGTGTGTGTGGGCTAGTCATTGTTGCTAACCTTCCTTGGGATTCAGGGATTCAATCTGTAGCAGCAAAGCGCTATGGTCTAAATCAGCGCCACCGTTTTCGCATAACGTACCGAAGAGTTCAGTCACGCTAGAGGTAAGGGGCAGTTGCAGGTCATGCAAGGCCATTTGCGACTGTATATTGCGTAGGTCTTTGTATTGGTGCTTGCAGGGGCCACCGGGCTCGAAGTTGCGATTGATCATGCGTTCGCCATGCAGTGCCAAGATGGTGCTTTCTGCAAAACCACCACGAATGGCGTCTCGGAAGGCCGCGGCAGAACCCCCAGAGCGTGATACCAGTGTCATGGCTTCGGCAATGGCGCCTATGGTGATGGCCACAATTTGTTGGTTAGCCAATTTAGCGACTTGCCCTGCGCCGTGATCACCTACACGGGTTAATCGTCCTAAGGCGGCAAAAACAGGTGCTAAAGAGTCGATCAGTGCAGCAGGGCCGCCAGCCATCAACGCTAGCGTGCCTTCTTGTGCACCTTTCACGCCACCCGATACCGGGCAATCAATAAAGTGCAATTGATGCTGTGCTAGGGCTGCTGCCAGTTTTTTAGCCGTAGCGGGGCGGGTAGAGCTGCTGTCTATAAAGACTGTGCCGGGTTTGGCGGCGGCGATAATGGCAGGATCTAGCACTAGGCTTTCTACGGCCTCGTCATTGCTGAGCATGGTGAACACCACATCGGCGTGGCTGACAGCATCGGCTGCGCTGTGTGCAAGCGTGGCGCCCAGTGGAACCAAGGCTTCTGCTTTTTCAGGGCTGCGATTCCATACCCAGAGATCAAAGCCCTTTTTACGTAAATTGGCACACATGGGTGCGCCCATTAAGCCTGTGCCCAAAAAAGCGATGCGTGGTTGTTGTGTTGTGGTCATGCTCCGGCCCTCATTTCGTCGTCTATGTATTGTTGAATGATCTCATCGAAATTTTGCTCGGCGCTAAAGCCTAAGGCAAGTGCCCGTTTGGCGTCGAAGCCAGGAGCCCAGCCGGTGACCATTTTTTGAATGTCTGGATTGGGTTGGTACTGGATCAGACGCGTGGCCTCGTCACCCGCTATACGGCGCAAGGCTTGAATTTGTTCGTCTACAGTTACGCTTACCCCGGGCATAAAGAGTGAGCGTCTGGCCCCTAATGGTGCGGTGTCCATGGTTGCGGCATGCAAAAAGAAGTTCACGGCCGAACGTGGGGAAGCGTGCCAGTGTCTAACGCTAGGGTCTACTGGCAAGATGGCGGTTTGGCCGTTTAACGGCTCACGGATAATGGACGAGAAAAAGCCGGATGCTGCCGCATTGGGTTTGCCAGGGCGCACGCAGATAGTGGGTAAACGTATGCCTACACCATCCATAAACCCACGGCGGGAATAATCGGCTAACAGCAGTTCGGTAATGGCTTTTTGTGTGCCATAGCTGGTGAGCGGAGTGAGGTGGAATTCGTCAGGAATAGGGAACGGTAGGGGAGCACCTACCACGGCAATCGAGGATGCAAACACCATGCGTGGGTAATAGCCGTCTTGCTGGTGGGCATGGCGTATAGCCTCAAACAATTGATGGCTACCCGCCAAGTTAATGGCATAACCTTTGTCAAAATCTTTTTCGGCTTCACCTGAAACGATAGCCGCCAGATGAATGATCAGATCAGGCCTATCACGCACAATTTTTTCTGCTGCCTGAGGGCTAGAGAAATCAATGCAGTGATACTGGTAGCGGTCAGACGCTAGTGGCATGGGTAGGGCAGGGCTGACGTCATACAGTTGCATAGATTGTATGGGCGAGCTGGCCGCTAAACCGTGCTGTAGCAAATGGTTAGCCAGCTTGAAACCTATCATGCCAGCGGCACCAATGATGGCAATACGCATGTTGTTTGTCTCCTCTTAGGGTAAAACCCGATTAGAGTCATCAGGCTTTTTTTTCTATAGTTGAGTTGTCTGACAATATGATGTCTGGTTTAAAAGTGCAGGTCAATCCCAAAATGACCACACCTCATCCCTACAGGAAAGAAAAAAATTGAACGCACACTCCTACTCGCCAGCGGCAGCTGAAACGCCCGTAGATCATCACGATGCAGCCACTGTATGTGCGCAGTTGCGGCTGTTAGTGGGGGGCGAGCATGTGTGGCCAGGCGATGATGCGCGTGCTGAGCCGTGTTTGCGTGATTGGCATGGTGATCACGTGGCTGCTGCATTGGCGGTGGTGATGCCCGCTAATACAGAACAAGTACAAAACGTAGTGCGCTACTGTGCGGAACAAGCAATTGCCGTGGTACCGCAAGGGGGGAACACGGGGCTGGTGTTGGGGGCGTTGCCTCTGGGGACTGATGCGCGTGTCATTGTGCTGGGGCTAGGGCGTATGAACGCCATTAGAGATATGGATCACGACAACTACGCCATGACTGTAGAGGCAGGCTGCATTTTGCAAACGGTGCAAGACGCTGCTGCCGCACAAGGGTTTTTGTTCCCTGTTTCCTTGGGGGCAGAGGGAAGTTGCCAAATAGGCGGCAATATCAGCACCAACGCGGGTGGGGTGAACGTCTTGCGCTACGGCATGATGCGAGAGCAAGTGCTGGGCTTAGAAGTGGTACTGCCAGATGGCAGTGTGCTGCACAACCTGAAGGGTTTGCGTAAAGATAACCGCGGCGTAGATGTGAACCAGTTATTCATTGGTGCGGAAGGGGCGCTAGGCATCGTGACCGCCGCGTCTTTACGCTTGTCGCCCTTACCGCAAAATGTAGTGACAGCCTTATTGGCCTTGGATTCAGTACACGATGCAGTGCAGTTGTATTTGCAAGCGCGAAAACGGTGCGGCGACCTAATGACTGCCTTCGAGCTGATGCCGCAAAACGTACTAACACTTGCACAAGAAGCATTGCCAGACACCACGGCCCCCATGTCGCTTACCCATTCTACCTATGTGTTAGTGGAGTTTTCAGGGGCTGAGCTGGTAGATGTAGCCGGTATTTTGGAAGGTTTTTTAGAGCGCGTGATGGAAGACGGCCTATTACAAGACGCGGTTATTGCCCACACGCAAACACAAGCTGCCACCTTATGGCGTTACCGCGAAGCCGTGAACGAAGCCCAAGCCTTACGTGGCTTGCATTTGCGCTCCGATGTGTCGGTATCCATTTCTCGTATGGCTGAGTTTGTTGAGCAGATACAGCAACGATTACAGCAGGCTTTTCCTACTTCATTAGTGGTGGGCTACGGCCACATCGGTGATGGCAATGTGCACGTCAATGTATTGCCACCCGCAGAGTTTACGACTGAGCAGCGCATGGAATTAATTGCAGCGGGGGGTGACATCATTACTGAATGCGTGATGGCGTTTAACGGTAGCTTCAGTGCCGAGCATGGTGTGGGGCGACTAAAAAAACATACCTTTGAGCATTATGCCGATGCGGCACAGAAAATCTTGATGCACAAATTAAAGCAGTGTGTAGATCCAAAAAACATCATGAATCCTGGTTGTTTGTTGTCCTGACTGGACGCTATGTGCGCTTACAAGGCACACTCGCTATTTTCAGCTAGTGTCAGCCCAAGGAGAAATGTCAGTCATGGCTATTTTTGATCAGATCCAGCGTGTGGAAGGTTTGCCAGCGATGATTGCCCGCCAGATCTACGACAAAGTGGTACAGGGACAGTTGAAAGCAGGGGACAGATTGCCCACAGAAAGTGAGTTGTCTGAGAGCTTTGGTGTGAGCCGCACAGTAGTGCGTGAAGCCATCGCACAGCTACGTCACGAAGGACTAGTTGAAACCAGACGTGGGGTAGGGGCGTTTATTACCGAGCCAGAACGCCGACAGTTTTTACGTTTAGATGACTTGTCGCTCAATGAGCCTGAAGCATTTCGAAGTCTGTTCCAGTTACGTAGTGTGCTGGAAGTGGAGGCGGCAGGTTTAGCTGCACAGCACCATACCGAGGAGGAAATGGCGCGTATTGATGATGCACTAAACCGTATGATTCATGCCGATAAGTGGAGTGATGATGGCGTAGTGGCCGACTTGGATTTTCACTCCGAGGTTGCCAATGCAACGGGCAATGAATACTTCCCGCTGTTTATTGGTTTTATCAGTGAAAAGATGCATCAAGCCATGAATACGTCGCGCAATTATTACGAGCGAGACGAAATAGTCAAAATCACTATTGATGAACACGTAGCCGTGCGTGATGCCATAGCCAGAAGGGATGTGGAGGGAGCCCGTAAAGCCATGGAGGCCCATATTTTGGGTGGTGCACAGCGTGTCAAATTGCAGGCAGAAGACAAAGCGGCACTTTATAAGCCGCGCGAGCTGTAGGTTTTCCTCATGCCAAGACGGTAGGGAGAAGCTGCAGATGCACCGATATAAACACAAAGGAGTCAAGGTACATGCAGTGGATAATAGATTGGTTTTACCGTTTTCTTGGCCTAGTGCTGACCATCTTGCTTGCTGGCATGGTGGTCATGGTATTTGGCAACGTGGTGCTGCGCTACGCGTTTAACACCGGATGGATGATCTCAGAAGAACTGTCCCGTTTCTTCTTCGTCTGGCTGACCTTCACTGGGGCTGTGCTGACTTTCAAAGAGCATAGTCATATGGGTATTGAAACCCTTACTTCCCGCTTGTCACGCAATGGTCAGCTGATCTGTATGGCGGCCACCAACCTCATCATTATGGCGTGTGCCTACATTTTTGCAGCAGGTACGTGGGAGCAATTAGAGGTGAATGCCACCATGTATGCACCTGTTACCGGCCTGTCGTTGGCATGGGTGTATGGCATAGGTATGTTCACGGGGGTGGGGGTGTTTATGATCGCTGGCTTCCGATTGCTAACGGTGCTGACCGGTAAAGTCAGTGACGTAGAATTAGACCGCTTTGCAGGCGGCCACGGGTCTAGCGCGGAGTAAGCTCACCATGACATTACTAATTTTTGTGGCTTCATTATTGGGAGCCATGGCTATAGGCGTGCCTGTTGCCTTCGCGTTGATCTTTTGTTCGCTGATGTTAATGCTGCAGTTGGATATGTTTAATGCCCAAATTGTGGCGCAAAACATGATCTCGGGGGCAGATACCTTTACCTTATTGGCGATACCGTTTTTCCTCTTGGCGGGCGAGTTGATGAACTCGGGTGGCCTGTCCCGTCGCATCATTGATTTTGCCTTAGCGTGTGTGGGTCATATCAAAGGCGGCTTGGGCTTGGTAGCCATTGTGGCGGCGGTGATTATGGCGAGCTTGTCTGGCTCTGCTGTCGCCGATTCTGCCGCCTTGGCAGCGATTCTGGTGCCCATGATGCGCGAAGCGGGCTATAACGTGCCGCGTTCTGCTGGGGTGATTGCCGCTGGTGGTGTGATTGCACCAGTGATCCCGCCCTCAATGGCCTTCATCATTTTCGGTGTGGCTGCCAACGTTTCCATCTCGCGCTTGTTTATGGCGGGTATCGTGCCGGGCCTGTTGATGGCACTGACCTTAGTAGTGATTTGGATGATAGTGGGGCGCAATAGTGCCAGTACCACACTGCCTAAGCGTTCAGGTAAAGAGCGTTTGCAAGCTACCGCGCGAGCCTCATGGGCCTTGGGAATGCCCGTGATCGTATTGGGTGGTATTCGTATGGGCATGGTGACTCCTACCGAGGCAGCGGTGATTGCAGCGGTATATGCCTGGCTGGTGGGGACCTTTGTGTATAAAGAGCTGCGTTTACGCGATCTTTATACCGTGCTGCTGCGTTCTGCCAAAACCACTGCCGTAGTGATGTTCTTGGTGGCTGCTGCGTTGGTATCGGCGTGGTTGATTACTGCGGCTGATATTCCGGCTGAGTTGGGCGGTTTCTTAGAGCCTTTTATTGAGCATCCCAAAGTGCTGATGTTGATCATGATGCTGCTGATCTTTGTGATTGGTACCGCATTGGATCTCACCCCCACGCTATTGATTCTGACCCCTGTGTTGCTGCCTATCGTGAAGATGGCAGGCATTGATCCGGTGTACTTCGGGGTGATGTTTGTGATGAATACCTGCATTAGTTTGCTGACGCCGCCCGTAGGCGTAGTGCTGAACGTGGTCAGTGGCGTAGCCAAAGTGCCATTAGGGAAGGTCATTGTGGGTGTGGGGCCATTCCTGTTGGGCTATTTCCTGTTGTTAATGCTGTTCGTAGCCGTACCTGAAATCATTACCGTACCCATGAAGTGGCTGTATTGAAGCTTGCCCTAGAAGGTAGGCAGATTCTGAACTAAGGAGACAAAGACATGAAAAAACTCGTACTAAGCAGCATGATTGCCCTAATAGGTCTGAGCGCGGCCTTGCCTGCACATGCCGATTTTACTAAACGCAATATCCGTATTTCTAACGGATTGAATGCGGAGCACCCTGTGGGCAATGGCGTAGAAGCCTTTAATGCCTGCCTGCAAGAAAAATCAGGCGGTCAGATGAAACTGACCGCATATTGGAGTGGTTCGTTAGGGGGCGACATTCAGGCTACACAAGCATTGCGCTCAGGTACCCAAGAAGCGGTGATTACATCGTCGTCACCCTTAGTGGGGTTAGTGCCAGCGTTGGGGGTGTTTGACTTACCTTTTTTGTTTGCCAATGACCAAGAGGCCGATGCGATTCAAGATGGTGCATTTGGTGACTTTATCAATGAGAAGTTAGCTGAGCAGGGCTTGGTGAACTTGGCGTATTGGGAAAATGGTTTCCGCCAATTCAGCAACTCCAAGCGTCCCGTCGAAAAATGGGAAGACTTCGATGGCATCAAACTGCGTGTGATGCAGAACAATATTTTCTTGGATACCTTTAACAACTTAGGGGCCAACCCAACGCCTATGGCATTTGGCGAGATTTTCTCAGCCTTGGAAACGGGGGCGATTGATGGTCAAGAAAACCCCTTCGTGACCATTGATACGTCAAAGTTTTTTGAAGTGCAGAAATACGTGTCGGTGACTAACCATGCTTACACGCCGTTCTTGGTGTTGTTCTCTAAACGTATCTTGGATAAATACTCGCCAGAAGAACAAGCCGCTTTGCGTGAATGCGCGATTGTGGGGCGCGATGTGCAGCGTCAAGCCATTCGAGAGTTGTCGGCGCAGTCTTTAGCCACCATTAAAGCGGCTGGTGTGCAGGTCAATGAGCTAACCCCCGATGAGCAGAAACGTATGTTGGAAAAATCACAGGTGGTGTACGACAAGCACAAAGCTGAAATTGGGGAAGACGTAGTACAGCGCGTGCAAGAGTCTTTGGCTGTTATCCGTAACCAGTAATCTATCCGAGGTAGCCGATGTGTAAGGCATCGGCTACCTGTGGGAGTGCAAAATGAGTCTACAAGGAAAAGTAGTACTGGTAACGGCAGCGGCGCACGGTATAGGTCGCGCGTCGGCGTTGGCATTGGCGCGAGCAGGCGCCACAGTGTATGCCACCGATATAGACGAGGACGCATTGCAGGTATTGCGTGCACAGCTGTCCTCTCTTACTACCTACCGTATGAATGTGCGTGACCGAAACGAAATTGATGCCGTAGTGAAACGCATAGGGGCAGTGGACATATTGTTTAACTGTGCGGGTTATGTACAAAATGGCACCGTATTGCAGGCGACTGAAGAAGATTTTGACGTGGCCTTTGATCTGAACGTGAAATCCATGGTGCGCACCGTACAAGCGGTGCTGCCTGGCATGCTAGAGCGTGGTGATGGCAGCATCATCAACGTAGCCTCAGTAGTCAGCTCTTTGAAGGGAGTGATTAATCGCTGTTCCTACGGGACAACCAAAGCGGCAGTGATAGGCTTAACGAAGTCTATAGCGGCCGATTACGTTACCCAAGGCATACGGTGTAATGCCATTTGCCCCGGCACGGTACAAAGCCCGTCGTTAGATCAGCGTTTGACGGCTACGGGCGATTACGATGCAGCTATGACCGCGTTTATTGCTCGCCAGCCTATGGGGCGTTTAGGTACGCCTGACGAAATAGCCGATTTGGTGGTGTATTTGGCTGGCGCACGCTACACCACAGGTTCTGTGTATGCCATTGATGGTGGTATGTTGATCTAGCCATCTCTCTGGCCTGACCAGTTTCAACCTTTTTAGTCCGTTAGTTAGGTTGCCCCACGACATCTGTTGTGGGGCTTTTTTGTGCACTCTGCGTACAGATTTCAGTCAAATCTGCGGAGATTCCTCTTTTTTCGTTATGATTCTGACTCAGAGTGAGGTGAAGGGGCCATTAAGTACTGATGGTTAACCCTAGGTTTAGGTTTTTTTTCTTGATTAATTGCCGTGGTATCAGGTAGCTTAGTGGCCTGACCACTAGGCCAAAATAGTGTGGAACAATCATGAGCGTTTTTGAAGCCGTCGCAGTGCCGCGTTTGTATCGGGTTATCGCCGATCAAATCGCCTCGAAAATCCAGCAGGGAGAGTTCTCTGTGGGAAGTAGGCTGCCGTCTGAACGCGAGCTGGCAGAGCAGTTGCAAGTGAGTCGTGCATCCATACGCGAAGCACTAATTGCGTTGGAGTTAGAAGGGTATGTGGCGGTACGTGTAGGAACTGGTGTGTTTGTTCTCAGTGACCAGCAACGTAACCTTAACCAAAGCCCTGATGTGAGCCAGCCCGCTCAAGTTGATAATGATTTTGGCCCCTTTGGTTTGCTGGAAACCCGTTTATTGCTAGAGCCTGAAAGCGCCGAGTTGG